>DGWC01000001.1:330-44075 GCA_002395135.1 Prevotella sp. UBA4268 | reverse complement strand
CCATGAAACGCTTGATAGAGTAGACGGTGTTCTTCGGGTTGGTGATAGCCTGACGCTTGGCCGGGTCACCAATCTTGCGCTCGCCGCCCTGTACGAAACCCACCACCGACGGAGTGGTGCGCTTGCCTTCGCTGTTTGCGATTACTACTGGTTCGTTACCTTCGAACACGGCAACGCAACTGTTTGTAGTTCCTAAGTCAATTCCAATTACTTTTCCCATAGTTGTATTTGTTTTTATTGTTTATACTCATTATTTATTAAATGTCTCTGCTTGCGTTGAAACCCTATTTTGTTCTCGCAATCTGATAAGTAAACAACAAATTTTATGCCAATGGGAAAATGAGTAACAAGCATGACAAAGGCATGACAGATTGTCATATCTGCATGCCTTTTTGCCGTTTTCAATAAAAGAATGGTGGCTATTGGTTCTTTTTTCCGCCCAGCACCATCTTGATTTGGTCGTATGTCACGTCTTCCGAGCAATTGTTCTTGATGGCGGTAAGTCCGTGGTTGACACCCACTTTTCCGACAGACTGAAGGATGGCATGCTGCTGCGCGGGTGACACAAAGTCAGAGAGGGGCAGTTGTCCACGCTGCACGAAATAAGACAAATGGCCCATGATGGTGGAGAGGGCGTTTCCCCGTTCTTTGGCAATCATGGCCGGCGACTTGCCCTGTCGGTACATGTCGAATGTGATTTGATAGGTTTCAGGAACGCCTTTCTTCTGCTTGGCTTCTTTCTTGATCTCGCTCACGGAAGTGCCGGTAAGGTTGTTCTGAACAAGATAGGTGTTGACGATTTCCAGAATGTCTTCTCCATACCTGTCGGCACTGGTGCGTCCCACGTATTGCACGGCGATGAGCGAAGGGCGGTCGGCGGGCAGATAGTTTACGATGTTGATCAGTGCGCGTTGCTGGATGATGTTGTTGGGGCTCGTGTCTTGTCTGCTGGCCTTGTTCTCCCGCCACAGGATGAGTCTCTTGTAGAGTTCCGGGTGCTTGATGTCGTCCATCGACACGGTGTTTTTGCGCTTGCGCACCTGTTTCTTGGAGCCGTTCTCCTCGATGGCTTCCAGCACGGCCTTGGCCTTGAACCGCAAATAGTTTGCGGTGGAGAACCCTTCGGTCATAATCATTCGCAACACGCGCTGCTTCATTTCGTATGACAAAGTGACATCGGCAAGCGCCTCGTCGAACTTCTTTTTCACTGCCTTGTTGTCGGAAGATGTGCTGGTTTCTTCCAGCAGCGGCTGTAGGATGTCGGTGACGGCCTGATGGAAAAAGCGCGCGCTGCGCTCCACTCTTTCAAGGAAAGGCTGGGCATGGAGTTGGCTGGCGGCGGTGGCGTTGATGACACCCACCCATTTTGTTGCCACGTTCACCACCTCGTTGGCCAGGCTCTGCAGTGCGAACCGGTGCTGGCGGCACAGTGTGGGGAACTGCTGGAAGAAGTGTTCGTCGAGCACGCGACTCATCCATTCCTCTTTCTCGAGCAGGTCGGAGAAGTCGAACAGTTCGCGCAGTTGCTCAGCGAAATACTGTTCTCTGAGTTGCGGCAGCAGTTGAATGCTGCGTTGCGCCTCTTGTTCCTGCCGTGCTATGTATGCGTCGATACGTGCGTCGTTGATAACGGCCCGTTGCGAGATGCTGCTGGCCAGCACCAGCCCTTCGAGCGATTTGCATCGGCTCAGGGCTACGTATACCTGTCCGGAGGCAAACGAGAGGCTGGCATCTATGATGGCGCGCTCAAAGGTGAGTCCCTGGCTTTTGTGAATGGTGATGGCCCATGCCAGTCGCAGGGGATATTGGCTGAACGTGCCTTGCACCTCGGCTTCAATCTCCTTTGTTTTTTCGTTGAGCACGTATTTGGTGTTCTCCCATGTCATGGGCTGCACTTCGATGTCGTAGTCGTCGTCGGGACAATGCACCACCACGGCATTTCTGTCCAGTTGCTTCACATGTCCTATCTTTCCGTTATAATACAGGTGTTCCGGCGAGGGGTCGTTTTTCACGAACATCACCTGTGCTCCCTGTTTCAGGGTGAGTTCTGTTTCGGTGGGGTAGGCATATTCGGGGAACGTGCCTTCAATCGTGGCCTGAAACGTATGCGGCTCTGTGGTGAGTTGGTGCAGTCGCTTCTCGTTGTAGTGCTGTGCCATGTTGTTGTGCGTGGTCAGCCGGATATATCCCTCGGCATCGGCGGGAGTGAAGTTGGGCTTGCACCGCTGGTTCAGCATGTTATAGTCTTGCTGAGTGGCGCGTCCTTCCCGAATGTTGTTCAGCAGGTTGAGAAACCGCTCGTCGCTTTGCCTGTACACCTGCTTCAGTTCGATGGTCACGTAGTTGATGTGCTGCAGGGCGTGGCTTCCGAAGAAGAAAGGTGTGTCGTAATACTTGCCGATGAGTTGGGCATCCTGTTCGGTCACCACGGGAGCCAGTTGCTGCAGGTCGCCGATCATCAGCAGTTGCACGCCGCCGAAGGGCAACTTGTGGTTACGGTATCGCCGCAGCACATTGTCGACGGCATCGAGCAGGTCGCTGCGCACCATGCTGATTTCGTCGATGACGAGCAGGTCCATGGTCTTGATGATGCTGCGCTTCTCCTTGCTGAAGTCGAATTTCGACTGAAAGGAAGCCTCCGGCACGTAGGGCGACAGCGGCAGTTGGAAAAACGAATGGATGGTAACACCGCCGGCATTGATGGCTGCCACGCCCGTGGGTGCCACCACCACCATGCGCTTGGGTGCCTTTTCCTTCAGTGTTTTCAGGAATGTGGTCTTTCCCGTTCCAGCCTTTCCTGTCAGAAATATGCTCGTCCCGGTGTTCATCACGAAATCCCATGCCAATCTCAGTTCCTGGTTTTGTTGTTTTTCCATTGTCTTAGTGATGCGGTTTCTTTAAGATTCTTTTCTGCAAAAGTAGCCATTTCTTTTTGAATAGCCAAACTTTTCCCGCCTGAAACCCCTGCTTTTGTGTTTTGGGAGCGGCCTGCCGGTTTTGCAAATCAATATAATTTACTCAGCAAATTAAATTGATTTACTTTTCAAATTATATTGATTTACTCAGCAAATTAAATTGATTTACTTTTGCATTCCTGAGAAATGGGAGGAGAAAAACGATGCATTCAGCCTTCAAAACCAATGCTTTTGTGCTGCCGAGGGGGCCGAAAGTCATTCCTTGCGCGCTGCCCGCTCGATGTCGCGGCGCGACTTCGACTTGGTGACCAGCCACACACCGCCGAAGACGAGCACCACGGCCAGGGCGTGGCTCCACTTCAGTATGCCGATGCCCGTAAGCGCACTCACGCTGACCGACACCACGGGTTGCACGTAGTTGTATATGCTCACCACGGTGGGGCGCAGGGTGCGCTGGCCTATCATGGTGAGAATGTAACTCACGAAAGTGCAGAAGAAAACGATGAAAGCCGCCTCCATCCACGTGCGCGTGGGAACTTCGGCCACGGGGATGCTTGCCACATGGGCGGCCGTAAAGGGCAGCAGCATGAGCGAAGCCCAGAAAAACATCCATTTGTTTACGGTGAACACCGAATAGCGGCGGATGAGCGGATTGAACAATGACAGATAGAGCGCAAACGAAAACTGCGCGCCCAGGCACAGCAGGTCGCCGCGCAGGTCGCCCACTTTGTCACTCACGGCCGCGGCGCTGGTGAGAATCAGAATGAGCGCTCCGCTGCAACCCATCAGCACGCCCAGTGCTTTCTTGCCCGTGATGGGCTCCTTCAGGATGATGGCAGCCAGGATCATGGCGAAGATAGGCATCGAAGTGGTCACGATGCTGGCGTTGATGGGCGAGGTGATGCTCAGTCCGATGGTGTAGCAGCACTGGTTGAAAACCAGTCCCAGCAGTGCGGCTCCCACGAAGAGCAACTTGTCTTTTGCCGCCACGTGCTCATGCTTGGCAAAGAGCGATGCCATGCCGAACAGCACGGCTCCGCCCACCACGCGGAACGTAACCATGTCGATGCCGTCAATGCCGTGGGTCATGGCATCCTTGCCGAGCGGTGCCATCAGCCCCCAGAAAGCGCAGGCGGCAAACATGCTGAGATGGGCGATAAGAGGTCTTTTGTTATCCATTTTTACGTTTTTCTCATCTTTTCGGCTGCAAAGTTACATATTTTCCAAAGAATTCATTATCTTTGCCAGAAGAAAAAGCGAAGAGTTATGCAGAAATACGCAGATTACATTGAGCAGATAGAGATAGACTCGCTGTGGAGTGGGCGCCGCCATGTGGTGTGGAATCTCGACAGGCGCGTTAATATCCTGAGCGGTATCAACGGAGTGGGGAAGAGCACCATACTGAACAAGGTGGTGAAAAGCGTGAGCGCGAATGGCGACATCGTGAACCATTTGCTGAAAGGCGTACATGTGAAAACCAACCCTGCCGATGCCACGCATATTCGCTTCGACGTGATTCGCTCATTCGACCGCCCCATCTTGAACGCCGAGTCGGTGAGCAAGATGGACATCAGTCTGGCCACGGAACTCGACTGGCAGTTGTATAAACTGCAGCGCAAGTATCTTGACTATCAGGTGAACGTGGGCAACAAGATTATTGCCGCCCTGCAAAGCGGCAGTGCCGACGCTGCCGTTCAGGCACAGGCCTACAGCGAGCCGAAAAAGAAGTTCCAGGATTTGGTGGACGATCTGTTCAAGGATACGGGCAAAACCATCGTGCGCACGGAGAATGAGATTCGCTTTTCGCAAATCGGCGAGACACTCGTGCCTTATCAACTGTCGAGCGGCGAGAAGCAGATGCTTGCCATTTTGCTCACCGTGCTGGTGGAAGACGGCAAGAACTACGTGCTCTTCATGGACGAGCCGGAGGTGAGCCTGCACATCGACTGGCAGCAGCGGCTCATCGATTTGATTCTCGACCTGAACCCCAACGTGCAGATTATACTGACCACCCATTCGCCCGCCGTGATTATGAACGGGTGGATGGACAACGTGACGGAAGTGAGCGACATAACCACTAACAGTTGAAACGCCGCACTATGGGGTCCCGTCTGAAAGAAAACATATCGTCTGGCTATATCGAGGCGGCCAACAGGCTGAACTCGAAGAATACAAGACATAAGATCGTGGCTTATGTGGAGAGTTACGATGATATCTTCTTTTGGCGCACGGTGCTGGGGGCTTTCGAAAACGACAAACTGTATTTCGAGGTGATGCTCCCTTCGCATAAGACGCTGGAGCGGGGCAAGAAGTCGGTGCTGATGAATCTGCTGAAAAAGAGTGCCGGCAAGAATCTTATCTGCTGTGTGGATGCCGACTATGATTATCTGGTGAAGGGCGTTACGGAGACGAGCAGGCGCATGCTGGAAAGTCCCTACGTGTTTCATACCTATGCCTATAGCATTGAGAATCTGCAGTGCTATGCCCCTTCGCTTCGCACGGTGGCCGTGGCGGTAACGCTCAACGACCATGATATTTTCGACTTCGCAGGTTTCATGCAGCAATACAGCGAAGCCATTTTTCCGCTTTTCGTATGGAGCATCTGGCATTATCGGCGGCCCATCTATACGGAGTTCACTATTACGGAGTTTAACATGATTGTCACCCTGGGAGGATTCTCGGTTGAGAATCCCGACGACTGCATCAAGCATCTGCGCAGGAAGGTGCACACCAAGATTGCGGCCTTGCAGAAAGCACATCCCGATGCCAAGGAGAGTTATCTGGCACTGAAGAAGGAGTTGATTGAGGAGATGGGGGTGACACCGCAAACCACCTATTTATATGTACAGGGGCATCATCTGTTCGACAAGGTGGTGGTGCCGGTGATGAGCAAAGTGTGCAAGAAACTAATCAATGCGCGCGAATATGAAATCCGCAGGCAGGCCATGCACAGCACACAGATGCGCAACGAACTGTCGTGCTACAGTCATAGCACGCAGGACATTGCACAAATGCTCAAGAAGAATGTGGGCTATGCCTTTTCAGAACCCTTCAGGCGCATTCAGGCTGATGTTCGTCAGTTCCTGTCAAGCGGCACCTGAGGCATTGCCTATACGTAAGTTTCCAGAAATCTCAGTGTTCCTGTCACCTGGATGGTCTGCGTGGTGGCGGGAATCAGCAGGGTTTCTCCTGCGTTCAGCGAGGTGGTATTTCCCTCATTGTCGGTTACGTTTCCCTCGCCGCTTATGCCAATGAGAATCACAAAACTGTCGAGTTCGGAATAGTCTATGGTCATCGGCTCGTCGATGTTGTAGACGGCTGTGGAGAAATACGGGCATTCCACCACGCTCACCCCCATGTTGTTCTGGGCCTCATAGTGTGTGCGGTAGTCTTTTTCCACGCGATAGTCAATGCTTTCGGCCGCTTCCTTTGTGTGCAGTTCCCGATAGTTGCCGTCCTTGTCTTTCCGCTTGAAGTCGTAAATGCGGTAGGTAACGTCGCTGGTCTGCTGAATCTCGGCAAGGAAACAGCCTGTGCCTATGGCGTGGATGCGCCCGGCAGGCAGGAAGAACACGTCGCCCTCGCTTACCTCATACTGTGCCAGGGCATCGCAGATGGTATCGTTTTCCACCAGTTCTTTGTATTCTTCGGGAGTGATTTCTCTTTTCAGTCCGCTGTATAGTTTGGCCCCTTCGTCGGATTTCATGATGTACCACATTTCGGTTTTACCCCTGTGCTTGCCCTGCCGACGTGCTATTTCGTCGGAAGGATGCACCTGTATGCTCAGGTCTTGACGGGCATCGATGAACTTGATGAGCAGCGGGAACTCATTGCCGAAACGTTCATAGTTCTCGGTTCCCACGAGCGAGCCTTTCATTTCGCTCACTATTTCGTTGAGGCTCTTTCCCTTCAACGCACCTTCGGCAACGATGGTCTCGCTGCCTTTCACACCTGAAATTTCCCAACTTTCGCCTACCTGCTGCTGGTTGCTGCTGATATGTTTGAATGGAATAATCTTGTTTCCTCCCCAAAGGGTTGACTTGAGTAATGGTTCGAATTTTAAAGGTTGCATTCTGAAATAATAATTATATATGTCGTTGTATTTGCGGTCTGGGGTGTTTCTCCTTGATGACCTGCATCTGAAATCAGTTGTCTTTCCAGAAAGCAGGCGAGAAAATCACGATGACACTGAATATTTCAAGACGCCCCATGAGCATCAAGGCCGACAGAAGCCACTTCACGAAGGCCGGCAATACGCTCCACGACATGGCGGGACCAATCTCAAGTCCCAGCGTCGGACCCACATTGCTGGCGCAACTGATGGCGATGGTGATTGAGTTGGTGCTGTCTACGCCTGCCACAATCATGATGAAATAAGTGACCAGGCACAGACACATGTAGGCGGCCAGGAAAGCCAGGAGTGTCACTTGCGATGAATAGGGGATCGTGGTGTCGTTCACTTTCACGGGCAATACGGCGCGTGGGTGTAGGATGCGCTTGATTTCATTGCGCAGGATGTTGACCAGCATCACGGAGCGGATGCTCTTGAATCCGCCGCTCGTTGAGCCGGAACAGGCTCCGCAGAACATGCAGATGGTGAGAATCACCCACGTGATATGATGCCACTGACCCACATCGTCGTTGAAAATGCCCGTGGTGGTAATCATCGACATCACCTGGAAGAGTGATACCCGGATGGCATCCATCACATGATAGTGGTTGTCGACGACCAGCATGGTCGCGATAACAGACGCCGCCAACAACACTACAAAGATGTAGAACTTGAACTCGGCATTCTTAAAGAACTGACGGAAACGTCCTTTGAACATCAGGGAATAGAGCAGCACGAAACTGGTTCCTGAAAGGAACATGAACACAATTGCGGTGTAGTCGATGTAGGGGTTGTGGAAATAGCCCGTGCTGGCATTGTGTGTGGCGAATCCTCCCGTGGCCGTTGTAGTCATGGAGTAGTTCAAACAGTCGAACAGTCCCATGCCGGCTAGATAGTAGCACGCACCGCATCCAACGGTCAGGAGCAGGTAAATGCTCCATATCCACTTTGCCTGTGTGCTCAGTCTGGGATGCATTTGTGCGCGTATAGGTCCCGTTGCCTCTGCTGAGAACACCTTCACGTTGCCGCTTCCGAACGAGGGAAGGATGGCAATGGTGAAGAAAACGATACCCAGTCCGCCAATCCATTGTGTCATGGTGCGCCAGAAAAGCAGGCCGTGGGGCAGCACTTCCACATCATCAAGGATGCTGCATCCCGTTGTGGTGAAACCCGAAATGGTTTCAAAGAAGGCATCGGTAAAGTTGGTGATATAGCCGCTGATCATGAAGGGGAAGGCTCCGAAGAAACTGAAGATAATCCATGTGGCGGTCACCAGCAGGTAGGAGTCGCGCCTTCCGAGCGAGTTTCCTGCGTCGCGCCCGATGTATTTGAAGAACACGCCACCCAGAACGGTGAGGATGATCGACACGATGAAGGCCAGGGAATCGTCCTCGCCATAGTAGAAAGACATGCCGAGACACCATAGCATCATGGGCACTTCTATGAAAAGAAGCGTGCCGATAATCTTGTATATGAGTTTGAGGTTCAGCATTAATTGAAGTATTTCTCTATTTTCGACATGTTGATATTGTGGCAGAATACCACCACGATGTCGCCAGCCTCTATCTGTGTGCCACCCGACACGAGATGACCTTCGCCGTGTCTCACCAGTCCTCCGATGGTAGCGCCTTTGGGCAAACCCAGTTCAAACACTTTCTTGCGTGTCACTTTTGAGCCCTGCTGTGCGGTGAACTCCGCCACATCGGCATTGGCCGTCATGAGGAATCGGATGTTGTTGACATCCGCATCCAGCATCATCTGGTAGATATAACTGGCGGCAAGTGCTTTCTTGTTGACGATGGTTCCTATGTCAAGGCTTTCGGCCATGCTCACATAGTCAAGGTTTTCCACCATGGCCACCGTCTTGCGCACGCCCAGACGCTTGGCGGTGAGACAAGCCAGAATGTTCGTCTCCGCATTGCCTGTCAGTGCTACGAATGCCTGTGTGTTCTTGATACCTTCTTCGTTGAGCAGTGCCATGTCGCGGCCGTCACCGTGAATCACCATCACGCGGTCCGTGTCAATCAGTTCGTTCAGTTTCTCGCAGCGCCCCTCGTCCTGTTCTATGATCTTCGTGTTCATGTATTCGGGCATCAGCGTGGTGGCTCTTACGGCCGTTGCGCCGCCCCCCATGATCATCACGTTCTTCACGTCCACATAGTGTTCTTTTCCCACAATCTTGCGGATGTAGGGAATATAGTTGCGTGTGGTCATGAAATAGGCCAGGTCGTTGAGTTTCAAAACATCGTCGCCCCTCGGTATGATGGTGTCTTCGCCCCTTTTCACGGCAACGATGTGGTATGGTGATTCCGGCTTGCACAGGTCTTTGAGCGGCTCGTTTAGTATCTCACAGGTCTCGCGCAACTTGATTCCGAGCATTACCAGTGCTCCGTCGTGCACGTCCCATCGCTGTCTCACCCACGACATTTTCAGCCCGTTGGCAATATCTCTGGCCGCCAGGTTCTCCGGGTATATGAGCGAGGAAATGCCCACATTGTCGAAAAAATCTTTCAGTTTCGGGTCGGTATACTCGTAGTTGTCCACCTTCGCCACGGTACGCTTGGCACCCAGTGCCTTGGCAAGCATGCAGGCATTCATGTTCAGATTCTCATCAAGGGTTACGGCAATAAACAGGTCGGCACCGCTCACACCGGCATCTTTCAGCGTTTTCACTTTCGAGGCAGAGGCATGCACCGTCATCAGGTCATAATCGCTGTTGATGGCGGCCAGCCGTTCTTCATCGCTGTCTATCAGCACCGTGTCCTGATTGTTCCTTGAGAGCAGTTTGGCCAAGTGGGTTCCAATGGCGTATGCGCCAGCGATAATGATTTTCATATGATACTCTTGATGGTTTCTTTAATGGTTTCTACATCGATGCCCGCTATCTGTTGGAGTTCGTTTACCGGTCCGTGCTCGATGAATTCGTCGGGCAGTCCGAGCCGTTTAACGACGGGCGAGAATCCGTGGTCGCTCATCCATTCAAGGACAGCCGAGCCCAGTCCTCCGCATCTTGTTCCGTCTTCGATGGTGATAACTTTGCTGAAACGCTGCCCCACCTCTTTCAGAATCTCTTCGTCGAGGGGCTTCAGGAAGCGCATGTCATAGTGGGCGATAGAGAGGTTGGGGCTTTCTGTGGCAAGTTGCTCCAAGGCTTTTGTCACGTTGTTGCCAATAGGTCCCAGGCTCAGGATGGCCATGTCGCTGCCGTCCTTGAGTTTTGTTCCCTTGCCCACTTGTATCTCTTCCAGCGGACATTTCCAGTCCACCAGCACTCCTCTGCCGCGCGGATAGCGGATAACGAAGGTTCCTTTCCCTGGTAACTGGGCGGTGTACATCAACTTTCTCAGTTCATGCTCGTTCAAAGGTGATGAGATGGTGAGGTTTGGCACGGGGCGCAGAGCAGCCAAATCGAAGGCTCCGTGATGCGTGGCTCCGTCTTCTCCCACCAGTCCGGCACGGTCGAAGCAGAGCACCACCGGCAGATTCAGGATGGCAGCATCGTGGATGATGTTGTCGTAGGCGCGTTGTGAAAAGGCGCTGTATATGTTGCAGAACGGCTGGAGTCCGTCTTTGGCCATTCCCGCAGAGAATGTTACGGCATGTCCTTCAGCGATGCCCACGTCGAAGGTGCGCTCTGGCATTGCTTTCATCATAATGTTCATGGAGCATCCCGTGGGCATGGCGGGTGTCACTCCCACGATTCTTGGGTTCTGCTCGGCCAGTTCCAGCAGCGTGTTTCCAAATACATCCTGGAACTTGGGCGGTTTGTTTCCATTGTCTTCCGTGATGCGTTCTCCTGTCTCTGCGTCGAATTTGCCGGGCGCGTGCCACACGGTAACGTCTTTCTCTGCAGGTGCATATCCGCATCCTTTCTTCGTATGCAGGTGAAGCAGTTTCGGTCCTTTCATGTCCTTCAGTTGCCTAAGCAGCCTCACCAGTTCCGTTACGTCGTGCCCGTTGAAAGGACCGAAATAGCGGATGTTCATTCCTTCGAAGATATTCTGCTGATGACTGATGGCACTTTTCACGGCATTGCTCAGTCGGATGAGTCCTTTGCGGCGGTCTTCCTCCAGCATGCCTTTGCCATGCAGCCAGCGCGCAGCCTTGAACCTGATGCGGTTATAGGTCTCGTTGGTGTTCAGGTTGATCAGGTATTCCTTCATTCCGCCCACGCTGCGGTCTATCGACATGTTGTTGTCGTTCAGTATAATCAGCAGGTCGTTGGGCGATGAAGATGCGTTGTTCAGTCCTTCGAATGCCAGTCCGCCCGACATGGCCCCGTCGCCGATTACGGCCACCACATGGCGCTTCTGGTCTTTGTCCTGCTGTCCGTCTCTTGCTTCCAAGTCGGCAGCCACGGCCATGCCCAGTGCCGCAGATATGGAGTTTGAGGCATGTCCGCAGGTAAAGGTGTCGTATTCGCTTTCCTTTGGCGAGGGGAAGGGCATCAGCCCGTTCAGTTTGCGGTTGGTGCAGAACTTCTCGCGGCGTCCGGTCAGAATCTTATGCCCGTAGGCCTGATGTCCCACATCCCAGACAATCCTGTCTTCGGGCGTGTTAAACACATAGTGCAGGGCCACCGTCAGTTCCACCACACCTAAACTTGACGCCAGATGGCCGGGGTTGACAGACAGTTCCTGCACGATGTCTTCGCGCAGTTCCCTGCACACCTGAGGCAGTTCTTCCACTTTCAGTCTCCTCAGATCGTCGGGTGTGTTAATCTTGTTGAGTATATTTAAGTTCGGTGTTTCCAATTCTGTGAAAAATGGCTTTAACCTTGCAAAGTTACGAATTTATTTCGAATAATCATCAAAAAAGGATAGAATCTTTGGCGCGTTGGAGGAATTTTTCTATCTTTGCATGGCTATCCATATTATAAAGCGTGTATGAATCGAAATAAAGCGTGTGTGAATAGAAGTCGGATTTCGGGTTATGTCAAGTCTTGTCTTGCCGTAGTCATGATGATTTGCGTGTCTTGCGGTGGAGATGATTCTGGGGATGAATCTGCAGAAAGTGTCCTTCATCCCCGTGCGTACGCCAAGTTAAAAGAAGTCAACTATCTGTCTCAGATGATGAATGTCGACTATGATTCATTTGGCAGGATGTCCAGGGTGACTCGTCCTGTTAACAATGGAACTGACGAAGAATACGTTGCATTCCGCTATTGCGGTGCTGATTCAATTGTCGTCGAGCAGTGCTCGTGGGATGTTTCACGCTTCGCGCCGAACTCGGTGAACATGAAAAGCCACGAGCCAGAAACAGTTTGTTATTTACGCGACGGAAAGATAGTCAAGCAGGTGGAAAAGTTTTATTGTCCCAAGGAATTCAGTCCCGTCAAGACTTTGCATTCCGTTGACAGCACCGTGTATGACTATCAGGGCGACCGCCTCGCCCGCAAAAGGGTGTATACGAAGTCTGAACTGGTGAGTTCGGGAGGCCGCGCTATCTACAGATTAGTTGCCGATGAACTTTATCATTGGAATGGAGGGGTGCTGGATAAGATTACTTGGACAACCACAAGTCCTGGATCGTCGAGTTTGTATTTCTATGAAGTATCCTTTGGCTATAACACAAATCGTGCCAACTCGTTCTGCCCGTATACTAACATCGAATTTGTCAGGAGAGGTGGGTTCTTCTTAGACCACAGTCTCTATTTGGCCGACATGGGCTTTTTCGGAAAGTGTCCTGAGTTCGACATCACGTCAATTACTCAAAAGTGCACGCCTCAAAGTGCAGAGTCGGAATACTACTTTGTGGGTAACTATGCCTACCAATATGATGCTGCAGGCAATATCGTGAACTTGGATGTTCAGACAGAATCCTATTCGGTCACCGTTGCAAATGGCGAGAAGCACTCTGTGGGTGGTTCCCAGTATAAAGGCATTGTGTTCTCCTGGATGCCATGACCTGCAGGCAGTCACTCCGTGAATGCTTTCCCGCAGCATGGATTCTTGAATGTTTTAACAGATAAATCAATTATTGAAAACAGTATTATATGAAAACTATGAAAAAAAACAGTTTGGTGATGGCTGGTCTGCTGCTTGTGAGCGCGGCAGCCATGGCACAGCAAAGGGGAGGGGGCATCACATCGCAGATGCTTCAGGATATCCAGAACGCTCAAAAGGCAACCACGCAGTCAAAGGTCGTTGCCAATGCGCTGGCGTTGAACAAGATTGACGACCTGGCCAAGAACTTTTCCCATCAAGGCGCTTTTGACACGCACTTCAGCGTGGAAACCAAGAGCCAGAGCATTACCGACCAGAAGAGTTCAGGCCGTTGCTGGATGTTTAGTGGCATGAACGTGCTGCGTTCCAACTTTGCCAACCGCACTGATGAAGTGGCAGGCTTCAAACCCGCCGACACCAGTGTGCAACTTGAATTCTCACAAGACTATCTCTTCTTCTGGGATCAGTTGGAAAAGTCGAATCTTTTCCTGCAAGGAGTCATCGACACAGGTAAGAAACCTATGGACGACATGCGCGTGCAGTTCTTCTTCCATCACCCGATTGGCGACGGCGGAACATTCTGTGGTGTGTCCGATCTCACTGAGCGTTACGGTCTGGTGCCAAAGGATGTCATGCCAGAAACCTATTCTGCCGACAACACCAACGTGATGGCTCGCCTGCTGAAGAGCAAACTGCGCGAACAGGGACTGCTGTTGCGCGACATGGTGCAGAAGGGAAAGAGCGCCAAGGATATCAACAAAGCCAAGACGCAGATGCTGGCCGAGGTGTATCGCATGCTGTCACTGACGCTGGGCGAGCCTGTTAAGGAGTTCACATACACCTTCAAGGACAAGAACGGAAAGGCTCTCTCTGCCCCCAAGACCTATACGCCGCAATCATTCTATAAGGAAGTGGTGGGCGAAAAACTCAACGGCACATTCATCATGGTGATGAACGACCCGCGCCGCGACTACTACAAGACCTACGAAGTGGAATACGACCGCCACGTGCAAGACGGAACCAACTGGGTTTATCTCAACCTGCCCATGGACGACATCGAGCAACTTGCCATTGCTTCGCTGAAAGACGGACGTAAACTCTATAGCAGTTACGACGTGAGCAAGCAACTCGACCGCGCACGCGGATATGCAGACCTTGACAACTACGACTATGCCATGCTCTTCGACACCGAGTTCCCGATGGACAAGGCACAGCGCATCTCCACCTACGACAGCGGCTCCACGCACGCCATGACGCTCACCGCCGTCGATCTTGATGCACAGGGTAAGGCCACGAAATGGAAAGTGGAGAACTCTTGGGGACCTGCATGGGGACAGAAAGGCTGTCTGATTATGACCGACCGCTGGTTCCGTGAGTACATGTTCCGCCTGGTGGTCAACAAGAAGTATGTTCCCGCCGACATGCTGAAGTTGGCTGCGCAGAAGCCAATTATGGTAATGCCCGAGGATCCGCTCTTCCAGTATGACGAATAAAAGGCATAGGAAACGGAATAAGAAACTTTGTTAAAAAACATCCAAAAGTGTTGCAGTTTAGGAAATAATACACTAAATTTGTAACACTTTATTTTATTCATATGTTTAACAAAAACCAAATACAATTATGAAGTACAAAATCATTGATGTAGAAGGCATCGGTCCCGTTTACGCAGAGAAACTGCTCGCTGTTGGTGTTACAGATACAGACATCCTCCTGGAGAAATGTGCCAAGCCGGCAGGCCGCAAGGCTTTGGAAGAAGAGACAGGCATCAGCGGAAAACTGATTCTCACATGGGCCAACCATGCCGACCTCATTCGTATCAAAGGCATCGGTCCGCAGTTTGCCGAATTGTTAGAGGCTGCTGGAGTAGACACCGTGAAAGAGTTGAAGCATCGCAAGCCAGAGAACCTGCTGCCCAAACTGGAGGAGATCAATGCTGAGAAGCATCTCGTTGGCCGTGTTCCCGCTCTCAAGGAAGTGGAGCGCATGGTGGCTGAGGCAGGCGAACTGCCCGCAGTGATGGAGTATTAAATAAAATGAAGAGTGAAGACCCCCGTTCTTCACTCTTCTTCTTCTTTTCCTCCTGTTTTTTAGATGTTGAACATTTAAAGACCATGGTTTTTCTCTCGTCAAGAGCATTTGTTATTTTGGGTAACATCGGTTTTGTTTTCTTTCTGAAAAAACTTTGTTAAAAAAGAGCGGTTCTGAAGATTTATTGCTAACTTTGCATTCTGAATGTTAGACAAAGTTATAGCAGCGACAAAATCTTTTGTGAACTCTGTCAGAAAAGGAGAACGCAAGAAATACGGACAATTCTTCACAGCGGAATCGTCCGCTCGTTTTATGGCTTCTATGTTCAACATAGATATGAGTCTTCCTGAAATCAATATTTTGGATGCTGGAGCAGGAACAGGTGTTCTTTCCATTGCCTTGATAGAACGACTGCTAACAGAGGGCTATCAAGGGGAAATAACTCTTACTTGTTATGAGAACGACCCCAAAGTCATGAGGGTTTTGGCAGAGAATCTGACAATCTTAAAGGCATATGATAATATAAGGTACAGGTTAAGTTCCGACAATTACATCACTACCCAGCAATTCAACAGAGAGACTTCTTTTGTGTTTGATGATAGGAATTCTTATCATTTAGTGATAGGCAATCCGCCTTATCTGAAAATTGGCAAAGATGCTCCAGAGGCAATTGCCATGCAAGAGGTATGTCATGGTGCTCCGAATCTTTATTTCTTGTTCATGGCAATGGGAATATATAACTTGGCACAGGGTGGAGAGTTGGTTTATATTATTCCGCGTTCATGGACATCTGGAGCCTATTTTGGCCAGTTCCGCAAGTATTTGTTCAGGGAATGTGTAATAGAACATATTCATCTTTTTGAAAGCCGTGATAAAGTCTTTGACAGTGACCCCGTGTTGCAGGAAACAATGATTGTACAGGTGAAGAAATCGGATGTACAACCTTCACAGATATCCATCACCACGTCTTTGTCATCAGACTTTACTTGTTTGAATAAGATTAGCATTGATTATAATAAGGTGGTTTCTGAAAATAATTATGTTTATCTTGTTACGAATAAAGAACAGGAAACAGTGATGTCGCGAATTGGTAAACTCCATGAAACGTTGGAAAGTCTACGAATGAAAATGAAAACGGGCTTAATTGTTGATTTCAGAACGCGTGAAGTTTTAAGAGATTCTCCAGAAGATGGCGCTTGTCCGCTTTTTTACGCTCAGCATATTCGGAACGGCAAGGTTATTTGGCCTCAAGGACGTGCAGGTGAGTATATCTTGACAGAAAGGCAGTCATATCGACAAAAGAACGTAAATTATCTTTTTGTCAAGCGATTCACGTCGAAAGAGGAATCAAGGCGTTTACAATGTGGTGTGTATTTGGCAAGAGATTTTTGCGAATACCCTTATGTCAGTACGCACAATAAGATAAATTTTATAGAATGTGAGTCGGAATTCATAGCATACGGCTTATATGCATTATTCGGCTCAACCCTTTATGATGACTATTATAGAATATTAAACGGTTCAACACAGGTTAATGCGACAGAAATGAATACGATTCCCATACCAGGAAAAAAAATAATAGAATGGATGGGGAGGGAAATGAGCCTGTTGGAATTATCAGAAGAAAACTGCAACCAAATTGTAAACAAATGGATAAGGTAGATGCTTTAAAAAAGATTTTGAGCGACGTGGGATTTCCACAGAAACTGCAGTCTAATGTATGCGTGCACTCAATTTTGGCGTTGGCAAATATGAAGAAGAATACGCCCTGGAAACGTGCTACCAATGAGTGGCTCAGAGTCCATGATATCATCACGTTTGCCAATGTAAATTATTATACTGGTTATGCAGAAAACTCTCGTGAGACCTTTCGCAAACAGGCACTTCACAATTTCCGCAATGCAGCCATGGTGGAAGATAATGGTATGGCAACCAACAGCCCCAACTATCGTTGGCGTATCACTCATGAGTTTCTGGCCGTTTTGCGTAATATAGATACTGATAATGAGGCTCTCAGGACATTTCAGGAACAGCATGTGGCCTTAATAGACCTTTATTCTTCAAAGAAACGGAAGCAGAAAATGCCGGTAAAGGTAAACGGTCGTAATTACACGTTCAGCCCTGGCGCGCATAATCAATTGCAGAAAGCCATTATAGAAGTTTTTACACCGCGTTTTGCCGCTGGATCAGAATGCCTTTATGTTGGAGACACAACCGATAAAGACCTAGTCAAGAACGAAGAAAAACTCAGGGATCTTGGTTTCGACATCACTCTTCATGACAAGATGCCTGATGTAGTGCTCTATTGTGAAGACAAAAACTGGCTTTATTTTATAGAGTCTGTCACCTCCGTAGGTCCGATGGATGGTAAGCGGATTGTGGAGTTGGAGAGTTTGACTAAGGGGGTAGCGGCAGGTAAAATCTATATTACGGCTTTTCTTGACATGAAAACTTTCAAGAAATTTTCTGATAAACTTGCGTGGGATACGGAGGTGTGGGTTGCAGAAGTGCCAGATCACATGATACATCTCAATGGTGACAAGTTTATCGGGCCGAGATAGAAAAAGCAAGTTAACGAAAAACATAAAAAGACACTGACACTACATGCCCCTTTGAATAGGCTTGTGGTGTCAGTGTCTTTTTGATTTGTAAATCAATTACACCAGATGCTCGATGAGGTCGGCCCTTTCGCCGGGCAGCATGTCGATAACGGGAATCTCAATCATGGTGTAGCAGCCGGGCTGCTGGCGCAGTGAGGCGCGCGCCACGTTGACCAGCACCTGAGCCGTCAGCGCGGGGTTGTTGATGCTCATGTTGAATTCCAGGCGCTGGTTCTGCGTCTTGCCGCTCACGCCTTTGCGAACCAGGTTCACCCCATGGCCCATGTCTTTCACCTCATCCACCGAGTCAACGGCAAACACATGTGTCTCGTCGTTGGCGAAGTAGGGGTCGGCCTTGATGGAGGCGGTCACGTCTTCCAGTTTCGCGCCGTCTTCCAGTTCCACGTAAACCATGCGGCGATGAATGCCTTCGCCCAGAGGGATGGTCATTGAGAGTGCATTCTTCACGCCCTCTTTCGAGCGCACGCACACCGAGTGACCCATCGACATGCCCGGTCCGAAGTTTGTATAACTCAGTCCTTTCGGTGCCAGACTCTGCATCAGTGTGCGCACGATGCTGTCGCTGCCCGGATCCCATCCTGCGGCAATCACGCTCACGGTGCCGGTCTGCTTGTTCAGTTCCATCAGTCGCTCGCGGTAGCCGCGTATGTTGGTATGGATGTCGAAACTGTCAACGGTGTTGATGCCCAGCGGCAATATCTGTTTGGCGTATTCCTCGCACGAGCGGGTGGGCGTGGCAAGGATGGCCACGTCAATGTCCTTCAGTTCCTTGATGTCTTTCACCACGTCATAGGCGGCCAGTTCTGCCGGTTTGTTCTCTGCTCCGTTGCGGCGCACCACGCCGGCAATCTCAAAATCCTGAGAAGCCTCCAGGGCCTCGATGGTGAATTTTCCAATGTTGCCGTATCCCACTACGGCTGCTCTGATTTTCTTCATTTTACTTTCTTTTTTAACGGTTTGCATTGTTTCCGCTTGCAAAAATACACATTTTCGCTGTAATAACGCACAAAAAGCAAATCTTTTTTTTTGAACACCTGTTCAGTGCCTTGTGACGGCTTTCATAGCGTGAAAGTCGGGATTGATGTATATTCTCCTTCACAGAAAGTGGCACTTTCCTTGCTGAAGAGTGCCACTTTGCATGCTCCAAAGCGTTGACTTCGAAAAGCAAATTAATGTAATTCATGGCGCAAATTACATTAATTTGCTTTTCAATTTAATTTGATTTACGCTGCAAATTAATATAATTTACTTCAGCAAATCAATATGATTCACCTTACAAATCAATTTGATTTATCGTGCAAATCAATATGATTTATCGTGCAAATCAATATGATTTATCGTGCAAATCAATATGATTCACATTTCCATCCGACCCTTTTTGTGCGCGAAAAGCATCGGTTTAGACAATAAAAAGCGGCCGTTTGCGTTTTAAATGATGTATATATACAAAACGAAGCGTTTATGATTGAATATGTAAAGGGTGAACTCGCCGATGTCACCCCTGCCTATGCTGTGGTGGAAGCCCATGGAGTGGGCTACGGCATGAATATTTCACTGAACACCTATACCGCCATTCAGGGCGGGAAGGAAGCGCGCCTGTGGGTGTATGAAGCCATCCGCGAAGACGCCTATGCGCTGTTTGGCTTTGCCACGAAACAAGAGCGCGACATGTTCCTGCTGCTCATCACGGTGAGCGGAGTTGGGGCGAACACCGCGCGGATGATACTCTCGGAGATGACGGTGGCAGAGATCTGCCAGGTGATTTCCACGGGCAACGAGCGCGTGCTGAAGAGCGTGAAAGGCATCGGCCTGCGCACGGCACAGCGCATCATCGTTGACCTGAAAGACAAGATTATCAGCAGCGGTATTGCCCAGGAACTGCCTTCGAATGCCGGCAACGAGGCCGTGCTGGTGAACAACAGCGTGAAAGACGAGGCGGTGGGCGCGCTCACCATGTTGGGATTCTCGCCCGCACCGTCGGCCAAGGTGGTGGTAGCCATTCTGAAAGAGCAGCCCGACCTGCCTGTTGAGCAGGTGGTGAAACTGGCGCTGAAACAGATAAAGTGATACGTTTGGTATGAAAAGGCTGAAGCAGACAATCGTGGTGTTGCTGGTGGGCATGAGCATGCTCGCCTGGGGATCTGCGCCTCTGCTTCAGACCAACGAGGACAGTAGTGCACCACAAGCGCAGCAGGCTCCCCGCGGGCAGACACCCCGGCGACCGCGCGGTGCACAGCGTCAGCAAGACAACCGCCGGCAGAAAGCGCAGGGAAACAGCCGCCGTGACTCGTCCAAGGTGGTGGCACAGCCCATTCTGGCCAACGAAGACAGCATACCCGATTCGCTGCTCCATCCGCGGTGGAAGATACAGCGCACGCAGCCTGTGGTGATGGGCGACCTGAAATCAGGCATGGCCGACTTGCGCCTGCCCTCAAACATCAGTCAGGAGGTGGAATACAACGACACGCTCGACACCTATATTATCGGTTCGAAAATGGGAACGGGCTATGTGGGAACCCCCTTCATGATGACTGCCGACGAGTTCGGACAATGGGCGGAGCAGAAACTGCGCCGCGATTTCTACCGCAAGAAAAACGATGAAATCTATAAGGAGAAAGGCAAGGAGAAATTTTCGTTCACCGACATGCATTTCGACCTGGGACCGGCAGAGAAGATTTTCGGCCCGGGCGGTGTGCGCGTGAAGACGCAGGGAACCGCCGAACTGAAGTTCGGGGCCACCATGAAGAACATCGACAACCCGTCGCTGCCCATCCGCAACCGCAAGACCACCAACATGAACTTCGACGAGAAAATCAACTTGAGCGTGAACGGCAAGGTGGGCGACAAGGTGAACATGAATCTGAACTATAACACCGATGCCACCTTTGACTTCGACTCGCAGAACTTGAAACTGAAATACGACGGCAAGGAAGACGAAATCATCAAGTTGGTGGAGGCGGGAAATGTTTCGTTTCCCAGCAATTCGTCGTTGGTGAGAGGTGCCTCGCAGTTGTTTGGTATCCGCACCGACTTGCAGTTCGGCAAACTGAAACTGCAGACGGTGATATCGCAAAAGAAGTCGTCGAGCACGAGCGTGACAAGCAAGGGCGGCGCGCAGACCACCCCGTTTGAGATGGATGCCGCCGACTATGAGGAGAACCGCCATTTCTTCCTCTCGCAGTATTTCCGCAGCCACTATGATGCCGCCATGAGCACACTGCCCAACATCACCACCGGCATCACCATCAACCGCGTGGAGATATGGGTGACCAACAAGTCGGGAACGGCCACCAACACGCGCAACATCATTGCGCTGACCGACCTGGGAGAAAACCAGACGGTGTCGAATCCGATGTGGGGCATCACGGGACTGGCCGTGCCCAGCAACCAGGCCAACGGCGAATACTTCGAGATGGTGAACACCTATGCCGCTGCCAGAGACATCGACCAGTCGAGCACCGTGCTGGATGCCATTCCCGATTTCGTGGGCGGCACCGACTATGAGAAACTGGAAAGCGCGCGACTGCTGAACAGCACGGAATACACGCTGAACAATGCGCTGGGCTATGTGTCGCTGAACACGCCGCTGCAAACCGACCAAGTGCTGGCCGTGGCGTTTGAATATACCTATGGCGGAACAACCTATCAGGTGGGAGAGTTTGCTTCCGACATCACCGACGTTACGAAGGCTCTCTTCGTGAAGTCGCTGAAGAACACCAGCAACAACCCCTCACAGGGCAACTGGGACCTGATGATGAAGAACGTGTACTATCTGGCAAGTTCTGTGGAGAAAGACAAGTTCAGGCTTGATGTGAAGTTCCAGAGCGACACGGCGGGCGTATACCTTTCTTATATACCAGAGCCGCAGGTGAAAGACCAGACGCTCATCAAGGTGCTGGGTGCCGACCGACTGGACAATAACATGAAGGCCCACAGCAACGGATACTTCGACTACGTGCAGGGCTACACGGTGAGCAACGGCCGCGTATTCCTTCCCAAGGCAGAGCCTTTCGGCGAACACCTCTACCGCTATCTTGTTTCCAAGGGCATTGCCGCTGATGTGGCAGAGAAATATTGTTTCAACGAACTCTACGACTCCACCAAGACCATTGCCCGCCAGATAGCAGAGAAAGACAAATACATGCTGACCGGACAGTATCGCGGGTCGTCGGCCAATGTGATTTCATTGGGAACCTATAACGTGCCGCAGGGTTCTGTGGTGGTTACGGCAGGCGGTGTGCGGCTCACCGAAGGCTCCGACTATAGCGTGAACTATTCGGCCGGCGAGGTGACCATCCTCAACCAGAGCATTCTCGATGCTGGAACCCCCATCAGTGCCAGTTCGGAAAGCAACACCGACTATGGGCAGCAGCGAAAGACCATGTACGGCATGAACTGGGAATATGATTTCTCAAAAGATTTCCAGTTGAGCGGAACCTTCCAGCATTTGTCTGAACAGGCACTCACCACCAAGGTGTCAATGGGCAGCGAACCGCTGAACAACACGCTGTGGGGCGTGAACCTCAACTGGAAGAAAGAAAGCCAGTGGCTGACCAACATGCTTAGCCGGCTGCCGGGACTCCACTGCACGGCTCCCTCGCAACTCTCTTTCACCGGCGAGTTTGCGCATCTCATTGCGGGACAGTCGCATGGCGTTCAGGACAATGCCTCCTATCTTGACGACTTCGAGAACACGAAGAGTGCCATAGAAGTGGGAACACCCACCTCGTGGACAATCAGCAGCGTGCCAACCATGTTCTCGGAGTATCGCGACAAAAGTTCGGTGACCAGCGGCTACAACCGTGCGCTGCTGGCTTGGTATAACATCGACCCGCTGTTCACGCGCCGCTCTTCGTCGCTCACGCCGAGCCATATCAAGAGCGATCTGGACCAGTTGTCAAACTGGTATGTGCGCGAAATCTACGTCAACGAACTCTATCCCAACCGCGACCAGGCCAGTTATAGCGGCTCCACCTCTACGCTGCCCGTGCTGAACCTTGCCTATTATCCGTCGGAACGCGGTCCCTATAACCTGAACACAGACCTGAATCACGATGGAACACTGAACAATCCTGCCAGCAAGTGGGGAGGCATGATGCGCAAACTGGACACGAATGATTTCGAGACCGCCAATATTGAGTACATCGAATTCTGGATGCTCGACCCCTTTATCTACAGCAGCCAGGAACCGGATGCCAACGAGTATGGCGGAGATTTCTATATCAATCTGGGCGAAGTGAGCGAAGACGTGCTGCGCGACGGAAAGAAATTCTACGAGAGCGGCATGCCTGTTGACGGTTCAAACAGTTTCATCACCACACAGTGGGGCAAGGTGCCTACACAGTCGAAAGTGACCTATGCCTTTGCCACCACGCCCGGTTCGCGCGACTTGCAGGATGTGGGCTACAACGGACTGACCGATGCCGAGGAGCGCGAGTATGGTGCTTATCAGGAGTTCCTCAACGCCATCAACGGCAAAGTGTCGCAGGCGGTGATGGACAGCATCACAAACGACCCTGCCAACGACGACTACCACTATTTCCGCGGTTCCGATTTCGACCGGATACAGGCACCCATCCTGCAACGATACAAGCGCATCAACATGCCGCAGGGCAACTCTCCCGAGAACGACAACAGCATTGAGAACTACAGCACTTCCTATAAATCCACGCCCGACGTGGAGGACATCAACCAGGACTACACGTTGAACGAGTATGAGAAATACTACCAATATCACGTGAGCATCCGTCCGGAAGACATGGTGGTGGGCCATAACTTTATTGTTGACAAGCGTGAAGACTCGCGCAAACTGAGGAACGGCAACACCGAAACCGTAAACTGGTATCAGTTCCGCATACCCGTGAAAGACTTTGAGGATCGCATTGGCTCAATCAACGATTTCACTTCCATCCGCTTCATGCGCATGTTCCTCACCAACTTCAAGAAACCCGTTGTGCTGCGTTTCGGCAGTCTCGACCTGGTGAGAGGCGAGTGGCGCGTTTATGAGCAGTCGCTTAGCAACGGAGGCAGCGAGACGGGAAAGATGTCGGTGAGTGCGGTGAACATCGAGGAAAACAACGACAAGGAGCCTGTCAACTATGTGTTGCCGCCGGGCATCCGCCGCGACCAGGATCCCACGCAGCCGCAGTTGGTGGAGAGCAATGAGCAGTCGCTCGACATTGTGGTGACCAATCTGTCGTCGGGAGAGTCGAAGGCCGTGTATAGAAACACCAATGTAGACTTGCGCCAGTATAAGCGCATCCAGATGTTCGTGCATGCCAATGTGATGCAGCAGAACGTGACCAATCTGCAGGATAATCAGTTGGCACTGTTCATCCGTCTGGGTTCCGACTACAAGAACAACTATTATGAATACGAGATACCGCTGAAACTGACCGAGCCGCGAAACAACTATAATCGCTTTTCGCCTGCCGACTGCCGTGCTGTGTGGCCCGAGGAGAACATGCTTGACGTGCCGTTGTCGGTATTCACCAACCTGAAGAAAGAGCGCAACCGTGCAAAGGGCGAGGGAAGGGCTTCGTTTAATCGCCTGTTCACGGCCTACGAAGACGACAAGCCCCAGAACAAATTGAGCATTATGGGTAATCCGTCGCTCGGCGAAGTCAAGACAATGATTATCGGTGTGCGCAACCTCTCGGGCGAAATGAAGTCAGGAGAAGTGTGGGTAAACGAGTTGCGACTCAAGGAATATAGCAACGAAGGCGGATGGGCAGCCCAGGGAGCCATGAACATGCAACTCTCGGATGTGGGAACGCTGAACATGTCTGGCCGCTATACCAGCGAGGGATTCGGCGGACTGGAAGAGGGTGTCAGCCAGCGCAGCACCGACAACTACGGCACATACAGTGCCACCGCGAGCGTTGAACTGGGCAAGTTCTTCCCCGACAAGGCAAAGGTGAGCATCCCGTTGTATTATTCGGTTACGAAGGAAAAGTCGAGTCCCAAGTATAATCCGCTGGACACCGACATCCTGCTGAAAGATGCTTTGGACGTGGCTGCCAACCGCCATGAGCGCGACTCCATAGAGAGTATCGCCTCGACGAAGGTCACCAACACCAACTTCTCGCTGTCAAACATGCGCGTGGGCATCACCACCAAGCGACATCCGATGCCTTATGATCCAGGCAATTTCTCGTTCTCCTACAGCCATTCCCACCGCAACACGAGCGGAGAGACCACGGTCTATGAGAACGACGACCAGTGGCGGGGATCCATGAACTATAGTTATACGCCAGTATACAAGACTTTCGAGCCGTTTAAGAAACTGTTTGCCAAGAACAAGAGCAAATGGCTGGACATCCTGAAACGGTTCGGGCTGAACTGGCTTCCGCAGAATGTGTCGTTCAACTCTGACATCGTAAGGGCATATCATGAGTTGCAGGAACGCGACATGGAGAGTCTGGAAAACTCGGAACTGCCGCTGGTTTTCAGTGAGCAATTCCTGTGGAACCGCGAATTCTCCATCCGCTGGGACCTGACGCGCAACCTGCACATGACTTTCAACAGCGGCACTCATGCCCAGGTGGAAGAGCCCTACACGCCTATCAACAAGGACCTTTATCCCACACAGTATGAGGCATGGAAAGACTCGGTGTGGACCAGCGTGAAGCACATGGGTACGCCGCTCGACTATAACCAGCATTTCAATGCGTCGTATCAACTGCCGCTCAATCTGATTCCCATCTTCGACTGGGTGAATGCCGATGCCAACTATACGGCCACGTATAACTGGACACGAGGCACCGACTTGGAAGACGGAACGTCGCTCGGAAACATCATCTCAAACAACCGGCAGATCAACGTGAACGGCACGTTCAACATGGAGCGGCTCTATAACCACAGCCCGTTCCTGAAGAAAACCAACGAGCGCTTCAACAAGACTCAGCGCTATAATGCAGAGGCAGAAAAGAAGAAGCGGGCGGCCGCTCGCCAACAGAAGGGCAGCGGACAGACGGCAAACAGCAAAGAGCAAAAGGTGCTGCCAAGGAACAAGAATAGTTTTGAGCGGGAAATCACCCTCATGCCCGACACCACCATCATCGTGAATCACGGCAAGAAGAGCAAACGACTGCTGGTGAGCGGCAAAACGCCCGACGGCAAGCATCTTGACTTGAAATACAAGGTGGTTGATTTGAATCAGATAAAGATTCTGACCAAGGTGGATTCGGCAACGAAGGTGAAAGTGACCGTCACCGCCAAGGAGCCCAACGATGAAAAGACATGGTATAAAACGGCGCAGGTGGTGGCGCGGGGCCTGATGATGCTGCGCAATGTCAGCATGTCATATCGTAGCCAGCATGCCATCTCCATTCCTGGCTTCATGCCTTCCGTGGGCGATGTGTTCGGTCAGCGGCGCGGCGATATCATGTCGCCGGGACTTGACTTCGCCTTCGGACTCGCCGGTGACGATTATGTCAACAAGGCGGCAGAGCGCGGATGGCTGTTGATTGACGAGAGCGTGGCCACGCCAGCCGCATTCAGCAATACGGAGGATTTCCAGTTGAGAATGACGCTGGAGCCGGTGCGCAACCTGAAAATCGACATGAACGCCAGCCGCACGCAGACAAAGGCAAAGAACATTCAGTATATGTTCAGCGGCATGCCTGCCACCCAGAGCGGAACGTTCAATATGACCACCATCAGCATGGGCAGCGCCCTGGAGGGCATGGGCAAGGCCGACAACGGCTATCGCTCGGCATCGTTTGAGCGGTTCTGCCATTCGCTCGACGGTTTCCGTCAGCGTGTGGAGAGTCAATATGCCGGTGTGTCTTATCCCGACGGAAGCCGTTTGGCCGGCAAAACCTTCGATGCTGTCAATGGAGGTGTGAACAAATACAGTGCCGATGTGATGATTCCCGCCTTCCTGTCCACCTATACAAGCATGGGCGGCAGCGGCCTCGATATCTTCCCGGCATTATCGCGGATGCTGCCCAACTGGAGCATTCGCTATAGTGGGCTGAGCCAGTTGCCCTGGTTCCGCGATCATTTCAAGAGCGTAAACCTCAGTCACTCTTACAAGAGCGTCTTTGCCGTAGGTTCCTATAGCAGTTACAGCACGTTTATGGAGTATATGAACGGGCTGGGTTTCATCAACGATGCCACGTCGGGTAATCCTGTTCCCAACAGCATGTTCAATGTGAGCACCGTGAGCATCAACGAGGCATTCTCGCCTTTGCTCGGTGTGGACGTCACGCTGCTGAATAATATGACGTGCAAATTGGAGTATCGCACCACGCGTGTGTTGAACCTCTCAATGACCAGTGTGCAGATAAACGAGTCGTCGAGCCGCGACTGGGTGATCGGCATGGGCTATAAGATCAACGACTTCAGTTTCTCCAGCCTGACCGGAGGAAAGAAGAAAGTGGCGCAGAAACCGGGCAATAAGGCGAATGGGCAACAGCAGCGCAACCAGCAGCAGCGCACCACCACCAGGGGAAAGAGCAATGTGAACCACGACCTGAACCTGCGCCTCGATCTCAGTTATCGCAACCAGGCAACCATCGTGCGCGATATCGCCTCTGTTACCAGTTCTGCAAGCGGTGGCAACAAGGCGTTCAAACTGGCGTTCTCTGCCGATTACACCCTTTCACGACTGCTCACCATGAGTTTCTATTACGACCAGCAGACGAACACGCCGTTGCTTTCGAGCAGCAGTTATCCCACCACCACGCGCGACTTCGGTCTCAGCATGAAGTTCTCTCTGACCAGATAGGACACGTTAGAAAAGTGGCATGGTGCCGTCATCATGGCATGCTGCCGAATAAGAGTCACGCGCGAACCATATTATATATGATACTATCATGAATCTCAGATAATAATACAACAATCAATAAAAAAGGATGAAAATGAAAAAACAATTACTCACGTTGGCCATGTTGCTCATCAGCATGGCAACATTTGCGCAAGACCGCCCCAAACTGGTGGTGGGCATTGCCGTCGACCAGATGCGCTGGGACTATCTCTATCGTTACTACGAGGAGTATGGAAACGGAGGCTTCCGCAGATTGATGAACGAAGGCTTCAACTGCGAGAACTGCCAGATCAACTATATCCCTTCCGTAACGGCCATTGGCCATTCTTCCGTGTTCACGGGAAGCGTGCCGTCTATTCATGGAATAGCGGGAAACAGTTTCCTGATTGACGGGAAATCGGCCTATTGCACGCGCGACGAGAGCGAGCAGACCGTGGGCAGCGATACCAAGGCTGGCCACATGTCGCCACGCAACCTGTTGGTGACCACCATCGGCGACGAACTGAAAACCGCCACCAACTGGCAGTCGAAGGTTATCGGCGTGTCGTTTAAAGACCGTGCCGCCATTCTTCCCGCCGGTCATAGTGCCGATGCAGCCTATTGGTTTGACAAGAATGCCCTTTGCTTCATCAGCAGCACTTATTATATGAAGCAGTTGCCCGAGTGGGCCGTTAAGTACAACAAAACCATCAAGAAACTGCCCATCGACGATATCCAGTATTCGCCCTATGGCAACGAAATCACCGTGGGCATGGCAAAGGCTGCCGTTGAAAATGAGAAACTGGGCCAGCGGGGACAAACCGATATGCTCACGCTGAGTTTCTCGTGCACCGACATCGTGGGGCATAAGTATGGCACTCATCATGAGAAGACGCACGATCAGTATGTCAACCTCGACCGTCAGTTGGCCGATTTCTTCAGTTTCCTTGACCAAAAAGTGGGAAAAGGACAGTATCTGGTGTTCCTCACTGCCGACCATGGCGGTTCCGACGGCATCCTCCAGAACCAGGAACATAAGATTCCGGCCGACGGCTTCTTCGTGGATAAAGAGGAAGCATCGCTCAATGAGACCCTTAGTAAAGTTTTTAATACGGAGGAGAAACTCGCCCGTAACATCATGAACAACCAGGTGGTGCTCAATCGTGAAGCCATTGCCCGTGTGGGAATCGACGAAGGCAAGGTGCGCCAGGCCATTATCAACCATTTCAACCGTCATCCCCAGGTGCAGTATTGCGTTGACATGGAGAATGTGCTCAACAGTAGTGTGCCTTCGCTTATCCGCGAAAAAATCATCAACGGCTACAACCGCGAGCGCAGTGGAGATATTCAGATTGTGATGAAGCCCGCCCACTATGGCGTGTGGGGAAAAATCGACGGTGGCACCACCCACTCGGCATGGAACCCCTACGATTGTCACATTCCTTTCGTGCTGATGGGATGGGGCGTGGAGCACGGTTCATCGCAGGTGGAATGCCATATCACCGACATTGCCCCCACCATTTGCGCCCTCATTCATGTACAGGCACCTAACGGATGCATCGGTAATCCCGTCATCCAGGTCACGAAATAAAAACATCACGAAACATCGCTCCCGCTCATCCGCCATATCTTTCCCCGTTGAGGAAAATATGGCGGATGATGGGTTGTGTATAGGCATAAGGAATGTAGTCGATGCTGGGAATGGGGTCGGTGATGAAGAAGTTGGCCACCTTCCCCTTTGTGATTGATCCATAATCACGGCTGATGCCCATGGCACAGGCACTGTTGATGGTGGCTGCATTGATGGCTTCTGCGGGCAGCAGCCGCATCTTGATGCAGGCCAAGGACACCACGAATTTCATGTCGCCCGACGGGGTGGAGCCGGGATTGTAGTCGCTGGCAATGGCCACGGCGAGGCCTTTCTCAATCATCTTACGTGCCGGGGCAAACGGCATGTTCAAGAAGAACGACGTTCCGGGAAGTGCCGTGGGCATCGTGTCGTGAGTGGCCAACAGGGCAATATCGCGGTCGGTCATGCTCTCCAGATGGTCCACAGAGAGCGCCTTGTGATTCACTGCCACCTCCACGCCGCCCGAGTCAGCCAGTTCCTGTCCGTGGATTTTAGGCCGCATGCCATATTGGGCACCCGCCTCCAGAATGCGAGCCGTTTCTTCCGGAGTGAAGAATCCTTCATCGCAGAATACGTCGATGAAATCGGCCAATTGCAGCCTTCCCACTTCGGGAATCATTTCGTTCACCACCAAGTCTACATATTCTGATTGCCTGCCCGCATAGGCGCGCCCCACGGCATGAGCGCCCAAGAACGTGCTCATCACCTTCAGCGGAGCCGTTTCTTTGATGCGCCTTATCACGCGCAGCATTTTCAGTTCATCCTCCGTGTTCAGTCCGTAGCCGCTTTTTATTTCTACGGCTCCCGTTCCTTTCAAAATAATCTCGCTCACCCTTTGCATGGCCTGGTTGTAAAGTTCGTCTTCGGAGAGTTCGTGAAGCCGGTCGGCAGAATTCAGGATGCCGCCGCCCCTGCGGGCAATCTCGGCATAACTCAGCCCGCGGATCTTGTCAACGAATTCACCTTCGCGACTTCCTGCATAGACAATATGCGTGTGGCTGTCGCAGAAAGAGGGCATCACGGTGCCCCCTTGCGCATCAAAAACCTCCGCCGTTTCCAGTCCTTCGGGCACGGGGCTTGTGCCGAAATCCTTGATGATTCCGTCTTGCAGCAGCATCCAGGCATTATTCATACAAACGATTTCAGCCATTTCGTGGCCGCATCGTTTCATGGCTCCTGTCGGCAGGATACCTGCCAGCGTTCCGATATTTGTGATGAGTGTCTGTTTCATGGTTATCATTAATTTGGCACAAATTTACAAAACTTTTTTTATAATTAAAGCAATAAACGTTGTTTTTTGCTAATTCACTTAAACAGAACGCATCAGCCATATAATAATTGCTATCTTTGCATCGTGTTTTTCAATCATCATGTAAAAATGCTTAGAGACTGTCTCGTTCTGGTTTTCATGGTATGCTGCTTGTCGGTGAACGCGCAGCGCAGGATTGTTGTGCTGGATGTGGATACGCACGAGCCAGTGGCAAAGGCGGCCATTGTTCCCTATCCCCACCCGAGAACACAGACCGACAGCACCGGTATGGCCATTCTGCCAGAGCAGTTCGACAGTCTGCTTGTCAGTCATATCAGGTATGATGTGGAGCACCTGAGGTTCGACGAAGTGCGCGACACTGTCTATCTCTTTGCCAAGGAGAATATGATAGACGAGGTGACCGTCGTTTCCCAGCACGAGAGCCTTAAGGAATACCTCAAGCGCAACCGTCCGCTCCCCAATCCCTCGGAGCCGGCCATGAAGATTGATGTGGATAAGATACTGAAGTTCTTTAAATACAAAAGCCGTCGGGAAAAGAAACGAGAGCGCACCAAACGGCTTTTGGAAGAATACGACGCGAAATGAAACAGTGCATAATCTTCATATTGCTCTTGGCAAGCCTGTCTGTGCAGGCACAGCGCCGGGTGAAAGTGCTGGACTTTGAAACAGAACTGCCTGTCACAGATGTGTCGGTAAGGATTGACAGCACGACGGTGCTGCGCACCAATTATCAGGGCATCGTGGAACTGCCGGTGCCTTTCGACAGCGTTACCTTCTCGCATCTGCAGTATTATAAAGAAAAACTCTCACAGGCAGAAGTGCCCGACACCATGTATCTGATGCCTCAGCACAACGTGCTGCCCGAACTGGTGGTGAACGGAATCAGTCCCGACTTGCTCCGAGCGCTGCGTCGCGGTGCCGAGCAGAACAGGAACAGGCCACGCAGTGAAATCGGTTTTCCCATTCTGGTGTTTGACTTCGCCAATATCCTGGATGTGCGTGGACGCCGAGACCGCAAGCATCTCAGGCGTGCACGCGAGATTATGAAAGAGTATGACAGGATCTTGAAATGAATCGCATTCAAAAAGAAACCGGCTGAAGGCAAATCGCTTTCAGCCGGTTTCTTTTTGAATACCTATGCATCGTGACTGCGCAGGAACTGAATGGCTTGCTCGATGTGCGGGTACATCAGTTCGTCATTGAGGATGAAGGGAACCACCTTGCGGAACTCTTCGTGCAGCGCCACCAGTTCGGGCGACGACTTAAGCGGCAGACGGAAGTCGAGTGCCTGGGCCGCATTGAACAGTTCGATGGCCAGCACACGTTCTGTATTCAGTATCACCTTATATAATTTTATGGCAGCATTGGCACCCATGCTCACCAAGTCCTCTTGGTCTTGGCACGACGGAATGCTGTCTACCGACGACGGCATGGCGAGACTCTTGTTGAGGCTGACCACAGATGCTGCGGTATATTGCGTAATCATGAAACCGCTGTTTACACCTGGGTTGGCAACCAGGAAACTGGGCAGGCCGCGCGTGCCGGATACCAAGCGGTAGATGCGTCGCTCGGAGATGTCGGCCAGTTCGCTCATGGCGATGGAAAGGAAGTCGATAGGCAGCGCAATCGGCTCACCATGGAAATTGCCTGCTGATATAATAAGGTCTTCATCGGGGCATACCGTTGGGTTGTCGGTAGCAGAATTAATCTCTGTGTCGATAACTGATTTCACGTAGCGGATGGTGTCTTTCACTGCTCCGTGCACCTGCGGTACGCAGCGGAAAGAGTAGGGATCCTGCACGTGGGCCTTGATGGAACCGATAATCTGGCTGCCTTCCAGCAGTTCACGCATGCGCTTGGCGGTCTCTATCTGTCCCAGATGAGGGCGAACAGCATGTACGGCATGTGTGAAAGGTTCAATTCTTCCGTCGTAGGCATCCAGCGACATGGCGGCAATCTTATCGGCCCATGCACTCAGACGTTGTGCCTGGAGCAGTGCCCATACGGCAAAGGCACTCATGTTTTGTGTGCCGTTGAGCAGTGCCAGTCCTTCCTTTGAGGCCAGTTCGATGGGCTTCCAGCGCTTTTTGCGCAGCATCTCAGCACCGGGAATCACTCTTCCCTGGAATTCCACCTCGCCCAAACCGATGAGCGGCAGACAGAGATGGGCCAGTGGAACGAGGTCGCCAGAGGCTCCCAGCGATCCCTGCTTGTAGACAACAGGGTAGATGTCGTTGTTGAAGAACTGGATGAGCCGCATCACCGTGTCGAGTTTGCATCCAGAATAGCCATAACTCAGCGACTGAATCTTGAGCAGCATCATGATTTTGACAATGTCGTTAGGCACGCGTTCACCCGTTCCACAGGCATGGCTCTTAATCAGGTTCACCTGCAGTTGTGACAGTTGGTCTTTGCCGATGCTGACATTGCAGAGCGAACCGAATCCTGTTGTCACTCCGTAAACGGGTGCGCCATTGCTGGCAATCTTTTTATCCAGATAGGTGCGGCAGCGGCGAATGCGCTGTTTGGCATCCTCGCTCAGTTCGATTTTGTAGTTGTTATAGATGATTTCGCCGATGCGCTCAATGGTGAGGTGTTCGGCAGATATTTCGTGTGTCATAGATGATTGTTCCTGTTTATTGTTGTATTGCTAATGTGATTGTTGGTTTCTGCATCTCAAGCGTTGATGGATTTCGATATCAGATCGTCGTCGGCCAGGTTCGGAAGGGTAACCGTCAAGCCCGGTGTGCGTTCCATTTCGCGGCGGATGGCATCTATGGAGCCCTTGTTGCGTGCCCATGAGCGACGGGCAATGCCGTTGTTCACATCCCAGAGAAGCATTTGACGAATGTGGCGGTCGCTGTCGTCGCTGCCGTCGATAACCATTCCGAATCCGCCGTTGATTACTTCGCCCCATCCAACACCGCCACCGTTGTGGATGCTTACCCATGTGGCACCGCGGAAAGAGTCGCCAATGACGTTCTGAACAGCCATGTCGGCACAGAATTGTGAGCCGTCGTAGATGTTGGATGTCTCACGGAAGGGCGAGTCAGTGCCGGAAACGTCGTGATGGTCGCGACCTAACACCACGGGGGCTTTCAGTTCGCCCCGACGGATGGCATCGTTAAAGGCCAGTGCAATCTTGGTTCTGCCTTCGCTGTCGGCATAGAGAATGCGTGCCTGTGAGCCCACCACCAGTTTGTTCTTGCCTGCTTCCTTGATCCAATGGATGTTGTCGTCGAGTTGTCCCTTGATGTCGTCGGTGGCATGCTGTCGTATTTCTTCCAGGACTTCTGCTGCCAGACGGTCGGTTGTTGCCAGGTCTTGCGGATCTCCAGATGAGCAAACCCATCGGAAAGGACCGAATCCATAGTCGAAAAACATAGGTCCCATGATGTCCTGCACATACGACGGATAGCGGAATTTCTTCTCTCCGTTGCATTCAACGAATATATCGGCGTTGGCGCGGCCTGATTCCAACAGGAACGCGTTGCCATAGTCGAAGAAATACATACCCTTTGCAGTGAGTTTGTTGATGGCTGCCACCTGGCGGCGCAATGATGCTTGGACGCATTTCTTGAATTCGTCAGGATTCTCGGCCATCATAATTTTGCTTTCTTCGAGCGAAAGCCCCACAGGATAATATCCGCCTGCCCAAGGATTATGGAGCGAGGTTTGGTCGCTTCCCAAATCCACATGCACGTCTTCCTCTGCCAAGCGCTCCCAGAGGTCAACCACATTGCCCACATAGGCCATGGATACCACGCGCTTTTCGGCAACGGCCTTGCGGATGGCTGGTATCAGTTCGTCAAGGTTGTGATGCAACTCGTCAACCCATCCTTGTTCATATCGCTTCTCGGCGGCTTTCGGATTGATTTCTGCCGTTACGCTCACCACTCCAGCAATGTTTCCCGCTTTGGGCTGTGCGCCGCTCATGCCGCCGAGACCGGCAGTGACAAAGAGTTTCATGTTGTCGCCGCCCACTTTGCGTGCGGCGTTCAGCACAGTGATGGTGGTGCCGTGGACGATTCCCTGAGGACCGATATACATATACGACCCAGCCGTCATCTGTCCGTATTGGGTAACACCGAGCGCATTGCCGCGTTCCCAGTCATCGGGCTTGCTGTAATTGGGTATCACCATGCCGTTGGTGACCACCACGCGTGGCGCATTCTTGTGCGAAGGGAACAGTCCCAGCGGATGGCCGCTGTACATGACAAGCGTCTGTTCATCCGTCATTTCGCTGAGATATTTCATCACCAGGCGATACTGGGCCCAGTTTTGGAACACGGCTCCGTTGCCTCCGTATGTGATTAATTCATGAGGATGCTGTGCCACTCGCGGGTCGAGGTTGTTCTGAATCATCATCATGATGGCAGCAGCCTGTCGGCTCTTGGCAGGATATTCGTCAATCGGACGGGCATACATGGCGTAACTGGGACGATAACGATACATGTAGATGCGTCCATACTGGTGGAGTTCGTTTACAAATTCCGGAGCCAACTGAGCGTGCAGATGCTGTGGGAAATAGCGCAGTGCATTGCGCAGAGCCAGTTTCTTCTGCTCTGTGGTGAGAATGTCTTTGCGTTTCGGGGCATGGTTGATTTCCGTATCGTAAGCCTGCATCTCAGGCAACGTGTCGGGAATGCCCATTCGTATTTCTTCCTTGAATGTCATGGTTATTGTAAATTAAGGGGTTCTTTCAGTATGCCTTTTATATATGCCTTATAGTTTTGACTCAACAATCTCTATGATTTCTTTTTCGGCCTGGTTGGCCTTTGCAATCAGTTCGTTGGCTTCTGCAATCAAACGGTCGGCCGTTTCGCGGTCTTTCAGACTGGAAGCGTTAATCTTTACGTTCAGTCCTGCGCCCAAAACAGCAGCACGTGCAGCCAGAGCACCCACGCCGGCATCGCTCACGCTGTTGGGATTGCCGGTCTCAGCCATGGCCTTGCAGATGTCGAAAGCGCGGTAAGAGGCTTGCATGGTGTGGAGAGGAACCTGTGTGGCATAGAGTGTGGCTTCCTGAATGGCAGCGCTGCGGGCTGCTTTGTCTTCTTCCGTCTTCTTGGGCAAGCCAAATGCGGCCATGATGCGGTTGAAGGCTTCGGTGTCTTCGTCTACCAGATAGAGCAGTTCCTTCATCAGTTCCTGTCCCTTATCGGCCCATTGGCTGAATTCATTCCAGCGGTCGTCCCATCCCGGTTTGTGCGAGGAAAGGTTGGCCACCATGGTTCCCAGGGCTGCACCCAGTGCTCCCATGTAAGCCGAAATGGTGCCTCCGCCGGGTGCCGGACTCTCGCGCGAGGTCTCTTCAGCAAATGCTTTCACGGCGTAGTCAACCAGTTTTTCTGGCTTTGTGGTCTCTGCTTTCGTTGCTGCCGATGGCGGGTCGAGCAGGAATTCAATCACTTTCTCATACGGATTGAACGGTTTCAGGTCGTCGAGACCCATGCTCTTGATGGCAATATTGATGATATCTTCTTCGGGAATGCCTGTAGAGCGATGCTGTTTCTCCAGGAAATAGCGTCCTGCTTCAATGAGCGTGCGCTTGGGAATGAGACCTACGATTTCTGTTCCTGTAACGCGGATGCCGCGGTTTTGTGCACAGCGGCATACTTCGTCGAAGGCAACGTGCAGCGGTGTGACGTTGATATTGGTGATATTCATAGACACTTGGGCAATGCCATACTCGTCAATGAACCATCCGATGGCCTTGGTGCTCTTCAGCGTACCGGGCTGCATGATGGGATTTCCGTTCTCGTCTTTCTTCGGCTTGCCCGTGATGGGATTGCCTTCGCGCACCGGACGGCCTTTCTCGCGCACGTCGAAGGCGATGGCATTGGCACGCCGCGTGCTGGTGGTGTTCAGGTTATAGTTCACGGCAATGAGGAAATCGCGGGCACCCACGGCAGTGCATCCTGTGCGTGCAACACCTTCATCGAAGGCGCGAGCACCGAAATCAGGCTGTTTTCCTTCGGTTGAGAGTTTCTCTGCCAGTGCTTCGTATTCTCCTTCGCGGCATACTGCCAGGTTTTTCCGCTCAGGTGTGAAAGCGGCTGCTTCGTAGCAGTAGCAGGGAATGGCCAGTTCCGTGGCAATGCGTTCTGCCAACTGGCGAGCCAAAGCGGCGCATTCTTCGAGCGTGATGCCAGATACGGGAATGAGTGGACACACATCGGTGGCTCCCATGCGTGGATGTGCACCATGGTGTTGGCGCATATCGATGAGTTGACCAGCCTTGCGCACTCCGCGGAAAGCGGCTTCTACCACAGCGGCAGGCTCTCCCACGAAGGTCACAACGGTGCGGTTTGTGGCCTCGCCTGGGTCAACATCAAGAAGTTTGATACCTTTTACTGTTTCAATTTCGTCAGTGATTTGTTTGATAACACTCAGATTGCGCCCTTCACTGAAGTTAGGCACGCATTCGATAATTTGTTTTGCCATGGTTTGTAGTTAGCAATGAAAATAATAATAGGTTAGAAGATTTTGTGCAAAGTTACTTGTTTTGAAGTAGACTACAAAAAAAATAAAAGGAAAACGTCCTTTTATTTATTTAATTTAAGGTTTGTTTTCAGAGGTGGGAAACCAAGAGATTCCCACCCCTGAAAATCAACTATTTCTTGTCGTAGGCGTGCACCGGATAGTCGATGGTGTAGTGCAGTCCGCGGCATTCCTTGCGCTCAATGGCCCAGCGGGTAATCAGGTAGCCCACGTTGATCATGTTGCGCAGTTCGCAGATGTCCTTGCTTGCCTTCACGCGCTTAAACAGGTTTTCGGTCTCTTCATAGAGCATATCCAAGCGGTCCCATGCTCGTTTCAGTCGCAAATCGCTGCGCACGATGCCTACATAGTTGGACATGATTTGGCCCACTTCCTTTACCGACTGCGTGATGAGCACTTTCTCCTCGTTGGTCATGGTGCCTTCGTCGTTCCATTCAGGCACTTTTTCGTTGAAATCATACAGGTCTACGTGTTTCAAAGAGTGCTTGGCCGCCGCATCGGCATAGACCACGGCCTCGATAAGCGAGTTGGAAGCCAGTCGGTTGCCGCCGTGCAGTCCCGTGCACGAGCATTCGCCGATGGCATAGAGACGTTCTATGCTGCTGCAACCGTTCAAATCCACCTTGATGCCGCCACACATGTAGTGGGCAGCAGGCCTTACCGGGATGTAGTCGGTGGTGATATCGATGCCCATCGACAGACATTTCTGGTAGATATTTGGGAAGTGGCGGCGCGTTTCAGCAGGGTCTTTGTGCGTAACATCGAGACAGACATGGTCTAAACCATGTATTTTCATCTCTTTGTCAATGGCTCTTGCCACGATATCGCGTGGTGCCAGCGACAGACGTTCATCATATTTCTCCATGAAACTCTCACCGTTGGGCAGGCGGAGTATGCCTCCGTAACCGCGCATGGCCTCTGTGATGAGATAGGCCGGATGGGTTTCCTCTGGAGAATGCAGCACCGTGGGGTGGAACTGCACGAATTCCATGTCGGCCACTGTGCCTTTAGCCCTGTAAACCATGGCAATGCCGTCGCCGGTGGCAATGATGGGATTCGATGTGGTTTGGTATACCGCACCCACTCCGCCGGTACACATCAGCGTCACCTTGGATAGATAAGTGTCCACCTTTTGTGTCTCCGGGTTCAGCACATAGGCACCATAGCAGTTGATATAAGGAGTGCGCCGTGTGACGCGCGCGCCCAGATGGTGCTGCGTAATAATCTCAACGGCGAAATGGTTCTCCTTGATTTCAATGTCGGGATTGCTGCGCACGGCCTCCATCAGTCCACGTTGTATTTCAGCACCAGTGTCGTCGGCGTGGTGCAGAATTCTGAATTCGGAATGGCCTCCCTCTCGGTGCAGGTCAAACGAACCATCTTCTTTCTTGTCGAAATTCACGCCCCAGTTCACCAATTCCTTAATCTGTTCGGGCGCGTTTCTCACCACCTGTTCCACGGCTTTGCGGTCGCTGATGTAGTCGCCGGCAATCATCGTGTCTTCGATATGCTTTTCAAAGTTGTCTACTGCCAGGTTGGTAACCGACGCTACGCCGCCCTGCGCAAAACTGGTGTTAGCCTCGTCGAGCGATGTTTTGCAGATCATGCACACCTTTCCTTTTTTGGCTCTTGCCACTTTCAATGCATAACTCATTCCGGCTACGCCTGCTCCGATAATCAGGAAATCGTATTTGTAAATCATAAATGTTGCAGTTTGATGATGCAAATGTACACAAAAAATTTGGATTAGTATGTCTGTGGACCGAATAATTTGCGATTTCTGCTGTGGAAAGATGAAAAACATGCATTCCTGACGGCGTGAAGTGAGACGAAACAAATCGTGCCGCGTAACATTTTCTTAGCAGTATAGGCCGTTATCTCGGGATTTTTACGTAATTTTGCAGTCATGAAAAGAGAATTGATGATAAAGAAGAGATATGTCATTGCTGTGTTCTGTCTGTTTTTGATGGCCTTTTCGCCGGCCATGGGGCAAATCACGGAAACGGGACAAACCGTTGTAACCGAAGAAGAAGGAACGCTTCTGACTGCCAATGATCCGATGCAGGAGGATTCGCTGCTGTGCGATTCTTTGGCTGCCGACTCGCTGGCATGGCCAAAAAACGTGTGTGCGCGGATTGACCGGCTGCTGGAAAGCAGCATGTTCCATACGTCCATGGTGGGACTGGAGGTGTATGATTTGACTGCCGACTCCGTGATATATCGTTTCAACGAGCGCCAACTGATGCGCCCTGCTTCAACGATGAAGATGATTAATGCCGTGACCGTGCTTGACCGGCTGGGCGGTTCTCATCAGTTTAAAACGCGGCTGTGTTATACGGGAAAGGTGGATAATGGAGTGCTGACAGGCAACGTCTACTGCAAGGGAGGATTCGATCCGCTTTTCAACGGCGATGATTTGCGCGCCTTTGTGGAGAGTCTGCGCAAAATGGGAGTAGACACCATCCGCGGCAATGTGTATGCCGACCTGACCATGAAAGACGCTGACTTGCTGGGCGAAGGCTGGTGCTGGGACGATGACAATCCCGTTTTGTCGCCCCTGCTCATAGGCGGCAAGAACCAGTTCATGCGGCGCTTCTGCCAGGAAATGCGCAATATGGGCGTGGTGCATGTGGGCGATACGCTGCAAGGTGAGACACCTAACCGGGCCTCTGACCTGTGCACGCGCTTTCATACCATTGATCAGGTGCTGATGCGGATGATGAAGAAAAGCGACAATTTGTTTGCCGAATCAATGTTCTATCAACTTGCTGCAAGCGGCGGAACCAAGCGCGCCTCTGCCAAAAACGGTCGCCAGCAGGTGAACAAACTGATCTCTAAACTGGGATTTCGCGACTCCGACTATTATATTGCCGACGGCAGCGGACTGTCGCTCTATAACTATGTGTCGCCAGAACTCGAGGTGGCTTTTCTGAAATATGCTTATCGCAACGAGAATATCTATATCCATCTGCTGCCGGCCATGCCCGTGGCGGGTGTGGATGGAACGTTGGCCAGCAGGATGAACAGTGGTTTTGCCCACCAGAACGTGAAGGCCAAGACGGGCACGGTGACCGGTGTGAGCGCGCTGACAGGCTATTGCACGGCTGCCAACGGGCATCTGCTCTGTTTCTCAATTATCAATATGGGCATTCGAAAGGCAGCCACGGGCAGGCGTTTCCAGGACAGGGTGTGCCAGGCATTGTGCGAGCCTTGACCGTAAAAAGACAGAAGAAAGATGGAAGTAATCAATACGTATACAGACTATTTAATCTCGCTGGTGGGGCTGGAGGGCGACTTAGTGCCCGTGGTGCGCCATGGATTGCTGGTGCTGGTGGCCATATTGCTGTCTGCGTTAGCGGGTTTAGTGTGCCGAAAGGTATTTGTTCCGCTCATCTTGAAAATGACAACGCGCACGGAAGCGAAGTGGGACGATGTGCTTTTCAATGAGCGCGTGTTGGTTTCTGCCTGTCAAATCGTGCCGGCCATTGTCATCTGGCAACTGTTGCCGATGGTTTTCTCGAAGTTTCCCGTAGTGAGAGAATTGCTCACCCGTGCTACCGCCATCTATATCACTGTGATGTCGGTGAGGCTGGCGTTGGTTTTCATCTCTTCTTTCAAAAACCTGGAGGGTGAAAAGCGCACATCCACGCAACAGTATCTCTATTCGTTTATGGGCGTTATGAAGATTCTGATGCTCTTCATCGCGGTCATCATCGTCATCTCCATACTCATCGACCGTGATCCGGTGAAATTGTTTGCCGGATTGGGTGCCACTTCAGCCGTGCTGATGCTGGTTTTCCAGGACACCATTAAAGGTTTGGTGGCTGGAGTCCGGCTGACCAGCAACGACATGCTGCACAAAGGAGACTGGATAACGGTGCCTAAAGCCGGTGCCAACGGTATCGTGGAGGAGATGACGCTTACCACGGTGAAGATACGGAACTTTGACAACACCATCGTGACGGTGACTCCCCAGACACTGGTTGACGATTCCTTCCAGAACTGGAACGGCATGCAGCAAGGCGAGGGGCGGCGCGTGAACAGGAAGGTTTATTATGATTTCCGCAGCATTCGCCTCATGGACGAGTCTCTGTGGGAGCATGTGGTGGAGAGAGGATATTGCAAACGAGAGGAGATAAGCGGGCAAACGGTAAACCTGACGCTATACCGCAACTATGTGGAAAGGTTTCTGAGACAGCACAAAGAGGTGAATGCTGAAATGACCTTGATGGTAAGACAACTCGAAGCCACGCAGTGCGGACTGCCCGTGGAGTTCTATTTCTTCCTGAAAGACAAGACCTGGGTGAACTATGAGCACCATCTTGCCGAGATTATGGAGCAGATTTACGCGCTGGCAACAGAGTTCGGACTGAAAATATACGAACAGTATCCTGATCAATAAGGGTCTATGAAAAAACTCGGGTGCATGCTTTCCGCTGTCGTCTTGTCGGTTGTCCTTGCCGATTCTGCTTTCGGGCAGGAGCCGAAAGCGTGCCGATGGGGAGCGTCTGCCTATTTCATTCCCGGCCGGCAGTTGGTGGTTGACAGTTATGAGCGCAAGTGGCTTCAAGGAAAAGAGTCGTCGGCCGTGGGCCTGAAACTGACTCATGCGGCTCTTCCGTCAGATAGCGACGCATATGCACACGACTATCGTTATCCCACATTGTCATTGGGATTGAATTACAGTATGAACCACGGGGTGACCATGCACCGTTCTCCTGATCCCGACTGGGGACTCGCGCAGATGGTTGACTATGACTCAAGGTTGGGAAACACCGTTTCTGCCTATCTGGAGTTTGCGCGGCCCCTGTTGAGAAGCGGACGTTGGGAGGTTGACTATACGCTGGCTGCAGGCATAGGGTATAACAAGACGAAATACAATCCGGAGAATAATGTAGACAATGAACTGATAGGCTCGCGATGGCTTATCTATTTCGGGGCAGGGACTCATGTCTGTTATCAGTTCTGTCAAGACTGGGCTTTGAAGGCTGGAGTTGACTTCTTTCATCATAGCAACGGTGCGCTGAACCGTCCAAACAAGGGTTCTAACACGTGGGGACCCTCACTGGCGCTATGCTATCGGCCTTATTATCGTGCTCTCACCCATGGCGACAGCGATGGCGACACCCATTCTGAGCACCCGTCTGGCATGTCTGCTTTCAAGAAATACTGCTTTCTGAATTTCGTTGCGGGAATCGGAGGAAAAACTATGTTGGAGGATTGGAAACTCACTCAGTTCAATACACCTCCAGGCGATGCCGATTACCGCACCAGTGATTTCCGTTTTTACATGGCTTATTCTCTTCAGACGGATGTCATGTACCGCTATGCGCGGCGATGGGCATCGGGGTTGGGAGTGGATTTTGCCTATGGCACTTATGCTGATCATATACGTCAGTTGGACGAAAAAATGGGGAAAACGGCTCGGCATAGCCCTTGGTCTTTGGGCTTGGCGGTAAGGCACGAGGCCTATTACCATCGTCTTGCCCTGTCGATGTCAGTAGGTGTCTACCTGCATCGGCAGATGGGGGCGGATGCCAAGATAGTGGAGAAACCTTATTATGAGAAAATCGGTTTGAGTTATGCGTTCCCGTCATTAGGCGGCTTGTCTGTTGGCGGAAGGGTAAACGCTCATTCCACAAAGGCCGATTTCACGGAGTTTGTGCTCTCTTATCCTCTTCGTTTGTTCTTACTGTGATGGCTGTTTCGTCTGCATTCATGTCATGAAAAATCTGAATTTAAGCCTCACATACGGACGATATAGGTCACAGACAATCCATTGGGCGCGAAATACGCGGGTTTTGGAGCACTTCCTGCAACCCGTTGAGAAATAGTTAATTACAATAAAAATGTGTTTTTCTAAAACGAGGAAAACTGTTGTTTGCTGAAAAAATCATAGGTTTTGGGTTGCAAAAACATAAGTTTCGAAGGGTAAAACCATAGTTTTTGGGCAGTAAAACCATAGCTTTTGAAGCATAAAAGCATAGGTTTTGCGCATCGAAATGTGCGTCGTGGTAATGATTCTTTACGTTTTCGCCTTTTCGATGCCTGTTTTCTCCCAAATCAATTTCTATTTTGTGGGAAAACGGCAACATGAATTTGTCGTGTTTCTTCATCTTGCATCGAACTCACGGCCAATATAAAAGGTGTATGCCAATTTATACTCTGGCATACACCTTTTCTTATCATTTCTGCTGGTAAACCAGCGAAGAGTATCTCTCTCTTGCTACTTATTCGGCAGCCTTGAAGTTCTCCAAGTCCTCTACGCTGAAGGCTTTGATGTAGGCAGCCTTGCCAAGAACGTCTTCTTCGGCCATGCGCACGTAGACGTTGGCACTCTTCTCGAACATCTCGGGAGCCTTGGCGGCATCGCGGATGATGAGCAACGACATCACGATTTCGGCGGTCATGTCATAGAGACGGCGCGACAGGAAGTCGAAAGCATCCTGATTTTCCAATGACTTGGCATAGTTCAGGGCTTCCTCATAGATGGGGATGAGTTTCTCAACACGAGCCTTCAGTGCTGAATTGGCTTCTGCGGGCAGTGCGGCCAGCATGTCCTTGATGTTGTTGAGCATCGTTCCGTTTGAGATATAGCGGATAGCAGCCACCACCTGCAACTGTGTGGTTCCCTCATAGATAGAGAAAATGCGGGCATCGCGATAGAGACGCTGGCTCTTGTACTCCATAATGAAGCCGCTTCCACCGTGGATCGAGATGGCATCGTATGCGTTCTGGTTGGCATATTCTGAGTTCATACCCTTGGCCAGCGGTGTAAAGGCATCGGCCAGACGCTTATAGGTCTTGCACTCTTGTCTCTCTTCGGGAGTCAGTTTGCGGTCGCGCTCAATGTCCTCAAGACACTTGTATACGTCAACATAGCAGGCTGTTTCGTACAGCAAGGCACGTCCAGCATCCAGTTTTGCCTTCATGCGAGAGAGCATATCGTAGACAGCGGGGAAGTTGATGA
>DGWC01000001.1:0-166 GCA_002395135.1 Prevotella sp. UBA4268 | reverse complement strand
CCGTTCATCAGGGCCATCACATATTTGATGAGGCCTAACTTGGTGCTTCCGCACAATTCTGCCTTGGCGTTCTTATAGGTAAGTTCGCACGTAGGAGAACCATGGATACCCAATTTGTGCTCGATGTGGCGCACGTTCACACCGCCCTGGCGCTTGTCGTAGATGA
>DGWC01000034.1:5226-6738 GCA_002395135.1 Prevotella sp. UBA4268 | reverse complement strand
GTACGGTGTTGTTCATGCGGAGCATGACCGAACCGTCGGTCTGTTTTGCAACTTTCCCGGTTTCAATCGTGATGGTTCTTCCATCAGGCAATTGTACAGTTTTTGTAATTACGTTCATCTAAAATAAAAATATAACATCAAAAAAATAATATTCATCCAAAGTTTTCATCTGAACATTCCGTCATCTTCATCTGAATCTTCTTCCATTTTCTCGCTTCGGCGCCTATTGTTTTGCGCCAATCATCTCAAAAACCGTGCAAAGGTACGTAAAATAAAATGAATAAACGAAGAAAATCCATATTATTATTAATTTTTGTGACAGATAGCGCCGGCAGCAGACCCTTTGCCCCCTTGCGGTGGACACTTTATCCCGGCAGTGGCATCATCATTCTTTATTGATTATATTCAATGCTTTTCTGAATGTTTCATTTTGCCACAATCGCTCTGTTATCGTTTTGAGATTCAACAATTAATGTCTAATTTTGTAGTGAGGATTCGGGCGCACACGGCCTGGCGGGACACTGTTGGGGGCAATGATCCTGATGGGGCTGGCCAAAGGGGCACCCCTATAAGCCCTATGGCCCTATGAGCCTTATAAGCCTTATCCCCCAAAAAAACTGCACCATCAATCAAGAATTATGAAAACAAGACACAGCATCATCACAGCCGCGACACTGCTCATCATGCTCTTCACCACTCCGCAAGCATGGGCGGCAGAGCCTTTCGTGAACTTCAACTCAGGAGACTTTCTGCTGAACGAAGACAACAAGATAACCATCCATGTGGACAACAACGACCTGAAAGGCATCAGCCGGGCGGCCATCAACCTGTGCAACGACCTGAAGAGCGTATGCGCTGCCGATGTAAGCATCAGCAGCAACGCTGCCGAATGTTCCATTTTGGCCGGTTCCATCGGCAATTCTTCGGCCATCAGACAACTGATAAAAGAGAAGAAGATAGACGGTCAGCGGCTGAAGGGGAAGAACGAAATGTTTCTCATCACCACCGTTGGCAGACAACTGGTGATTGCCGGCAGCGACCGCCGAGGCACCATCTATGGCATTTATGAGTTGTCGCGACAGATTGGCGTGTCGCCGTGGTACTACTGGGCCGACGTTCCCGTGGCTCATCACGACCGCATATTCATCAAAAACGGCGATTTCACCGATGGAGAACCGGCCGTAAAGTACCGCGGCATCTTCCTCAACGACGAGGCACCTTGCCTCACAACGTGGGTGAAAAACACCTTTGGCACCAACTATGGCGACCACCGCTTCTACGAAAAGGTGTTCGAACTCATTCTCCGTCTCAAAGGAAACTTCATGTGGCCCGCCATGTGGGGATGGGCTTTCTATGCCGACGACCCGGAAAACAGCAAAACGGCCGATGAAATGGGCGTTATTATGGGCACTTCCCACCATGAACCCATGGCACGCAACCACCAAGAATGGGCGCGTCACAGAAAAGAATACGGCGCTTGGAACTATCAGACCAACCAGCAGGTCATCGACC
>DGWC01000034.1:1140-5172 GCA_002395135.1 Prevotella sp. UBA4268 | reverse complement strand
AGGTCATCGACCGCTTCTTCCGCGAAGGCATCCAGCGTATGAAAGGAACCGAGGACATCGTCACCATCGGCATGCGCGGCGACGGCGATGAAGCCATGAGCGAGGAGGCTGACACGCGGCTGATGAAGACCATCGTGGACAACCAGCGACGCATTATCAAGGAGGTGACTGGCAAGAAGGCTGAGAAAACGCCGCAGGTGTGGGCACTATATAAAGAGGTGCTCGACTACTATGACAAGGGCATGCAGGTGCCCGACGACGTGCTCATGCTGCTCTGCGACGACAACTGGGGCAACCTGCGGCGCGTTCCCAACACCAAGGAGCGGCAGCATCCCGGCGGATGGGGACTCTACTATCACGTTGACTACGTGGGCGCACCGCGCAACACCAAATGGCTCAACGTAACACCCACGCAAAACATGTGGGAACAGTTGCAACTGGCTTTCGACTACGGCATCGACCGCATGTGGATACTCAACGTGGGCGACCTCAAACCCATGGAATACCCCATCACGTTCTTCATGGACATGGCCTGGAACCCGCGCAGCATTAGTGCCAGCACGATTGAAAACCACACGCTCGCCTTTTGCCGCGAGACTTTCGGTGAAGCACAGGCCGACGAAGCAGCACGACTGCTCAACCTCTGCTGCAAATACAACGGCAGGATTTCGGCCGAAATGCTCGACTGCAACACCTACAACCTGGCAACTGGCGAATGGCAGCAGGTGGTGAACGACTATCAGAAACTGGAGACCGAGGCCCTGCGCCAGTATATATCGCTGAACGGTTCCTACCGGGATGCCTATCGCCAGTTGATTCTCTTCCCCATACAGGCCATGGGCAACCTGTATGAAATGTACTATGCACAAGCCATGAACCACGCCCTCTACCGGCAAAACAATCCCGATGCCAACCACTGGGCCGACCGCGTGGAGGCTGCTTTCAGGCGCGACTCCCTGCTCTGCGCCGAATATAACCATGAGATGGCGGGCGGCAAATGGAACGGGATGATGACGCAGAAGCACATCGGCTACACCAGTTGGAACGACGACTTCGAGAAAGACCGCATGCCCGAAGTGTTCCGCATGGCATGCCAAGACGAAAAGGACATGGCCGAGACAACCGCCGCCGGTGGCTATTCGTTTGAGGAATCTGACGGATTTATATCGATGGAATCGGCACATTTTAACGAAAAGCAAGAGCCGCAAGGAGCAAAATGGACCGAAATTAAGCACCTGGGACGCACGCTGAGCGGCATGGCGCTGATGCCATACACCACACCCACGGGCAACGCATCGCTCACTTACCGTTTCCGTGCGCAGACCATTCAAAAGGAAAACAATAAGGTGAAAGTAATCGTTGTCACCAAATCAACGCTCGACTTCCTCAACAAAGGCGGACTGGAATACACCGTGAGCATCGACGGCGCACAACCCGTAACGGTGAATTTCAACAGCGACCTGAACGAAAAACCAGAGAACATCTACAGCATCTACTACCCCACCGTGGCGCGAAGAGTGGTGGCACAGACCGTCAGTCTGCCCTTTACACCCACCGCCGACGGCTGGCACACGCTCACCCTGCATCCCAAAGACCCGGGCATCGTGTTCGAGAAAGTAGTTGTTGACGGCGGTGGCTACCGTCCCTCCTATCTGTTCATGAACGAAAGCAGCAAGAGCAGACCATAGCAACCTCGTCAGATACAGGCTTTCCATTTTTCAAAGTGGCAGAAAACACGCTGCATACAGCCACTTTGGACGCACAAAAGCACTGGTTTTCAGCATAGGAAAGCACCGGGAACCCTGAGCAGACGATTACTTTTGCTCAAAGTTTCCGGTGTTATGCATTGAAACAAACGGCGTAACCAGTGATTATTTCACTGCCACTTTCCTGCCGTTATGTATGTAGATGCCCCGCTCGGTGGGCTTGGCGCTGAGTTTCACGCCCTGCAAGGTGTACCAACTGTCTGCGTCCTTGTTTAGTTCTGCCTCGCGGATGCCCGTGGATTCTGGCAACTCCACTATCTCCTTGAAGTCTTTCCAGTAGTCTGCCGCCTTGTATGCCGCTTTAGAGCCGGCAGGTACGTATAGCGTGGCGTTGGCGCGGTTAGTAAATGTGCCCTCTGCAATGGAAACAGGATTGGTCATTTCCACGGTCACTTCTGTAAGACCACTACAGCCGTAGTTTTTGCAACTTGCTGTGTACCAGCATATTTCGATTAAAATGGTAGAAAAGTAAATATGTAGATTCTATGGATAGAGAAAAATATGGAGATTTAACATATTTAACTTTTTATAACAGCAGCAGGATTCAAATTAATAACGCAACAACTTTATAATTGTTTTATTCTCTCCATATTTTTGTTTGATAAACTCGACTGGTGTCATGAAATCCAGTCTTTTTCTGGGTCTGTTGTTGATTTTGTCCTGTACCATATTGATGTCTTTATCTGTTATTTTTCTGAAATCAGAACCTTTAATGAAGTATTGCCTGACCAAGCCGTTAGTGTTTTCGTTAGCCCCTCTTTCCCAGGAGTGATATGGCCTGGCGAAGAAGATGTCCATTCTCAGTGCCTTGGCAATCTGTTGATGTCTGGAGAACTCCGTCCCATTATCTGCGGTCATGGTGTGCAACTCCTTTCTGATTGGCTTAAGTGCAGCGATGGCTGCCGCCGCCAGCGGCTCTGCCTCCTTTGAGTGAAGCTTCCGCATGATCAGGAAACCTGACTCCCTGTCATTGATTGTCATGATGACGTTCCGCCTGTTCTTCCCGACAATGGTGTCAATCTCCAAATCTCCGAACCTGCATTTCTCATCGACGACCGCAGGTCTTTGCTCTATCCCGACACGCCCGGGTATCCCCCTTGACTTATAGGAGGAGCCGCGCTTGTTATAGTGTCTGCCTCTATGGCGAAGATGCTTATACAGAGGCTTCCCCCATTTGTGCTTCTCCTCCCACACGTACCTGTAGATGGTTTCGTGTGAGATGCCCGGCAATCCCAGTGCACGCCGCCTTCCTGACATCTGCTCGGGAGACCACTGTTCCTGTGTGAGTCTTTGGTCGACGTAAGCCTTCATCTCGTCCGTCAGCACTGTATAGTGCTTTCTTGCCCTCATCCTCCTGTCTGACAGCCATTGGGCCTTTTCCGCATTATACTTGCCATGGGGAGTCTTGTTGCGCCTTATCTCTCGGCTGATGGTGCTGCGGTGCACACCAAGAGCCATGGCTATGTCTATTGGACGTTCCTTATTTTGCAGTCTGAAAGAAATTTCGTACCTTTGCTGCGTCGTTAGATGCTTTGCCATATTTGCAACTTATGTGGAAGTTTGTCTGCAAAGGTAAGCATTTAATGCCGGGGACGAAAGATCCAGCGGGATTTTCGTCCCTTTTTCATGCTCCTTGCTCACTTACTTCTTTAACACATTTGTTGCGTTATTAATTTGAATCCTGCGCATCTTGGGCTCTAAAAATAAAAAGATGCAGCAATGTTTTAACAAGAATAATCTGGAGAGATTTAACTTTGGAAGGAATAAAAACAATGATTTGTAATAAAAAGTGTGAAAATATTGCAAAAAATCAGGGTTTATTAATTTTGTTTTATAGAAAATGACTAACTTTGCAAAACAAACTTTATAAAATCGTATAATTCTTATTAAATGAAATTTATATGAGTATCAGTAAAGATGTCATCAAACAGTGCCTGATTAGTAAGCAGCGCGAGGTAGATGAGGCGGTGATTGGAACTTGTACTCAGGGCGGCGAAGATAGCTGCCTATTTTCTGGAATGCAGCGGTGTCTTCCTTGTAACCCTTGAAGTGCTTTTTCAATAGGGCTGATAGGTCCTTCAGACTGAGCCATTCGCCGTCTTCGTTGCTGCGAGGCTTGGCGATGAGGCTCATCAGCATCTGTAGCATAAATTTAGTTGTTTAAGAATTTTGTGCAAAGATACCGAGCCCCCCCTTGTCATGTTGACCAATCACCCTTTTGTCATGTCGAGCATCCACCCTTTTTTGTCATGTCGAGCGTAGTCGA
>DGWC01000034.1:0-1092 GCA_002395135.1 Prevotella sp. UBA4268 | reverse complement strand
CGAGCGTAGTCGAGACATCTCTGCGGCTTTAGTCGCTTGCGCCCAAAGGCGCATTTTATGAGATGTCTCCACGCGCTAACGCTTGGTCGACATGACAAGAGAGGGGGGATGCTTGGCCGATATAAAATCTTGCCCAATTCAAATAATAGACATGACCCCTATATAAATACTATTTTATATAAATTCGGCAATAAATTTGGTTTATTGCCGAATTTATATTACCTTTGCACCCGAAATCAAGTGAATATGAACGCATGTAAGAAACAAATACTGGAGATTGCCCAGACGAACCACAGGGTTAATGCCAATTTCTTGGCAACAGCTTGCGGCATGAAACCTGTGACTGCCCGACAGTATCTTAGCGAGCTTGCAAAAGAAAAGAAACTGGTTAGGATTGGTCAGGGAGTTTATGCCATTGCCCAAAAGCAAGCATTCACTTACAAACCGTCAGAGTCAGTTAAAGAAATCTACCTGAAGATGAAAACAGAACTTCCCTTTACAGATTTCTGTGTCTATGACGGAAACATACTTTCCTCTATTCAACATCATCTGTCTATCAATCATGCTATTTACGTTGAAACAAATCGCGATGCTGTTGAATCAGTGTTCATCCGCCTGAAAGAACTCTATAAAAATGTATATCGACAGCCCAGTTCAGCCTTTATGTACGATTACATAGACCTTAGGGAGGAATGTATCATCGTGAAGACACTGGTCACAGAGAGTCCACTTATGGAAGTTGACGGTATAAAAGTTCCCACCTTGGAAAAGCTGTTAGTTGATACCCAAAAGGATGCAGATTTTGACTATTTGCGCGGTTCTGAGTCCGCAAATATGTTTCAACTTGCATTCGACCAATATACAATAAACCCCCAGAGACTTATACGCTATGCAAAACGCAGAAGCATTAGTCAAGAAATACAAGAACTCATCAATCAAACAAAATGATTAGCAAGGAATGTTTTACAACGGGATGGATTGACCAAAAGTCAAAGGAGCTCCAATATAACGATAAGAACATTATAGAGAAAGTCGTCCGTGCTTTCTCACTTCTGGATATGCTGGCGCAATCAGAAGGCCATCCGCGAGAAG
>DGWC01000087.1:59602-66604 GCA_002395135.1 Prevotella sp. UBA4268 | reverse complement strand
TACCCATGGAATTCTTCCAGTAGTTTGAACTCTGCGCATACTTAGAGTCATACTTGATGCGCACGGCCTCACTGGCATCCATGTGGCGCTTCATGATTTCTTGTTTGATACCGCGCACTTGCACACGTGTCTTGTTCTCAGCATCGCGCATTTCGCGAATTCCATAACTGGAAAGATAGCGGTTGGTGCTGCCCGGATATCCGATGGTCATCGAGAAATCCTTGTCCTGATAGCCCTGCATGGATACGGGAGCCCATGATGCGGGGTGATAAGGCACATTGTCTTTGCTGTATTCTGCCGGTCCGTTGGTCTTCGGATCAGCATAGATACGGAATACGGAGAAGTCGCAAGTTTGTCGCGGCCACATCCAGTTGTCGGTATCACCGCCGAACTTACCCATCGACTTGGGAATGGCAAAAACCAATCGCAGGTCGGGGAATAACTGATAGGTGGTGGCATAGTAGGCATTTCCTTCATAGAAAGCCTCTATCTCCACGTGCAGCGTCTTGTCGATTTTCTTCACACTGTCGTTCATGGCATTCTGCACAGAGTCGATCAGTGCGTCCCAGTCGCTGTCAGGGATATTGTTCTTTTTGGCCACGGCCGTCAAATCGTCTGTTATGTCCTTCTGCTCACGCATGAAACTCACAAACATATCCTTGTTCGGCAATTCTTCCTCGTAACTCTTTGCACAGAATCCGTTCAGCATATAGTCGTGCTCCACTGTGGAATGGCTGCGGATGGACTCAAAACCGCAATGGTGGTTGGTGAAGACAAGACCGTTGGGCGACACCACCACGCCCGAACAATAGCCCGAGAAATTCACCACGCAGTTCTTGATGGCGTTCTCACTACTGTAGAGATTCTCGTAAGGCATTGTGAATCCCTCTGCCTTCATCTGCTCATACACTGCCTGCGGCAGGTTATAAAGCGTCCACATGCCCTCATCAGCATGAAGGGGCAGAAAGGAGAAAAGAAATAATGGTAATGATACCAAAAGTGCTTTTTTCATTTGATTAATATGTTTTCTTGGTTATTGCTGCAAAGGTAGCACTTTTTTCTGGCCTCAACAAATTTCCCGTCTGAAAATAGCAAACGGCACAATACATTGCTCCCATCCAGAGGACTTTCTACTTCTCACCATATCCGTCTGCCATCTCTTCGGCAGCCATATAGCCCTGTCTCGGCTCTTCCTCTATCGGCAGATATACGGTGCGGTCCTGCAAATAGATATGATTCAGCGTGAAGGCCAGCGAGTCGAGTGTTTTGGCACGCCGTTTGGGCGTGAGTTCACATTCCCACACGTTGATGCAATGCCACCCCATCTCAGCCAGCATTTGCTGCTCCTTCCTGTCGCGTTCTTGGTTCCTGCGAATCTTAGCCACCCAAAACTCCCGGTTGGTCTTCGGAATCTTGCAGCATGCAGAACTCTTTATTTCCTGTTCTTCATCATTCATTTGCGGAAAAACCACATGATGACCATGCCAGAAACAGCCGTTCACGAAGATGCACGTCCTGTATTTGCGCAGCACCAAGTCTGGATGACCCGGCAGCCGTTTATGGTTCAGGCGGTAGCGGAATCCTCTGCCCCACAACCCACGGCGCACAATCATCTCCGGTTTCGTGTCCTTCGACCGAATGGCCGACATGTTCTTATGTCGCTGCTGCGCTGAAAGTTTATCCATATTATTCTGTCTGTTCATCTGTTGAACAACGTTTCTCTATTCATTAATCCTGTGTCCAACTTTACCATAACGGCGCAAATATAATGATTTTGCGCCAAACGGGCAAATTAATCACATGATTTCTACAGGAATGCATGGTTGAAAATACGCGACAAAACCATGTTGCCCTTTTTCTTCAAAGTAGAAATCGATTTTGGGCAAAACGGACTTTGAGAGCGCAAAAATGTAAAGATTCACTACCGCGAAACACATTACATCTCACAAAACCTATGGTTTTATGCTTCAAAAGCTATGGTTTCACACCTTAAAACCTATGGTTTCGTTGCCCAAAACCTATGTTTTCGCAGCCCAAAAGCATAGGTTTTTGCTGCACACATCTGATTTGTTCGTTCAAGAAAACTCCACTTTCTTTGTAATCATCTATTAATCAATAAGTTGCGAACAACACTCCATAACTCTCGTATTTCGCGCCCATCCAACCGTCTGTGCCCAATATCGCCCGTATGAGAGCCTTCAATTCAGATTTTCCATGACATTTTCAAGTCATTAAACAGCGATTTCTGAAGGAGTAAAAAGGCATTTGTACTCACGTTACGGAGCCATTGAACTGACTATACAGAGCACTTGTTCTGCAACCATGCATATTGTCATCTTCTATGTAATTATTCGCAAAACATTTCCGTATTTCAATGAATATCCGTATTTTTGCAGAAAATAAAACACAGAATGATGAAAAGAATATGCGTGATAATGATGCTGACACTGATGGTATGGCCAGCATTCTCACAAGAAAACTACCGCGAATACCTGCCACTGAGCGGAACATGGGGGCTGATGCTCGACCCTGAAGCCACCGTAAAACCCAACGATGTTTTCAACGACCGCATCATGCTGCCCGGCACGACAGACACCAACGGAAAAGGAAACGCGCTGACAAGGAAAGACGAAACCACCCATCTGTCGAGGCTCTTCTCCTACGTGGGGCGCGCCTGGTATAAGAAGACCGTGGAGATTCCTACATCGTGGAAGAAGAAACGCATATTGATGCACCTGGAACGCACCAAGCCCACCACGGTATACGTGGACAATAGCCTCGTGGGGTCGGCAAAGGAAATATCCACGCCGCAGGTATACGACCTGACCGCATTCCTGAAACCCGGCAAGCATATCATCACCATAATGGTGGACAACAGTGAGAAAGCGCTGCCCAAGCAGATTCTCAGCAACTCACATGCCTGCACGGAAGACACACAGACCAACTGGAACGGCATTCTGGGCAACATGTCGCTCGAGGCTCTCAACGACCTCTATATCGACAAACTGCAAGTGAAAGCCCGCGCAGCAGAAAAGGAAATGGAAACGAAAGTGACCATCAAGGGCAACCTGAGCAAAGGGGCCACCTTGCAACTGATGCTCATTCCGTGGGGCGACAACTACGGCTATGTGCTCACCACGCGCGACATTGCAAAGACCAACGACACAGAAACCACCCTGCGCTTTTCGTTCAAGAGCGACAGCATGGCCCTCTGGAGCGAGTTCCACCCCCGATTCTACCGCATCAGGGCCGAACTGACGGGCAAAGACAATATGGAAACCACCATTGGCATGCGCGACTTTACCACACAGGGAACACAGTTCTACACCAACGGCAACCTCACCTTCCTGCGCGGAAAGCACGATGCCTGTGTGTTCCCGCTCACGGCCCACACACCCACAAACATACAGGAGTGGCGCCGATACTTCCAGATTTGCAAGGGATATGGCATCAACCACGTGAGGTTCCACTCCTGGTGCCCGCCCGAAGCCTGCTTCCTCGCCGCCGACATCGAAGGCATCTACCTGCAACCAGAACTCCCCTTCTGGGGCGATTTCAATAAAAACGACAGTCAACTGATGGAATTCCTCCTGAAAGAAGGCATGAACATCGTGCAAACCTATGGCCACCATCCCTCGTTTGTGATGATGGCTCTGGGCAACGAACTGTGGGGCGACATTCCCACCATGAAACTCTTCACAGACGCTTTCCGCAAGATTGACGACACCAAACTATATACCTTTGGCTCCAACTACTATTTAGGCTACCAGGGTTGGAAAGAGGGAATGGACTATTTCACCACCTGCCGCAACGGTGGAGAGGCGTGGGGCGAGCACAATACCCACACCCGCGGCTCGTTCTCGTTTGCCGATGCTTGCGAAGGAGGTATGATCAACAGCCTCTATCCCAACACCATGATGAACTTCGAGGCAGGTATCAAGGGCTGTCCCGTACCTATTATCAGCCACGAAACAGCACAATTCCAGACCTATCCCGACTACAATGAAATCAGGAAATACCACGGCGTGCTATACCCTTATAACATGGAGGTGTTCCGCTCGCGCTTAGAGCAGGCGGGAATGCTCGACCAGGCCGCCGATTTCCACAAGGCTTCCGGCCTCTGGAGCGTGCAACTCTACAAGCAAGACATAGAAATGAACCTGCGCACACCCGGCCTCGGAGGTTTCCAACTGCTCGATTTGCAGGACTATCCGGGCCAAGGCTCAGCCTATGTAGGCATGCTCGACGCGTTCATGGAGCCTAAAGGCATCACTACTCCCCAAGAGTTCACGCAGTGGTGCAGCCCTATTGTGCCGCTGCTACTGATGAAAAAATTCTGCTGGACAGCCAACGAAACTTTTGAAGGAAAGGTGCAACTGGCCAACTATAGCGAACCTTCGGGGCTTACTCAATGGCTGGACGGCACACTGAAATGGGAATTGCAATCAGCCAACGGCAAGGTAATGCAATCAGGCGAACTGCCTGTTCCCGAAAAGAGCATCGGACTGACCGACCTCGGAACCGTCAGCATCAACCTGTCGCAGTTCTCCAAAGCACAGCGACTCAACCTTGTTTTGCACACCTATTATAATAAACTGAGTTCAAAACGATACACCAACACCTACCCCATTTGGGTGTATCCGTCACAAGAAAAGGTAAACACAGCAACGGGGAAAATCATCGTGTGCCACAAAATCAACGATGAAATGGGCAAAAAACTGCAAAATGGAACCTCCGTACTGCTGATGCCAACTCTCGGGAAAGAATGCCAACTTGAATGCCAACCAGATGCCAACTCCCCGTATAGCCTAGTAGCCGATTCGACAGAAATCGACCATTTCATCGAGGGAATGAACCCTGCACTGACCGTTGGCGGACTCTTCCAGACCGACTACTGGAACTATCGCATGTTTAAGACCATTTCAGAAAACAACAAAAAGCCGGTGTCACCTGGCACGCTGGGCATACTGACCAACCCCGAGCACCCCGTTTTCCGAGACTTCCCCACCGATATGCACACCAACTGGCAGTGGTTCCCCATCGTCAAGTCGGCCCGCCCGTTCATGCTCGACAACACCGCCGCAGCCTACCGACCTATCGTACAGGTCATTGATAATATCGAAAGAAACCACAAACTGGGACTTATCTTCGAATTCACGGTGGGAAAAGGCAAACTGCTGGTCTGCATGTCGCCGCTCTTGCAACTGCAAGCATTCCCCGAAGCACGCCAACTCTATAGCAGCATCGTGCAATATATGCAGTCGGATGATTTCAAACCCGACACACAAATTCTGTTTGACGACCTGAAGAAACTCTTCACCACACCGGTGAAAGAAGGCAAGATAGGCGAACTGAACAACATTTCGCCCTATTAACAACCCGTTGCAGAAGTTCCTCCCGGCGTTGTCTGCAAAGAACTGAATGATAAGGAAAAGCCCCCGCCGACATTGCTTGTCAGCAGGGGCTCTGTTCTGTTTATTTCTTCCTTGGCTTGCGTCTTGCCCAACCCTCTTCCGAGAAATCAGGCTCAGCGCCTACCAGGGTAACATCCTTCTTCGGCTTGCTTTCCTTGTAGAAGAACTGCCGCCAGTCGTTGGTATTGCCGTTTTCCTGCAACATCACAGGCTTCTCGCGCTTGCTTTTCTTCTTTTTCTTGCTGAAGGCACTGGCATCGTCAACTAACTCCGCTGGATATTCAAAGACCGGCTTCTTGCTCTTGGCCGACTGCCGGGGAGCACCCTTGCCGGCATCTCTGCCGCCGCGCTGACCGCCACGCGTGGCACCTGCCCTGCCGCGCGATGCACCTTTAGCAGGCTCATCACCCTCGTTGCAGCGCACCTCACGCCCTTTATAGAAACTGCCTGTCAGATATTTCATCACGCGTGGAGCATCCTCGGCCACCACGTCGAAGAAAGAAATCGTATTCTGCAAGTCGATATGCCCCACTTCCACGTGGCCTTTCACGTTCTTGTTCAGCAGTTGCATCAGTTCTCCAGGGAAGAAACCGTCTTTCTTTCCAAGATTGATGAACAGGCGGCGATAGCCTTCCTCCGCCTTGCGGCTTCCTCGGCCACCACCTTTCTTTCCGCTTGCTTCACGGCGATCTCCACCTGCTTCTGCGCGCTCCTCACGTCTCGACTTCGGTTTCTGTATCTCCGGCGCATCAGCATAGTAGGCCAGGAACTTGCCAAACTCCATGCTCACCATCTTCTTGATGATGTCTTCCTTGTCAATGAATTCGAAATAGCGGTTGATATCGTTCATGAACGGGGCAATCTGCTCCTCTTCCACATCGGTCTTGAGCAACTGGTCCATCACCTTATACAACTGCTTCTTGCATATTTCGCGCGGCGACGGGATTTCTTCTTCCACGAATTCCTTGCCGATTTCTTTCTCAATGCGGCGTATCTTGAACTTCTCGCGCGAGTGGACAATAGAGATGCTCGTACCCTTCTTGCCGGCACGACCCGTTCTTCCCGAGCGGTGCGTGTAGTTTTCTATATCTTCTGGCAAGCCGAAGTTAATCACGTGCGTCAGGTCGTCCACATCCAGTCCGCGGGCAGCCACATCAGTGGCCACGAGCAACTGCGTGAGATGCTGGCGGAATTTCTGCATGGTGAGGTCGCGCTGCTGCTGGCTCAGGTCGCCGTGCAGGCTCTCTGCGTTGTATCCGTCTCTGATCAGTTTGTCGGCAATCTCTTGAGTCTCAATCTTTGTGCGGCAGAAAATAATGGCGAAAATGCGCGGATAGAAATCCACGATGCGCTTCAGTGCCAGGTATTTGTCCTTTGCATTCACCATATAATAGATATGGTTTACGTTCTCAGCACCCTCGTTGCGGCTGCCCACCACAATCTCCTTGTGGTCGTGCAGATAGGTCAGGGCAATCTTCTCAATCTCCTTGCTCATTGTGGCAGAGAAGAGCAGTGTGTTCCTTTCAGCCGGCACATGCTCCAGAATCTCGTTGATGCTCTCAGAGAAACCCATGTTGAGCATCTCGTC
>DGWC01000087.1:18589-59557 GCA_002395135.1 Prevotella sp. UBA4268 | reverse complement strand
AGCATCTCGTCGGCCTCGTCGAGCACCACATTCTTCACCGTTTCAAGATTGGCATAGCCGCGCTTCATCAAGTCGATCAGTCGTCCCGGCGTGGCCACGATAATCTGCGCGCCATGGCGCAATGAGCGCATCTGCTGTTCAATAGAGGCACCGCCGTATACCGGCACCACATTGACGCCCTCCATATACTTTGAGAAATCGCGGATGTCGTCCGTGATCTGCAGGCACAACTCGCGTGTCGGCGAGAGTATCAGCGCCTGTGTCTCTTTGCTGCTAAAGTCTGTCTTCTGCAGCAGGGGAATGCCGAAAGCGGCCGTTTTGCCTGTTCCCGTCTGGGCCAGTGCAATTACATCATTTCCTTCACCTAACAAATAGGGAATCACTTCTTCTTGGACGGGCATCGGCGAAACAAAGCCCATCTCTGTAATGGCGTGCAATATCTCATTGCTCACGCCTAATTCTTCAAATGTCATCTAAAAAAATATAGCTATATATAAAAATCGGCTGCAAAGGTACGACGAAAAGAGCGAAACACCAAATAAATTTGAGCATTTCTGTATCTAAGTCCCTTTAACAAAGGATATAAGAAAGACAATACTTCAAATAAATCTGCATTTTTTCATGAAACAGATGTGAGATTAAGAAAAAAGCACTACCTTTGCAGTGGTTTAGGTAGACTTGGCTCCAAAAGAGCCTTGTCTTCAAAAGGGAATCAGGTGAAAATCCTGGACAGTGCCCGCTACTGTAACCCCTGTTATGTAAAACTCAGCAATGCCACTGACTGTTTGTCGGGAAGGCGAGTTTTTCGGGGGAAGTCAGGAGACCTGCCTATTACTATAAAGGTAACAGTCTCTCCGGGGTCAGAGAGATTTTTATTAACACAAACTTTTTATTTTTTATGAAAGCACAATTATTTGCTGCTGCCCTTATGGGCATGAGTACTTGTAGTGCTGTTGCTGCAACCATTGACAACGACACTACGCTGAACCTTCATGAGGTTGTCGTAACCAGTTATCATCGCCAGCCATCGGCTGTAGGAAAACTGCCAGTACCGCTCAACAAAGCACCGCTGACAGTTTCAAGCGTCAGCAGGGAGAAGATCGAACTGCTTGACCTGCGCGACCTGAACGATGCCACACGCAACGTAACGGGCATACGTCCCATCAACTCCTACGGAGGGTTCCTCTATTTCACCATTCGCGGTTTTTCAGACTTTGTATTGCTCAACGACGGCATTCGCGATGAGCGCCACAACCTCTATCAGTCAGCACCGAGCACCAGTCTGGCCTCTGTACAGAGCGTGGAGGTATTGAAAGGCGCGGCATCAGTGATGTTCGGCCATTCCGCACTGGGCGGTGTTGTCAATGTGATTCACAAACAACCTACAGCAGAACGCCATGTCAACGCCGGCATCGGCATCGGCAGTTGGGGGCGTTACACCGTGAACGGCGGAGCAAGCGGACAGATTGCCCGTGGCGTTAATTTCCGCACCGACTTCTCCATGAGTGGCGGCGAGGGATGGCGACACACCGACAACAAGGCTTATAACGCATGGCTGGCTCTGGACTTCCGCCTTTCCGACTGGGACAAGATGAACTTCTCCGTTTCGGCAAAAGACGACTATTACGGAACCGATACTGGACAGCCTCACTTCACGGCCGACGTTTTCGATTTGAACGGTAATAAGACATGGGAAGCAGGCGACATCCCTTCGTATATCAACCGTCGCACACGTTTCAACGATCCTCTCGACCATCTGACAGACAAGGACCTGACCGTTTCCTTGAAATACAGCCACGTCTTTGGCGACTCCGGATGGAAGATCATCGACCTGCTCTCATACTACTACGACGACCTGGACTACTACGCTTCAGAGGGATTGAGTTACCTGACATCGTCGGAACCCATCTATAAACACTACTATATGAACGGTGACAAGCGCACCTATATTGATACAGAAAACATCAAACGTACCGGTTTCCTCTTCGCCTACGAAACAAACCTGCTGCAGAACCAACTCGAACTGCACGGCGAGGCGATGACAGGAAACATCAAGCACAACCTGCTCTTCTCCGCTAACTATTCAAACCTCTACCTGCCACGCTGGCGCTCAAGTTACGGTTCTGCTGCCACGGGAGCCGGCAAGAATGCTATCCTCAGTGTGCGCACACCTGTCTTGAACCAGGGCAACATCGACTGTCCCTGGCAAAAGAGGAGCCTCGAATGGGAACAAGACTACAGTCTCCACGTGGGCGACTACATCCACTTCACACCTCAGTTCACCGTTCTGGCATCGCTGCGATATGACTATTTCCACCGCAACTACCAAATGGTCTATTCCGACATCAACAAGATTATCACATTGAAAGACCCGAAGACCAGCGAGCACAACAATGCACTGACCTACCGTCTGAGTGCCCTTTACGAGTTCAACGACCGCTTCAACGTCTTTGCTTCGGTCAGCAGTTTCTTCAAACCGACACGTACGGCCGTGGCCGACGGCTACATCTACATTGACAGCGACGGTAAGAAACTCAGCGGCGACAAGAACGGAAGTATCTATAAGCCTATCTCCGGACAGCAGTTTGAAGTGGGTTCTCACATCAATCTGGGCGACCGTCTGCAGGCTGACTTCTCTGCTTTCTATATTGTAAAGAACAACATGGTGCAGAGCCTGGGCAAGTTGGAGGACGGAACCAATGTGAGCGGACAGGTGGGACGTGCCGACTCCAAGGGTCTGGAAATGAGTTTCACCGCCATCCCCTTCGATGCTCTGACGCTCGATGCAGGTTACTCTCTGACCATTGCCAAGTTGCGCGAATTCTCCGTAACAGAGTATGCTGCCAACACACAAGCAGGCAACTACCTGCAGCATGCACCTAAGCACATGGCCTATGGATGGGCTTTCTACGATTTCCCACAGGCTCTGCGCGGTCTGAAGATCGGTGCCGGCTTCAACTATACCAGCAAAGTATATGTCAATGCTGCCAACACGATGACCTTCGACCCCTACGCCATTGCCAATGCCATGGTGAGTTACAGTTTCAAGAAGCACTGGAAACTGCAACTCAACTTCAATAACATCTTCGACAAGACGTATTACATGTATGCCGTCAGCACCACAGGCTACGTGCCGGAAGAAGGCCGCAACGTGCGCTTCACGGCCACTTTCAATCTGTAAATGAAACCATACAAATACATTCTAAGCATCCACAGGATACTGGGCACCGTGCTCAGTATCCTGTTCCTCATGTGGTTCCTTTCGGGCATGGTCATGATGTACCACACCTATCCCAGCCTGTCGAATGAGGAACGGATGGCACATGCCGAACAGTTGACCAAAGGCGAGTCCGTCTTACCAACGATTGTACATCCCCCTCTCTCGGCATTATCCCTGCAACAAGTGGCGGGCCGCCCTGTTCTCACCATGACCGACAGCCTGGGCGAAAGGCTTGTCGATGCCCAGACAGGACAAGGCATCAACCGCATCTCTGCCGCCCAACTGCAGCAAATTGCCAACCGCTGGCATGCCTCGCATGCCTCTTCTTCAGGGGCTGTGCTCAAAGATACGCTCAATGCCATTGATATTTGGTTGATCGGTGCCATGCCTTTCAAAGAATATCCCATTTATCATTACAATCTGAACGACAGCAAAGGCTCAGAACTTTATCTCTCCTCACGGACAGGACGGCCACTGCAACTGACCGACCGAGAGAGCAGATTCTGGGCATGGGTGGGTGCCATTCCTCACTGGATATACATTACAAAACTACGCGCAACGGGCAGACAACCCTGGACGAACACCGTGCTTTGGATTTCGGGCTTTGGCATTGCCATGACACTGAGCGGACTCATCATCGGTCTGCGCTCCATGTATCAGGCACGCCGGCGCAAATCGTCACGCCATCATCGCGACAAGATGGCGATAACACCCTATAAGAAACCGCTCTTCCGCTGGCACCATCTGCTGGGCCTTTGCTTCGGACTGTTTGTCCTCACCTGGATATTCAGCGGATTCATGTCGCTGGCCGATGCCCCGCAACTCATTTGGCCCACCCATGAGGAACATTCCGCGCGCGAGGTGTATGCCGACAGTTTGCAACTCCACCACTTTACGTTAGACGTTAACCGAGTGGTGGCCTCAGACAATGTGCGGCGGATAGAATGGATGCAGATGGGGACTCACTGCTTCTATCACGTATGGACGGCCAACGATGAATATCTTGTAGATGCCACCGACTCCCTGCCCCGCCGCACGATGCTAACCGGCAAACAATGCGAGAGCATCACTGGGGGCAAAGCAGAGATGATTGACCATTATGACAACTACTATGTCAGCCAAAAACGCCATCTGCCCCTGCCGGTGTGGCGCGTCACAGTTAACGATGCCGACCGCAGCACCTACTACATCAACCCGAAAACAGGCGACTGCCGCTACTATAACACCAACCGACGCGCCGGCAAATGGATGTACACAGGACTGCATGCACTCAACATCCCCTTCTTTGTAGAGCATCAGGCATTGCGAAAGGGTATATTGTGGGCTCTGCTCTTAGGAGGAACCGCTGTTTCAGTCACTGGTGTGCTGCTCTCTGTCCGCTATGTGCGACGACTCTTACATCGGCAAAAGAAAAATGACATCAGGAAAAGGAAATAATTCTTTTTTCTTTGCATTTTGCCAGGTTCTTTGTAACTTTGCAAAAAGCGTATGAAAAAAGTTTGTATTTTCTGTTCTGCCAACTTCGGCATAGACCCGGACTTCTTCAAGATGACCGAGGAACTGGGGGCAGAACTGGCACGAAAAGGCCACACCATCGTGTTCGGAGGCTGCAATCTGGGACTGATGGAGTGCGTGGCAAAGGCAGCGAAAGAGGCCGGCGGACATACCATCGGCGTGGTGCCCAGCATCGTGGAAGAGCGCGGTGCAGTGAGCGAACATGTGGATGTGCTCATCCCCTGCGACAATCTCACCGACCGCAAGGCACTGATGATGGAGCAGAGCGACGTGTTCATCGCCCTGCCCGGCGGCATCGGAACGCTCGACGAGATATTCTCCGTGGCCGCCTCGGCCACCATCGGCTACCACCAGAAGCCCATCATTCTCTACAACATGAAAGGTTTCTGGGACTCGCTCGTTCAGATGCTCAACGACTTGCACAGCCGCAAGGTAACGCGCAAGCAGTGGGACAACTATCTCAAAGTGGCCGGTTCGCTCAGCGAAGTCATGGCTTTGCTCGATGCATAGCAACGTTTTGCCCGCTCGATAGCACTGCCTTTGGAAAGTAAATCATATTGATTTGCATGAACACAGCGATGGTATGACACGTGAAAACCATCGGTTTCACAAGTCCAAACGGCCTTTTTCAGAGAAAGGACACGCCACTTCCCTCTGGAATAGCAGAAGCCACAACAACAAAAGAGCGAATGCGCACCATGGTGCCATTCGCCCTTTTCATTGTTTTTATACGATTATCTTTCGGCAATCAGTTTCTCGGCCATGGCGCTACCCAGCGCCTCGCAGGCAGCATAGGTGTCGCTTGTGAGACTCTGCTTGATCTCAACCGGCTCGCCGACAGCCTCGAAATGCAGGTGCTCGTCGTTCCATTTCTGGATTTCTGCAACGGCCTTGCTCGCCCATCCGAAACTTCCGAACCAACCCATGTAGTGGTTCTTGATGTCCTTGCCGGCCAGTTCGGAGAGCAGCACGTCCATTTCGTGGTAGAGCCCAGTGTTGTAAGTCGGTGCGCCCACGATGAGTGCCTTGTAGCGGAACACGTCGCGGATGATGTAGGAGTGGTGAGTCTTCGACACGTTATACATCACGATGTTCTTGATGCCAGCCTGGCTTGCGGCGCGGGCGATGACCTCAGCGGCACGCTCGGTGTTGCCATACATGGTGCCATAGCAAATCACGATGCCCTCTTCGGTTTCGTATCGGCTCATGCGGTCGTACATGTCTATCACCTTATTTATATATTCGTGCCACACGGGACCGTGGGTGGCGCAGATGTAATCCAGTTTCACACCGGCCAGTTTCTTCAGTGCGTTCTGCACGGGTGTGCCGTATTTGCCCACGATGTTGCTGTAGTAGCGCACCATTTCGAGCCAGAACGTGTCGCAATTGATTTCGCTGTCGATGATGCCGCCGTTCAAAGCACCGAAGCATCCGAAGGCATCGCCCGAGAAGAGCACGTTGGATGTGGTGTCGAGTGTGACCATGGTCTCTGGCCAGTGCACCATCGGTGTGAGCACAAAGTTCAGTTTGTGGCTGCCCAAGTCGATGGAATCGCCGTTTTTCACCTCTACCTCATTGCCTTCCACACCATAGAATCCGCTCATCATGCCGAAGGTTTTCTTGTTGCCCACGATCTGGATGTTGGGATAATACTTCTTGATGAGGGCGATGGAACCGCTGTGGTCGGGCTCCATGTGGTTCACCACGAGATAGTCGATGGGGCGGTCGCCGATCACCTCCTGTATGTTTTTCAGGAAGGGAACGAAGAAATCCACTTCCACTGTATCAATGAGGCACACCTTATCATCGTCGATCAGATACGAGTTATAACTCACCCCGTTGGGCAAAGGCCACAGACCTTCGAACAGGTTTTTGTTGCGGTCGTTTACGCCTACATAGTAAATCTTGTTGGTAATTTCAATCATTTTCTGTTCAATATTTTAGTTATTATTTATGCTCTGCTATAGTTTCATCTGCTCGCCGAACTCCTTGCTCACCGAATTGCTGATGCTCTGGCAGCAATTGGCCGAGAAGAGTTGGCCGCAATAGATGATATCGTCCCACTGCTGCTCGCTGAGTCCTTGCAGCAGCATCTCGCGCGTGATGCCGTATTTCACCATTCCATATACCAGGCCTGCATTGAAATTATCGCCGGCACCGACGGTGCTCACCGTCGTGGTGTCTATCACGGGATAGTCTTTTTTCACCGTTTGTGTGCGCAAGGCCACCGGTTCGGCTCCCTGCGTGCAGATGAACTGGCGGCAATAGAAAGAGATGTCGGAATGGTAGATGCGGTCGGCATTGTCTTTCTTGAACACCACTTTGAAGTCTTCCTTGGAACCTCTCACGATGTCGGCCATCTCCAGGTTTTCCAGAAGGTTTGATGTAATCTTCATCACCTCGTGCTGATGGGCGGGACGGAAGTTCACATCGTAATAAAGAATGGCTCCGTGCTGGTGAGCGTAGTCGAGGAATCCGTACACCTGCGGACGGATAACGGGGTTCACGGCATAGAAGGAGCCGAACACCACGATGTCGTCGGGCTGCACGTCGGGGTAGGAAAAGTCGAGCCGGTCGTGGGGATGGTCCTTATAGAAAAGATACTCAGCATCGTTATTCTCGTCGAGGAACGCCAGCGACACGGGCGACTTGGAGTCGGGAAACACGTTGACGCTGTCGGCATTCACGCCGTTCTCTTTCAGAAATGCAATGATGCGGCGACCCACGCGGTCGTTGCCCGTCTCACTGATAAACGAGGTGTTCACACCGGAACGCCCAAGCGAGATGATTCCATTGAACACGCTTCCGCCCGGCACAGCCCCTATGGGTTGCCCGTCCTTGAAGATAATATCAAGCACGGTCTCTCCTATTCCTATTACTTTCCGCATCTTTTTTCTTTCAATTTTTTCGCATCGGCAAAATTAAATACTTTTCATGAGACAGCCAAAGGAACCTCTTTTCTTAACTCCATTTAACGTCTTCGGCACCTTTCTACTGCCCGCCGGCGGCATGTTCCACCACCCACTGCCAGCACTTGTCGCGCCCTTGCAACACGTCGTCCCACGTCTCGGTGATGAGCACGTCGGGCATCAGTTCTTTCTCCCCCAGTTTTTTGAGGTCAGGACGGAAGCAGGCGCGATGGCTCACCATGCCGCAGATGCCGGTATTGGGCAACTGCCACGTCATGGCCGAACTGTAGTTGCTGGTCTGATAACTGCCTTTGGAGCCTATAATCTTGCCAATGCCATTGTCTCTGGCCATGAGAATGATGTCGGCGGCAGCGCTGAACGTCTTCTCGTTTTGCAGGAAATACACGTCGCCGCTAAAGATCTGGCGCGAACTCAAGTTGTAGAGTTCCGAGTTTTCGTTCACTCCGCTGAACCCTTCTGCCACCACTGCCGACTCAGAAAAGGCCTTGTCGGTGTCGGCATCATAGAGTTGGTCGCGCGCGAACAGCCCTTCGTTGGCATCCCTCACACGCTGGATGTCGCTCGCTGCCTCTGCTGCATAGAACTGTTCGTAAAGCGGAGAATAGCGAATGGCCTCGCTCACGCATTTCAACTGGCGGATGGGATAGAGCCAACTGAGCAGTTCGTAACTGATGAGCGAACATCCGCCACTGTTGTCGCGCAGGTCTATCACCAGCGTCTTCACGTTGGCAGTGGCCATATCGGTAAAGAAATCTTTCAGGAACTCATGGAAATTGGGCTTTCCCTTAAAAGAATTGACCATTTCATCGGTGATGGGAACGCCGCGCATGCTCAGTATCAGCAGCGTGGTGTAAGGGTCGAAACAAGTGTTGAGTTGCAAATAGCCGATGCTACGGTCGTCGTCGATCGAGGCTGCGAAAGGTTCCGGGGTGTTGATGCGGGGAGTTTCCACCGGCACGCGCCTGCCTCGTGGGCGCGCCTGCCTGAGTGCGGCATGTCCTTTCAGGGGCTTCACCATGGCCGTCATGCCGTTTTTCAGGGTAATCATCAGCGTGGAGTCGGCCCGCCAGAAAGGTTTATCGGTCCAGTAACTCACGTTGCAGAACACATCGTCGCGCAACCGCTGCTCGCGGTCGGTGGCATTCTCAAAACTGAAATCATGGCGGAAGGCCTCCACCACCTGCTCAACAGGCACTCCGTTGATGCGGTCGATTTCATTGCCGAGATAGATCAGAGTCTGCTCCGTGCCTTTCCACAGGTAATAGCGGTCGCCCTGCTGGTAATAGGCTATGGGGTAAACGGCACTGTTGTCGTACATCATCGAGGTGATAAGCGTATGCCCGTCGTGCAGTTCCGTGAAGATGGCCTGCAGATAGCGCATCAGTTGGCTATTGTCGGTCATGCTTTTCGCCTCCTGATAGCCGCGCCGCGTCACCTCGTCGACCGAAAACGGAGCGTTCATGCAGCGGGCAAATGCCGGATGCGACTCTTTCAGCAACTGCATGGCCAGCAGGAAATCGCGCTGCCACGCATTGCCCTGCTGATAGAGGGCGCTCTTTTCCACGTCGCTCTGGTGATAAACCACCTGGTTCATCAGCACATCCTGCGCGCCCATACCCTTCGGCACCAGCAGCAGGACCAACAAAGCAACAGCCTTCCATGTTTTCATTCCACAAAAATAAGCATTATTTCTGGAAATGCCAAATTATTCGGTAAGTAATTGCTGTTGCGTGATTACGCATTATCACCCGTTATTTCATTCCACAAAAACAAATAACACCCCTGGATATAGCAAATGGTTTTGATATAAGTATTTCAAGTTTCGCATTCGCTCAACTTCTTTGTAGTTTAGAAGTTAAGTAGTGATCGCTTCGCTCGTCCTTCGGTCAGTAGTGAAGCCATTACTTGGTTTGCTGATATTTTGTCTCCAGACATTTGGCTTTAACTACTTAACTACTGACTACTTAACTACTTCAGAAACTTGAGTAAGTATCTTAGAAACGACACGGAATAATCGAGCCGAATACGAAAGAAACACTTGTTTTTCTTCCCCAAAAGCGGCACTTTGATGCTTTGAAAACGTTGCTACGGAAAAGCAAATTAATGTAATTTGCTGAGTAAATTAACTTAATTTGAAAAGCAAATTATATTAATTTGCGCGGTAAATTATATTAATTTGCTGAAGCAGGGCGCTGGTTTGAAATGAGGAATGTGGCGTTTTGATGCGAGAAATGTGGCACTTTGTATATATAGAACTGGCTCTTTGAAACGTGGAACTGGCTCATAGGAACAAAGGAACCGGCAATCCACGGTGCCTGGAATGCCGGTTCTTGTATGGCGATGTGACGCTGCGGAGTCAGGAGAGCGTCACCAATTGGGATCGTAGACGATATCCGCGCGGTTGGGTTCAGATGAGAGTTTGTTGATGTTTACATCTAACAACTCCCACGAGGTGCCGCGCTCGGGATATTCTTTCTTGGTGTAACTGCCGTTTTCATTCAGCAGATAGACAATGGGGTACATCTGCATCTGGAACGTGGCAGGCTCGTTGGAGAGCAACCGGATTTCCATGGTTCGGACACCGTCAGGGATGTTCGTCCATTTTTCCACCTTTCCGCTCTTGTTAGAAAGAGGATACTGGCGGTAGATTGGGAAATCGCCAGAAAACACGTCGTTGCCTTCATTGTCTTTCACTTCGAGATGATAGCCTGCGTTGTACATCTTGGATGCGGCATTGAGCGAACATTCCACTCGGAAGCGGTACTCTATCTTGTCTTTGTTGGCCAAAGCCGTTCCCGCGCCTTCACCTGCTCTGGGAATATAGGTGCCGCCGTACAACTGGCGGAAACTGGTAAGTTTCATGATTGGCGCGCGTGTGGAGAAATACTGTTCGCCTATCTGATAGTCCTTTCCGTTGCGCGTCACGACGAAACGCGCCTCATAGGGTGTGCCTCTTTTGATGCCCTTTCCGGCAACCATTTCCTCCTGGGTGGCACCCAGCACATAGTCTTGGGTGATTGTCAACTTGTCTTTGCTGGTGGAAACGGGGTAGAACGTGGATACGAGTTTGGGCTTTTCACTGCTGTTATCGGGAGAGGTATAAACGAGGACGCGCGGGTTCTCGATATCCATCCAGCCCTCATGATAGACCACAGAGCAATCGAAGATGGGGTAATTGGGCGTATAGGCCGATCCCGCCTTGTCTTCAATCACCTTGATTTCATCAACACTGGGATAGAGGTTGTATTTCACATCAAACAAGGTTGAAGGTTTCTTCCCCACCTCCACACGGAAGAGTTCGGCATCAACCACTGGCACATTGATAGCCAAACCTGCGTTTATACCCCACTGGCAATTTGCACCAAAATAGGTATCGTTGGGCTTGCTCAAATCTCCCAGTTTGTTGTTGATATCGAAATTGAGCCCGGCCTCCAGATCGAGGAACGGCTTCACATATCCGTCGATGAGACCTTCGGCCACGGAGAGTCCGATTTCGCTATTGATATTCAGGTCGGCATAGAAACCAGCCTGAATGCCCACGGTTCCTTCACTCTCTTTCATGGTCCACGGGCTGTTGTCCTGGGGCTGCTCTAACACACCTTTGTCACTATTTGAGTTATAATAGAAACCCGATACGGAAGTGTCTGTCTGAGTGAACGATCCGTAAATGGAACCTTTGACACCGGCGGAGAACTCCACTTCAGGCTTGATATAGACCATGATGGGCACTGGCCCGGCCATTACCTTAACCAGAGGCAGGCGCTTGCCAAACACTTTGTCGAGTCCACTCACATCTGACAACTTGATGCGGAAAGCCAGAGACCCCTGACCCTTAAGTCTGAAGGTCTTTTCCGTCTTATCGGTCATCTTGTAATAGAACTGCTGCTTTCCCTTGTTGAAATGCATCATGAACGACTTGGTGACTTTGTAGTCAATGTCAAAAGCCATGTTTCCATCGTAACTGATTCCATATTTCTTCTTCGTGGCATCGCGCTGGCGTGCTTCACTCTCTGTGAGGTTCTTATTGTATATCGCCTTCAGGTTCTGGAAGGTAGGTGCATCGAGAGAGAAACTCCAGTTAACCGACTTGCTGTAAACTTTCGCATCGGCCAGGTCGTTGCGGATGTCACTGCTGGCACGCGTCTGCGACTCGTTGTCATCAGGGTTAGGGGCATCGGGGTCGATTTCTACATTGAGGTCTAATTCCAGTTCTTTGAAAACGTCATCGAGGTTGGCTTTCTTGCATGACAATTTATACATGCCGTTTTCTTTCTCCATGGCTATCACCTCGCGGGCGAAGCCATCAGGAAACATATTGCAGAAACCGCTGTAGATGATCTCTCCCATATGGGGCAGCAGATCAGAGGGAGTATTTTCGGCGTAATACACGATGGAGTCGTCGCGCATCAGGATATAGTCGTCGACAGGCTCCTGCTGAATATAGTGCACCCCTTCGTTGAACTGATAGGTCACCTCATACAAATCAGTCTGTTCGGTTACCGGTTCGTCGAATCCGTAGTCGCTCTCATCGTATTCTGGCTCATCGAGATAGAGCGTGCAGGAGGCCAGCATGGCGACCAGGGTAAGGGTCAGCGAACCAAATGCTATCTTTTTCATACCTTCTTCGTTTATCGTTTATCTGTTTGGCGGAATAGGGTTCTCACAGAGACATGGGGGATGCCTCTATTCAATCGTCAGCGGATAGAGATGAGACAGCGAGCCATGCGACTCTCCGTCGAAGACCACCACGTTGGGGAACATTTCCACTTGGGCGGAATTGCGCTTGTATACCTTGAACTTGATTTCATCGCCCTGCGTGAAGTTGCTGTACACGCGGATGAGGATGTAGGGCGTGCCGTTGTACTCTTTCAACTGGGCGATGCCGCGAATCTCATCGTCGCAGACAGCGGCCACGTACATGTCGTCGGAGAATTTCTCGCCGTGCACGGAGATATCGGCATAGAACACCATGTCGTAGGCATAGTTGTAAGGATTGAACGACCACTGCTGATGAACGTTCACGGTGCAAGAGGCCTGATACTGGCGCGACACCGATATGGCCGTTATCACGGCTGTGCCTTCACCCACGGCAGAGATGACGCCGTTTTCCACAGTAATCACATTTTCATTGCTGCTCTGCCAGAAGACTTCCTCATTCGACAATGTTGCGGGCTGGAACGAGACGGGAATTTCAAAGCGGTCGCCCACCATCAGGTCGACGCTCTCCCTGCCCAGCGTCATTTCGCCAGCCTCTATGGCTTCCTGCTGGTCGAACTCGTAGAAGTCGCCGCAACTGGCCAGCAGGGGCAAAAGGACAAGCAGCAGAAGGGGCGGTATGCCCTTTAGCATGGTCCTCACTCGATTGATTGCTTCATTCTTCATGATCATACATTTTAGCATCCTTACCTATGTATTATTATTCAGCCGGAGCCGTAACAGAGATGATATTGGAGCGACGCGAGTCGCGCCCGTCGTTATAGTGTATCTGCACATAATAGTCGGCCGTTTCGCCCGGCTTCAGCAGGAAGTCGGTGTTCGACAGTTCGTCTGCCTGCGCTGAAATGAGGAACTCAAACCGCTCGTCGCCGGGGCCCTTGCGATAGATGCAGTAGTAGTAGCCGCTCTCCTCGGGCTTCTTGGTGAGTTCCCATGCGATTCGCGTTTCGTGCGTTCTTGCATTGTATGCACCGCTGAGCCTGATGGGAACGTCGACAAGACTGGAACCCTCGAAATAGAACGGATAGAGTTTGCTCAGACCTGAACTGCAACCAGAGAGATTATAGGTCTCCATGGCATAGAGATAGCGTTTGCCGCTGCGCACGGCATCGGGGCGGTCGTCGTAGACAATGGTGTCGCCGACAGCCGTCACCGAGTCAGCATCGAACACTGCCAGCAGCGTCCAAAGGTCTTCGCCTTCCAATTTGCGGAACAACCGGTGGTAGTGGAGGTCGGCCTCATTGCTGGCCACCCACGTCATGTGTACCCGCTCTTCATCAACGTTGTTGCTGAGCAGGCGGCACGGCATGGGCGGAACGAAATGAGGACGGAGTACGCGGAGTACCTCGGAAAACTCACCAATGTTGGTGGAATAGTCGGTTGCGCGTACCTTATAATATATATAGCGTTGGTTCACATCTTGCGTTAATGAATCGATGAAGACGGTATCGTTGTAAACGTTCTGTTTCAAACTGAACTCGTGGGAGGGGTCGTTGGCAAACCACACATCATAGTAGTCGACATCGGTGTCGTCAGAAGGAGTCCATACGAGCACCACGGTGCCATCGGGCGACGTATGGGCGCGCAGGTTCGTCGGAGGCGCAGGTGCCTTGCGGTCGTCGATGCGGATGGTCTGTGGCAGCGAATAGTTCACATTATACAAGGTGTCGTAGGCGGCAATGGCTATCATTCCCGACTCCAGGCCCGTTACGTCAACGGTTACCACCGTGTCGGTGGGAGCCACCAGACTGTCGGTAAGCGGAATCCATTTGCCTTCGGCAATGCGCTCGTTGTAATAGAACGGAATGTATCCAATGAAATCGCTCTCCAGTTTGTCCTTGGTGAAATAAAGCGTGGCCTGCGTAACAACACCCGTGGTGTCGGTGCGATGGATGAAGATGCGCTGCAGGACAGGTGCCGAAGGCGGAACCCTGTCGCTGAAGTCCACGGTGAGTTCCTTGCACGGAGCCGTCATGTCACCAAAGGCATCATAGGCCATCACCCGATAATGATAGATGCCGGGCTTGCCGGGATAGTCGGCACAAACCACAGGCGAGTCGTCGGGAAGGTCCTGGCTGAGGAATGGCACAAAGGGACGGTCGAAGATGGGTTTCCACTGTGTGCTGTTGCCTTCTCTACGCTCCACCATGAAACTGGAATAAGGCGAGGATGGCCATTCCAGGTTGAGTTGGATGTCGGATACCGGCTTGCCTGTTACCTCAACGTCGAACGCCGCCGGTTTGAACTTCTCGTTCAGTACGGCCTCAACGAATCCCGGATTGATGATATGGAACGAGTCGAGATGGGCAGGCTGAACCACATACTGATAGACTCTGCCCTCCTGAACATTGCGGTCGACAAGACCCAGTGCCATGTCGCGCGCCAAATCGCGCCGCCACTCAGCCAGCAACATGGCATAGCCCACGATGCTCTGCTGCTCGTCGTGCACCTCAACCAGCGAGCCTACGGTTCCGGGGGCACTCAATGTCTGGTTGAGTGTTGTGCGGCCGCGGCCGTATAACAACTGCATGCCGAGATAGGCCAGCGAATCGCGCTCGTCGGGATACTTGGTTCTCATCTGGTTAAGCGTCAAGGGCTTCAGTGCCAAGGCCAGGGTGTCTATTTCCAGTTTGGCACCCTGCATGGAGAGCCGGAAAACATTATAACCATAATGATTCAACTGCCGCCAGGTGGGATAGTCGTCAACGCCCCATCGCAATACGATGCTGTCGCCGTAGGCACGGGTCATCAGACGGATGGCCGTGGTATTGAACCCCACGAAAGCACTGTCTTGCGAGACGGCAAGGTTGCGGCTGGGGAAGGTGTCAATCACTTCTTCCTCCTCTGTCTCTACCTGAGCACTGACCGGCACGGCGGCTATGGCCAATGCTGCCAGCATGAATAGTATCCTATATATCTTCATGGTCTTTACTGTTTCTTTATTTGTTCAAATCTATCGCCATGCGTTTGTCACTTTCAGGGAACTTGTCCACTCCAGGATATCTGTACACTTCGTATGCACCTTTCAGGAAACTGAACGTGTTAGCGCGGTGACGCTCTATGATGACTCCTTTCACGTATTTCGTGTTACCGGCATCAAACCTCTCATAGTCGGAATAATTGGCACCCTTCGTTCCTTCTATGCGATACCAAATTTTGTCGGCCTCGTCACGGTTTCGGCGCGGATGGCTCCCACCCATTCCCACGAGCACTTCTTCCAACTTGGTGCGCTTGCTGTCGCTATTGCTCCCTTTGAAGCGCGATGCATACATCAACGGTATCTGCTGATAGGGCATCTGGAACATGTAAGAGTCGTCGAACATCGAAGACTTGCCGCGCAGATAAGAAGCCCAGAGTTCGTCCCATACAGGATTATGATAGTTGTAGACTGCGGTGTATACGCCTTGGAACGGATTGTAGAAATCGTCAAACGCACAGACCAAAAATGCAATCTTATTATAAATGTCATCTGCTGTTCCAGAAGCCTTGTACTTATTTATCCATTCGAGGCACTTGCTCTTGTCCTTTTTGCTAATGGAGAACTGCCAATTATGTGTTTGGCTGTTGTACGTCCTCGTTTCGTAGATATCGTCGAGAAACTCCTTGAAATCGGTGAAACCATCCATGACATCTTCGCTGCTATATGCTCCCCAGCAGAAGTCGTTGATGAAACGCTGTACTTCGGCACTGTAATAGGAAGGATGCGCAGTTCTTTCATATATATTAAACTTATCCAACGTGTCGCGTATTTCAGTATACATCCTTGACTTTTCAGAAGACTGGAAAAGATGGTTCTGCCACTCACCCTGACTTGTAATGAAATAAGAATAAGAGTTGATGTAGCACCCACGGTAGATGTCGTTAAACCACCCGCGCTCGTCCTCAAAGAAATCGTAGAAATAACGTGCTGCCCTATGAACGGCATCTACGAAACTGGCCAACTGGGTATAGGGCTCGAAGATGTCACGCGTCAAAACCGTATTCTTGGCATAATACGGGGCGAAACTCGTATAGGCTACGGGCTTAATCCAGGAGAAGCCTTCATCTGTAATCCAAGGATAATTCTGGAAATTACTCTTGCTCGGGATGGGGCCATAAGGGATGCCTCCAATGCGTGCGGCAGCCGATCCAATGTTCCAGGTTTGATTCATCTGGTCTTCTGTGTTTGTATAATTCCTGTAGGTACGGGCTGCCTGCGCCAAATTGTAAGAATGCTTCGGGTCTTCCGACAATGTAGGCGTAACCGTATGATACTTTGAGGTGAATATCAGTCCCTGCGTGGAGAGATTGGGATAATCATCATATTTGTATCGTTTGGCTTCCCAACCGGAAACATTGGCATAACCTCCCAGATAGTTGTAATAATAGTAAGGATCTATCAGACGTAATGACTTCTTTCCGCTCTCACCCTCTACACTCACAAGAGCCTCGTTCTGATCGAATGCCAGATCATAGTCGTTGGGGGAGTCACTCATGCTATATTTATGCGCAACACCCATTTCCTGGTCGCCCATGAAAGGATAACTGTAAGAAAGCATTGGCTCTTGGATGACTTGCTCTGTCACAGGATTGAGGACGGCAGATGGCTTCACCCTGACTCCAAACAGCAACACATGCTTGTTCTCCTGATCAGTGGGCTCCGGCCATGACCATACTGGCTGCGACGATGACGAAGAAGAAGAACTGCTGCCACCTCCGCCGCTGCCACTTTGATGGCTCGCGAAATAAGGATCATCCTTAACATTATGTTCGGCTTTGACTTCCTCTACAATGTCAGGTCTTACGCGATCTACGTTCTTACTCTCTATATAATCAATGATTTCATCAACGGTCATTTTGCCTAATCTCCCTTTCGACGGTCTGCCATTGGGGAAGAACTGTGCAATGATTTCATCTTTCGTCTTAGGAATAGTCGTCATTGACGGCTTGTTGGTGAAGACCAGGTCTCTGTTGTTACGATCTGCCATCTCTTTTATGTCTGTCACCTCTTTATTCGTGACAGGGTTATTGAACGAGATATTGTCGGCTGACGGTCGGGCCATGTTGGAAGAAGATACTCTTTTTGCTTCAGATTCATTCACCACCTTGTTGGCAACGACCAGAGAAGAATTCTTTTTATCCACGTTTTGTATCTGCCCGACGGAAGAAGCACTCTTTTGAGGAGTAAGGATATTTCCCACGGACACGGCAAAATTCTTTGCGGCCTGCTCTTTATTGACGACAGGCTGTGCGGAAGGCTGCTGCATTTTTACGTTGCTGCCCACGTTGCCAACCTTTCCTACATCGTTGATGTTGCCAACCATTCTGGTATTCGTATTTCCTCGCAACGGAGTCTGTATCACCAGCGGAACGTATTTGGTGGTTACTCTCCGATAGCGCTCAAGCGTGTTGGTTCCAGAACTGCTTGACGAACTGGAAGAAGCCTTCGTTGCCGTCGACGAACTGGTTGAAGCCCGCTTTGCCGTGGATGAACCTGAAGTGCGGCTCTTTTCCATAGGAGTAAGGATGGCCTCGTTAACGAAGGAAGATGTGGTGCCAACCTGTTTCACAGCATCGAACAATCTCTCCTTCTTCTGTATTTGTTGCAGAACGGCTGCCTGATGCACACTGCCTTCTTCATAAACCACTCCTCCATGAACAAAGTAATGGGTTCCCGAACCGCTGCCTTCAACATGCTTGAATCCACCCGACTGGCTTCCGCCTGACGATTGAGATGCGTTGGCAGCCTCTTCAGCAGCCTTGGCCGCTTCCTCTGCGGCTTTCGCATCAGCCTCGGCTTGCTTCTCGGCGGCGGTCTTTGGCCTTACATATTCAAGTTTGATGACATACGTATGTGTCGGATCGAGATTGCTCTCCTCGATGAGTTTCTTGTCGGGCAACCAGTTCAAGTTATCATATGCATAACTAGACTTGTAATTTGACACATCCTCGCTGACATACTTTTGGGCTGTTTCATCATAGAGAGCCCATTTCAGTCGGTTGTTTTCAAACTTCGAACTGACATCTCTCAAGAAAGCGATATTCGGCCGGCTGATGTCCACCTTGTATGCACTATACACACTGGGAGTGGCATTCAATGTGTCGAGAACCATGTGACCGTCGGGCGACGGGAATGCCAATGCCACATCTTCCTGAATGCCTATCGACGGCGAGGAATTGAATGCATTGAAATTGCCCGTACGGAAATAATACACCTTCATGGTGCTCCACGGGTAGTTGCCGTAAGTGCCGTTGAGGGTATCCATGCTATACGGGTCTCTTTCCAATCCATCCTTGATTTCCTTGGCATTTCCATAGAGCCACAACTTATAATAGCGGTTAGGCCTCAGCACACTGTTGCTCAACAAGATGCGGTGGCGGTTGCCATCGGAAACCACGGCGATGTAATCTCTTCCGTAGTTGATACTGTCATTTTGATATTTGCCACCCTCCTTGTTTGGACTTTCAAACTCTGTCAATCCTATGCCCGGAACATCTGTCCAAGTATGTACAGGATCTTTGCCTATATTCTTTCCAGGTTCGCGCCTGGAGTATCTCGTTGCGAAATTAAAGGTATAAGAGCGATTGGAATACTCTTTGTAGTCGTCGTTGTCGCCGCCACGGTCAAATGCCAATTGCTGTGCGAAATTCTCATCATAGAGGTTCAGGCGGGTTGCCATTTCGGTGCTGGTCTCCACAACAATCTGCGTGGAAGGAGTAATTGGTTCGGCATCCTCCCAGCCTTCCTGCCTGCTCTCACCGCCAACCGAGCAGTTGGTGAACAGGTCGAAGTTGTCCAGCGGACTGCCAAGGTATGGCAGACAGACAGAACCACACTCAAACTTGAACGCACGGTTGATCTTGATAAGTCCACCTAAGAGTTTCAACTTCACGCGAGCCTGTCCCACCATCCAGAACGGGTTAGGCAATCCGGCCTTGAGCATGGCACCAATCTGGGCATGCAAGATGTCGAAGTCGTTGTTATAGAATCCCAAGCGGATGCGGATGCCCATCTTGGCCTCCAGCATGGCATAGGCCTGACCAGTGGCATACCAACCCTTGATACCCATCTGCTTTCCGTTGCAGAAACTGTTAATCTTGGTCAGCGACACATCGATTCCAGCCACTGCACCGAGATAAGCATAAAGCAAACCCAAGTCAACATCAATATATCCATAGGCCTTGTAGCCGAACATCACGCCACCACTGATTTCTGCATTCTTCAGGAACTTATCCATGGCTGCCTCTCGCGAGCGGTTCACCGTGGCCGCATCGGCCTGCTCCACGCCAGAACCCTTGGAACCACCGTTGAGGAAACTCAGAATATCAGAAGGTATAGGCGGAAGAGCACCGTTGTTAGGCAGTTCATTACCCACACAGAGATAAGCATTGGCGCCAATCTTTACCGTCACCACCTTGGCCTTCAGGTCGATAATCTTGATGCCGCAACGTTTCTCTTCCTCGCTGGCTTCAGTTCCATCGCCCGGCTCGCCCAAATAGATGTGCCATTTCGGTTTATTAAAAGAAGTGTAGTTCTCATATTTCGTCACCTTGAAGTTCAAGGCGATATGTCCACCTGCACTGGCTTTCATCTCTTTGTTCTTTTGATTCTTGCCACTGCCGTTGTCAGAGTTTTCTGGTGCTTTCTCACCATCTTTGAATGAATTGTTCTTGCTGTCGGTTCCCATCGTCTCGTTCAATCCGGCATTGGCCAAAGGAACCCACTGGCTGGCAGAGTTCTTGATCTTTCCGGTTACGACACTGATATTGCCTTCCAATTCATTCATTAAAGGAACATACTGGTCAATAGTTGTTGTGACAGCCTTTGCTACATCCTCTGGAGAAATCTTCACATCACAACTCAAGTCGAGTGAGAAATACTGATCCTTGGTACGTGTAGCACCACCTGAGCCGCTATTGTCTTTCAGACACTGATATGCAATCGTAGCCTTGGCAGAGATGATACCGTCGTCGCCACCGGTGGAAAGCGCATTCAGCGTGCCATTCATCAAGAAAGTGGAAAGACACTTATACTTAGAGTCGTAGACAACCGTCATGTCAAACTTTCCGTTCAACAGGTTGTCAGAACCCTCTGTAGCCAGTCCAAGTCCGAAGACACCACCTATCAAACCCTTTCGTGGGGTGGGATAGCCATTCTTGTCTTTTGCAGCCGTACAGTTGAAATAGAAGCCACCTTTCACTTCATTGATGACAATAGGAGGTATGTGCAAGCCCTTTCCACCAACCTTTGCTATGAAATAGCCATATTTGAAATTGTTGGCGTTCTCCACACTGGTCTCTGCAGTAGAGGTGCTGTACGAATAGTAACCACCTTCACCGTCAATCTCCACAATGCCGCCAGGCATTTTGAAGTGCAGTTTTCCTGAATATCCACTGGTGCTGGTATTACCATTATTCTTGGTGTCAAGGCTGCCACTCAACTCTACACCAGCCCAACTCATGCTGAACCCGGCTTTGTTGAAATCCGTATTGCTATAAGAAGCAGAGAAATTCTCCAAATTCACCTTGCCCCAAATAGTGATATCCGTATCAGCACTGATCATGTTTTCCATGAAGTTGATCGTACCCGCCAGATTCAATCCCAACTTGTTGCCTTCGTTCTTCAGTCCGTATTTCTTCAACGTGAAGCCGAAAGGACCGAGATTCTTCTGCAAGGAAGCCAAACTCCAGGCTCCCGGACCGAAATAGACCGTGGATGAATTGTTACCCGATGATGTGCTGGTGAATGAATATTCCTCCTTGAAACCGGCTGCCTTGTTGATATCCAACAGTGTCCAAGAGTTACTCGTGGTGATGGTCTTTACCAACTTTGACTCTGCCAGCGGGAAGTTACCCACGCGCATCTTGGCAAACTTCACGCGAGGCATCTTGATGCCGAAAGGCAATGCCGAATCAATCTGCTTGGTACCAGTAATCGTTACTTCCCCACCGGCGCAAAGTTCCACGCGGGTGTTTTTCCCAGTTCCTGCCGTCAGTTCAAAGAATGTCTGCTCTTTCTTGAAGGTCGCCGCTCCAAGGAAGAAGTCCAGTTCCAGTCCATTGATCTGCTGCGTGGTGAAGGTATAGTCATATCCTTGAGTCTGTCCTTCGGCATTCAGGCCCTGGCTCGTGATGTCACACTGATAGCCAATGGTTCCCTCAAGCAAAGGAACATCGAACTTGCCATTAAAGAAGGTATTCTTGAACTTACTCTGCAGCACATCCATCTGCAGATTGTCGATTGAGAATGCCCAACCGCCAAGTTTACCCGTCTTGGCATCTAACAGGTTGCCTGTTTTCAGAGCCAAGGTCAGACCCGACTTGTCGTAGATGATTTTCTCAGCAGAGATCTTCAAGCGCCCGTTCTCTGTATTCTTCGCACCAGTGAACTGGAGCGTCTTCGGAAAGAGGATGCTCACATTATTTATATAAAGTCCCTGCCATAGACCAGGATTTGCGGCAAGTTCTTGCTTGGTATAGTCAAATTTATCGAAACTATACTTATCCGGCAAATCCATGGTTCCGCCTTCTCTCCAGCGAGAATAGTCGAATGTGATTTGTCCCGGCTTGAATGTCCATCCCTGCAGTCCGTCCACCTCAAAGTCGTCCATCGTGACAGTGGTCACCAAATCGTCCCAAGAGGCGATGCTCATCTTGATGTTCATTGTCGGTTTCTCGTTGGTAGCGTTGCCCGTAGCGTCCACCTTTTTCAACTTGGGTATGAGCATGTCCATGTCAAGGAGGACAAGTTCCAGTTCGTCGGCTTTCCAACTGAGGTAGCATCCGTCTTTGGGATTAACCACATCCTGGGGAGCCTTGAAATTCATTTCAAACGTTGTTGACTGGTCAACAATATTGAAATTAGAGAGCAGACTGATGGCTCCCGCCTCTGGCAGAACTCTGTCGGGGCTCATACAGATGCGCGGCGCGCCGAACACCAGCACTTCATTTCGCGTATAGTTACTCTTCGGCAATGCAGCCTCACCAATCACATTCATCGTGGCATGCGTCGGCGAGAATTTCATACTGGCAATCTGAATGTCTACCATTGTCTTGTTGAGAGACTTCGGCAGTTTCAGCGGCAGATGCAGGTCCTCGATATCACCCTTCAGGAAATTATCATACAGATATTCACCTGTGCGAACCCATTTATAATATTTGCTGATGTCGTAGGTCTTGGCAATATCCTTCAGCGCGCCCACGCCACCGCTGGTTATCATGTCAGCATACGGAATACCTGTATCGGCAATAATCTGGTCGATGCCCGTGTCCGAGAGAATCTTGTCCACCACTTCAGCATCCGTGGCCTTTTTTGTTTCACTTGGATAAGTCACCGCGTCGCCCTGATACACGATATCATCCGTATTGATGTACAGTTCGTTAAACTGAACAGCCACCATCACGGTGAATCCCATCGGGTTCCACTCCACATGACCCTTGCCCTTGAAGGCATCCTTGCCAGAAACCTTTGCAATCTCGTCAATGGTGAGTTGGTACTGTCCCAGCCCTACCACCTTTCCTTTCAAGTCTTGCGCAGACTTCTTGGTGGGTGTGGTATTGGTGATTTCCACCATATCGGAACACTGGAAATACTTCTTGGAAAGCAATTGAGTCAGAGCGAAATCCTTCACATTCACACTGTCGTTGACAAAAGCAATCGACGGAGATTGTGTGGAGGGCACCACATGCAGCACCAGATAGTCGTTCACCTTCACGCGCTCCTTGATGGCCGACCAAGATATCGTGTGGCTCGTCTCTTTGGTTTCTATCGAATATATTGGGGCCGACTGGAAAATATCCTCGAACTCTTGTCCGCATTCTCCTTTGTAAAGACCAAGTCGATAGTTAAACTTCACCGTGTCGGGGCGTTCACCTTCTCCGCCCAGAAACCAGGCCTTTTTCCAAGAAACCTTGATGTCGTCTTCCAAAAACACCTTGCGAGCAGAACCTTCAAAGAAAAGAGGGTCTACAAGTTCCGGATTGCGGAAAGTATACATGGCCTGCTCGTCAACCTCCTCCTGAACGCCGTAATAAAGGCTTAGTCCGTAATCTTTCTTGTTCTTGTCGTCCTCATCCTTATTGCCAGACTGCACGGCATTCGGATTCAGGCTCCTTGGCGTGCCGCCGATGTTTGGGGGAACCACACCACCGGAAATAGGGTTGATACCAGAATTGCCAGAAAGCCCATTGCCACCAGTGATTGATCTTGTGCTTATCGTTGATGTGATTTTCTGGAAACGGAACATACGATACGTGCTCTTGCCTCCGTTTTCCAACATGATATAGTTCAAGGGATTCTTCCCCACTTCGCGTGCTGTGACTTGCGCGATGTACACCTTCGTCTTGTCTAAATTCCGTATCACGGCAGGAGGAATGATGCACATGGGAACCATCAGTCCGTCAGAATGGTAAACCACAGGGTTCCACTCCATGGCATCGTCAGGCTGCTGGCCGGGAAGCAAGGCTTTCACCACGAAATCATAACGAAACTGCGAGGCGGTTGGGTTGCAGTTTATCATCGACTCGGTCCATGTGAACTGCGCATTGGTCTCATCCACACTGGCCACTGCCAACAGTTCCGTACCCATAATCATCGGAGTGATGAAACTGGGAGCCTGCGCCTTATAGCACACGGTGAAATAGCACGTTCCGCTATTGGGGTTGCTCACCACCACGGGATTTGCCAAAGCCGGGTCCCATCTGTATGCAGTGAGATGAGCCACATAGTCGCCTTCAGGCAACAAACCAAAAGAACCATTCAGATAATCATCGAAAAGCCCAGGCGTTGTGGAAATCTCATTCGACGGAATATGATTGAACATCGTCTTGATTTCCACGAGGCTTAGTTGGCGCGTGGCATTCGGTCCCACCGAAATAGGCTGCCGCGGAATCCGGTTGGCAGGTGTGGAAACGAACAATCCGCTTGATGGGAACCGCTGCTCCAACTGCAAGCCCATGTATATATTCTGGGTGTTCTGAGTATTATTTGTGATAGATACATTGAAATACTTGCCGGGATTGGACACATACGACAGCACTTGCGGCGGAAGAATCTTCTGCACAGGCGAAACTGTTATCGTCACATCCTGAGCAAACGAGACCATCGCTGTCAGGAAAAGCGCCAAGGCTGTTATGGTTGACCTGAATATTTTCATATCTGAATCTATTTACTGGTTTCTGTTTTTAATCATCACGTCAGCATATGCCTACATTTTCTTGTTCGCTCCACCCTTCGGGTTCTTCATCTCAAAGATGGAGAACGTATAGGTGTAGGTGAAACTGGCTGTGATATCAGTAGCATCAAGACTGGAACGTGTCTTCGTAATATTCACGTCGCCATACTTGTTCACACCGGCAGAGAGAGAAAACACATGCACATCTTTGAGCGTGTAGCCCAGGGCCACCTCACCACCCACGGAAAGGCTCTTCGACTGATGCTCCACTTCGTTGTAGCATAATGACACGGTTGTCTCAACAGAGAGGGCATCGTCTTTGAGGAAAGAGCGACCTGCCGTAAGCGATGCCACGTCACTGGTATATTTTGTTTCATATCCTTTTGACAACTGGTGGCTCAGACTGACCGAGAAGTCAGTGGCCCAGTCGTTCACTCCTATGGCATAAGAGGCTCCCAACGCCACAGAAGTCACATCGCTCATTCCATACGAGAACTTATTGAGATCCTTGTTCTCCGTATAAGCAGCAGAGAAAGACACGGCATGGCTGAAATTATCCGTTTCCACCATATAGGAAGGCACAACCGTGAAACTGTTCATGGCACGCTTCACGCGGGTGGTGTCATTGACAATGGCCGTGCCGTTTCCTTGCGTCTGCAAATAGCCATTGTAGCCAACATTCAGACTGAAGCGCTCGCCGAGGCGCGTTCCTGCGGTGGCCCCGTATACGAATCCCCGTGTGGTATAAAGTTGTTCGTTGGTGAGATTGTCTTCCTGCACGGAAAAGTTTCCAGCCAAAGAAATCTTCTTAAACAGATAGGTGCTCATGTTCAGTCCCAGACTGTGGTAGTTGTTCGACATGTGGTAAATGCCGAGCGAGTTGTAGTCGGGCTGCACCAACCGATAAATCACCGACGTATTAAAATTAGGTAATGTCAGGTTGGCACTCACGTCTCCCGCGAAACGCACGAGAGAACTATAGCGTGCCTTGAAGATATCGTCATAATCCGTAGCCTTTCCGCTTGTAATTCTTTCTGCCTGCTTATCGGTGGTGATGGCAGACGTGGCCACATTCGCTGTGAGCGACAACCAGTCTTTGATGGAAACACACCCTTTCAGGCCCACAACCAGATTCTCCTGCGCGTTGAGTTGCTCGCGCCAAGTTTCGTTGAGAGAGCCCAGCACGTCGTAGGCGCGGAGCAGATACAAGTCGATATAGTTTTTGGCAGAGCCGTAGCCCACCTTGAATCCCCAGCCCATTCTGCGATACTGCGGGGCGCGTGCGCCGGGATTATAGGGATCGTCGTTGATGGCAGAATTGAACTTTCCATAGAAAGCACCAGCCCTGAACGTCTTGTCCTTATACTCCAATCCCACTCCGTTGAAAGAAATGCCCATCACATATTGGCTGAAAGGCATTGCACTCTTGCCGATATAGCCTGTCCAGTTTTTGTATTTCGGCGTAAGGTTGAACGAAATGTGAGGATAGTTAAAGTCCAGATTGTCGTTGGTATAAATCAAGGAGAAAGGCATGCTGAACCCATAGACGCTGATATTCAGGTTAGCATAGAACATATTACTAAGGGGTGAAGCATACCCGTCGCCTATCGACGAGTGGTAATAGGTGTTCTGCGTACCGATTGCTCCCGTGATGATCAACGGGTCGCTTTTGGCAATCTGTATGATGTCCTGGGCCAGAACAACCTTGGGTGACAACACAGCCAGCGCCACGGCTATTGTTATCTTTACTCTTTTCCTGTTCATATGCTTAATTTATATATTAGTAGGTAAAAAGGAAACATAAGGTATCGGGAGTCAGGAATGCCAACGCATGCCCAACTCCCGAGAATAACTACTACTTTAAGATCTTCTTGCTGATGCGCTGTGCACCGCTGCTCACGGTCACGATATATACGCCGTTGGCAAGACCATCGAGAGAAACCACTGCCTCGGAAGAGGTGCGCACCACGCTGCCTGCGGCATTGGTAATCGTGACGAGTGCGCCAGGCATTCCGTTCACGCATACAGCGCCATTGCTGTAGGAGATGGCTGCTCCCTCAGAATCAGCACCCACGCTGCTAATGCCGGTTGTTCCTGCAAGAAGCGTCAGCGGCTTGCTCACCGATCCTACCTTCTGTCCATAGGAAACCGTCGTGCCCAGGTTGGTGTATTCTCCTGTCACCTTGTTGTAGAGTTTGAAACTAACCGTCTCGCCTCCCTTGCCGGCCACATTGATGAACATATACTTTCCGGCAGCCACGCGGCCCTCACCGCGGCACTCGTCGCCAACGAATGCACCGATGGAGTAGTTGTCGAGGAAATCCACGCCCTGCACAGTGGCCACGATAGGCATGTTGTCGGCAAACTGGCTGGCATCATAGTTCCAGGCATTGCTGCGAAGCGACTTGGCAGGATTCGGGTTGTTGGTATCATCCACGGCCACCGGCGTTCCCCAATCAACGGTCTTGCCGCCAGCACCAGCCGTGTAATACATATATCCCTTGCCGGCCTTGAAGGTGAAGCCGTCGGCAGCCACCCACTCGCCATTGCTGAATTCTGCGAAGTTGTCTTTACCGATTATCATGTCGCCTTCTTCTGCCGTTGTGGCCAGAGCGTCAGCCAATGCTGAGAGCGGCTGATCCACCAGATGCGGATAACCAAGCCATACGTAGCCCTTGGCCGTCTGTGGAAGGGCGTCAGCAGATATCTGAGTCACGTCTTCACCGAGATTGAACACCACACTGCCCTCCGACTTGATCTTGTACATACCGTCGCCGGGCTTCAGTTCTGTGATGTCGCCAAACAGACCGAGCGTAGGATCATTGTAGAGCAGTGCCTTCTGTGAACGGATTTCAATAATCTTGCCGTTGCTGCCGGTCAATATGGGATCCCATCCGTTGGCATTGCGCAGCAGAATAGAAGTCGTGCGGCTTGCGAGGGAATTGATTGTTATCCAATCCCAACCCTCAGAGGGAGCAACCACCTGAGAGATGCTCAGCCATCCAGCCTCTTCCTGGCTCGAGTTCATCTGTGGCACACCGTCGTAAAGAACGACAAACGTATACATTCCGCTTAACAAACCCTTGAAAGTCCATACCAAACCGGTAGCATCGGGTGTGGCCGTTGCCGGTTTGCCCAAGTCGGTATCATCAATAAGCACTTCCACCTTGCTGGCATCCACGCCGTCGGTGCCTGCCACCTTGGTCAGCGTGAGCGTTACCTCACCGCCGACGGTGGTTTCCAGTTGCGACTCATAGGTAAGGGCAATAGGAGTCTTCACCACAACCGTGAATTCGAGCGATGCGCCGGGATTATCCTCTGAGGTGGCAATCAGTTTCCAAGTGCCTTCTGTCGTAGCGATGCCTTGGCTGAATGCATCCTGCGAAGCATTGTCCGGCTTCAGCGAATAGGCCTTGTTGGTGGCATCTTCCGGATTCACCGTAATCAGTTCGTCGATCATGGCAAATACATCATCGCCGACCATGGCCGTAACGGTGGTTTCTGTAGCGGTAAGCGAGGTGACTCCCTTCTTCACCGTGAGCCGTATGGTCTTTGTCAACGGACCGGCGGCATCACTATTCTTGGTGGCCACTGCCGTCACGACAACGCTCATGGTGCCCACTGTCGTGGCCACATACTTAGAATCATAGAGTGCTGATTCAGCGGTGGTAGACAGTTCCATCTCGTCGTCGATAAACTCACTATCTGGATAACGCTTCGAATCGAATACAAGAACATTCTTGATGGCATCAAACACATTGTCGCCCACATTCACGGTCAGTTCGTCGGGTCCGGAAATAGCATCGGGACGAACCTTCACAGTTACTTCGGCCGTCTTTTCCGACTCAAGTCCGTTGGCTGTCACCTTCACGGTGGTGATTCCCGGCAACGAGGCTTCTCCGCCTTTCAAAAGCAGATTCTCCGTTCTTGTCTCCACCACTTCGAAGGTCTTGTCTGTGGCATCTTCGGGCAAAATGGTCACCTGCGGCTGCAGGGCAGCAGCCACGTCATCGCCCACATAAACCGTTATGGCATCGCCCTTCAGCGTAATGCCTGCAACGGGCTGAACCACGGTTACGGTGACATTAGCATAAGGTACGGGAGCGCCTGTTGCATCCGGCACGGCAGCCGTAGGCGTTACGGTAACGGTCATGGTTCCCACCTTGTTGGCAATATAACTATTGTCGTAAAGAACGTTATTGCCTGGTGTGAGCGTGAGTGAGCGGTCCAAATAAGTGAGATTCGGCTCAAGCGTCACAATCTGCTCAATGGCTTCATACACATTGTCGCCAATGTTCACCGTGATTTCTGCCGGACTCACTGATATGCCCGTTGGACGCTCCATGATGTTTACAGTTACGCTGTTGTCGGAAACAAGTTGCGGATTGTCAACCGATTGCACCTTCACGGCAGTAACACCTGACATCGCTGCCAGATCATCCGAGATGCGCAATGTCTCGCCCACCTCGACAATCTCAAATGCCTTCTCCGTGGCATCGGTCGGCGTGATGGTCACCCGGCCGCTGATGGCATCTTTCACATTGTCGCCTACGTAAACGGTAATCTCGCCGGCCTCCAGGGCAATGGCGGTAACGCTCTTCTTCACGTTAATCGTGATGGTCACCGACGGAGCAGCAGGCAAGTTAGAACTTTCGGCATTTGTCGGTGTCACCGTGACGGTGGTGGTTCCCACCTTGGTGGCAATGCCCGTCTGCGCATTATACAGCGTGGCATCGGCAGGCGTGATAGTCAACTCATCGTCGATGTAATCGCTTTGCGGAGTCAGGGTGATTACCCTCTTGATGGCATCGAGCACATTGTCGCCCAGTTCCACGTCGATGGTGGTTGGGTTGGCAGAGATGCCAGTCGGCCTAACCTTCACGGTGAGTGCTACCGTTGCAGGCTGCACCTGGTCAGACTCTGGTGTGTTGGGATAAATAAGGAGTGTTGTCTCACCAGATTCGTTGGCAATGTCTTGACGCACCAGGTTCTTGGTGTCCGTAATATACCATGTGGCGTCGGTTGCATCTTCTGGTGATACGCTAATGTGTTGGCTGAGAGCGTTTCTTACATCATCATAGAGGTAAACTGTTAGTTCTTGTATATCGCATGTTATGTTGGTCACGGGTACGGTTGGTTTCTTAATACTGATGCTGAAACCGAATGGGTCGACGTAACGATAGAGACTTTCCTTTCCAATGGTTCCGTCTGCGTTCACCGCTTTCTTGTCGTTCACATAGATGGAAACACCCAGATAGCCATCATTCTCTCCGGTCTCGGCCACGGCTGTGAGCAGTCCGTTGTCGTCGACAGTGAAAAACGCGGCCGAATTTCCGGCATCCCATTTCAGGAACAATTCCGTTTCGTCGGTGTCCACCTGTGAGCCGGTCACCTTGTCGGCACTTTTGCCATTGAAGAATATTTGCACAAGGCTCGACATGTCCTTGGTTCCGGGAAGCGGAACCTCAATGGTCTCAAGCCCCTCATCGGCCACCTCAAGGTTGCTGACGGTTTCAAGGTTCAGGTCAACGGGAATGGGCTGGACGGTCTCCCCGTTCCAGGTGAATGTCTGGTTGAACTTATACACCACACCTTGATAGAAAGCCTTGATGGTGATGGTCTGTCCGTTGTCTTTCGCCGGATCGCCCCACACTCTGAGGTTGTATCCTTCAAAAGAACCATTCGTCGCAGATACCGTCTCAAGCGAATTGGTCACGGCACGACATTCGTCGCCGACAAACGCAGCAACTTCCATGTCCACATTGCTGTTGCCCGTTATGCGCTCTCCGTTCAGCGCGATACGCAGGTAAATGGGAGTCTCACCCGGATAGTCATTCCCCGTCGGAGCCGTCCACCTTTGCGCCCACGTCACCATGGCGGCGAGCAAGAGCATCGTTGTGAATAGTCTTCTTTTCATAACTTTATTGTTTTATTGGTTATTTTTCCTTTTCTTGGCGACAATCTGCACCGCCGTTTCTGCGAGGGCATTGTCTACCGATTGCAAAATTAGCATTATTATATATAAGGTGATAGGATTTTTTGAGCAAAAAAAAGGACTTTTTGAGCATTTTCGCAAACTTTGAAAATCGAAAAACAAAGAATTGGATTTTTCTGCCATGCCATTTGGATTATCTTTTCATTCCGACAACAAGCATGCGCTTTTGACAGGAAAAAACAGACCGGCTTCGGAACCGGATAGACATATACGCGCATCAACAGGTAAGACTGAAGCGTGAAAAGTGGCGGTATGCAAGCAGAAAACTACTGGAATGGAGCATCGGTTTGGCCGCCAAGGAAAAGTAAATTAATTTAATTTGCTGAGTAAATTATATTAATTTGCAAAGTAAATTAAATTGATTTGCACGGTAAATTAAATTAATTTACTTTGCAAGAGCACCACTATGCACCATGAAAACCATGCTTTTGCTGCATGAAAACCATTGGTTTGCTGCATCAAAAATGCATCTTTCGTCGTGCCAGAGATGTTTGCAGGCTTTTTCATTGGTTTGTGCCGACGGCACAAAAAACAGACCATTACAACAAGAAATCGCCCATTTCATCGGGACTATTACGACATCAGCCTGCACCAATCAGTATGCACAGCATGGCGGCAGCGATGGTTTTTCATGACAAAATATTTGCAAAAGTCAGCACATTGTCGTATCTTTGCAAAACGTTCTGTTTGACATACTATGCTTAATCTCAACGTTGAACAACTGGACTATAAGCCTAACCGACATGATGAAAAAGAAGAACCTTTTGGCCATATTAGCCGCTATGCTGCTGTTAAACTCCTGTATAGGAAACAAGGCGAGCCAGAAAAAGACTGACGAGAAACGCGACTCCATTGCAAGCCTCATCGCGCAGGGAAAGCATTTCAGAGAGTCCTCCGACTTCATGCGCGCCCTCGACACCCATCAGAAAGCACTTCAGGAAGCCATGGACCTGGGCGATGCCATTATCATCGTGCAGGCCAACAACAATGTGGCCACCGACTTGCGGCGCATGGGCATGCTCGACGAAGCGCTGACTTACCACTTCACGGCCCTCGACTACTGCGAGAAATTAGAAGGCGACACCTCGTTCCAGGCGCGGAAAAACCTGGTGACCACGCTCAACGGCATCGGCAACATCCAACTCTCGCTGGGCGACTATGCCAATGCCGAGAAGGTGTTCCAACGGGCTCTCATGGGCGAGACGGAACTGAAGAGCGACCTGGGCATGGCCATCAACTTTGCCAACATTGGAAGCATCAAGGAGCACAACGGCGATATCGACTCGGCCATGTGGTATTACAACCGGTCGCTGGAACACAACACCAAGGTGAATTCCGAACTGGGCATTTCGCTCTGCCACAACCATTTCGGGAGAATAGCCGAGAACAGGCAGCAATACGACCTGGCACTGAAAGAGTATGCCGAGGCCTACCGCATCATGTCGGACAGCGAAGACAGATGGCACTGGCTGGAGTCGGTGCTCGCTCTGGCACGCATCTACCTGAAAACCGACAACCTGGAGGAAGCACACAAATACATTGTGGAGGCACATGCCACGGCCAAGGCCATCCACTCACGCGAGCATATTGCCGGTATCTACCAGATTCTGTCTGAATATGAGGCCAGAGCGGGCAACCCCCAACTGGCACTCGACTACTATAAAGAGGCCGACAACATCAACGACAGCATCGTCAACGAAAAGAATATCGACAAACTGCAGACCATGCGACTGAACTATGAAAGACAGAAAAGCCGCAAGGACTACGACAACATGAAACTATCGTTTGAGAAAGAGCAGAAACAGAAACGCAGCATCCTGCTCATCGGCCTCATCATACTGGCCCTCACGGGAGCCGCACTGGGCTTCATGATCTATGCCCACCAGATGCGACTGCGCACCAACCGCTCGCTCCAGCGAATGGAGAAAATGCGAAACGCCTTCTTCACCAACATCACACACGAATTCCGCACGCCCATCACCATCATCATGGGACTGGCTCATCAACTCAAAGAAAAGAAAGTAACGCAGAACGACATGCCCGACACGCTTGCCACTATCGAAAAACAGAGTTCTTCGCTGCTGTCACTGGTGAACCAACTGCTCGACATCTCACGAATCATGTCGAAGAACTATGAAGAGGAGAAATGGGTTACGGGCAACATCGTGCTCTACACCAAAATGGCCGTCGAGGGCTACCGGCAGTATGCGGCCACCAAGGGCATCACGCTGAACTTCCACTCACAGACAGAGGAAATCCAGATGGACTTCGTAGAAGAATACACCGAGAAAATACTGAGAAACCTGATTGGGAACGCGCTGAAATTCACGTCGCCGGGCGGTGACATCAACGTATCCGTTGACTCCAACGGCAGCCAGGCCGTGCTCGTCGTAAGCGACAACGGCTGCGGATTCCCCGAAGAAGATCTGCCTTACGTGTTCACCATGTTCTTCCAGGGCAGCAACAACCACCAACTTTCCTACAACGGCACCGGCATCGGACTCAACTACGTGAAACAGATTGTAGACCGGATGAACGGCAGCATCAAGGCAGCCAACAACAAGGAGAAGGGCGCTGTCGTCACACTTTCAATCCCACTGAAGACTGAGCACGGCAAAACCTCTCCGTGGAACCCCGCCCTGAGCAGCATCAGCGCAACGCCCGATGAGGACAGAAACCAGCAAAAGGAAGAATCGCTCAATGCCGACCTACTGGAAAGCCGTGAAACCATCCTGCTCGTGGAAGACAATGCAGACATCTCTAAATACATGACGTCGCTGCTCAAGGACTCTTACAACGTGACCACGGCCAAAGACGGAGTAGATGCTTTCGCCAAGGCCGAAGACATCGTGCCAGACCTGATTATCACCGACGTGATGATGCCCAACATGGACGGCTACGAACTGTGCCGCAGAATCAGGCACTCAGACGACCTGAACCACATTCCCATCATCATCATCACTGCAAAAACACAGGAGGAAGACCGACTGAAAGGTATCGACGCGGGAGCAGACGCCTATCTGGTGAAGCCGTTTATTGCCGAGGAACTCTATTCGCGCATTCACCGGCTGCTGGAAGGCAGAAGACTGCTCCGCGAGAAAATCAGCCGCGCGCTGCTTCATGGCAAAGAAAACCTGACCGGGAACGAAGAAAACGAAGACAAGCAAATGGAGATGAACCAGGCTGACGCCGCATTCCTCGAGACACTCACACGCCGCATCCAGGAGTCCATCTGCGACAAGGATTTCTCTTCGTCCACCCTTGCCAGCGACATGTGCCTGAGTTATTCGCAACTGAACCGGAAGGTGAAAAACATCGCCGGCATCTCCATCGGCGCGTATGTCACCAGTATCCGCCTTGAGAAGGCCAAGAAGCAGATCACCACCTCCGACCTGCCCATCAGCGACATCGCGCTGAACAGCGGCTTCGACGACAGCAGTTATTTCTCAAGGGCATTCAAACAAGCCTACGGCGAGTCGCCTTCACAATTCCGAAGCAAGAGAAAACAGAACAGGACATGAAACAATATCAAACCGCAGAGTTGACAAACGGACTGCGAGTGATTTGCCTGCCAAGCAATTCGCAGGTGGTTTACTGCGGATTCCAGATTGCGGCAGGCACACGCCACGAGAAGCCTGAAGAGGAGGGACTGGCACATTTCTGCGAGCACACCACATTCAAAGGCACCTCTAAACGCTCTTCCCTGCAGATTCTCAGCAGCCTGGAGCGCGTGGGGGGCGACCTCAATGCCTTTACCAACAAGGAGGACACCGTCTACTATGCAGCCATCACGAAAGAGCATCTCACGCGCGCCGTCGACCTGCTTTGCGACATCGTGTTCCACAGCACTTATCCACAGCATGAACTGGACAAAGAGATAGATGTGATCTGCGATGAAATAGAAAGTTACAATGATTCACCGGCAGAACTGATATACGACGAATTTGAGAACATCTTGTTCAAGGGACATCCGCTCGGACACAACATACTCGGAACGGAAGAGCGTCTCCGCACATACACCACCGCAAATGCCCTGCACTTCACAACCCGACACTACGTTCCGTCGAATGCCATCTTCTTCGCCTACGGCAACGTTGATTTCGACAAGTTGCTGAGACTTCTTGAAAACAGGCTCGACATGGGGCCTCGGGCTGATTTCAAACAAGAGCAGCGGCCCGCAGACACCGGTCTGCTTGCGCCTCTGCATGCCCAGACCGTCATCAGCCACAGAGCCACCCATCAGGCGCATGTTATGATTGGCAGCAGGGCCTACGATTTCCATCACGAAAAGCGAATACCGCTCTATCTGCTCAACAACATCCTGGGCGGACCGGGCATGAGCGCGCGCCTGAGCATTGCACTTCGGGAGAAGAATGCGCTGGTGTACACGGTGGAAAGTTCTATGGTGAGTTACAGCGACACGGGGGCTTGGTGCACCTATTTCGGCTGCGATCCCCAAGATGTGAGCCGCTGTCTGCGGCTGGTGAGCCACGAATTGGACAAGATGATGCAAAAGCCACTCTCTTCAAGGCAACTGTCTGTTGCCAAACAACAAATCAAGGGACAGATAGCCATCGCCTGTGACAATCGTGAGAATTTCGCGCTTGACTTCGGCAAGAGTTTCCTGCACAACGGCAAAGAGAAAGACATTGACCAATTGTTTGCGCAGATAGACGAAATATCTCCTGCGCACCTACAAGAGGTTGCACAGGAGATATTCTCCCCACAGCGCCTGATTACGCTGGAGTTTATTTAAAAACACGTGTTATCGTGTGGCGAAATAAAGGCCGTTCTGCAATGCCATGCGAGCGGCATACACGCCCTGGGCATCCAATGTGATGTCCATGGCCTTTCCGTCTTTCAGATAGATTTCAGCCGTGTTGTTCTCTTTCACTCTCAGCAGTTTCACTGTGCCTTGCTCTGTCTCGATGCTCCACACGCGCTCTTTCTTGTCGTATGTAAACTGAAGCACCTCACCAGCCTCGTTCTTGAACACGTAACCGTCTTTCAGATTGGTAACGGCATAAATCTTGCCATCGCTGCCGATAACGTCTCTGGTCTTTCCCACGTTCTTGGCAATGGGGTTGTCGCCCGTCCAGAACTCAACAGAATTGAAGATCAACACGTCGCCCAGATAGCAGATTCCGTAAACAGGAACGATGTTCAGCGCCAAGAAAATCACTTCATTTACAAACTTGCTATTGGTTGCTGAAGTATTCCAATCTTTCACATTGTTCCACAGTGCAAAGGAACCGATACATGAACTCATGACAATTGCACCTGCCATTGCCAGAATCATTGATTTGATTTTTTTGTTATACATACGCTTATAGTTTTAAGTTAAATCAATTGCAAATTTACAACAAAACTCATGATTAACCTAACATTTTTGCTGTTTTTTTGTGAATACACTTATTTTTGTATCAAAAAACCGAGCATAAAAAGAGTTTCTGTGAAACTCTTTCACGCATGATTACAAAAAGGCAATACGCGCGTCAATAATAATGTATATACACTTATCATTATCCAAATGCAGAAAAGACTTATCACCCTCATGGTAGCCATTTCCACTTTTGCCTGCTTATGGGCAAAGGACATCTATGTGTCTACCTCTTTTCACGAACCGGCAGATGAAGGACTGCGTTTCATCTATAGTTACGACGGCATTAAATGGGACAGCATCCAAGGTTCCTTCCTGCGCCCGATGGTTGGAAAACAGAAAGTAATGCGCGATCCAAGTATCGTAAAAGGCCCTGACGGCACGTTCCATCTTGTTTGGACAAGCAGTTGGCGAGGCGACCGAGGTTTCGGCTATGCTTCATCGAAAGATCTCATCCACTGGAGCAAGCAGCGCTTCATCGAGACAAAAATGGATACTTCCACGGTCAACACATGGGCACCGGAACTGTTCTATGATGATGTAAAGAAGCAGTATCTTGTCATCTGGGCATCCTGTGTTCCTGGGAAATTCCCCGACGGACAGGAAGACCATCGCAACAATCACCGGCTGTATTACATGACCACCAAGGATTTCAAGACCTTCTCAAAGGCACAACTGTTCTACGAACCGGGATTCAGTGCCATTGATGCCACGCTGGTGAAACGAGGGAACAACGACTATGTCATGGTGGTAAAAGACAATTCCCGGCCGAATCTGAACATCAAAGTGGCATTCAGCAAGAGCCCTTACGGTCCGTGGAGTGCCGCATCGGAGCCTTTCACAGGAAAGTTCACCGAAGGACCGAGCACGGCAAAGGTGGGCGACTGGTACTATATCTACTATGATGCCTACCGGCAGAAAGTGTATGGATCGCACCGCACGAAGGACTTCAAGACCTTCCAGAACCAGACGGGCAGCGTCATTTTCCCCTTGGGACATAAGCACGGCACCGTCTTTATGGCCGACGAGCAACTGGTGGAGAACCTGAAGAAATACAACAGCGACTGCGTTCATTATACCGGAACGGCCTTCGCCTGCCCGGCACGCCACGACGGCGGACTGCAGCCCACTATCGGCGTTCACAACATTCAGACCATGCGCGGCCAAAAACCATGGACCTATAACCACCAACCCATGATGGCCTACTGGAACGGACGCTTCTATATGCACTATCTGACCGACCCGCGCCATGAGCACGAAGCACCGGGAAAGACCATGCTGCAGACCTCGGACGACGGCTACACATGGACAGAACCCGTGGATCTCTTCCCCGAATACAACGTGCCGGAAGGCTTCTGCAAGGAAGGTTCCGACCTGCCTCCGGCCCACAACCTCAAGGCCGTGATGCACCAGCGCGTGGGCTGGTATGTGGCACCCAACGGCAAACTGCTGGCCATCGGCTACTACGGCATCTGCCAGACGATGAAGGACGATCCCAACGACGGTAACGGCATCGGGCGCGTGGTGCGCGAAATCAAAAAGGATGGCTCTTTCGGTCCCATCTATTTCATCCACTACAATCACGGTTTCAGCGAAAAAAACACCGACTATCCCTATTATAAGAAAGCCAAGGACAAGAATCTCGTAAAGGCCGTGGATGCCCTAATTGCCGACCCCATGCAGCGCATGCAATGGGCAGAAGAGAGCGACCGCGGCGACGATATACTGCCCTTCAAGTCGCCCCTCAAGGCGTTCAGCGGCTATACCCTGCCCGACGGCCGGAAGGTGGGTTTATGGAAGCATGCCCTGACATCTATCTCTGCCGACGGCGGAAACACCTGGCGCGAGCCTGCCTACAGGGCTCCGGGACTGGTAAACAGCAACGCCAAGATATGGGGACAGCGACTGAGCGACGGTTCCTACGCCACGGTATATAACCCGGCGGAATACCGTTGGCCTCTGGCCATCAGCCTAAGCAACGACGGACTGGACTACAATACGCTTTCGTTGGTACACGGAGAGGTAACGCCCCTGCGTCACGGCGGACAGTTCAAGAGTTACGGGCCACAATATGTGCGTGGCATTCAGGAGGGCAACGGCAAACCTGAAGACGGTCATCTGTGGGTAACCTACAGCACGAACAAGGAGGATATGTGGGTGGCAAGGATTGTCGTGCCTGTCAGACTGGCGGCTACCAGCCATGCCAACGGCAGTTTCTCGCAATACAAGACGCTGGCAGACATGACCGACTGGAACCTCTATATGCCCAGTCTGTGCCATATTCTCCTGAAGAACGGATGGCTGAATCTCTACGACTGCGACCCCTACGACTATGCCAAGGCTGAACGCGTGATTCCCAAGACGAAAGAACTGGAAGTGGAGTTCGACCTGATGATGGATCAGGATGACAAAGGAGAACTCGACATCGAGTTCGCGGATGACTGCGGTAACGTTTGCTCTCGTATCGTGGTTGACAATGAACGGATGATCCGCGTGAAGGGCGGTGCCCGTTATGGCACCCTGCTGAAAAACTATGAGATGGGTGTAGGATACCACATCAAGGCCCTGCTTTCCACAAGTCAGCATCGCGCCGTCTATTTCTTGAATGGCAAAAAAGTGTGCGAAAGGCAGTTTGATACGCCGGTGGAAGCCATCACGCGCATCGTATTCCGCACAGGAAAAATCTTCACGGAGCCCAACAATGAGACACCTGCCGATCAGGATTTCGACATGCCGCGCGCCGATGAACTGGACCCGGCAGCAGGCTACCATATCGCCAACGTCGTTAGCAGACCGATGGCCGACGGTGTCTTCCCCCTGCATAGCAGCGATGCGCCGGTCGTAGCCAGCCACGGCGGCAGTCTGTATATGAACCAGTTTAACTGTGTGGATGTACGCGCAGCCTCAACCATGCAGCCCGTCGTGCTTTCCAACGACATTGTTTCTGCTTATGCCGACCGCTTTGCGGCTGACGAAAAGGCATTCTATGCCCTTGACACGGAGGAGCGGAAAGCCCCACAGCCCGACATCACCAACGAGGATGCCGCCAAATGGATGGCCGGAAACGTTCCCCTCTTCGATTGCCCCGACAAGGATTTCAACGACATTTACTACTTCCGCTGGTGGTCACTGCGCAAGCATCTGAAGCGCACACCTGCTGGCTGGGGCATGACCGAATTCCTCGTTCCCCGCTCGTATGCCGACCGTTACAACCTCATTGCGTGCGCCATCGGCCATCATGTGATGGAAAGCCGCTGGTTGCGCGACTCCACTTATCTGCACCAGATACTGCGCACCTGGTATTTTGGCAACGACGGAGGTCCTATGAGCAAGATGAACAAGTTCAGTTCTTGGAATCCCGCCGCCATCTACGAGGCTTATAAAGTATCGGGAGACAAAGACTTCCTGAAATCGCTTCTGCCAAGTCTCGACACGGAATACAATTATTGGAAAGACAGCCACCGTTTGAGCAGCGGACTTTATTGGCAAGAAGACGTGCGCGACGGCATGGAAGAAAGCATCAGCGGTGCCAGGAAAAAGCAATTTGCGCGTCCCACTATTAACAGTTACATGTATGGCAATGCCAAGGCACTTGCCGCTGTTCACCGCATGTTCGGCGATGCCCAAAAGAGTTCTTTCTATGATTCGGAGGCTACCGGTCTGAAGAACCTCATCAATGAGCATCTGTGGAATAAAGAGCAGCAGTTCTATGAGACGCTGCAAGGCGACACCTCTGCCCATGCCCGCGAAGCCATTGGCTTCATTCCATGGTATTTCCACATGCCCGACGGCAATGGTCCATACGATCAGGCATGGTTGCAGGTTCTTGACGAGAAGGGATTCTCTGCCCCTTATGGTCTGACAACGGCCGAGCGGCGCCACCCGCAGTTCCGCTCTCATGGAGTAGGCACCTGCGAATGGGACGGTGCCATCTGGCCTTTTGCCAGCAGTCAGACGCTCACCGCCATGGCCAATTATCTGAACGACTATCCCAATCCCGTGCTTTCTGACTCCACTTTCTTCCGTCAGATGAAACTATATGTAGAGAGTCAGCATCTCCGCGGACGTCCTTACATCGGCGAATACCTCGACGAGAAGAACGGAGCATGGCTCATGGGCGACCGCGAACGCAGCCGCTATTACAACCATTCCACCTTCAACGACCTGATGATTACGGGCATTGCCGGACTTCGCCCGCAGTCCGACGGCAGTCTGATTGTGAATCCGTTGATTCCTGTCGGCAAATGGAAATTCTTCTGTCTGGACAATGTCAACTATCACGGACATGCCGTCACCATCGTTTGGGACGAGGACGGACAGCGTTACCACCAGGGAAAAGGCATGATGCTGATGGTGGACGGCCGTGTTGTGGCAAGACGCGACACGCTGGGGAAACTTGAATACAGGAAATAGACTCAACTATCTAACCCATCTACAGGCTATATCATATGAAAAAACTTGTAATCTGCCTCATGGCATTCCTTTCGCTGGGAGCCAAGGCACAGACATTTGAAAACCAGTTCTCCCGTTCACTCCATGACGTGATGGGCGATGTGGAAAGGCAATTCGGCATCCGGCTGAAGTATAATGTGGACACCGCGGGACTGAAACTCCCCTATGCCGACTTCCGCATACGGCCCTATTCCGTGGAGGAAACGCTGAAGAACCTCTGTGCTCCTTTCGACTTCGTGCCCTGGGATCAGGGCAAGGGACTCTGGAAAATCAAGCCCTACGAATATCCCCGCCGTAAGCCCGAGGATGGAAAGAAACTCATTGCCTACCTCAACACCTTATACAATAATAAGGCTGAGTGGGAGGCCCGCAAGGATTCGCTCCGCCGTGAAGTGCGCCAGCGCTTGGGCATCGACCCGCTGTTACGTCTTTGCCTATTGCAGAAAAATGAATTCGGACCCGTCAGGAAGCACGATGGATACACCGTTCAGAACTTCCGGCTGTCTACCGTCAACGGTCATACCGTCTGCGGAAGCATCTATTCGCCTGTCGCCTTGTCATGGAAAAAAGGTAAGATTGATACGGATGGAAAACGGAAAACCGGTAAG
>DGWC01000087.1:0-18526 GCA_002395135.1 Prevotella sp. UBA4268 | reverse complement strand
GGATGGAAAACGGAAAACCGGTAAGTATCCGCTGATTGTCTGTCCCAACGGCCATTTCAACGGCGGTCGTTACAATGCAGACCTGCAGAAACGCTATGCCACGCTGGCCCGCATGGGTGCCGTCTGCGTTAGCTACGACCTGTGGGGATGGGGCGAGAGCGAGGATGAAGTGGGGGCCGAAGCGCACCATACCAGTGAGGCGCACGTGATGCAGGCATACAACGGCCTACGCATTCTCAACCTGCTTTACACCCATAAAGACATCGACCCGAAGCGCATCGGCGTGAACGGCGGGTCAGGCGGAGGCACACAAACCGTGCTGCTCACCGTGCTCGACGACCGGTTCACGGCCTCCTGTCCTGTTGTCAGCATGTCGGCATGGTTCGACGGGGGCTGTCCTTGCGAAAGCGGCAAGCCCATCCAACTGGCAGGCGGAGGCACCTGCAATGGCGAATTGGCCGCCATGTTCGCCCCGAAACCCATGATGGTGGTCAGCGACGGCGGCGACTGGACGAGCACCACCCCGGAAGTTGAATTCCCCTATCTGCAGCGCATCTACGGTTTCTACGGCCAATCACCGAAGGTAATGAACATTCATCTGCCCAAGGAGCGCCACGATTTCGGCCCCAACAAGCGCAATGCCGTCTATGAGTTTTTTATCCAGGCTTTTTCTCTCAACCGCGACTGTCTCGATGAAGACAAAGTAACCATTGAAGAAGAAAACACATTAAGATTCACACCCAAGCAATAATAAAGATATGAAAGCACATTCATCCGCACCATCTGATTCAGCATTCTCGCAACTATTCACAAAAAAGGCCGATGCATGGCAGTCGCTGCTGGTCATCCTCATCCTGCTCGTTGCCTTAGGTTCCCAACCCGCAAAGGCCGCCAATGAGCACAAACTGTGGTACGACCGCCCCGCCCAGACATGGACAGAGGCGCTGCCCATCGGCAATGGACGGTTAGGAGCCATGGTCTTCGGAAACGTCTTTGCCGACCGGCTGCAGTTGAACGAGGAAACCATCTGGGCCGGACAGCCCAACAACAATGCCAACCCCGAGGCTAAAGAATACCTGCCTAAGATTCAGCAGTTGGTCTGGGAAGGCAGATACCAGGAAGCACAAGAGATGGGAACGGCTCATGTTCAGAGCCGAACCAACCACGGCATGCCCTATCAGCCGTTTGGCAACCTATCCATCAACTTCCCCGGACATACCAATTACACGAACTATATCCGCGAACTCTCGCTCGACTCCGCCCGCGCCGTCACACAATATACTGTTGACGGAACCGCTTTCCGACGGGAATACATCGCCTCGTTCACGGGAAACGTCATCACCGTACATCTCACCGCCAGCAAAAAGGGAGCCGTTACCTTTGTTGCCTCGCTCACCTCTCCGCATTCCGACGTGACGATAGCCAGCGAAGGCGACGAGATAACGCTGAGCGGCATCAGCGGCAACCACGAGGGACTGAAGGGAAAAGTAACTTTCACCGGACGCGTAACTGCCCGCTGCAAGGGCGGAACCATGAGGAGCCGCGAGGGTGCGCTGAGCATTGAGGGGGCCGACGAGGCCACGCTCTACATCTCCATTGCCACCAATTTCAAGCACTACGACGACATCAGCGGCAACGACGTGGAGAAATCGGAACGGATTCTGAAACAGGCACTCCAAACCAGTTATCAGGAAATGAAGCAGAGCCATGTGGCCTTTTATCAGAAACAGTTCAACCGTGTCAACCTGAACCTGGGCAGCGACCGCTTCGCCCACCTCACCACCGACCGCCGTGTGGAACAATTCAAGGACAACAACGACCTGCACCTCGTGGAAACCTATTTCCAGTTCGGGCGCTACCTGCTCATCTGCACATCGCAGCCAGGCAACCAGCCGCCCACGCTGCAGGGCATTTGGAACGACTCCCTCTACCCCGCATGGGACTCTAAATACACCACCAACATCAATCTGGAGATGAACTACTGGCCCGCCGAGGTGGGCAACCTCTCCGATCTCACCGAGCCGCTGCTCTCGCTCATCAAAGACATCAGCGAGACAGGCCACCAGAGCGCACGGATTATGTACGATGCCGACGGCTGGGTGCTCCACCACAACACCGACATCTGGCGCGTCACCGGTGCCATCGACAGGGCAACGAGCGGCATGTGGCCCACCGGTGCAGCATGGATGTGCCAGCATCTGTGGGAGCATTGGCTATACACGGCCGACAAAAACTTCCTGCGCGAGGCCTTCCCCATCATGGTGGGAGCCGCCCGCTTCCTGAACCAGATTATGGTGAAGCACCCCGAAAAGGGATACTGGGTGGTTTGTCCCAGCCTCTCGCCGGAGAACGAACACAAGCACCGGGCAACCACCGCGGCCGGTGTCACCATGGACAACGAACTGGTGAGCGACCTTTTCACCCACGTGATACAGGCCAGCAACATCCTCGGCCAGAACCTTGCGCTCACCGACAGCCTGAAAGAAAAACTCGCCCAACTGCCGCCGCTGCAGATTGGCCGCTACGGACAGTTGCAGGAGTGGCTCGACGACTGGGATAATCCCGACGACACCCATCGCCACGTGAGCCATCTCTATGCCCTCTATCCCAGCAACCAGATTTCGCCCATCAACACCCCCGAACTGGCCGAAGCCGCCAAAACGGTGCTCATCCATCGCGGCGACCCCTCCACAGGATGGTCAATGGGCTGGAAAGTATGCCTCTGGGCGCGCCTCCTCGACGGTAACCACGCCGCAAAACTCATCAGCGACCAACTCTCGCTGGTGCGCAACGAGAAGAAAAAGGGCGGCACCTACCCCAACCTCTTCGATGCCCACCCGCCATTCCAGATTGACGGAAACTTCGGCTGTGCTGCCGGCATCGCCGAGATGCTCCTGCAAAGTCAGGAAACAGTCGTCTCGAAACGAGGCAATTACCAGGTCATCCACCTGCTGCCGGCCCTGCCCGACGCATGGAGCGAAGGCGAAGTCAGCGGTCTGAAGGCGCGCGGCAACCACGACGTGGCCATGCGCTGGCAAAACCATCGGTTGCAGTCGGCCACCATCAAGGCCACCCAAGGCGGCACCCTGCTTGTCCGCTCGGCCACTCCTCTCAAGGGGAAGGGACTGAAAAAAGTGGCCAGCAAATACGAAAACCTCTATCAAGTGTCAGTCAAAGCCGGGCAGGCGCTGACCGTCACCGCATCAAAATAACATCACAACAAAAGAATCATACAACATCATGAAGAGAACAATTATTTTAGCCGCCCTGATTGCCATGTTTGTCTCGGGCGCAAACGCACAGCGCAGAAGACCATCCATCTATCTGCCTTGGGATAACGGAAAACTCAAAGTGAGCGACAACAAGCGGTTCCTCGTACACGAGAACGGCACCCCCTTCTTCTGGCTGGGCAACACCTCTTGGCTGCTCCCCGAGAGGCTCAACCGCGAAGAGGTGAGTTACTATCTGGGCAAGGAACGCCAGCAGGGCTACAATGTGGAGCAAATCCAGGTGATCAACTCCATTCCCACCTTTAATATATTCGGATTCCAGGCCAACGACGAGAGTTTCGACTGCTCCAAGTTCTCAAAGCCCGGTGTCTACGGCTATTGGGAACACCTCGACTACATCGTCGACGTGGCCGCCCGCAACGGCATCTACATCGCCATGGACTGCGTGTGGGGCTCGCAAATCCAGCGCATGGACGACAAGAAGGCAGCCACCTACGGCAAATTCCTGGCCGAGCGCTACAAAGACAAGCCCAACATCATCTGGATGATTGGAGGCGACGTGCTCGGCGACAGGGGCACAGCACAGTGGGACGTGCTCGCCAGAACCATCCGCAAATACGACCCTAACCACGTGATGACCTTCCATCCGCGCGGCAGAACCACCTCTGCCCGATGGTTCAACGACCGTGAATGGCTCGACTTCAACATGTTCCAGAGCGGACACCGACGCTACGGACAGCGCAACGGCGACGGCGACTACACCATCAAAGAAAACACCGAGGAAGACAACTGGCGCTACGTGGACATGAGTTGGGAGAAACAGCCCATGAAGCCAGTGCTTGACGGCGAACCCTCATACGAGGACATTCCCCAGGGGCTACACAGCAACGACGAACCCCGCTGGCAAGACTACGACGTGCGCCGCTATGCCTATTGGGCCGTGTTCGCAGGCTGCTTCGGCCATACCTACGGCCACAACAGCATCATGCAGTTCCACCGCCCCGGCACCGGAGCCTCGTTCTTTGCCACGAAGACATGGTGGGACGCTCTTGAAGACCCCGGACTCAAGCAGATGAAATACGTGAAATGGCTCATCCTTGCCTTCCCCTTCACCGAGCGCATTCCCGACCAGAGCGTCATTGCCGGGCAGAACGGCGAGCGCTACGACCGCGTGATTGCCACCCGCGGCAACGACTACCTGCTTGTTTACAACTACAGCGGCAAGCCCATGCAGGTGGACCTCACCAAGATTTCGGGCACGAAGAAAAACGTGTGGCAGATGAACCCCATCGACGGCTCACTGAAATACCTGGGCGAGTATGACAACAAAGTAACTGAATTTGTCTACGACGGTGCCTATCTCAACAACAGCGACCGCGTGATTATCGCCGTTGACAGCGCCAAGGACTATATCAAGAAGGATGCCACCGCGCTCACCGAGCGCTGGTAAGTCGGCACCCCAAACCCGTAAGAGTGCCGCTTTCTGAGAGCCAGGCCGCTGGTCTTGAGCCTCGAGAGCGGCACTTTTCATGCTCCGAACTGTCACTTTGGTCGCCGCAAGTCGTCACATCGCTTCGGTAAATCAATTTAATTTGCTGAGTAAATTAATTTGATTTGAAAAGTAAATCAATTAAATTTGCACGGTAAATCAATATGATTTACTTTTCCATAGTGGCGCGCTTGGCGCTCCATTCTGTTGCTTTCAGGGCTCGGAAACATTGGTTTTCACCATGTTTTTCAGCGTGTTAACAGCACCGCTTTACCGCCACCGGCAGTCAATCATTCTGTCGCAAGAAAAACCTTCATGCACAATCCTGCCAGCCACATTCACCGCACACAAGAAAAAATTCGGCGGTTATGAGCCATGGCCTGCTGATTTATTGAAAAAAATTACTATCTTTGCCATCGCAGACCATTGGAAAGGAATGAGGTTGTAACTGGAAACAGGATTACAAACACCAACATGGAACGTCATTATAATAAGGTGGCGGCGGGAAAAGAATGCGCTACGCCGGCACCAGAACCGTGAACAAGGAAAAAACAACTGCTAAAATATGAGAAAAAACTTCCTGATCATGCTGCTCTGCTTTGCGGCGATTTCCGCAACGGCAGCCAAGAAAAAAGTGAACGTGACGACGCTGAAAGTGGAACACCTGCGCACGGAACGCCTGACCAACCCCATGAGCGTGGACACGCAGACACCACGGCTGGGCTGGCAAATTGCTTCTAACCAGAACGACGTGATGCAGACATCGGCCCGCATCATCGTGGCCTCGTCGCGAGAGAAGGCGGAGGCGCTGGAGGGCGACTTGTGGGACTACACCCTGAACACGTCCGACTCGCAGTGGATTCCGTACGCCGGAAAGCGGCTGCGCAGCAACACTCGCTGCTACTGGCGCGTGAAAGTGAACACCACCAAGGGCGAATCGGCTTGGAGCGACATTGCCATGTGGAACGTGGGACTGCTCACCGAGAGCGACTGGCAGGGACAATGGATTGGTCTGGACCGAGCCATGCCGTGGGACAAGGAGGTGGAACACAGCCAACTGTCGGCCCGCTACCTGCGCACGGAGTTTGAGAAGGGTGACAAGGAGGTGAAACAGGCCACGCTCTATATCAGCGGACTGGGCATGTATGAGGCCTTTATCAACGGCAAGAAGGTGGGCGACCAAGTGCTGGCACCGGCTCCCACCGACTACCGCAAGACCGTGCTCTACAACGCTTTCGACGTGACCGACCTGCTCAGCGAGCGGAATGCCATCGGCGTGGCACTGGGCAACGGCCGCTACTATACCATGCAGCAGAAGAAAAAGCCCTACAAGATTGCCAACTTCGGCTATCCGAAACTGCGCCTGAACCTGATTATCGAATATACCGACGGCAGCAAAAAGACCATTTCATCGACCGAAAGATGGAAACTGAACGCCAACGGTGCCATCCGCAGCAACAACGAATACGACGGCGAAATATATGATGCCCGCATGGAACTCACAGGATGGGACATGCCGGGATATGACGACAGCAAGTGGCGGCCTGCCGAGCGCGTGGCCATTCCCACGGGAACGCTTCGCGGAGCCATGGCTCCCAACATGAAGGTGGTGGAGCAGATCAAGCCCGCCGGCATTCAGAAGATTGGCAGCAAATACGTGGTTGACCTGGGCCAGAACATGGCGGGATGGCTGAAAGTGCGCATCAACAACGCCAAGAGCGGCGACACGGTGAAGATTGTGTTTGCCGAGAAGGTGGACAGCACGGGGAATCTGTGGCGCGCCAACTTCCGTCACGCCAACTCAACCGACTACTATATCGCCAACGGCAAGGAGCAGGGCAGTTGGTGGAACCCCACCTTCGTGTACCACGGATTCCGCTTTGCCGAGATTTCCGGCATCGAAAACATGAAAATCGACGATTTCATCGGGGAAGTAATCAACGATGAAATGGAAGAAACGGGCAGCCTTGTCACCGGCAACGAGGTGCTCAACAAGGTGTATCGCAACGCGGTGTGGGGCATCCGCAGCAACTACAAGGGCATGCCTGTTGACTGTCCGCAGCGCGACGAGCGCCAGCCGTGGCTGGGCGATCGCACACGCGGCTGCTTTGGCGAGGCTTTCGTCTTCGACAACAACGCGCTCTATGCCAAGTGGGTGCGCGACATCACAGAGGCAGAACGCGAAGACGGCTGCATTCCCGATGTGGCTCCAGCCTTCTGGAACTATTATAGTGACAACGTCACCTGGCCGGCAGCCCTGCCGTTCTCATTAGAGATGATGGTGAATCAATATGGCGACGACGCGCCCATGAAGAAGTTCTACCCCGACGTGAAGCGCTGGATGATGCACCTGAAAGACCAGTATCAGGAGGACGGACTGATGCCGCGCGACAAATACGGCGACTGGTGCGTGCCGCCAGAGAGCGAGGAACTGATTCACAGCAAGGATCCGCGGCGCGTTACCGACGGCACCCTCATCGGCACGGCCTATTACTACCGCTGCTGCAAACTGATGGCTCAGTTTGCCAACATGCAGGGTCTTACGGGCGATGCCGACTTCTTTGAGCAGGAAGCCAAGATGGTGAAGGAGGCTTTCAACAAGAAATTCCTGCACGTAAACAAGGGAACGACCACCGTGCCTGGCCATCTGCTCTATCCCGATGACACCTACTACGGCAACAATACCGTCACCGCCAACATCCTGCCGCTCGCCTTCGGAATGATTGACGACGACTATGTGCGCGGCGAGGTGGAGAAGAACATCATCAAGAACATCATCACGCTGAACGGAGGAAAGGTGTCGTGCGGCGTGATTGGCATCGGATGGCTCATGCATGCGCTCACCGACATGGGCAGAAGCGACATGGCCTGGCAACTGGCCACCAACAAGAGTTACCCCAGTTGGGGGTATATGGCAGCCAAAGGTGCCACCACCATCTGGGAACTGTGGAACGGCGACACCGCCAACCCGAGCATGAACAGCGGCAACCACGTGATGTTGCTGGGCGACTTGCTCTCATGGCTCTATGAGGATGTGGCGGGAATCCGCAGCGGCAAGCCGGGATTCAAGCACATTATCCTGAAGCCCGACTTCACTGTTGACGAGATGGATCAGGCCGATGCGTCCTATCAGTCGGTCTATGGCAAGATTGTGAGCAAATGGAAGAAGGCCGGCGGCATGGTGGTATGGGACATTGAGATACCTGCTAACACCACTGCCGACGTTTATCTTGCCGACGGAACAATGAAGAGTATCGGTTCTGGCAAGTATCATTTCGAGGTGAAGGAAAACACGGGCAGCAGTGCCGTGCTGGTGGATGAGTTCCTCTACAAAGAGGCTTCGTTCCCGCAGTGCCACTCTGCCAGCATTGCTGAGACGACCAAGGGCGACCTGGTGGCCTGCTATTTCGGCGGAACCCACGAGCGGCACCCTGACGTTTGCATCTGGGTAAGCCGCAAACCAAAGGGAGCCAAGGAATGGACGGCACCGCAGATGGTGGCCGACGGCGTGTTCCGTCCCGACTATCGCGAAGCCTGCTGGAACCCCGTGGTATATCAAGTTCCCAACGGCGAACTGCGCATTTATTTCAAAATCGGTGTGAACGTGGCCGGATGGAAGGGATGGATGATACGCAGCAAGGACGGCGGCAAGACATGGAGCAAGCGCGAACCGCTGCCCGACGACCTGTATGGTCCCATCAAGAACAAACCCATCCTGAACAAGGGTCGTCTCATCTCGCCCACCAGTGACGAGCGCCACGGCTGGAAATGCTATTTCGAATACAGCGACGACATGGGAAAGACGTGGAAACGCACCGACTTCGTGGAGGCTGACAGCGGCTTGCTGGCCATCCAGCCGAGCATCCTCGTGCTGCCCGACGGTCGTCTGGAAGCACTCTGCCGCACACGCAGCCGCCACATCGGCGTTACCTTCAGCAGCGACAACGGCGAGACGTGGAGCAAACTGCAACTCATTGACGTTCCCAACAACAACAGCGGACTGGATGCCGTCAACCTGAAAGACGGGCGCTACGCGCTGATATGTAACGACTGGCCCATCGAACCCGACAAGCAGAAGGGTGCCCGCACGCCGCTGTCGGTGCTGCTCAGCGATGACGGAATGAACTGGAAACACTGGGTGACGCTCGAAGAAAGCCCCATCAACCAGTATTCTTATCCGTCAATCATCCAGACGAGCGATGGCAAGTTGCACGCCGTTTACACATGGAGACGTCTGCGCGTGAAACATGTGGAACTTCAACCCTAATGAAATCGCAATTCTATGAAAAGAACCATCGCCTTTCTATCCCTGCTCCTGGGCATCATCACTGTGAGTGCCCAGGAGACATCTGTAGCCGGATTGTTCCCGCTGGAGAATTCCGGTCGCATCATATATAACTTCAATCAAGGCTGGCGCTTCCTGCTCGGCGATGCCAAAGGTGCCGAGGCCGTGGACTTTGATGACTCAAAATGGGACGTGGTATGCGCCCCGCACACTTCACGGCTGGAACCCAGCGAAGCCAGTGGATGCCGCAACTATCAGGGCATTTCATGGTATCGCAAGCAGTTCACCGTGCCCGTCGACCTGCGCGACAAGGACATCACCATACACTTCGAGGCCATCATGGGCAAACAACTCATCTATGTGAACGGAAGAATGGTGAAAAAACATCTCGGCGGCTATCAGCCCATCACCGTCAACCTGACACAAGCGGGAGTGAAAGCAGGAGACAAATGCCTGATTGCAGTACAGGCTGACAACAGCGACGACAAGAATTACCCGCCGGGAAAAAAGCAGTCGGCGCTCGACTTTGCCTATCATGGCGGCATGTACCGCGACGTATGGCTCATCGGCAAGTCTTCGGTAGCCATCACCGATGCCATTGAGCGGAACAAGGTTGCCGGCGGCGGTGTGTTCCTGCATTACGACCATATCTCGGAAAAAAGTGCCGATGTGTTCATCAACGTGGAAGTGGGCAGCAGACTGAACCGCAAGTGCTCTCCCACCATTGTTGCCCGAATCAAAGATGCTGACGGGCGACTCGTGAAGACAATCAAGGGGAATGTGACCGTCCCCGGCCCTGTACGCCCGTCGGGCGATTACCTTTCTGAGCAGGAAATCCCCGCAGTCACCGCCACGCTCAAGACCTCTCTGCCCAGCCCTCACCTCTGGTCGCCAGAATCTCCTTATTTATATAAGGTGGAAATACAGGTGATGAACGGCAAGCAACGGCTCGACGGCGGCTGTGTGCGCATGGGTATCCGCAAGGCAGAGTTCCGCGGAAAAGACGGTTTCTGGCTCAACGGCAAGCCCTATCGCCAGTTAGTGGGAGGCAATCGCCATCAGGATTTTGCCTATGTGGGCAATGCGTTGCCCAATTCGCAGCAATGGAGAGACGCCCGGCGACTGAAAGATGCGGGCATGAACATCATCCGCGCCGCCCACTATCCGCAGGATCCTTCGTTCATGGATGCCTGCGACGAACTGGGAATCTTCATCATCGTACCCACGCCGGGCTGGCAATACTGGAACAAAGAAGAGGGATGGGCAGCACTTGTCCACCAGAACACGCGCGAGATTATCCGCCGCGACCGCAACCATCCGTGTGTGCTGATGTGGGAACCCATCCTCAATGAAACCAGATATCCTGAGGACTTTGCCCTGGAGGCACTGCAAATCACTCGCGAGGAATTCCCGTATGAGGGTCGCCCCGTGGCTGCCGCCGACATGCATTCGGCAGGTGTGAAAGACAATTATGACGTGCTCTACGGATGGCCCGAGGACATGGACAATCCGGAACTCGGCACTGAGAAGTGCATCTTTACCCGCGAATTCGGCGAGATGGTGGACGACTGGTATGCACATAACTGCATCAACCGCGCCGCCCGCTTTTGGGGAGAGAAGCCCATGCTCACCGCTGCGCTCTCGCTGGCAGACACCTATGGAACGATGTTCCACGGCCAGCGCCAGTTCATTGGCGGTTGCCAGTGGCATCCTTTCGACCACCAGCGCGGCTACCATCCAGATCCTTACCTCGGCGGTATCTACGATGCTTTCCGCCAGAAGAAATATGCCTGCGAGATGTTTGCTTCCCAGGCAATTCCCAATGAGGGCAAAACATCGCTGACAAGCGATGTCATCACAAAGCCCATGCTGTTCATTGCCAACGAAATGACCCAGTTCTCCGACAACGATGTGGTTATCTTCTCCAACTGCGACAGCGTCCGCCTCACCCAGTTTGAGGGCGACAAGCAGCAGACACTCCCCGTTGTCCACCGTGCCGACGGTCTGCCCAACGCCCCCGTAGTCTTCAAAGACTTCTGGGATTTCTGGAAGGCCCGCGACTACAGTTACAAGCAACGCAACTGGCAGAAGGTTTCCCTGCTGGCCGAAGGTATCAAGGACGGCAAGGTGGTTTGCACGGAGAAGAAGATGCCAGCCCGCCGCAGCACCAAGTTACGTCTGTATGCCGACGAGATGGGTAAGCCACTGGTGGCCGACGGCAGCGACTTCATCGTCGTTGTGGCCGAGGTGACTGACGACAACGGAAATGTGCGCCGTCTGGCAAAAGACAATATTTTCTTCACCGTAGAGGGCGAAGGTGTATTGATCGGCGATGCCTCTATTCTGGCCAATCCACGCGTCGTGGAATGGGGAAGTGCGCCCATTCTGGTGCATAGCACCAACAAAGCAGGAAAGATTACCATCACGGCCCGCTCTGCTTTCGAAGGCAACTATGCGCCTGCTGCCGACACGCTGACCATCGAGAGCGTGCCTTACGAGGGAAAGATGTGCTATGAGATGCTGCCCGAAACAAAGTCAAGGCATTCCATGAACACTTTCCAGCCGGGCTCGCGCAACACGCCTAAACAGGGTATGACCGACGAAGAGCGACGCAAAACGCTCAACGAAGTGGAAGAGCAGCAAAAAGAATTTGGCGTAAAATAATAAGAACCAAACAAAAGAAACCCGATGATGAAAGGAGGAAGAACAGCGCTCGTGATTCTCTGGCTGCTGCTGCCATGGCGCGGCAGTGCACAGCCGAGCATGATTATCGAGCACTATTCACAAGACGAAGGGCTGCCCAGCAACATTGTTTACGATGCACAGAAAGACCGCAACGGATTCGTTTGGATAGGCACCTGGCACGGACTGTGCTCTTTCGACGGTGCCGTGTTCTCCTCTTTTTCCACCCGTTCCAACAGGCAGTCGGACGTTCCGCCGCAGAAGGTAATCAGCATTGTCGACGACGACAAGGGCCATCTCTGGCTGCGCAACGTGGACAACCGCCTCTACATCTTCAACAAGCGCACGGAACGCTACCACGAAGTGTATGACGAACTGAAGCAGATTTCGCAGAACATGCAGGTAATCAAGATCAGGTACATGGGCGGCAACCGTGTGCTTCTGCTCACCCGCAACAAGAACCTGTATGAAGGCACTGCCGACGAGGAAGGCCATGTGAAACTGACACTGCTGCACAATGCTGCCTACGACATCGATCCCATCACCTTGCGCCTGCTCCATGACGTGGAGGGGGAAACCAGTGAACGGCGCTATTGGATTGGAACAGACTATTCCATCGATGCCATTGACAAGAAGAATCCGCGAAAACTGCGCAAGGGGTACACAACTTTCACAGACCATTTGAAAAACGTATGGAGATTCGAGAACGACCAACTGCTCACCTGCTACCACCCAAACGACGGAACCACCCGGCGCTTCACTTTTCCGAAGCACGACCGGCTGCGCGACCCGTCGTTCAAGGATGCCGGCGAAAACGGACTGTTCATCCTGATGCCAGACGGTGAACTCCTGCACTATAACCACCACAGCGGGCTGATGAGCAATCTCAGTGAGTCTGAATTCAACGGGAAATGGGTGCGTTTCTATGATATTTTCCTTGACAACGATGGTCAGTTATGGCTCTCTTCCACCGTCAACGGACTATATAAAATCTGTTTCCCACCTTCCCATTTCAACTTCGTTTCCCTGCATTTTCCGCAGACCTCCACCATGAGTTTTGCAGGAAACGGCGTGCGCGCACTGCTCCAGCAACGCAACGGCAACCTGTGGATAGGCACGCGAAACAACGAACTGCTCTGCGTAAATCCCCACACATTTGCCGTCATCCATGCCTTCAAGGGCGACATTGGCAGCATCTTCCACATCATGGAAGACCGGCAAGGATGCCTGTGGCTGTCGACAAAAGGTGCCGGACTGGTGAAGGCGACACCCGACAAGCAGGCTCCCGAAGGCTATTCGTTCACACGTTTCACCAACGACTACACCGATAAATACTCCATTAGCAGCGACCGCGTGTACTACACATTCCAAGACAGCAAGGACAGAATCTGGGTTTGCACCTTCGGCGGCGGCCTCAACCTGCTGGCGCAGCAAGGCAACCAGACGCGCTTCTACCACAAGAACAACTTGCTCTCCCAGTATCCGCAATACGACCAGTATATGAGCGTGCGCACGATTACAGAGGATAAGGACGGCCGACTGTGGGTGGGAACGACCGACGGACTGATGTCTTTCGCCGGGAACTTCAAGAAACCAGAAAGCATTGCTTTTGAGACCTACCGTGAAACGGGCGAATCAGAAGCCATCGACAGCGACATCTGCACCCTGTATAAAGACCATCAGGGTTCGGTATGGATGGGTGTCTTCGGCGGAGGACTGTATCTGCTGGAACGCTATGACGGCAAAAAGCACAAGCCAGCGCTCAAGCAGTATCCTTTCTCCGAGAACAACCTCGGCGTGGTGAGTTCCATTTCCGAAGATGCCAACTACCATCTGTGGCTGTGCACCGAGAACTCCCTGGCAACGCTGGACCCGCATACAGGCTACATCCGCCACTATGACCGATATGCAGGATTCCCCCATGTGAATATCGAAGACAACACATCCATTAGCCTGAGCAACGGCACCATGCTCATAGGATGCCGACAGGGACTGCTCACCTTCAACCCGTCGGCGGTAGAAAAAACGAGTAAGAACACTTCTCCGCTCTACATCGTCGACTTCAAAGTGCAGAACCGCGCACTGAGCGACTTCGACCCGCCCATCTACGAAGGAAGCATACGCTACACCGAAACACTCACCCTGACACACCGCCAGAACATGTTCACCATTGAGTTCGCATCGTTGAACTACACCACGCAAAGGCAAGTGGCCTACAACTACATTCTCGACGGATATGAAAAGCAATGGCACATGAGCGGCAGCAACCGCATTGCATCGTATGCCAACGTGCCACCGGGCAAATACACGTTCCGCGTGAGAACGATGGACAACGCCAGCGAGGAGCGCACACTGACCATACGCATCCTGCCGCCGTGGTGGGCCACGTGGTGGGCCTATTGCCTTTATGCCCTGTTAGCGGTGGCCTTACTCTATGCCGTGGCGCGGCTGGCCATCTACATGATACGCATGCGCAACGAGGTTTACATCAACGACCGGCTGGCAGAACTCAAAATACGCTTCTTTACCAACATCAGTCACGAACTGCGCACACCGCTCACACTCATCAAAGGCCCCATTGAAGAACTGAAGAAAAACCAGCAACTGGGTGCCGCCGACAAGGAATACCTGAACCTCATTGACAACAACGCCCGGAAGATGCTGCAGTTGGTGAACCAGATTCTTGACTTCCGCAAAGTGCAGAACGGCAAGATGAGACTGCATGCCTCGCTCACCGACGTGAACAACATGCTGGAGGCTCTGCACCAGGAATACCGCATGATGGCACAGGAACGCGACATCGCCTTCCGCTTTGAACTGCCCAGCGAGCATGTGCTCATCTGGTGCGACGCACAGAAAATAGCCATCGTGATGAACAACCTCGTCAGCAATGCCTTCAAATTCACGCCCGAAGGCGGCACCATCTGCGTGGCACTGGAACACGACAGCACGGCCAAGAGTTGCACCATCCGCGTGGAAGACAATGGCGCCAGCATACCCCACACCCAGTTGGAAGAAATCTTCGAGCGATTCTCACAGGCCAACAACCATGCCGACGACACCAGCCAGACCGGCACCGGCATCGGCCTTTCGCTCTCACGCGAATACGTCAATATGCACCAAGGGCGCATCTGGGCCGAGAACATGGAAGAAGGCGGCGTTACCTTCATCGTGGAACTGCCCACAACCAAGGAGCAACTGGATCCGGAAACTACCGACATCTACCTCTCCGACATCCCCTCGCCCGTCACAGCCACGCCAACTGACAGCCCGGAGACGGCAGAAACCGAAGCCGACACCGCAGAGCAGACCGACACCGCCAGCACAACGGAACTGCCCACCATCCTCCTCATAGAAGACAACTTAGAACTTTGCCGCATGCTCAGCCTGCAACTGAAAGACAAATACACCATACACACAGCCTACAACGGAGAAGAAGGACTGCGCAAAGTTTACCAATATTCGCCCGACATCATCGTGTCAGACCTGATGATGCCCGGCATCGACGGCATGGAACTGCTGCGGCGCGTGCGCAAAGACTTCACCATCAGCCACATTCCTGTGATTATCCTCACCGCCAAACAGGGCGAAGACATCCACATGGAGGCCATCAGTGCCGGTGCCAACGCCTACATCACCAAGCCCTTCAGCAGCCATTTGCTCGTGGCGCGCATCAACCAGTTGCTTGAAGAGCAGCACCGTTTCCAGCGGCATATCCTGCAAGACGTGGCCCAAACGCCCGCCCCGTCAGAAAGAGGAGTGCAGCCAACCGCCCGGCCGGCAGCAGGCCAGAACGCCAAGACCGCTGCCGAGGCAGGCCCCTACTCCGCTCATCTGGAACAGAAAGACCTAGACTTCATCAAGCGCATACACAACATCATCGAGGAGAACCTGCAAAACGAAGACTTCCGCATTGAAGCCATCGCCATGGAGATGGGCATCAGCCGTTCCGTGTTCTTCAAGAAACTGAAGAGCCTCACAGGCTTTGCGCCCGTCGACCTGGTCAAAGAGATACGTCTCACCAAGGCAGAACAGATGGTTACCGGCACATCTCAGAGCATCGCAGAGATTGCCTATGCCGTGGGATTCCGCGATCCGGGCTACTTCATCAAGTGTTTCCGCCAGAAATACGGCTCCACCCCCAAGGAGTATCGCACCACTCAGCAGAAGCAATAGTCACACACAAAAAAGTCAGCCGCGCTCCCCTTCAGGAACGCGGCTGATTCTTTTTCCGCCTGCCGGTGGTGCCACCAAACAGGCTATCGGTCAGCGAAGATTACTTCACCACCACTTTCTTTCCGTTGTGGATGTAAACGCCCTTAGCCGGCTGAGCCACGCGCACACCCTGCATGTTATACCATGCACCGTCGGCCTTCTCAGCCTCTGCGCCAGCGTTCTCAATGCCCGTTGAAGGATGGTAAGTGATCTTGATTTCAGAGATAATCATACCCTTCTTCACTTTCACGGCGATGTAGCCGTCTTCAGTGTAAGGAACTTCGATAACATCACCCGAACTGATGGTTGTCTCGCCAGGAACAGCACTTGCATAGTTCACCTGTGCCTGGGTCTTCGACTCAATGCCCAGCACATAGAGCAGTTCCTTGTCAGCAGCATTCTCAGCATCATAGGTAATGGTCACGGTGCTGTGGTTCTCCAGACCGTCTATTACCATTTCCTTGTCACTCGGGCAGTTCAAACCGCCAGCCACGATGTTGTTGTTGATATTATCGCTGCGGCGCCATACATGGCACACCTCGGGCAGGGCAAGACCCTCTGTCCACTTGTAGCCTCTGTAGTCCTGACGCAGGCTGTTGGCCTTTTCGGGCTTCTCCCAGATATAGAACTCCTGGCCATTCTTCACGCTTCCGTTCTGCTTCTCCGGCTGGATGGGAACAATCTGTCCGGCAGCAGCGAAGTCGTTCACCACGTTCTCGGCTTCCACAGAAGGATTAACCACCTCAACGCTGGTAATCACCATTCCCTTGAACACCTTGAAACCGAAGTAGCCGCCCTCGGTGCTCACAATCTTGATTTCAGCGCCCGACGGGATGGCAGTGGCACCCGAAACAGCCGCTACGCCGTTCACCGTGGCCTCTGTTCCTGCCGAAGCACCCGTAGCCCAGAGCATTTCCTTGGTGCTGGCGTTGGTGGCATCATAGTTGATCTTCACCATGTCGCCGGCCTTCAGTTCGTTAATCACCATCTCGCGGTTGTTCGGACAGTTCAGTCCACCGTTGATCAGAGAGTTGTCCTGATCGTAGCGGTCGCTGCGACGCCATACCTGGCAGGTGGCAGGCAGGTTCGCGCCGACATAGTTCTGATAGCCCTTGAAGTCCTGACGGCGGCTGTCGGCCTTGTCTGCTTTCTCCCAAACATAGAAGTAAGAAGAATAATTCTTGGTCTCCAGTCTGCTCTTCAGTAGGGTAAAGTTGTATGTGAGCGTCTCAGCGGCATTCTTCACCTCAATCTTTGAAATCACCATGTTCTTGAACACCTTCACGGCGATGTATCCGTCAGCGGTGGAAACCACGTTGATGGCCTTGCCCGAAGGGATGGTAGTCTCGCCGATAACAGGCTTCTTGCCGTCGATGGTAGCCTCGAGAGCCACCTCCACGCCGGGAACCCACAGCAGTTCCTTGGTGCTGGCATTGGTGGCATCGAAGGTGATGGTCACCTCAGAGCCCGGCTCCAGACCGTCGATCACCATTTCCTTGTCGTTGGGACAAAGCAGACCACCGGCACCAATATTGTTGTTGATGTTGTCACCACGGCGCCACACATGGCACACCTCGGGCAGTTTCAGGCCTTCTTCCCACTTATAGCCGCGGTAGTCCTGGCGCAGGCTATGTGTCTTCTCGGGTTTCTCCCAGATATAGAACACCTGACCGTTGCTCACGCTTCCGTTCTGCTTGGCGGGCTGTCTGTACACTTTATCCTCGGCGGCAAAGTCGCTCTTCACGGTGGTGCCGGCCTCGTAGTTGTACACTACGTTGCTCACCTCTACAGACTTGATCACCATGCCCTTCTTCACCTTGAAGGCAATATACTGGCCGTCGAGCACCTTGATTTCGGCACCCGAGGCAATTGTGGTTTGTCCGACAACGGGAGCAGCGCCGTCAATCTCCACCTGAGTTTTGGCAGACGCGCCAGTAATGTAAACCACCATCTTGGCATCGCCCTCGCCCTCAACGGCACTGTTGTCGTAGTTGATCTTCACCACTGAGCCACGACCCAGTCCGTCGACCACCATCTCGCGGTCTTTCGGGCACAGCAGACCCTCCGGTGAGAGGTATCCGTCCAAACTATCACCATAACGCCACACGTGGCACTCTTTGCTCAGCGCCTCTCCCTCATAGTTTTGATAACCGCGGAAGTTGTAGCGCAACATGTCGGGCTGTGACTCGCTGTAATAAACATAATAGTCACCGCCATTCAGGAACTGCAGGTTGTTTTCAGCCTTCAGCCCGGCGAAGTTGTAAACCAGTGATGCACCTGACTGTGCCTGCGCGCTCTGCGGAGCGATGAGCATGGCAGCCAAGGCCACTACAGAAAGTAAAATTTTCCTCATAATCCTTTGTTTGTTTAAATTAGTTTGTATAAATTGTTTGTAGAAAATTCGCTTATGCGACAAGAGGGTAACGTGTTGAATTTTCTGCAAAAATAAGAAAAAATGTACAACCAAGCAAATATTTTTGTCAAAAGCATAACTTTTTATCACATTTTCTGCCACTTTCTGCCTTCCGTGGCAATGCTTTTCAGCACTGGGGGTGCCGAAATGGGTCAGCAAATTAATGTAATTTACCGCGCAAATTAATACCTAAGTTCAATATAGAAGTGCAA
>DGWC01000038.1:17340-65229 GCA_002395135.1 Prevotella sp. UBA4268 | reverse complement strand
TGTCGTGCGTGTTGATGATGGTGGTAATCTGCATGTCTTGAGTGATGCCATGCAGCAGTTCATCGATGACGAGCGACGTCTTCGGGTCGAGTCCCGAGTTGGGCTCGTCGCAGAACAGATATTTCGGTTCCAGCGCAATGGCGCGGGCGATGGCCACACGTTTCTGCATGCCACCGGATATTTCACCGGGGTATTTGGCTCCGGCGTCTTTCAGGTTCACGCGGTCTAGGCATTCCTGGGCGCGCTGCTGCCGCTCGCGCAGGTTCTTCGACGAGAACATGTCGAGCGGGAACATCACGTTCTCGAGCACCGTCATCGAGTCGAAAAGGGCGGCACTCTGGAATATCATGCCCATCTCGCGCCTCAGCATCACTTTCTCGCGCTTGGTCATGGCCACGAAATCGCGCCCGTCGTAGAGAATCTCTCCCTGCGTGGGCTCCAGCAGTCCCACAATGTTCTTCATCAGAACGGTCTTTCCAGAGCCGCTCTGGCCGATAATCAGGTTGGTCTTTCCATTCTCGAAGACGGCATTGATGTCTTTCAGCACATCTTTGTCTTCGAAAGATTTATAGAGATGTTTGATTTCAATCATGACAGCAACTGGGTTAAGAAAACATCGGTGAACAGAATAAGCACACTGCTCGTTACCACGGCATTGGTGCTGGCCTCGCCCACTTCCACGCTTCCGCCCTCCACGGTGTAGCCGCAGTAACTGGACACGCTGCTGATGATAAAGGCGAAGACCAGACTCTTGATGATGCTCATCCAGAGGAACCACGGCACAAAGTCGTGGGTGAGGCCCAGCGTGAGGTCTTCGGGCGGCATCAGATGGCCGATATACGAAGTGGCGTATGCGCCAACGATGCCCATTGCCGACGAGAATATCACCAGGAAGGGCATCATGGTGACCATGCCGAGAATCTTGGGCAGGATGAGGTATTCGGCAGAGTTCACGCCCATGATCTCCAGTGCGTCAATCTGCTGGGTTACGCGCATGGTGCCCAGTTCCGATGCAATGTTCGACCCCACCTTTCCTGCGAGAATCAGACACATGATACTGCTGGAGAACTCCAGCAGCATAATCTCGCGCGTGGTATAGCCGGCCACCCAGCGCGGCATCCACGGGCTTTCGATGTTCACCTTCATCTGTATGCAGATAACGGCACCGATGAAGAACGAGATGAGCAGCACGATGCCGATGGAGTCAACGCCCAGCGCCTGCATCTCCTTCACGTATTTCTTCATGAACATGCGCATGCGCTCAGGAGCGGAGAAAGTGCGTCCCATCAGCATCAGGTATGTGCCGAAGGCGAAAAGCCATTTATAGATAAGTGTATGCTTCATTTCGGTTGTCAGTTCGTGGTTCTGAGTTTCACGGTTTATGGTTCCTTGTCGGCGAGAATGTGGTCACTCGCCCTTCATCTTCCTGACAAGGAACTTGGATGCCATGTCGCAAACGCGGTAGATGTTCTGCGAGAATCCATGGTCGAAGGCCTCCAGTTCTTCGTATTCGCTGTCTGCCCATATCTCGTGGAAACGCTCGCCGTAACTGAAGGGAACCACGCGGTCGCCCGTGCCGTGGACCACCAGTGCCGGTCCGTGGTAGCGGGCTGCGGTGGGGTAGATGGGCAGCCGCTGTGCCGAAAGGATATAGTCGCGCCCCAGTTTCAGGCCTCCCCACATTTCAATATACTCTGGCGGGTCCAGCGGGTCTATGTTGCGGTTCTCGCCCATGGTGGTGCCGCGGATGGCATCTTCGCGTAGCACGCCGGCAGGTGCCAGCAGCACCACAGCCTTCACGTCGCCCTCTTCCAGTTCGCCGGCTGTCATGGCAGCCACCACGCCGCCCTGTGAATGGCCCACTACGGCGATGCCGTCTACATATCTCAGGTCGCGCACATATTCAATCACCTTCTTGGCATCCTCAATCTCGTTGGGCACGGTCATGTGCTGGAAGTCGCCTTCGCTCTTGCCGTGGCCGTTGAAGTCGAAGCGGATGCTGGCCATGCCGTGCTCAGAGAGCGAGTCGGCAATCAGGTCGAACATCTGTCCCTCTTTCCTTCCGCCGAAACCGTGCATCAGCACCACCATGGGGCAGCGCCCTCCCGGCTCCATCTGCGGCCGTTGAATCACGGCATCCAGTTTGCCGCGGCTGCCGTCGATGGTGAGGTGCTCCTTCACGGCGTTCACCTCGCGCTTGGGTGCGAGCAACTTCATCATGGTGCGCTCCAACTTGTCGCTCAGCACCGTGCCGATGACCACCTTGCCCTGCGGGTCAATGAGATACATCGAGGGAATCCATTTGATGCCGTAGGCTTTGGCCGTCTCAGAGTCGCGCATGCGTTTCAGTTCGCTCACCTGCGTATAGTCCAGCCCATATTTCTCCACGGCGCTTTTCCAGTTGTCGGCATTATCGTCGAAGGAAACGCCCACGAACTCCACGCCCAGCGGATGGAACCGCTCGTAGAGGCGCTTGATGTTGGGAATGTCCTTGCGGCAGTCTGAGCACCACGATGCCCAGAAGTCGATGACCACATACTTGCCCTTGGCCAGTTTGCTCAGTTTCACCTTCTTGCCCTGCAGGTTCTTCAACTGGAAGTCGGGTGCCGTTGTGCCACGCTTCAGCAGTTCTGTGGCATATTTCGAGTCGGCATCCTTGGGTTTCGGCTGTGCCGTGGCGCACAGGGCGATGAGCAGCAGCCATGCGGTAATCAGTCTGAATTTATTCATAAGTCTCTCTTTTTGATTGCAAAACGTTTTGAATATTGCTGCAAAATTACGAAGAATATCCGAGAAAACATCAACGATAGGCAGAAAAAGTATATCGAAACGGCCTTGTTGCTCGTTGGAAACGAACTTGTTGCTCGTTGCGAACAGCCGCTTTCCTGTTTTCTTTCCGCATCGCTGCGTCAGTAAATTACATTAATTTACCGTGCAAATTATATTAATTTGTTTTTCAAATTAAGTTAATTTACTCAGCAAATTACATTAATTTACTCAGCAAATTACATTAATTTACTTTTGCATTACTATAGAATGATTGCTCCAAAGCATCAGTTTCTCGGCTCAAAAGCGGCACTTTGCAGCAAATAGCGCAACGACATGCTTCTGCAAATCAATATGACTCAAGTTTCTGAAGTAGTTAAGTAGTCAGTAGTTAAGTAGTCAGTAGTTAAGTAGTTAAAGCCAAATGTCTGGAGACAAAATATCAGCAAACCAAGTAATGGCTTCACTACTTCACTACTTCACTACTTAACACCGACTACTGACTACTTAACTATGAACTATGAACTACAAAGAAGTTGAGCGAATGCGAAACTTGAATCATATATATATTCTTAGTTTTGTTATGGAAGATACTAAAAGAACAACACAACGATGGCACTCGTCCATAAGAGTAGAACGCCGAGACACAACATGGTGGGGCAGATTTTTACAAAGAATGAAAATCCTGCAGGGGCGCTTACTCCGCCTTGAGCGCGAGTCTGACCTTCCCCAACTTTATCGATTAGCGTTTTCATCGTTTTTTCGAGCGTTAGATGCATTGCCATGCAGCACCAGACACCCGAAAGAACAGATGCGAGTAAGCACGTCATACACCCTATTAGAAGGATTCGTGGTAGAAGGTGAAACGATGCTATATCACCAAACAGAGTCAGTAGAGCGAGTAGAGTGGCGGATAGCCCCGTGTAGTGACGGATTAGAACTGACAGCCTGTTATTCAGGTCTTCTCGAATACCGATTAGCTGTTGAAGCCGCTCTTGCGGGTCTGTGGTGTTAAATATGTACATTATTGAAGTTTTTATTGGGAAAACGAAAAAAATCCGCAACTTTTGTTTGGAAGTAACGGATTTTTTTGTATCTTTGCAGATGTAAAAGCGACATTTCAAGTTATCTTCAGTCCATGTTTGACATGAGACACACGAAGGAGGCGACGGAAATAGCGCTTTTATTTTTTATATACTCTGATGATGTGCATGAAATTTCCATCCCTATTACACTTTATTTTTATCTCTATGCGATAGCAATCATCTATATATTCATACACTCTAAAAGTAGAATCAGGATGGTCTTTACTTGGCTCATTCGGATTAATGAGTGTTGCTTTTGTTATTAAATCATGTGCTTGCTTTGCATAAGCCAGTTTGATAGGATAAAGAGTATCGCTCTTGTATTTACTAATAGATTCATTGTAGAATTTCTTGCGGATGATGATTTCGAGCATATCAGAAGATATAACTTTGAGTCTCTTGGCAGGGAATTTGCCATCCATGTCATCAGGCAAATTCTGTTCACACCACTGTATCAAATCCTTCTGTGCTCTTTTTATTTGAGCACGAGTGGGAGATGTGGTTGGGGCTTCTTTCTCTAATTTATGCACGAGCCGGCAGGCAGCACATAATTCGTTCTCTGGGACGAATGGGCGTGATAGGCTTAATGGGCTGTCAGAACCGTTTCCTTTAGCGATGTCGCAGTCGCGGCACCGTTTGATGGTGTACGGGTTATAGTCCGGAATAGTCTTCTGCTCTTTGCCGGCGTTGAAGTGGAAGATGCCCTTGGAGTCATTGCCTGTGGCCTGTTCTCCGAGTGCCATTGCCTCTTCGTGTGGTGTCTCTGGGTACTTGGACTTGCGCACCTGTACGACGGTGCAGCGGCAGTTCCATCCGTTGGGCGGGTAATAGGATTCCCAGAAGGGGTCTGTGATTGGTAGTGTGACGCGGTCGAGCGCTGCATGTTCCGGTCGCACCTTGTCATCATTGGCCGTTCTGTACTGGAGGTTGTAACGGTCACCATCCTCTGCGAACTTCTCCCACTTGGCTGCCATGGATGCAGAAGCCTGTACGAAGTTGTATTCGGCACGGAGGTAGTTCTGGTTGTAGGTCTGGTCGATCTTCTGAACGTCGTTTAAAAACTGTTCGAATGGCTTTCTGTTGCCGTTAGAATCGAGCAATGAGGGGAAGGCCTCATTGAGTTCGTGGAAGGTCTTGATGCCTGAGAAGATGTAGTCGGACCGCTGGAGGCGGGAGCGCATGACATCTGACATGGGCACCTGGCTGAAGGAGGCATCCAGCGCTTCGGCATGTGCGCTGATGAAGTCCTGTGCGGGCTGTTCTGCGAGGATGTCGATGCGCAGGCTTGAGCCTTTCTCCTTGAAGAGTGCCTTCATCATGCCTTTGAAGAGTGATGAGAGCCGCTTGCGAATTTCCTCCGACTTGCCGAAAGAACCCTGCATAGGCATGTTGCCTAATATCTGGGCATATCGCTGGTGCAGCCCCAGGTATTCGTCTTTTCCAAGACGGAACATCGGCTTCGGCTTAGCAATTGGAACCTGTTCCATTGCATTCGCCTTGCACGATGATTCACTGGGGCTCAGTCGAAAAAAGGTCGGTTGTTGTTTTGTTGCTTGGTGGATGGGGTTGATGGGTCAGATGGGGTTAATGGGCTGGGAAGTTGTCGGAGTTCCCCTACTGGCATGTTGTACTTCTCCTGGAAGTAGGCAGGGTCGACCTCGTAGTTGTTGAGCACCATTTCCTCGTATGCCTTCTGCTGCTCTGGTGTATAGTCGGTGGAGTAGTCCCAGTCGAAGTGGATTCCTTTGAGCGGGAAGCCGTGACGGATCATGTGCGGCAGGAGTTGGTTGTTGGGTTCCTGAAATCTTTTTAATTCCGCTTTTCACGGTTGCGGAAATCCGTTTACGGCAGAAATGGCAGCCGTATATTCAAAGAATAATTAAAAATTTTGCCGGAAAATAAAAAATGTATTACCTTTGCCGTTTGAAATCATAGCGACATGGAAGAAGTAATCATTCAGGCAGAGGAAAACGCACAGACGGAGACCGTCGTGCAGACAGAAGACGCGGTAAGCACGGAGACTCCTGTGCAGGAAACACCGGCAGAGCCGGAGCGCGCCATTCTTCGCGCCGAGGGGCTGGTGAAGCGCTACGGCAAGCGCACGGTGGTGAACGATGTGAATATCAACGTGCGACAGGGAGAAATCGTGGGACTGCTCGGCCCTAACGGTGCGGGCAAGACCACCTCGTTTTATATGACCACGGGACTGATTGTTCCCAATGCCGGACATATCTATATCAACGACCAGGAGATTACGGGCTTCCCGGTTTACAAGCGTGCCCGTGCCGGCATCGGCTATCTTCCGCAGGAGGCGAGCGTGTTTCGCAAACTCAGCGTGGAGGACAATATCATGGCCGTGCTGGAGATGACGGGCAAGCCACGCGACTATCAGTTGCAGAAACTGGAAAGCCTTATTGACGAGTTCCGCCTGCAGAAGGTGCGCAAGAACAAGGGCGACCAGTTGTCGGGAGGCGAGCGCCGCCGCACGGAGATTGCGCGCTGTCTGGCCATCGAGCCGAAGTTTATCATGCTCGACGAGCCGTTTGCCGGTGTGGACCCGATTGCCGTGGAAGACATCCAGCACATTGTCTGGCAGTTGAAATACCGCAACATCGGCATCCTGATTACCGACCATAACGTGCATGAAACGCTGAACATCACCGACCGTGCCTATCTGCTGTTCGAGGGAAGGATTCTTTTCCAGGGCAGCCCCGAGGAACTGGCAGCCAATCCCATTGTGAAGGAGAAATACTTGGGAACGAACTTCGTGCTGCAGAAGAAAGATTTCCAACTCATTGACGAGGAAAAACGCAGGAAGGTGGAAATGGAAGAGGGCGCGCAGACCGCCCTGTAGGTTAAAAAAACGTATTTTTCTAATTGAATTTCATGTAATTACGGAAATTATGCTTACCTTTGCACCCCAATTTGAAAATAATTAAAAATTAGAACATAAAAATGAAAGTAACATTTGAGAATCCTGACAAGGTGAACGGACTGATGACACTCACCGTGGAAGAGACTGACTACAAAGAGAATGTCGAGAAGACACTGAAAGACTACCGCAAGAAGGCCCAGGTGCCGGGCTTCCGCCCTGGCATGGTGCCCATGAGCATGATCAAGCGCCAGTATGGCACTGCCGTGAAAGTGGAGGCCATCAACAAACTTCTGGGTGAGGAAATCTACAAGTATGTAAATGAGAACAAGATTCAGATGCTGGGTGAGCCGCTTCCAAGCGACAAGCAGGAACCTGTTGACGTAGAGGGCGAGGCTCCTTATACATTTATGTTCGATATCGCCGTGGCTCCTGAGTTCCAGGTAGCCCTGACCGGCCGTGACAAGATTGACCATTATACCATTACCGTTGACGATAAACTGATTGACCAGCAGGTTGAGATGTATGCCTCGCGTTCAGGCCACAACGAGAAGGTGGAGGAATACCAGGACAACGACATGCTGAAAGGTGACCTTCGCGAACTCGACGAGAACGGCAATACCAAGGAAGGCGGCATCACCGTTTCCGACGCTGTTATGCTGCCGGCATATATCAAGGTGGACGACCAGAAGAAACTGTTCGACGGCGTGAAACTTGGTGACATCATCACCTTCAACCCCAAGAAGGCTTATCCCGAGAATCTCGGCGAACTGACAGGCTTGCTGAAGATTTCACGCGAAGAGGCTGAGAACATCACTTCTGATTTCAGTTACCAGATTACTGAGATCAGCCGCTATGTCAAGGCAGAGGTGAACCAGGAACTGTTCGACGCCGTTTACGGAGCCGGTGTGGTGAAGGATGAGAAAGAGTTCCGTGAGAAGATTGCCGAGGCTCTGAAGGCACAGTTCGCTACCGACAGCGACTACCGCTTCATCCTGGATGTGCGTGCACATTGCGAGAAGAAGGTGGGCAAACTGGAGTTCCCGGAGGCATTGCTCAAGCGCGTCATGCTGAACAACAACAAGGACAAGGGTGCTGACTTTGTGGAGAAGAACTTCGACATGAGCATCAAGGAACTGAAGTGGCACCTGATCAAGGAGCAGTTGGTGGCCGCCAATAACATCAAGATTGAGGATGCCGACGTGAAGGAGGCTGCCAAGGAAGCCGCCCGCGCACAGTTCGCCCAGTATGGCATGAACAATATTCCCGACGAGTATCTGGAGAACTATGCTGCCGACATGCTGAAGAAGCAGGAGTATGTGGAGAATCTCATCGACCGCAGCATCGACCGCAAACTGACAGAGGCTCTCAAGAAGGTGGTGAAACTGAACGAGAAAGAGGCCACACTCGAGGAGTTCAACAAGTTGATGGAGAGCGGGAAATAATCCGGAATCATCATGGCAGTAAATAGTTAAAAAAAGTTTTTTTGCTAAAAAACTGCTTTCTTATAAGAAGTTATCGACTTTTTTTTGTATCTTTGTAACTCACAAGGATGAAAAAGTCGATAACTTTCTTTTTTGTCTATTAAAACACAATGAGTAATATGAAAGATTTTAGAAAATATGCTACCCAGCATTTGGGAATCAACGGCATGGTCGTTGATGACATCATCAGTGCGCAAAACCAATATCTGAATCCGTATATCCTGGAGGAGCGTTCTCTCAATGTGACGCAGATGGACGTGTTCTCCCGACTCATGATGGACCGAATCATCTTCCTCGGCACGCAGATTGACGATTATACGGCCAACACGCTGCAGGCACAGTTGCTTTTCCTGGACTCCACCGATCCGGGAAAGGATATCTCCATCTATATCAACAGCCCCGGCGGCAGCGTAACAGCCGGACTGGGCATCTACGATACCATGCAGTTCATCTCGTCAGACGTGGCAACCATCTGCACGGGCATGGCCGCATCGATGGCCGCCGTGCTGCTGGTGGCCGGAAAAGAGGGCAAGCGCTCGGCTCTTCCCCACAGCCGCGTGATGATTCATCAGCCGCTGGGCGGTGTGCAGGGCCAGGCTTCGGACATCGAGATCGAGGCGCGCGAGATTATGAAATATAAGAAGGAACTCTATTCCATCATCAGCGACCATTCGCATACGCCGTTTGACAAGGTGTGGGCTGATTCCGACCGTAACTACTGGATGACGGCTGAGGAGGCCAAAGAGTATGGAATGATTGACACCGTGCTTACAAGAAAGGCTTCTCCTGACTTCAATTATCAGGTGGAGAAGGCCATCGGCGCGAAGGAAACACCACAAATAGAGGCACAGTCGCAGACTGACCCTTCGACAGAGGCAGGCGACAGTAAACAACCAATAGGAGAGTAAACAGCGATGCCAAAGAAAGTTTGTAGTTTTTGCGGACGCAGTGAGAATGAAGTGAAGTTGCTCATCACGGGTATCAATGGGTATATCTGTGAGAATTGTGCCGTGCAGGCATACGAAATAACCCAGTCGTCGGGCGTGCTGGCTCCGCAGACTAAAGGAAAGAACGGCAAGGACTCTAAGTTCACCTTGAAGAAGGTGCCCAAGCCGCTTGACATCAAGAAACATCTGGACCAGTATGTGATTGGCCAGGAAGAGGCCAAGCGCTATTTGTCGGTGGCGGTCTATAACCACTACAAGCGCTTGCTCCAGCCGGAGTCTGACAACGGCGTGGAAATAGAGAAAAGCAACATCATCATGGTGGGCAGCACGGGAACGGGAAAGACGCTCATGGCGCGCACCATCGCAAAAATGCTCGATGTGCCTTTCACCATCGTCGACGCAACGGTGTTCACCGAAGCAGGCTATGTGGGCGAGGATGTGGAGAGCATTCTGAGCCGACTGCTCCAGGTGGCCGACTATAATATCGAGGCAGCGCAGCGCGGCATCGTCTTCATTGACGAGATTGACAAGATTGCGCGCAAGAGCGACAACCCCAGCATCACCCGCGATGTGAGTGGCGAAGGCGTGCAGCAGGGACTGCTCAAACTGCTCGAGGGAACCATGGTGAACGTTCCCCCGCAGGGCGGGCGCAAGCATCCTGACCAGGAATACCTGCATGTGGACACACGCAATATCCTGTTTATCTGCGGCGGTGCCTTCGACGGTATTGAGCGCAAGATAGCGCAACGCCTGAACACGCACGTGGTGGGATACAACAGCGTGCAGAATGTGCGTAAGATAGACAAGAAGGACCTGATGCAGTATATCCTTCCGCAAGACTTGAAGTCCTTTGGCCTGATACCCGAGCTCATCGGCCGCCTTCCGGTGCTCACTTATCTGAATCCGCTCGACAAGGAGGCGCTGCGCAAGATACTGGTGGAACCTAAGAATTCCATTGTGAAGCAGTATGAGAAACTCTTTGAAATGGATGGCATCAAGTTGGAAATTCCAGAGGAGACGCTCGACTATGTGGTGGACAGGGCAGTGGAGTATAAACTGGGTGCTCGCGGCCTGCGCTCCATCGTGGAGAACATGATGATGGATGCCATGTTTGAAATACCTTCGAAGAAAGTGAAGACCTTCGAAGTGACTCTCGATTATGCGAAACAGCAGTTGGAGAAAGCAGGTGCCAACATGCTGGCAAGCGCATGATAAAACCATAGAAAACACCATTATTATCCAGTAATAACTGCTTAATATATGACAAAGGAAGTGAATCTTATACAGAAGTTGAAGCATCATTTCGGCTTCGATACGTTCAAGGGAGACCAGGAGGCAATCATTCGCAATGTGCTTGCCGGGAAGAATACCTTCGTGTTGATGCCTACTGGCGGCGGCAAGTCGCTTTGTTATCAACTTCCGTCGCTCATCATGGACGGCACGGCAATCGTTATCTCACCACTTATTGCCCTGATGAAGAATCAGGTTGACGTTGTCAACGGGATGAGCGAGGAGGACGGTGTGGCCCACTATCTGAACTCCTCGCTGAACAAAGCCGCCATTGACCAGGTGAAAAGCGACATCGTTTCAGGAAAGACGAAACTGCTGTATGTTGCACCAGAGTCGCTCACGAAGGAGGAGTATGTGGAGTTCCTGAAGATGTGTAAGATTTCTTTCTATGCCATTGACGAGGCTCATTGCATTTCGGAATGGGGACATGACTTCCGTCCGGAGTATCGCCGCATCCGTCCTATCATCAATGAGATAGGGCAGGCACCGGTCATCGCACTTACGGCGACGGCGACCGACAAGGTGCGCACCGATATCAAGAAGAGCCTCAATATCATGGATGCCACGGAGTTCAAGAGTTCGTTTAACCGTCCCAACCTGTATTATGAGGTCAGGCAGAAGTCGGCAAAGGATGTGGACAAGCAGATTGTGAAGTTTATCAGGCAGAATGCGGGCAAGAGCGGAATCATCTATTGTCTATCGCGCAAGAAGGTGGAAGAACTTGCTGCCGTGCTCTGCGCCAACGAAATCAAAGCGGCTCCTTATCATGCCGGACTGGACTCGCAGACACGTAGCACCACGCAGGATGATTTCCTGATGGAGCGAATCGACGTGATCGTGGCCACGATAGCCTTCGGTATGGGTATTGACAAGCCGGATGTGCGTTTCGTCATCCACTACGACATTCCCAAGAGTCTTGAAGGGTATTATCAGGAGACGGGGCGTGCCGGGCGCGACGGCGGCGAAGGCAAGTGCATCGCTTTCTATTCCTATAAGGACTTGCAGAAACTGGAGAAATTCATGGAAGGGAAACCTGTGGCAGAACAGGACATTGGCCGTCAACTGCTGCAGGAAACAGCGGCCTATGCCGAGTCGTCGGTATGTCGCCGAAAATTGTTACTGCACTATTTCGGTGAAGAGTATAATGAGGACAATTGCGGCAGTTGTGACAATTGTCTTCATCCCAAGACCAAGGTTGAGGGAGAGAATGCGCTGCTCATCGTGTTGAAAGCAGTGCTGGCCATCAAAGAGGATTTCCGCAGTGACTATGTAATCGACTTCGTCAAGGGCGTTGCCACCGACGACATCGTTGCGCATAAGCATGACAGACTGGAAGAATTCGGCTCTGGCGAGGACGAGGATCCCAAATTGTGGAACCCGGTAATCCGTCAGGCGTTGATTGCGGGTTATCTGCGCAAGGACGTGGAGAACTACGGACTGCTCAAACTTACATCGGCCGGCAAGAGATTCATTAAGAAACCGTCGTCGTTCATGATTGTTGAAGACAAGGAATTCAATGATGACGATGATGAAGAGATGCTGGAAGGCCAGGGCAGTGCGCTGGATCCGGAACTCTATGCCATGCTGAAGGACCTGAGAAAGAAAGTGGCCAAGAAGAGCGGGCTTCCGCCTTATGTGGTGTTCATGGACGGTTCTTTGGAGCAGATGGCCACCGTCTATCCCGTCACGCTGGAGGAGTTGCAGAACATCCAGGGCGTGGGGGCTGGCAAGGCGCGCAAGTTTGGCAAGGAGTTCGTTGAACTGATCAAGAAACACTGCGAGGAAAACGAGATAGAGCGTCCAGAGGATTTGCGCGTGCGCACTGTGGCCAAGAAGAGCATGCTCAAGGTGAAAATCATCCAGAGCATCGACCGCCAGGTGGCATTGGATGACATTGCCAATGCTCAGGGACTGGAGTTCGAGGATTTGCTTGATGAGGTGGAGGCCATCGTTTATAGCGGAACGAAACTGAACATCGACTATTTCCTGGATGAGGTGATGGACGAGGATCATGTGGATGACATCTTTGAGTATTTCCGTGAGAGCGATACCGACGACCTGAATGTTGCCATGGAGGAACTGGGCGACGACTATTCTGAGGACGAAGTGCGTCTGGTGCGTATCAAGTTCTTGTCGGAACTTGCCAATTAGTCATATTTCTTATTGATGAGGGGAAGCGATTGTTTCGTCATGAAAAGGAATACGATAGGTTCGAGAAATTGCTGTCGCGTGGCGGTGGTCTGCCTGCTGCTGGTGCTTGGTCGTGCCGTTTCTGCACAAACCATGCAGGAGCGCCGAGGCGGCGTTTATTATGCTTATCATGCTCCCGACGAAACATTGACAGCCGTACCCGATGGTTTCAAACCCTTTTATATCTCTCATTACGGTCGCCACGGTTCGCGCTGGCTCCCTTCTGACAGCCGCTATGAATGGGTGAACGCCCAGTTTGCTGACGATGGAAATCTGACGAAACTCGGTAGAAGCCTGAAGAAGCGATTGAAGAAGGTATGGAAGAACGCGCAGGGCAATGGCGGGAAACTGACTCCCTTGGGAGCCGTTCAGCATCAGGGCATAGCCCGGAGAATGTATGAACACTACCCAGAGGTGTTTTCCGGCAGTCGGAACGTGGATGCGCGCAGCAGCGTTTACGACCGTTGTGCCAAAAGCATGCATGCCTTCTGCGGTGAACTGAAGCGGCTGTCAGAAGGGCAGGGCTTGCCACTTAGCATGGTAACCGACTCCGCCGATATGGCGTGGCTGGCTTATACATCACCTGAACTGAAGGCCCTTGAGGCAAAGACAAAGCCAAGAGGATGGCTCACGGGCGAGCGCTTGGCCAGGGCTTTGTTCAAGGATCCTACGAAGGTGGAGAACCCTGACAAACTGCTTTCAGAGATTCACACCATTGCCTCTGACATGCAAGATGTGCCTCTTGACATCCGTTTCGATGATATCCTCACAGATGGCGAATGGCGTTCTGTCTACGACCAGAACAATCTCCGCATGTGGATTTGTAATGGCTTGTGTCCGGACAACTATGGAATCGCTGCCCGTTCTGCGATATCGCTGTGGCAGCGGATTGTCAGCGATGCCGACAATGCCATTCGGCAGGGACATGTCGCCGTCCACTTGCGCTTCGGCCATGACACGAATCTGTATCGCCTTCTGTCGCTGATGGGCGCTGAGTCGTTGAGCGATGAGCGGGCTGATCACATGGATGAAGTATTGCCAATGGCTGCCAATCTCCAATTGATATTCTTCACTGACGGCAAGGAGGTGATTGTGAAAGTGCTCCACAATGAGCGGGAGGTGAAATTAGGACTGCGTTCCACTAAGGTTTATATGCGGTGGGAGGAGATGAAGAAGTTTGTTAACAGCCGTATCATGGACTTTGAGAACCTGCGCCGCCTGGAGTCTGTCAATACCATGGTGGGCACCGACTATGCCGTAACGAAGTCGGCAGGGCGCTATGGTAAGGGTTCTGAAGAACATGGGCAGACCATACCCGCCGTGCTGGTGCCTAACGGAATGAATTTCTGGACACCGCAGACACGTGACACAGAGCGCAAATGCGTTGCTCCTTATTATTATAGTGACACCCGTTTGCAGGGATTCCGCAACAGTCACTGGCTGGTAGGAGGCTGCACGCAGGACTATGGCACATTCACATTAATGCCGCTGATGGATCAATTGCGCTTGAAACCGGAAGAGCGGGCCTCTCGTTTCAGTCATGCCGACGAGGTGTCGCATCCTGATTATTACTCGGTTGTGCTGCCCGATGAGCACCTAAAGGCCGAAATGACCGGACTGAGCCATAGTGCGATGTTCCGCTTCACATATCAGAAAGGCGGAAAGGCTTATTTCGTGGTGAATCCCAATAGCGATGAGAACGAAGGCTTTGTGGCTGTTGATACTGCGAAGAACTGCATCTATGGTTATAATCCTGTGCATCGCATCTATCAAGGGTGGGGCGAAAGTGCTGGTTTCAGCGGCTGGTTTGTTGTGGAGTTCGAACTGCCCATCACAGAATATGGTGTGAAAGACACGGTTGCCTGGGTCGCTTTCGATGTGGCAGCAGGACAGGATGTGCTGGTGAAGGCAGGTAGCAGTTTTGTCGATATGGAAGGTGCTTTCAATAATATAGAGCAGGAAATGCCCCATTGGGAGTTTTACGATACGCGATGCCGGGTGGCAGAGGCATGGCTTAAGAAATTCCGAAGAGTGAGAGTGGATGGCGAAGAAGGCGCTGTCAGTCAGTTTTACGGTGCTCTCTATCGCACAGCATTCCTTCCCCGTGCTTTTAGCGATAAGGACGGTCGTTATCCGTCGTTTGCCGGTGGCAAGCAAGTCATGCGCCATTCGCTTGGGAGCATGGGCGGCAAGGCCATCTATCAGAGGGTATACATGGACTTCTCCATGTGGGACACCTATCGTGCGCTGAACCCGCTGAATATTCTGATAGAGCCCGCATCCAGCGCAATGCTCAACAGCCTCGTCCACATGTATGAGCAAGGCGGTTGGCTTCCCATCTTCCCCTGTTGGAACAGTTATACGGCAGCCATGATTGGCGATCATTGCATTGCAGCCCTTTCTGATGCCATTGTGAAGGGAGTGGGCAACTTGAACGCAGAAAAGGCGTACGAGGCTATGCGCAAGAACGCATTCCAGCGTCCTGATACATACGAGGAATACAGAAACGGCATGGGACGCCGTGCCTTGGACAGTTATCTGAAATATGGTTACATACCACAGGAAGACAGTGTGATGGAGGCATTCCACACCCACGAGCAGGCGAGCCGTACACTGGAGTATGCCTATGATGACTTCGCACTGGCACAGGCAGCCCGCAAACTGGGCAAAACCGCAGACTACCAAGAACTGATGAAGCGCGCTGCCAACTGGCGCAATGCCATCAATCCGCATACAGGATGGGCTGACGGACGGTATAAGAACGGGCGTTGGCTCAACAATGGGGATCAGGTGCATCGCGTTCCCTTTATTACTGAGGGCGCAGCCTGCCATTACACTTGGTACGTCCCCCACGATCCTTATGGGCTGATGCAGGTGATGGGAGGCAGAGAGCGGTATGTGGCTCGTCTCGACTCTATGTTCACCTCCGGGCTTTACTGGCATGGCAACGAACCCTGTCATCAGGTGGCTTATATGTTCAACTATGCTGGTGAACCCTGGCGCACGCAGAAGTGGGTAAAGCACATTATGCAGACGGAATACCTGGACGTGCCTGGTGGCTTGAGCGGTAACGACGATGCGGGACAGATGTCGGCATGGTATGTCTTTTCTGCCTTGGGATTCTATCCAGTATGCCCTGCCACTCCCTATTACATCATCGGCACGCCCTCGTTCAGCAGTGCACGGATAGGGAGACTTGAGATACGCGCCCACAATCTTTCAGCGGATAACATCTATATTCAACAAGCCACTTGGAACGGTGTTTCTTATACCAAGAACTACATTACGCACAAGATGATTACCGACGGTGGGGAACTGGTGTTTGAAATGGGTCCGGAACCTAACCGCGAATGGGGAAGTCGTAAAGAAGACTGTCCGCCGGATGTGATGAAGCAAGACTGATGTGCGCCAGCCGCTTTCACTTGCTGGTTGACTCTCTTGTTTTCTGATTGTTTTTGTCGGCTTGAAGATTTTTTTTGTAAATCGTTTGCCGTATTGAATTCTTTTTTCTATCTTTGCAGCATCAAAGAAACGGCAAAGATAGAATGGTGCCAAGTGTTAACAGCGTTGCGTTTATATCGCACAAATTTATAAACATCAAAGAATTCGATCATTTCTGTTTTTGATGTTTGGTTGCGGAGATAAATGAATGTTTCCGCCGTAAATCTTTTATCCCTTTTTATTAATCTACAACTATCAACAATCGTGCGCCATGCATGATGCGATGAGGTGAATTCACCGTGGCTGGCATACCATCTGCCGGGCTTGGCTCATTGACAGGTGTGGTGCACTCTAAAAACACAATTATGGAATTACCATTTGCAGAGTCTTGGAAGATCAAGATGATAGAACCCATGCGTAAAAGTACGCGTGAGGAGCGTGAACAGTGGCTGAAAGAAGCCCATTACAATGTTTTCCAACTGAAAGCCGAACAAGTATATATCGATTGTCTTACCGACTCGGGAACCGGTGCCATGAGCGACCGCCAGTGGTCGGCCATGATGCTTGGTGATGAGAGTTACGCCGGTGCAACTTCTTTTTATAAGTTCGAGGAAGTGCTGCAGCGTATATTCGGTTTTAAATATGTTATTCCTACTCATCAGGGACGCGCAGCCGAGAACGTGCTGTTCTCTTATTTGGTGAAAGAGGGGAACGTGATTCCCGGCAATGCCCATTTCGATACGACGAAGGGACATATAGAGAGCCGCAAAGCCAAAGCCATTGACGTAACCACGGATGAGGCCAAGGACACGCAGTTGGAGGTGCCTTTCAAGGGCAATGTGTCTCTGGAGAAATTGGAGAAGGTGCTTGCAGAAAACAAAGGCAATGTGCCGTTCATGGTGCTCACGGTGACAAACAATACCGTGGGTGGACAGCCCGTCAGCATGAAGAATATCCGCGAAACTTGCGCGCTGTGCCATCAGTACGGCGTTCCTGTGGTGATGGACTCTGCCCGCTTTGCCGAGAACTCTTATTTTATAAAGGTACGCGAGGAGGGCTACGCAGATAAGACCATCAAGGAAATTGCCCGCGAAATGTATTCTTATGTCGATGCCATGACGATGTCTGCCAAGAAAGACGGCGTGGTGAATATGGGTGGTTTCATTGCCACAAACAACAAGGAATGGTATGAGGGTGCGAAACTCTATTGCATTCCTTTTGAGGGCTATATCACTTATGGCGGTATGAATGGACGCGATTTGAATGCCCTGGCAGTTGGACTGGATGAGAACACGGAGTTTGATATGCTGGAGACGCGTATTCATCAGGTGGAATACCTTGCCAAGAAACTTGACGAGTATGGCATTCCCTATCAGCGGCCCGTGGGTGGTCATGCTATTTTTGTGGATGCCGACAAGGTGCTGTGCAATGTGCCAAAGGAGGAATTCCCTGCCCAGACGCTTACTTGTGAACTTTATTTAGAGGCGGGCATACGCGGATGTGAAATCGGATATATCCTGGCCGACCGTGACCCGGTGACGCGTGAGAACCGTTTCGGTGGTCTCGACCTGCTTCGTTTGTGTATTGCCCGTCGTGTGTACACGGATAATCACATGAATGTCATTGCTGCCGCACTGAAGAACGTCTACGACCGCCGCAACGAAATCACGCGCGGCGTGGCCATCGAGTGGGAAGCACCGCTGATGCGCCACTTCACCGTGCAACTGAAACGGCTGGGATAAAACCTATAGGGGCAGTGGATGCAGCATCTTCCTGCCCTTCTTGCCGGCCCAGGCAGATGTCAGAAAAGCCTGAAAGCGGCCCGCCCGAAAGGTGCGGAGCCGCTTTTCTTTTGCGGTTTAGGAATTTTTAACAATCGGGGCTCTTGCTTTTTATTGTACCTTTGTAGGCAATATTACATGGCCAGTTGCCGGGCAAGGTTTCCTCCCGGCTGTATTTGCCAACACGAGACAGTAGTGAACAAAACCATAATATTAACCAAAACAAAAATAACATGAAGAAACTGTTTACTCTCTTTGCTGCCGTGCTGCTGGCAGCAGGTGCTGGCGCACAGGACGTGTTTACGCTTGGCGGACAGGCTGCCGATGGCTCTCAGTCGTGGGGCTGGGACATGACAAGTGTCAAACTGCAGTTCACAAGTAAGTATGGCGGTGTAGATATAACTCCGCCTGTGTTCAAAAAAACGGATTATCCCCAATGGAAGATCATTCTGGGCAAAGCCTTGACCGAGGTTGTGCAATTGCAGATCTCAGGAACTGACAGTGAAGGTAAGAGAGATTTTCAAGATGTTGATTTGGAAGCAGGTACCACAGAGATGACCGGCGACTTCAATATAGACGAAATCAATTTCATCAGACTGTGCAATAATGAAAAGGAGGGCGTGGACTTGTGGGTGAAGTCGTTCTCGCTGATTGATGCCGAAGGCAACGAAACACCGCAGGTTTTGCAACCTCTGTGGAACGTGAAGGTGCAGGCGGAACCTACACCACCGGGTTCTATAATGCCGAACTGATGATTAACGGCTATGAAGACCAGCAGTATAAAGCGATTATTATTCATGCAGTTGATAAATTTCCGCCAAATCTGAGAATGAAGGTTGTATACGAGGATGACTCAGTGGATGATCCCGCCATTCCCGGCTTTAGGAAGACGGCAAGAGTTTCTTTCTCCAAGAAATACAAATATGTGTCGATTATTGCCCCATCCGCCACGAAATTCACCATGGACATCGACTACGTGGAGTGCGTCCCCTTTACCGAACTCGACGAAAACTCGGCTTTCCCTTCTTCATTCAAAGAGCAGGAACAAGGCTCGTTTATCCTGAAACGCTCTTTCAGCAAGGGATGGAACTCGCTGTTCGTGCCGTTCTATATCCCATATAATAAGTTTATAGAAAATTTCGGCGAAGATACAAAGGCTTTCAAGTTTGCCGGTTATGAGGATGGACATGTGAAATTCGAAAAGGTTGTGGCTAATTACGAGTGGGATTATGTCGTAGATTGTTGGCGTCCGTATCTGGTTTACATCAGCGACGAGAATGTTCCTGCCGTTACCGACAAGCAGATTGTGATAGCAGATACCTACATAGGCATGGGAGGTGAACTACTTACGCTGTCGCATACGATTAACGGCAGCGCATTTGTCGGCATATGGGCTCCTGCAAGCAGTGAAGACCTGGCAGGCAAATACTGCGTTACCAACGACGGATATGTGCGCAAACTGGGCTCAAGTGCCACTTGCCTGGGCTACAGAGGCTATCTCATACTGAACGAACCGAGCGGATCGAAGCCCATGTCGCTGATGATCGACGGCGTGGCTACTGGCATCACGCAGGCTCAGGGCGAGGTTTCGGCTCCAGCCAACGGCATCCTCTACAACTTGAATGGTCAGCGCGTGAACAGCAACTATAAGGGTGTCGTGGTAGTGAACGGCAAGAAAGCCATCAAGCGATAGCGTTTTTATGGTGGGTTCTGGCTGATGATCCCATCGCCGGAGCACGCTTATGTAGAATCTTAAAAACATCAATGCAATGAAAAAAGAATATATCAAGCCCACTATTTTGGCAAAGCAAATGATACCGGAGACCATGCTCACTGGCTCTGATCTGCTCGATTCGGAGTCAACCACGCCGTCCACCGAACCTAATGGCGAATATAATGGCTCTGTGCCGTCCAAATCTATCTGGGTAAATTTTGACAATTGATTCGCTGATTGATAGCAAGCGACCATAAAAAACGCCCCCGACGAAGGATGATTCCTGGTCGGGGGCGTTGCTTGTGCGTGTTTATCTGCGTCCGCCGAAACGTGCACCACGCTGCGGTGTCTGGCTGTTGCTGCTGTTGTTCCTGCTGCTTGAAGAGGTCGTTGCTGACCTGCTGGTTGTGGCAGAGCGCTGCGGCATGGTGTTTGTGCTCGTTGCAGGACGGTTTGTCGTCACGCTACGGCTGGTTGTGACCGTGCGGTTCGTGGTGACCGTGCGGTTCGTCGTGACGCTATGGTTGTTCGTTGCCACGCGGTTGGTTGTAACGGGTACAGTCGTGTTCCACGTAGACTTCGGCCTTCCCATCATGGCCGGACGCAGGTTGACGGGCTTATTGAACTCGCGGTTCATGTAGAAACTCACACTTCCCACGTTGTGTCCGCCGCGATAGTCCCTCAGGCCAGCCGGACGATAGGTGGTGTAGAAACGTGTGCGGTCGCGGTACATGCCGTAGATGCGGAATGTGAACATGTTGTTGTTCCAATAGATGGGGCGATAGAAATACTGAGTATCCTGATACACCTCATATTGGTAAATCGTGAGCACATAGCGCAGGTCGCTGTTGCGGCGTGCCCAGGCGGTGCCGAAGATGTCGTCGTGAACCATGACCGTGAGCATGTAGTCGAGGTTGATTTCATACACAGCGTCATACTGTGCGTTGCTCAGGCGCAGTTCGTATGCCATCTTGTCCGTCAGGAACAGGGCCTCAGTGCGGGCCTCGCTGTATGTCATTGCCTTGGCAGAAGTAACTATCGTTACCATCATTGCCATCATCATCATGAACTTTTTCATAATCGTAAGTATTTAAGTGGTTCTACATTCGTTTTTATCATTTCCCTAACGGGTGCATGATTTCTTTTTCTCACTGCAAAGAAACAAAGAAAATTCCATACTGCCAAAGGTTTTTCCCTAAACATGGTAAGGATTTTCCCTATTTCCATCATTCTTGGCCTCGCATGCCCATTTGCTGGGATAATCATTGGTTAAATTGCATTAATAAGGTAAGTTTTTCGTGAAAAGGATTCCGTATGTGGGAAATTATTACTAATTTTGCACGCAATAAATTTTTAAGAGATATGGCTTCATTTGTTGCAGACAAGATTGTAATGGACGGTTTGACATTTGACGACGTCCTGTTGATTCCCGCTTATTCGGAAGTGCTGCCCAAGACGGTAGAGTTGAAAACCAAGTTCTCTCGTAACATCGAGTTGAACATTCCTTTTGTGACGGCTGCCATGGACACGGTGACAGAGAGTGCCATGGCGATTGCCATTGCCCGTGAAGGCGGAATCGGTGTGATTCATAAGAACATGTCGATTGAGGCACAGGCACGCGAAGTGGCTATTGTGAAACGAGCAGAAAACGGTATGATCTACGACCCCGTGACGATTCGCCGCGGTTCAACAGTGGCTGACGCGCTGGCGATGATGGCAGAATATCATATTGGCGGCATTCCCGTGGTGGACGAAGACAACCATCTGGTGGGCATCGTTACGAATAGGGACTTGCGCTTTGAGCGTCGTCTGGATCACAAAATCGATGATGTGATGACGAGTGAGAATCTGGTGACCACTCATCAGCAGACCGATCTTGCTGCTGCTGCGCAGATTCTGCAGGAGAACAAGATTGAGAAATTGCCTGTAGTAGACAAGGACAATCGTCTTGTGGGTCTGATTACATATAAGGATATCACGAAGGCAAAGGATAAGCCGATGGCATGCAAGGACGAGAAAGGTCGTCTGCGCGTGGCTGCCGGAGTCGGTGTAACCTTCGACACTCTGGAGCGTATGCAGGCATTGGTGGATGCGGGTGCAGATGCCATTGTGATTGATACTGCCCATGGACATTCCAAAGGCGTGATTGAGAAATTGGTGGAGGCCAAGGCTTCTTTCCCGAATATCGACATTGTCGTGGGTAACGTGGCAACGGGCGAGGCTGCCAAGATGCTGGTTGAAAACGGTGCCGACAGCGTGAAGGTTGGTATCGGACCGGGCAGTATCTGTACCACACGAGTGGTAGCAGGTGTCGGCGTGCCGCAGTTGAGCGCTGTCTATGACGTCTACAGCGCCCTGAAGGATACCCGCGTTCCGCTGATTGCTGATGGCGGTCTGCGCTATTCCGGTGATATCGTGAAGGCTCTGGCTGCTGGCGGCTCTTGTGTGATGATCGGTTCTCTCGTGGCAGGCACAGAGGAAAGCCCAGGCGATACCATTATCTATAATGGCCGAAAGTTCAAGAGTTATCGCGGCATGGGATCATTAGAGGCAATGGAGCATGGCTCGAAAGACCGCTATTTCCAGGCCGATACGAAGGATGTGAAGAAACTTGTTCCCGAGGGAATTGCAGGACGTGTGCCATATAAAGGAACTGTTCAGGAGGTGATTTACCAAATGATGGGCGGTCTGCGTTCTGGTATGGGCTATTGCGGCGCTGCCACCATTGAGAAATTGCATGATGCCAAGTTCACCCGCATCACCAATGCTGGTGTGAACGAGAGCCATCCGCACGACATCACCATCACCAGCGAGGCGCCCAATTATTCGCGTCCTAACGATTAATCAGTGCCGCTCTTCCGCTCCTTCCTCCCCTTGCCTATAAGGGTGTTTGTGAATTAAAAGTAGAATTAGAATAAAGAATATGAGCAGGATTTGTTTTTGGGGGAACCGCTGGCTGGGTATGGCCATGCTGTTTGTCATTTCTTGCCTGTTGTCCTGTCCCGCCATGGCACAGGGCAATGACCCCGTTATCATGACTGTTAACGGGAAACCTGTGCTTCGTTCTGAGTTTGAGTATTCATATAACAAGAACAATGCGGAGGGAGTCATCGACAAGAAAACGGTTGACGAATATGTTGACCTCTTCATCAATTACAAACTGAAAGTGGAGGCTGCCCTCGATGCACATCTGGATACGATGGTGTCGTTCAAGCAGGAGTTTGCCACTTATCGTGACCAGCAGGTGCTGCCGTCGTTTGTTACCGATGAGGGGATGCTGGCAGAGGCTCATGCAGTCTATGACAATACGAAGAAAGCAATAGGCCCGCAAGGGCTGATTATGCCTGCGCATATCCTCCTGCTCCTGAAGCAGAATGCCAGCAAGGAAGAGGAGAGAACAGCCCGCGAGCGCATTGATTCCATTTATCAGGCGTTACTCAATGGGGCCGACTTTGCTGAAATGGCAAAGAAGGTGTCTCAGGATCCCGGCTCTGCCCGACAGGGAGGCTTGCTGCCGTGGATTCAGCCGGGTCAGACGGTGAAAGAGTTTGAGGATGCTGCCTATGCTTTGCAGAAAGGCGAGATGAGCAAGCCGGTGCAATCTCCGTTTGGTTTTCATATTATCTTGATGAAAGACCGTAAGCAACTGGAGCCGTTTGAAGAACTGAAGGATGATATCATGAAGTTCCTTGAGGCCCGCAATGCCAGTGAGCACGTTGCCCGCAATGCCGTTGACGAGATGGTAGCGAAAAGCAATGGTGCTTTGACGCGTGAGCGGATTATGGAAGAGCGCACCAACGAATTGTCGGCAAAAGATCCCGAACTGAAGAATCTGATTCGTGAATACTACGAAGGATTGCTGCTTTATGAAATCAGCAACCGCACGGTTTGGGATAAGGCTGCCAAGGATGATGCAGGACTTGCCGCTTATTTCAAGAAGAACAAGAAGAAATACAAGTGGGATGAACCCCGCTATAAAGGCATTGCCTATCACGTGAAGGAACAAGGCGACGTGAAGGCTGTGAAGAACAGCGTGAAGGGACTGTCGTTTGACAAGTGGGCAGATCGTCTGCGCACCACCTTCAACAAGGATTCTGTTATTCGCATCCGCGTGGAAAAAGGCTTGTTCAAGAAAGGTGACCATGCTTTGATTGACAAGATGGTGTTCAAAAAAGACACTACTGTCAACGAAGTGAAAGGTTATCCGATTGATGCCGTTTATGGCAAATTGCTGAAGAAAGGACCAGAAGAGTATGAGGATGTGCGCAGCCTCGTCACCTCCGACTATCAGGAGATGCTCGAAAAGGAGTGGGTGGCAGAGTTGCGTAAGCGCTATCCCGTAACAGTGGATCGCCAAGTGCTGTCCACGGTGAATAAACATTAAATAAGAAAACAGATGAAACTATCGATGAAAATGATATTGGCCACGGTGGTGGTCTTGGGCATTGCCATCGGAATCCATGCCACAGGTCCGCGCTTCTCTGTAGTTGCGGGCACGCAAAGCCCTGATCAAGATGACAGCGTGAAAACCAAGCCAGATCTCTATAATGAGGCGAATGTTATTGACGAGGTGATATGGGTGGTCGGTGACGAGGCCATCTTGAAATCGGATGTGGAATACATGCGTTTGCAGGCAGAATCCGAAGGTGTCCGGTGGAGCGGCGATCCCGATTGCAGCATTCCGGAGCAGATTGCCGTGCAGAAACTGTTCTTGCATCAGGCGGCCATCGACAGTATCGAGGTTACTGAAGGTGAGATTGCGCAGGCTGTGGAGCAGCAAATCAACTATTGGATTCAGTTGATTGGCAGTCGAGAGAAACTGGAGGAGTATCGCAAGAAATCGCTCTTGCAGATCCGCCAGGAGATGCACGACGATTTCCGCGACCGTCAGATGATTGAGAAGATGAAGGAGAAACTGGTGGAAGACATCACGGTGTCGCCGGCAGATGTGCGCAATTACTTCAAGAACCTTCCCGAAGACAGCATTCCTTTCGTTCCCACTGAGGTGGAGGTGCAGATCATCACGCTCACCCCTAAAGTGGCCGTTGAAGAAATCAACAGGGTGAAAGACGAATTGCGAGAATATACCGATCGAGTCACACGCGGTGAGACTTCGTTTGCCACATTGGCCCGTCTTTATTCAGAAGATCCCGGCACGGCACGACAGGGCGGAGAACTCGACTATACCGGCCGAGGCATGCTCGACCCTGCGTTTGCAAACGTTGCCTTCAACCTCACCGATCCGAAGAAAATATCGAAAATCGTTGAGACGGAATTCGGCTATCACATCATCCAACTCATTGACAAGCGCGGCGACAAAATCAAGTGCCGCCATATCCTGCTGAAGCCGAAAGTTACCGATGAGGCCATCGAGCAGGGAAAGGCGCGCCTCGATTCCATTGCCGGTGATATACGCGACGGCAAGTTCTCGTTCAACGAGGCGGCATCGTATATCTCTGACGACAAGGACACGCGCAACAACCATGGATTGATGGCCAACGTCTCGGAGACCGGCCGCACTTCCAAGTTCAGGATGCAGGATCTTCCTACTGAGGTGGCACGTGTGGTTGACACCATGAAAGTGGGAGAGATATCCCAGGCGTTCCAGATGGTGAACAGCAAAGGAAAGACCGTTTGTGTGATTGCCATGCTCAAGAGCCGTGTCGACGGTCACCGGGCCACCATCACTGAAGATTTCCAGACCATGAAGAACGTGGTGCTTGCCAAGCGAAGAGAATCGTACATCAAGGAGTGGGTGCAGAATAAACTGAAGGATGTATATGTCAGAATGAACGACCGGTATAAGGATTGTTCATTCGAGTATGAAGGATGGATTAAATGAGTATAGAAAGACTGACAAAACAGATATTCAGCGGGCATAGAGCCATCGTCATGGTGGTTTTATGCCTGTTTGGACTATGTTTGGCTTTCTCGCGTCAGGCTCCTCGGAAGAAGCGCCCTCGGCAGAAGACCGACGAGCGTGTGTATCTGGTGCATGCCGACAAACTCTCATACGACATGTATGGCAGGGTGAGGGATGCGCAGGTGCTCAACGGCAAGGTGCATTTCCGCCACAAAGGGGCAAATCTCACCTGCGACAGTGCTTATTTCTTTGAGGCGTCAAACTCTTTCGAGGCCTTCGGCCATGTGAGAATGCGTCAGGGCGATACCCTCACGATGACCAGCGATTATGCCTTCTACGACGGTAACGACCAGATGGCCCATGCCCGCCATAACGTCGTTCTTACCCATCGCCAGACAAAACTGTATACCGACAGCCTTGATTTCGACCGGCTCTACAACATGGGCTATTTCTTCGACGGAGGAAAAATGATCGACAAGAAGAATGTGCTCACCAGCGACTGGGGAGAGTATTATACGGATACGCGCGAGGCCGTTTTCAATTTTGATGTGCATCTGAAGAATCCCAAGTTCTTGCTGACCACCGATACGCTCCATTACAACACGCGGTCGGCACTGGCCCACATCGTAGGCCCGTCGACAATCACGTCTGGAGCAAGCATCATCAACACGTCAGAGGGCTATTACGACACCAACAAGGAGTTTGCGCAACTCTACGGACGGAGTACGCTGGTGAACAAGCAGAAGGAACTAACGGGCGACAGCCTGTTCCATGATGACAAAAACGGCATCAGCGAAGGCTTCCGCAATGTGGTTTATGTTGACAAGGAAAACAAGAACATGCTGTATTGCGACCGCTTCTGGTATAATGAGAAAACCGGAGAGGCCTATGCCACGAAACGTGCCAAACTGGTTGACTATTCTCAGAAGGACACGCTGTATATGCATGCCGACAGCATGAAGATGTTCACTCACGACATGGAGACGGATTCCGTATGGCGCTCCATTCATTGTTTCGACAAGGTGCGCGCATATAGGAAGGATATGCAGGCCGTGTGCGATTCCTTGGTGTATAACACGAAAGATTCTCTCATGACGTTGTATAAGGATCCGATTACCTGGAATTTCAATCGTCAGTTGCTGGGCGAGGTGATCGAGGTGTATATGAAAGACTCCACCATCAACAAGGCGCATGTAATCGGGCAGGCCATGTCAATCGAACAGGTGGATAACCAGGAACATTTCAATCAACTATCGTCGAAGGAGATGTTCGCCTATTTCGTCGATGGAGAAATCTCAAGGAGTGATGCAGAAGGCAATGTGGTGTCGGTGTATTACATAGAAGACGACAAGGACAGCACACTAATCATGATGAACTATATCGAGACTTCCGAGATGAAAATGTATCTCAAGGAGCGGAAACTGCAGAAGATATGGGCACCAAAGTCAGATGGAGTGGGCTATCCTGTCACCCAGATTCCCCCGGGGAAGAGCAAACTGCCCAATTTTGCTTGGTTCGACTATATCCGTCCCGTTGACAAGGACGATATCTTTGAGTGGCGCGGAAAGACGCAGGGAACGGAGATGAAGATTGTCAATCGCCATGAGGCGCCATTGCAGAAACTGTCTGATATACAGAAATCCTCAGAGCCGTAGCCATGGGATTGTTCCGCCCTCGTCGCCCCAGGCCTTTCCGGCTTGAATACAGGTTTGCCAAAGAACGGCGTATGCTCTTCCCGCGTGGCGAGCAGCGTGCAGATGTGGGGCGCGCCTCGCGTGTGAGTGCGCTGCTGCTCATCTTGGTGCTCTTGGCATTGGTTTATCTCTTTTTAATTCATTAATCAGGTTTGTCGTGAGTGATATTATCCAACTTCTTCCCGATAGTGTTGCCAACCAGATTGCCGCTGGTGAGGTGATTCAGCGTCCTGCCAGCGTCATTAAGGAACTGGTGGAGAACGCCGTTGATGCCGGTGCGCGCAATATCCATGTCATCGTGGTTGATGCCGGGCGCACATCCATTCAGGTCATCGACGACGGCAAGGGCATGTCGGCCACCGATGCCCGTCTGGCTTTTGAGCGTCATGCCACGTCAAAGATCCGGAAGGCCGACGATTTGTTCAATTTGCACACCATGGGATTCCGCGGCGAGGCATTGGCAAGCATTGCTGCTGTGGCTCAGGTGGAACTGAAAACCCGGATGGCCGACGACGAGGTGGGCACGAATCTGTCCATATCAGCCAGCAAGGTGGTGGCACAAGAGCCTGTTGCTTGTCCCGTGGGAAGCAATTTCTCCGTGGAGAACCTTTTCTTCAATGTTCCTGCCCGTAGGAAATTCCTGAAATCCAATTCCACGGAACTGAATAATATTCTGGCTGCCTTCGAGCGCATCGTGCTGGTGTATCCTCACATCAACTTCACCTTTCATAGTAACGGGGTAGAGGTGTTCAATCTGCACACGGGGAATCTCCGTCAGCGCATCACCGATGTGTTTGGCAAGAAAATCAACCAGGAACTGTTGCCCATCGATGTAGATACCACCGTGTGCCGCATCACAGGATTCGTGGGCAAGCCGGAGTGCTCGCGCAAGAAAGGGGCTCATCAGTATTTCTTCGTCAACGAGCGCTTCATGCGGCATCCCTTTTTCCATAAGGCGGTGATGAACGCCTTCGAGCGGTTGGTGCCGGCAGGTGAGCAGGTGCCGTATTTCATTTATATGAATGTCTCGCCCGAGGATATCGACGTGAATATCCATCCCACGAAGACTGAAATCAAGTTTGAGAACGAGCAGGCCATCTGGCAGATACTGGCCGCTGCCGTAAAGGAGGCGGTGGGCAAGTTCAATGATGTGCCTTCCATCGATTTCGACGTACATGGGAAGCCTGACATTCCTGCATATAATCCCGCGAACACCCAGGCGGGGCCGCCGAAAATCAGTGCAGACCCTCAGTACAATCCGTTCCGCCAGGGGACAGGGAAACAAAATGCGGCGCCGAAAGAGTGGGAGACGCTCTATCAGGGCTTGGAGCGGAACATCGAAGAACCGCCTCGGGAGCAGGCTTTCTTCGACATGGAGCCGGCCGGCCCGGAAGTTTCCCAGGGGATTATTGTTGACAAGTCTCCCGTGCATTACCAATATAAGGGCTGTTATATCATGACTGCCGTCAAGTCGGGACTGATGATTATCGACCAACACAGGGCGCACATGCGGATCTTGTACGACGGTTACATGCGCCAGCAGGAGAAAATGGCGGGCGCGGCTCAGAAGATGCTCTTTCCCGAAATGGTGCAGTTCCCGCCGTCGGATGTGGTTGTCTTGGAACGCGTCATGCCCGAACTGGAGCGTCTGGGCTTCGAACTGACGAGTCTGGGCGGCGGCAGTTTCGCCATCAACAGCGTGCCATCTGGCATCGAGGGTGTCAACGTGGTGAACCTGGTAAGGAGCATGGTGGAGTCTGCCGTGGAACTGGACGCCGCGCAGCACGATGAAATCTGTCATGGTCTCGCCCTGTGCCTTGCGCGTCAGGCCGCAATTCCCCATGGACAGATTCTTTCCAATGAGGAAATGGAGAATATAGTCAACCAACTGTTTGCGTGTTCCAACGTGAACTATGCGCCTGACGGAAAAGCCGTTTTGGCCATTCTTCCGCAGATGGAAATTGAAAAGTTGCTGGATTAATGCCTTAATGGCATGAAAAAATGTCAGATTATTAAAAAATATAACAGAAATTCAAATTTTTTTCGACAAAAGTATGTGATAATCAAAAAATATTGTTACCTTTGTAGCGGATTTTATAAACATAGAAACAACCAAATTAAATTACCGTAAAATAAAAGAACATGAAGAAATTATTAATCGTATTGGCTTTTGCCGGATTCGCGATGTCTTCAATGGCACAGGACGAAGTTCCTGAACTGAAGCATAGTGTGGCAACTAATTCTTTCTGGAACAACTGGTTTATTCAGGCTGGTGTGCAGTGGGGAGTTTTCTATACTGGTGAGGAGCATGGAGACAACCTGACCAAGAACCCGTTCAAGGGATTCCGCTCAAGCCCGGAGTTGGCTATCGGCATTGGCAAGTGGTTCGTTCCCGAACTCGGAGCACGTTTGAAGTTCAATGGTATCTGGGGACGCACTGTAAACGAGAATGAAGTGAAGAAATCCAACAAGTTCTGGAACATTCACCTCCAGCCGTTGTTCAACCTGAGCAACATTATGTATGGCTACAATCCCGACCGCACATGGAATGTGATTCCTTTCGCTGGTCTCGGCGTTTCTCGTACATGCTCAGTGAACCTCTACACAATCGGATTTAGTGTTGGTGTGCTCAATACATTCAAGATTTCTGACCGCACACAGTTGCACCTGGAACTCGGTTGGGATCGTCACGAGCCTGACTTCTCTGGTGATCACAAGTTCTATTCTGTTAACGACGGTCCTCGCGGATGGGACAGCCACGACAACATGCTCTATGCTGAACTCGGACTTACCTTCAACGTGGGCAAGACTGGATGGGACAAAGTGCCTGATGTAAATGCTCTCAAGCAACTCTCTCAGAGCCAACTCGATGCTCTCAACGCTCAACTCGCTGATGCTAACAACACCATCAACAACCTGCGCGACGAACTCGCAAAGAAGCCGACTGTAATCGAGAAGCCTGCTGAAGTGATCACAAAGTCTGTGAAAGACTTCATCACAACCCCGATTTCTGTGTTCTTCAATCTTAACAAGACCGAGATTGCTGTGCTGAAAGACCTCGTGAACGTGAAGGCTCTGGCCAAGTTCGCCATCGAGAATGACCGCAACATCCTCGTTACTGGTTATGCTGACAGCGCAACGGGTACTCCCGAGCGCAACCAGTGGCTCTCTGAGAAGCGTGCTGAGCGCGTGAAGAACGAACTCATCGAAATGGGTGTGAAGCCCGAGAAGATCACAACTACTCACTATGGTGGCGTGGAGATTCTTACTCCGGTTGACTTCAACCGTCGTGCTACAGTTCAGATCACTGAAGAAGAATAAAAGTAATTTATTGATACAAAAAATCCGCATTCTGATAGCAGAATGCGGATTTTTTTGTATTTTTGCAACCAAATCGATAACAACAACCCTTTAAAGTTATGATTTGGAATGAAAACATTGAGTGCATGAGCCGCGAGCAAATGCGCGAAGTACAGAGTATCAGGTTAAGGAAAATGGCTGATTATGTCTACCATAACACGCCGTTTTATCGTAAAAGATTTCAGGAGATGGGTTTGGAGCCGGGCGATATCAAGGATATCGACGACATCGTGAAGTTGCCTTTCACCAACAAACTCGACCTGCGGGATAACTATCCTTTCGGACTGGCTGCCGTGCCGATGAGCCAGATTGTCAGAATCCATGCGTCTTCGGGAACAACAGGAAAACCGGTGGTGGTGCTCCATACACGCAAGGACATCGCCATGTGGACAGAGAGCATCTCCAGGGCGTTCACGGCCTATGGAGCCACCAAGGACGACATCTTCCAGGTGTCTTATGGCTACGGACTGTTCACCGGCGGACTGGGCGCTCACGACGGTGCCTCGAACATCGGTGCCAGCGTCATTCCTATGTCGTCGGGCAATACGCAGAAACAAATCACGCTGATGCACGACTTCGGCGCATCGGTTCTCTGCTGCACGCCGTCCTATGCCATGTTCCTCGGTGAAGCCATGCGCGAGAGCGAGTGGCCGCGCGAGGAGTTCAAGATGAGAATCGGATGCTTTGGCGCTGAGCCGTGGACGGAGAGCATGCGACGGAAACTGGAGGAAACACTCGGCATCAAGGCCTACGACCTCTACGGACTGAGCGAAGTGGCCGGCCCTGGCGTGGGATTCGAATGCGAATGCCAGCACGGCACTCATCTCAACGAGGATTATTTCTATCCGGAAATCCTCGATCCGAACACGGGAGAGCCGCTCCCCGAGGGAACAGTGGGCGAACTCACGTTCACGCACCTCACCAAGCAGGGAATGCCGCTCTTGCGCTATCGCACCCACGACCTCACCGCCCTCCACTATGATAAATGTTCGTGCGGGCGCACGCTCGTGCGCATGGACCGCATCCTTGGACGCTGCGACGATATGCTCATCATCCGCGGTGTCAACGTGTTCCCTTCGCAAATCGAGGCGGTCATTCTCAGCCTGCCCGAGTTCGAACCGCATTTCATCCTCACCGTAGACCGTGTGAACAATACCGACACCTCAGAACTCAAAGTGGAGGTGAAGGAGGAGTATTTCACCGACGAGATGGCACAACTCGTTGGCTTGCAGCGCAAGTTGGAGGCCGAACTGAGAAGCGTTATCGGACTGGGATTCAAGGTGCGGCTCGTAGAACCGAAGAGCATCGAGCGGAGCACGGGCAAGGCGAAGCGCGTGTTCGACAACCGCCAACTGTAGTCTGTTCATGATTGTAAAACCCTTAAAATCATATTCAAACAATGAAAGCAAAGCAATTATCCGTGTTCTTGGAGAACAAGAGCGGCCGACTCACAGAGGTGACGGATGCCATGGGGGCTGCCGGCATCAATATCTCGGCGCTGAGTATTGCCGACAACAGCGATTTCGGCATCTTGCGCTGCATCGTCTCTGATCCGCAGGAGGCTTACAAGGTGCTGAAGGAAGCGGGATTCGCCGTGAAACTCACCGATGTCATCGGTTTCACCTGTCCCAACACCAGCGGCTCGCTGGCTCTGGTGCTCAGATATCTCTCTGACCAGGGCATCTTCATCGAGTATATGTATAGTTTTGCCAACGGTGATGTGGCCAACATCGTTATACGTCCCTCTGACATTGATGCCTGCGACCGCATTCTGGAGGAGAAAAAGGTTGACCTCATAGCAGCCAGCGACTTGTATCGTCTTTGAGCCGCATGATCCTAAGGGCGCATAGTCTCTTGGGCTTATATGTGTGGCAGTTTCAGTCCGAAAGCGGCACTTTCTTTTCACCAGAGTGCCGCTTTCGGTGTTCCGTTCCTGTGCAGAGCAAAAGTAAATTATATTGATTTACTTTGCAAATTAAGTTGATTTGGTTTTCAAATTAAATTGATTTACTTTGTAAATTATATTAATTTGCTGAAGCGTTCTTATGCTTTACCTCGTCAATAGTAGTGTTTTCGGGAGCCGAAACAGCCACTTTCTCCGTGGCATTCAGTTCGTTTCCTGCTAATCTGGCAGCGCTGTGCTTTCTTCATGGTGTTCTGCTGCTCATTTAAGAACCTGCGTCATGGCATCTGCCCTTTTTCCTGCAAATCCTGCAATGTTGTGCTTCCTCCGTACTTTTTTGCTGTTTTCGTAGCACTTTTGGGTATAATAATGGCGATAAAACATCAAAAATCCACTTTTTTTTGAAAAAGTTCACGAAATATTTGGCGGTTTCGCGAAAATGCACTACCTTTGCATCGCTTTTCTGAGCAAGGGCGTTTAGCTCAGCTGGTTTAGAGCATCTGCCTTACAAGCAGAGGGTCGGCGGTTCGAATCCGTCAACGCCCACATAGAGTCCCGCGGTTTCCGCGGGATTTTTTTTGTGGCTGGCCTGCTGCCTGATGGCGCATCGGCTTATTGGCCCTATAAGTCTTATAAGTCCTATATGCCCTATATGCCTTATCTGCCTTATAAGTCCTATAATCCCCCCAAAAGATAAATAATCCTAATTCCCTTGTCAGTTTCGAATTTAATTGCTATCTTTGCACCCTATTGCAATTAATACGTATTATTTTAGTAGATGAATCTTGATTTATTGACCGCCATCTCGCCCATTGATGGGCGCTACAGAGGAAAAACAGAGCGGCTGGCTGATTACTTTTCTGAATATGCACTGATTCGTTATCGTGTGCGCGTGGAGATAGAATATTTTATCGCGTTGTGCGAACTGCCCTTGCCGCAACTCAGGGAGTTCGACCATGACCTGTTTCCCGCCCTGCGTGCCATCTATACCGATTTCACGGTTCAGGATGCGCAGCGTGTGAAGGATATCGAGAAGATAACCAATCACGATGTCAAGGCTGTGGAGTATTTCATTAAGGAGAAATATGACGCGCTTATCGGCTCGTCGGCCTCCTCTCATCTCTTGCCGCTCAAAGAGTTTATCCATTTCGGTCTCACTTCTCAGGATATCAACAACACCAGTGTGCCGCTCTCCATCAAGGAGGCGCTCGACGATGTGCTCGTTCCCCTGGTGCAGGAACTCATCTGCCAGTTGCAGGAGTATGCCGAGCAGTGGAAAGATGTGCCGATGCTTGCCAAGACACACGGGCAGCCGGCTTCACCCACCCGCTTGGGCAAGGAGGTGCAGGTGTTTGTCTATCGCCTCGGCCGTCAGTTGGAAGAACTGAAGAAGGTGGAGATTACAGCGAAGTTCGGCGGAGCCACGGGCAATTTCAACGCCCACCATGTGGCTTATCCCGAATATGACTGGCGCGACTTCGGTAACCATTTTGTAAGCGAAAAACTCGGTCTGGCGCGCGAGCAGTTCACCACGCAGATCAGCAACTACGACCAGTTGGGCGCCCTCTTCGATGCCATGCGCCGCATCAACACCATCGTCATCGACCTCGACCGCGATTTCTGGATGTACATCTCAATGGAGTATTTCAAGCAGAAGATCAAGGAGGGCGAAGTGGGATCGAGCGCCATGCCGCACAAGGTGAACCCCATTGACTTCGAGAACTCCGAGGGTAACATGGGAATGGCTGATGCCGTGTTGCAGTTCCTCGCACAGAAACTGCCAGTGAGCCGCCTACAGCGCGACCTCACCGATTCCACGGTGCTCCGCAACGTGGGTGTGCCGATGGGACATGCCGTGATTGCCATCCAGAGTACACTCAAGGGACTGCGCAAGTTAATCCTCAACGAGGCCAAGTTGGCTGAGGATCTCGACAACACATGGGCGGTGGTGGCAGAGGCTATCCAGACCATCCTGCGCCGAGAGGCTTATCCCCATCCCTATGAGGCGCTGAAGGCACTCACGCGCACCAACAAGCACATGACCGAGCAGACCATCCACGAGTTTATCCAGACGCTGGATGTTTCTGATGCCGTGAAGGCAGAATTGATGGCCATCACGCCGTCTAACTATACTGGTATTTAAATGCAGAGAGATAATGCCTAAGCGATTAGGCCTGTGATAACTTATTGTATTATTTAATTATTTTAATTTTAAGCGATTATGTCAGAAGAATTAGAAAACAAAACCGAAGGAAGGCCTGCAGAGAACCAGGCTAACGAAGGGGGCCGTGAGGGCTACCGTCCGTCAGGCTATTCCAGCAACTATCGAGCACCGGGACGTTCTCCACGTCCGAGAATCCACACACAACGGTCTTATCCACCGAAGAACTACAGCAACAACGAAGAGGACAGTTTCCGCCCAGAGGGCTTCGGCGCTTCCCTGCATACGGATGCACCGCAGCGCTCTTACCGCCCGCGCAACAATTACCAGCAGGGTGGCTATCAGCCGCGCAGCAATTATCAGCCGCGTCAACAGGGTGGTTACCGTCCGCGCTACAATAATAACGACAATGAGGGTGGCTATCAGCCGCGCAGCAATTATCAGCCGCGCCCTCAGGGTGGCTATCGTCCGCGCTACAATGAAGAGGGCGAGGGTGGCTATCAGGCACATCAGCAGGGTGGCTACCAGCCGCGTCAGCAGGGAGGTTACCAGCCCCGTGGCGGTTATCAGCAGCGCGGTGGCTATCAGCCGCGTCAGCAGGGTGGCTATCAGCCCCGTGGCGGTTATCAGCAGCGCGGTGGCTATCAGTCGCGCCCGCAGGGGGGATACAATGCGCGCCCCAAGCAGGGTGGCTATGATCCCAATGCCAAGTACAGTCTGAAAAAGCGTATCGAGTACAAGGAGATGCACGTTGATCCCAATGAGCCGGTACGTCTGAACAAATATCTGGCCAATGCAGGCATCTGCAGCCGCCGCGAGGCCGACGACCTGATTCAGAACGGTGCCATCACCGTGAACGGGCAGGTGGTAACAGAACTGGGTACCAAGGTGCTTCGTTCCGACGAGGTGGTGTTCCAGGGCAAGCCGGTGTCTTTGGAGAAGAAGGTGTATGTGCTCCTCAACAAGCCAAAGGACTATGTCACCACCAGCGATGATCCGCAGCAGCGCAAAACGGTGATGGACCTCGTGAAGAACGTGTGTCCTGAGCGCATCTATCCGGTGGGACGCCTCGACCGCAACACCACGGGTGTGCTCCTGCTCACCAACGATGGCGACCTGGCCAGCAAACTCACCCATCCCAAGTTCCTCAAGAAGAAGGTGTATCATGTGTTCCTCGACAAACCGGTGGAGCAGCAGGACATGCAGAAGATTGCCGAGGGCGTTGACCTCGACGACGGCGAGGTGCATGCAGATGCCATTGAGTATGCCAGCGATACCGACAAGAGTCAGGTGGGCATCGAAATCCACAGCGGAAAGAACCGCGTGGTGCGCCGCATCTTCGAGAATCTGGGCTATCGCGTGGTGAAACTCGACCGCGTGCTCTTCGCCGGACTCACCAAGAAGAACCTGCGCCGCGGCGACTGGCGCTTCCTCACGGAGAAAGAGGTTGAGATGCTGCGAATGGGTGCCTTCGAGTAATTCCCAATGGGAGTGGCAGCGGTGGTGTTGCGCGTGATGTGATGCTGCCGCCGTCACAAAACAATAAAACAATAGAAAATGAAAAGAACCAAAGTCATCGATGCACTCCAATGCACCGATTATGGAAAAGAGATAACAGTGATGGGGTGGGTGAGGACGCACCGCAGCAGCAAGGCTGTTGACTTCATCGCCCTGAACGACGGCTCCACCATCAAGAACATACAGGTGGTGGTGGACCCGCAGACCGTCAGTGAAGAAATGCTCAAGCAGATCACCACCGGTGCGTGCATCGGCGTAACGGGTACCTTGGTGGAAAGTCCCGCACAGGGGCAGGCCTCCGAGATCCAGTGCAAGAGCATACAGTTGTTCGGCCTCTGCGGAAGCGACTACCCCATGCAGAAGAAGGGGCAGAGTTTCGAGTACATGCGCCAGTATGCGCACCTGAGACTGCGCACCAACACCTTCGGTGCCGTGATGCGCATACGCCACAACATGGCCATGGCCATCCATACTTATTTCCATGAGCATGGATTCTTCTATTTCCACTCACCGCTCATCACCGCCAGCGACTGCGAGGGAGCCGGACAGATGTTCCAGGTGACCACGAAGAATCTCTATGACCTCAAGAAAGACAAGGACGGAAAAATCATCTACGATGACGACTTCTTCGGAAAAACCACCAGCCTCACCGTGTCCGGACAGTTGGAAGGCGAACTGGGTGCCACCGCACTGGGGGCCATTTATACCTTTGGCCCCACATTCCGCGCAGAGAACTCCAACACGCCGCGTCACCTCGCTGAGTTCTGGATGATTGAACCCGAGGTGGCCTTTATCGACCTCGACGACCTGATGGACCTGGAAGAGGATTTCATCAAATACTGCGTGCGCTGGGCACTCGACAACTGCCAGGACGACCTGCAGTTCCTCAACAAAATGATCGACAAGACCCTCATCGAGCGCCTCGAAGGCGTGCTCAAAGACGATTTCGTCCGACTTCCCTATACCAAGGGCATCGAAATCCTGCATGAGGCCATCCAAAACGGACGCAAGTTCGAGTTCCCCTGTGAGTGGGGCGACGACCTGGCCAGCGAGCACGAGCGTTATCTGGTGGAGGAATACTTCAAGAAGCCAGTCATCATGACGCACTATCCCAAGAAGATCAAGGCTTTCTACATGAAGATCGACGACGAGAAACCGGTATGCAACGGCGAGGTAATGGAGCAGACCGTGCAGGGCACCGACGTGCTCTTCCCGCAGATTGGCGAGATCATCGGCGGCTCCGTGCGCGAGGAAGACTACGATAAACTCATGGGCGAGATCACCGAGCGAAACATCCCGATGAAGGACATGTGGTGGTATCTCGACACGCGCAAGTATGGCAGTTGTCCGCATGGCGGCTTCGGTCTGGGCTTCGAGCGTCTCATCCTCTTTGTCACCGGCATGCAGAACATCCGCGATGTCATTCCGTTCCCGAGAACGCCGAAGAACGCCGAGTTCTAACCCAATATCATATTCACTTTCTGATTTCCTCAGAATACTTATACATATCAGCCGGGGCCAGCAGCCCCGGCTGATATGGTGTTGGTGGTCATTGCCCCTATTGCCCCTATTAGCCCTATTAGCCCTATTGGCCTTATTAGTCTTATAAGTCCTATAAGCCTTATTCGCCCTATTCTTCCCATCCCCTTATAATATAAATGTACGCGCGCGTACATTTATATTATATATACCCTCCACGCCAAACATCAATAATTACCGCTATTTTGGAAAAAAAACATGCAATCTCTTTGCACATCGGGAAAAAAGCAGTATATTTGCATCATAAAACAAAACAAAGCATGATTTTTAGTGATAACCCATTTAACCAGAATGCCTATGGAGGAAAGCAAAAACGCATTTGTCAAATGCTGTTACCCGTCGTGTAATATCACAAGGTGTGACCAGCGGACATAAAACATCTGAATTTACCTTAGTTACCTGCGCGCAACCCCTTATTTTAAAGGGAATGCACGTAAAATGTTAAAAATTGTTCATTTTGTGAAAAAATACATTGAAATGTTTGCGCAATATGATAATTAAGCGTATATTTGCACAAATTTATTGTTGTCTCTCCATTGGAGGGATGCAATGTTGTGGAGAAAATAAAGCATAAAGTATATATTTAGTTTAATTTAATTTTTTTAGTCTAATGAAAAAGAAAATTTTTAGTTCTTTGCTCTTGGTGGCAGTAGCAATTGCTTCCACGAGCATGTTCGTTTCTTGTAAGGACTATGACGACGACATTAACAAGAATGCTGATGCCATCGCTGCCTTAGAGCAAACGATTAAGACGCTGGAGAATCAGACTCTTCCCGGCCTTTATCTGAAAATTGCCGATGCTGAGCGTACATACGCTACCATCGTTGCAATGAATCAGAAGGCTGACAAGTCTGAACTCGCTAACTATGCGCTCAAGACAGATCTGAAGGACTGGGCTTTGAAGTCTGATCTGAATGCCTATGCTCTGAAGTCTGAACTTACTCCGCTTGAGGAGTGGATTAAGGACGTTGAGTCTGCTAAGTATCTCGAAAACCTTCTGAATGATTTGAAGGCATTCAACGATGAGAACAAGGGCGGTTATGTGAAGGCTGACGATGAGGAGTATCTTCATTTGGTGAACGCTCTCGCCGGTTTTGATGAGAATCTTGCTAGTGAACTCCAGAAGTATGCTACTCAGGAAGGTGTCAACGGCCGTCTGAGCCCCATCGAGTCTGCACTCAAGAACGTTGAACTGCAGGAAGGCATCGTTAAGTCTTACTTCGACAAGATTGACGAACTCTATGGTGACAAACTCACTGCAGAGTCTAAGCAGGCTATCGAAGATCTTAAGAACGGTCTTTATCTGAAGAAGTCTGAGTTCGATAAACTGCCTACCAACCTGAAGGATTTCACCAATGATGATCTCGCTAAGTTGAAGAGCATCATGACATGGTATGATGAGAAGATTAAAGAGGATGCTGGTGCTACTCTGAATGTTATCCAGTATATGCTCGACGGTCGTCTCTCAAGCCTCGTGTTCTATCCTGAGTACTACCTCGGTGGTATTGAGACTATCGAAGTTCCTGTTCTGGCTTATCAGCCTATCATTACTAAGGTTCCCGCTGCACGCGTAAAGGATGCTAACGAGGAGAATGAGCACTTTGAGTATGCTCCTGCTGCTATCTATGGTAGCCTCCAGACTGAGGACGGTATCGCTGACCTCGATCCTTCTGAACTTTACACTCTCGGAGTGGGCAAGGTAACCTTCGATAAGGCTCCTTGGTCACTGATTGGAGCATATGCTGAGACGTTCAACAAGAACAAGGATATTAAGTATACTTATGCTAATTCAGAACTCTATGGAACTGCTAAGTATCACTTCAACCCGACAACAACTCGCCTTGATGGAATGAACATCCAGTTCATCGATCATCAGCCGTATGCTATCGAAATGCTCGGTCAGGCTACAATCGACCAGGACGAAAATGGAGGTGAAAACGGTGCAAAGGCTACTCGTATCGCTGCTTCTAAGCGTTATGTTGCTCTCCAGAAGGAGGCTTCTAACAGCATGATTCAGAATGGCCTGATCAACGTGAACATTGGTTTCAAAGATCACGCTGCTTTCGAGTCTTATGTTGAGCAACTCGTGAAGAACTTCGACTTGACAGTCGGTAAGAACAGCAATTTCGATGCTACTGGTGTTAAGTATCAGACCAATATCGACGTTGTGGCTCTCCAGATGATCAAGGGTGACACTGTTGTTACTTCTGACTATGCTGCTGTATGTCCGACTATCTATCACGTACGTCACATTACTGATATCGCTCCTCAGTCTACTTGGAGATCAGACCAGACCGTTGCTGACGCAGAGTTTGCAAATACAATGCCTAAGTGCGACCTCACTGCTCAGATGCAGAAGGATTATCCCGACATGCGCCCGCTCTTCATGCAGGCTAAGAAGGCTGTCGCTGATGTTCCTACTCACTTCGTGAACTACAAGGATACATTCGATGTTCGTAAACTCATCCGTACTCACTTTACATACATTGCTCCTGAGTCTACTCTCCGCAACGAGTTCCTCCACATGTATGAGAAGGAGATTGCTGACGAAGATGCTCTCTTGGCAAAACTCGGTCTGCACTATGAGTACTTCCTCGTTGACTGGATTTCTGGTACTAACGTGACAAGTGAGTCTATGCACATGGAGCACTTGACCGCTGCTGGCGAAAGCAAGGCTTCTGCTGAGAACCGTGATCCGGACGTGAAGAGTTCTCTCTTCATTGCTCGTGCTACAAATGGCAAGACTGGTATGACAAGTTTCGGCGAAGATCCTGAAAAGCGCTATGTTCTTGACCGTGAGCCGCTGATCCGTATCGAGTTGAAGAACGAGAAGGGTGACGTTATTGAGGCTGGTTACATGAAGGTAATCATCTCTGAGAAGGTTGACCAGATTTCCCGTGAGCCGATTCCTGTTGTTAAAGACTTCGTTGGTCCTTATGACATGAACTGCTCTAACGCTGACTCTATGACATGGTATGAGTTCGAGAACATCGTGCTCGCCGCTAAGAAGGATGATGGTTCTTACTATCTGAACCTGAACAAGATTGAGTTTGACAAGTTCTATCAGCCAGACTTCGTAGATGCTAAGGAAGGTATCTTCGCACGCTACATCCAGAATGCTGACGGTACATTCAGTCCTGAAACTGTAGACAAGCGTGGTTTGATGGGTGATGTTACTTGGAAGGAAGACCTGAAGAACAAGGAGACAAGTGTTGTTAAGTTCGACTTCGGTGATCCTGAGAATGCAATCAAACTCCTCGGTGTTAAGGAGAATGCTGATGGTACGCTCATGCTGAATGAGAAACCTTATGAGACTTGGATTCGTTTCGTTGACATCAATGGTGTTTACGGTGACGTTTATCTGAAACTCTCTATCGGTGAAGAGAAACTGCAGTACATCATCGCTGAGGTGAAGAACAAGATTCTCTCTTACTGGTACAACTTCAATGGTACTGACCAGGATCAGGCTAAGGAGTCTGCTATTCCTACCAACATCTTCGAGGACTTCGATGTTCGTACAAACGTATTCACACCGAACGTAATCAACCGTCCGCTCACAACCGACGACTGGGAGAAGGATCTCTATGAGTACTTCTACAACCCGAAGTATGATGAGAAGAACATCACTCCAGAGGGTATCGCTCACGACATTCTCGATTGGAGACTGGCTGCTAAGGATCTGAAGGACAAAGACGGTAACGACCGCTTCGACAAGGTATCTAAGCACGGTGAGTTCATCCTGATCAATCCGTTCGACAATGGTACTGAGAAGAACACGAACCACTTCGCATCTAAGTGGGAAGTTAAGGGTTACTCTGGTGACCTCTATACTCTCCGCGTTGACGAGCCTGCAAAGACCGACGATGGTGGCTATGTACAGAACATCTGGGCTAAGAAGGGTACTGTAGAGGAGAAGATTGTAAGTCTGACCTACACTCCTGACAAGAATGACAAAGACCTCGTTAATGATGAGAAGGCTAACTTGAAACTCTTGAAGTCAGAGTTCGGCTATGACATCATGAACTATGTTGGTCACTCTTATGTAACTGATGACAACCTCGTGTTTACTGCTTACCTGAAGGTTCTGAGTCCTGAGGCTTGCTACTCATTCGTTAAGAGACCGTACTTCAATGTACGCTTCCTCCGTCCAATCAACTGGTACCCGAAGGGTGAGTATGTAATCACCGATGCTCCTAACAAGGAACAGATTATCGAGTTGAATAAGTTGATCAGTTTCAATGACTGGCGTACTTCTGACAACACCAATGAGATTCCTTACTCTAACTTCACTGGTAAGTCTTATGTAGTTGCCGATCAGGCTGCTCTCTTCACTCCTGGTGATACACCTGCTAAGGAAATCACTTCTTACAAGTACTATGGTATCAAACTCACTTCTAATGATAAGGAGTGTCTGACTGATATCCATCGTGGTGAGGATGCACGTACACTGTTGACTGCTACAGAGGTGAAAGAGGCTCTCCGCAACATCGAGGCTGATGTGATGTCTGAGAACCGCGTACGCTACACAGGTACATTTACAGGTCTCGACCTGAAGTACAATGCAGCAACGAACTCTTACACTTATCAGAACAATAAGGGTAACGTTCAGTACTTCCACATCTACATTCCTCTGTACATTCAGTACACATTCTCTCCATGGGAGACTGAGCACTTGTTCATCAAGACTTGGAGTGCTGTAACAGTTAACAAGACTGTTGAGAACGCAAAGAAGAACTAATTAGATTCCCATCTAATTAAAGATACTAACAAGGGGGTGTCAACTCGTTGGCACCCCTTTTTAAACAAAAATTGTTTTATAATGAGGAAGAATTCTATATGGGTGGCGCTAATCGCCATAATGATGGTCACTGTAGTTGTTTCTTGCAAAAAGAAGCACGAAATGACAGTTGAAGAGAGAGTTGCTGAAATGCTGAAACCTCGCTATGACGTGACACAGGCTGATACTACAGAAGTGTTGTCGCTGGTTCAACATTATCTGCAATTGCTCAAAGATAAGCAGATTGACGATGCCGTGGCGATGCTTTACTTCTATCAGAATGATTCTATAGTTCCCTTACCCAAGCGCCTTGCCGATAGGCAGAAGACCATCTTTTACACATTCCCTGGCGTACGTTATAATGTAGAGAAAATGGCTTTCCTAACACCCATTGACAACGAAGTGGTCTATCTCACGACATTGTTTGATAAGAAAGAAAATGATCCTCGTCCTAACGAGATGCGATTTGTGCTGAAGCCAATCCGTATTGATGGTAAGTGGTATCTCACTGTGGCAGACTCTCCGACGAGCACCATTAACTTGAGGGGAACAGAAATAAAATAATAACTTTAAAACAAGAAGTATATGAAATTTTTCAGAACACTTTTGGCCGTTGCACTTTTCTCTGTAAGTGCATCTGTTATGGCTCAGGCAACTTATACTGATGCTGAAGGCAACAAGTATGAGTTCAAGAAGCATGCCTTCCTGACTCTTCAGGGTGGTTTGCAGTATACGCTGGGTGAGGCTAAGACTAGCAAACTCTTCTCTCCGAATGCTCAGTTGGGTCTGGGTTATCAGTTCAGCCCTGTATTCGGTGCTCGTATCCAGGCTAATGCTTGGCAGAGCAAAGGCGGTTGGAATGGCTATAGCGCAAAAGTAGGCTCTCCTGCCATTACTGCTGACTATAAGTACAAGTATGTTGCTCCTGGCATCGACTTGATGTTCAACCTGAGCAACTTGTTCTGCGGATGGAATCCTAACCGCGTATTCAATGTAACAGCATTCCTCGGTGGTGGTGCTAATATCGCTTTCGACAATGACGAAGTTCATGATATTGCTGCAGGCATCAAGAATGACCTTGGCGCTTATGAACTAGAGTATCTGTGGGATGGTACAAAGGTTCGTCCTTACGGACGTGCTGGTATCGACCTCGGATTCCGTCTGAGCGACGCTGTTAGCCTCTTGGTAGAGGGCAATGCCAACATCCTTTCTGATAAGTACAACTCAAAGAAGGCTGGCAATGCTGACTGGTATTTCAATGGTTTGATCGGCCTGCGCTTCAACTTGGGCAAGTCTTACACTAAGACTGCTCCTGCTCCTGCACCCGCTCCTGCTCCAGTTGAGCAGAAGTATGTTGAGCCGAAACCCGCTCCAGCACCCGCTCCCGTACCTGCTAAGATTGAGCCGATTCGTCGTGACATCTTCTTCACCATCAACTCTATCACTATTACTGAGACAGAGCAGAAGAAGGTGAAGGATATCGCTGACTATCTGGCTAAGTATCCTAACGCAAAGGTTGTTGTTAGCGGTTATGCTGACAAGGGTACAGGTAATGCCCAGATCAACTCTCGCCTCGCTGCTCAGCGTGCTGACATTGTTGTTCGCGACCTGAAGGAGAAGTATGGCGTTAGCGCTGATCGCATTACTTACAACAGTTATGGTGACACCGTACAGCCATTCGCTGAGAATGACCTGAACCGTGTATCTATCTGTATTGCTGAGTAATTCACAGTATTGATGTGATGAGCCCATTGGGCTATAAGAATAAGGGCATCGCCAATCGGCGGTGCCCTTAATTTTTATTGTTCTACGACGTTTTGTTTATTGTTTATCTTGTTCTTGTTGTTCTGTGTTTTCCGTTGTTTCTTCGGGATGTTCTATCTCTCCATCACGTAGGTGAATCGTGCGGTCTGTGATTGTAGCGAGCGATTCGTCGTGCGTTACAATCACAAAGGTCTGCCCGAACTTATCGCGTAGGTCGAAGAACAACTGGTGCAACTCTGTTTTGTTTTTTGTGTCCAGGCTGCCGCTGGGCTCATCAGCAAGAATCACGTCGGGATGGTTTACCAGGGCGCGAGCCACAGCCACGCGCTGTTTCTCGCCGCCAGATAGTTCGTTTGGCTTGTGGTTGGCACGGTCGCTCAGTCCCATGAAATCCAGCAGTTCTTCGGCCCGTTTCTTCGCTTCGCTGTGTGAGGCTCCGGCAATAAATGCAGGAATCATCACGTTTTCCAAAGCATTGAATTCTGGCAGCAGTTGATGGAACTGGAAAACAAAGCCAATATGTTTGTTCCGGAATTCCGATAGTTGCTTCTTGTTCATGCTGCTGATGTCTGTGCCGTCGATGGTAATCCTGCCGTTGTCGGGTTTGTCCAAGGTGCCGATAATCTGTAGCAGTGTGGTCTTGCCGGCACCGCTGGGGCCAACAATGCTGACGATTTCACCCTTGTTGATGGTGAGGTCGATGCCTTTCAGCACCTGAAGATCACCAAAACTTTTCTTTATTCCTTTTATTTCTATCATAGTGTGAGGTTTTTTCGGAGGGCTGTTGGGGATTATAGGCCGAATAGGCTGCATAAGCCATATAAGCCATATAAGTCTTATAGGCTAAATAGGCCATATAGGGGCTGATAGGCTATGGGCTAAACCCTGCGGGAATGCCGAATCATCCAGTCGCGGATTTGTGTGTATGCGCTCTGTTGCTCGCTCTTCTGAGGTGCTGTGAACGACATCACGTCGGTGGGTTCTCCGTATTGATCGGGAAAGATAATCATCAGATTGGTCTGATGATAGTATTGCGAAAGTTCCGCAGGCATCTTGTCGAAGGCAGACTTATACGAAACAGTGCTCTTTCTCGCTGTGATGACTACAAAGAGATGATCTTCCTTGATTTCAGAGGCGATACGTGGCAGTTCGTTCCAGTGAGCCATCTGTGTGTATTCCGCTCTAACGCTTGGGTGGATGTTCTGGATGTATTGGCTGATGAGCGACAATGTGGCCTGTTTGCTATGGAACTGTATGCGGCAGTCCATGTTGGAGGCCATCCTTGCCAGACGGTCGAGCCATCTGTGGAATCCTGGTTCAAATTCTGCCCTGCTGGGAACTGCCACTTGAATGCGGCGGATGGTGTTCAGCGGCTGTCCGAGCCGTGCCATGATAATCTGCCGGTTCACCTCTGTGAACAGATTCTCAGCAAACACGCCCCAGAAACTGTCGTTTTCCGATTGCTTGTCGTGCATGCCCATGATAATTTCGCTGGCATCATATTCCTTGAATGCGTGCATAATGCCGTTGGCAATATTAGTGGCGATGCGGCTTTGCGTCTGCATGCGCACATCGGCAGCGCTGGCGGCCATCACCGCTTGCTCAAGCAGTATCTTGCCCAGCGCCTGATTCTTATGTACATCGGCATCATCCAGCACCACGTTCAGTCCTACCAGCCCGCGATTCAGTTTGTCGTTGCGCATCATGATGGCCAGTGTGACAAGTGCATCCATGCTGCCTTGATACTTCAGAGGAATCAAAATCTTCTCGTCGTCGCCCACTTTCTCCTCCTCGCTGGCGAAATCTCCTTTCAAGACAATCTCGCGAGATGCCTTTTCGGTTAAGATGGACGAGATGACGCAGGTGAACAGGATCATCATCACCACACCATTGAGCATTTCTGCATTCACCAGCATCACGCCAGGAGCCACCTCCATTTTCATGCCTACCATTACAATGGCGATAGAACCAGCCGCATGCGCACTGGTAAGTCCAAACATCATGTGGCCGTGGCTCAGCGGCAGCCTGAAGGCAATGCCTGCAACATAGCCGGCAATCATCTTTCCCACGGTGCCAATTACAACGATAATCAGAACGATGTAGGCAGTGTGCATGCTGGTGAAGAGTGCCCTGATGTTGATGAGCATACCCACACCGATGAGGAAATAGGGGATGAAGATGGCATTGCCCGTGAACTCAATGCGGTGCATCAGTGGAACCACGCGCGGAATGTAACGGTTGAGCAGCAGTCCGGCAAAGAATGCACCGAACACTCCCTCCAGCCCGATCCAACTCGTGATGGCAGCACTGAGGAACATGATGCTCAGCACGAAGATGAACTGCGTGACGGCATCGCTATAGTGCTGCAGAAACCAGCGGGCGATGCGCGGAATGATAAAGGCCATCGCGCTGCAATATACCGTCAACTTGATGAGCATCCAACTGACGAGCCATATCAGACTCTGTGATTCATGGTGAGCCCCCTTGCCATAGATGCCCACTAACAGCGACAGCGACAAAAGCGCCAGCAACAGCGCGAGCATGGAGGCACCCACGCTCAGCGTGACGGCGCGGTGTCTCTGCAGACCATACTTGCACACGATGGGGTAGGCGATGAGCGTATTACTCGACATCACGCAGCAAAGCAGCAGCGTGGCCTGCCTTGAATAGTCCATCAGGTGAATGCCTGCAAAATAAACGAGGATGAAAGGGGTGAGGAACGTGAGCAGGCCAAAAATCAGTATCTGCCGCGAGTGCTTCTTCAGGCCTTCCATGTCCATCTCCAGTCCGGCGAGGAACATAATATAGTAAAGTCCCACCTGTCCGAACAGTTCAAACGATGCATCACGCTCCAGGATGTTCAGTCCGTATTGTCCCACTACGACACCGGCGAGCACCATGCCGATGATGTGCGGAATGCGCAATTTGCCCATGATCATCGGGGCAAAGAGAATCATCAGCAGCACAATGAAGAAAATCCATGTGGTGTCGGTAATGGGGAAGTATGACGTGAAATCCAACATATTGAGTGCAAAATTACTAATTTTTCTTTCAATCCTGCACAGAATAAGGCGAAAAGTTGTAATTTTGCATGCAGATTCTCGTACCACAAAGTAAAAAGAAGATTATGAAAGTAGCAATCGTAGGCGCCAGTGGCGCAGTAGGACAAGAGTTTCTCAGAATACTCGACCAGCGCAATTTCCCGATGGACGAGTTGGTGTTGTTTGGCAGTGAGCGTTCTGCCGGCAGGAAATACATATTCCGCGGCAAGGAGATAGAAGTGAAACTGCTGCAACATAATGACGATTTCAAGGATGTGGACATCGCGTTCACCTCAGCCGGTGCCGGCACATCAAAAGAGTTTGCCGATACCATCACCAAATACGGTGCCGTTATGATTGACAACAGTTCTGCCTTCCGCATGGATGAGGACGTTCCTCTTGTCGTGCCTGAGTGCAATGCCGAGGATGCGCTCAACCGTCCGCGCGGCATTATCGCCAACCCCAACTGCACCACGATTATGATGGTGGTGTGTTTGCAGCCGTTGGAGAAACTGAGCCATATCAAGCGCATCCACGTGGCCAGTTACCAGAGTGCCAGTGGGGCCGGAGCCGCCGCCATGGCAGAATTGCAGCAGCAATACGAGGAGATTGTCGAGGGCAAGCCGGTCACAGTGAAGAAATTCCCCCACCAATTGGCATACAACGTGATTCCGCAGATCGACGTGTTCCAGCCCAACG
>DGWC01000038.1:0-17264 GCA_002395135.1 Prevotella sp. UBA4268 | reverse complement strand
GAGATGAAGATGTTCAACGAGACACAGAAGATTATGCACACCGATGCCAAATGCTCGGCCATGTGTGTGCGTGTCAGTTCGTTGCGCAGCCACAGCGAGAGCGTTTGGATTGAAACCGAGCGCCCCATCAGTGTGGAAGAGGCTCAGAAAGCCTTGGCCGAGGCACCAGGCGTTACGCTGAAAGACGATCCTTCAAACCTGATCTATCCCATGCCTCTGGAGACTGCCGGTCTGGATGATGTCTTCGTAGGACGTGTGCGCAAGGACTTGAGCGACGAAAACGGCCTCACCTTCTGGCTCAGCGGTGACCAGATTCGCAAGGGAGCCGCCTTGAATGCCGTTCAGATTGGTGAATACCTTATCAAGGTGGGCAACGTCAAGTAATATTTCCACTTTTTCAGTTGGCAACCCCTGAATCTGCACTTCTGTGCATTTTCAGGGATTGCTGGCAGGAAACAGGTATTGATTGTTTATGAAACGATTCTAATAGTTATCGACCGTCTTGTCGGGAAAATACCTATTATTGGGTATTGTATATATGCGGGGTAGTTCCTAACTTTGCATGAAAATAATTATAATAAAACGACAAGACAGTATGGTTTCAACAATAATCAACAAGAGAGTAGCAGTTTTTTGTGTGTTGTTGGCGGCAGTAGTCATTTCTGTAACCGCGCAGACAAATACTTCCAGTCGAAAGTTGCATGGTACGGTGAAAGACGAAAGAGGCCGTGCTGTTGAAACGGCCTACATTGTTCTTAATAATTCGCTTTCCGCTTTCAGTGATTCAGAAGGAAAATTCGTGGTATCAGGCATCCAGAGTGGCCAGTACGACTACTATGTTTCATGTCTGGGCTATGAAGAAGCGCGTGGACAGGTCACGCTGAACGGCGATGACAAAGACCGTTTAGACATCAAACTGAAAGAGGCAACGCTCAATTTGAAGGAAGTTGTTGTTACTGCGCGCCAGCAGGCAATGGGCTCAAGATCAGTGATAGGTCAGGATGCCATACGCCATATCCAGCCCAAGAGTGTTGCCGACATGCTTCAATTGATGCCAGGAGCCCTGACCACCAATCCCACACTGAACAGTCTGGCGCAAGCCAATATCCGTGAAATAGGCGGCAATGACAACAATGCCATGGGAACGGCAGTGATTATCGATGGAACGCCTTTAAGTAATGAGGCCAACCTCCAATCGATAGCACCCACAAAATGGGGTGCTGCCAGTAGTACCAATTCGGATGGAATGAGCGATCAGACCACGGCGGGCCGTGGAGTTGACCTCCGCACGATGGCCGCCGACAATATCGAGAGCATCGAAGTAATCCGCGGTATCCCCGGTGTTGAATACGGCAACCTGACATCAGGAGTGGTTGTCGTGAAGACCAAGGCCGGTCGCACGCCGTTGGAAGTAAAGTTCAAAGCCGACCCTTTCTCCAAACTGGCGTATGCCGGTAAGGGTTTTGCCCTGAAAAACAACGGCGGTACCATAAATCTGGGCATCGACTGGTCGCAGTCGTATGCCGATGTGCGTCGCAAATATCGCGGTTATGATCGCGTCACGGCATCGTTTGGCTATTCCAACGTCTTTGGTCGCGATGGTGCGCATCCGGTTACGTTCAATCTGAATGGTTCGTTCTATAGCAATGTGAACAATTACAAGAGCGACAAACAATTGGAAGAATTGGGTTTGTCGTACAAGAACGAGCACATTGGCGGGCGTCTGGCCGTTCACGGAAATGTAAAACTGAACAGTTTCCTTACGGCCCTCGACTATGACCTCTCGGCGCAGTTATCCCGTCAAGTGGACACTCACCACAACTGGGTGGCCAGTCCCGACGGAGTGATTACCAACAGTATGACGACCGGGGAGGCAAGAGCCCTGATCCTGAACAAAGCCTATTGGAGCGACTATCGCATGGAGGGTATTCCCCTGAACATATATGCCCAACTGAAAACGAACAAGTATATCCAATTGAACAGCAACGACTATACAAATATCCGTCTTGGCATGGACTATCGGTTGGATAGCAATCACGGCGATGGTCTCACATTCAACATGGCCAATCCGCCGCAGGCGAGCGGCAGCCACACGCTGCGTCCCCGCTCTTATCGCGACATTCCTGCTCTTCATAACGTGTCGCTGTTCTTTGAAGATGTGTCTCGTTTCTATCTTGGGAAAACCTATTTGGATTTCATGGCAGGAGTGCGTTTCAGCACTTTGTTGCTCGACAAGGATAAGTCCGGCCGTGGTAACATCTCGGTGGCGGAGCCTCGTGTAAACATGGAATATGTACTGTTGAACCGACAGAACAACGCTGTGTTCGACAAACTCTCCATCAGCGGCGGTTTTGGCATATCCAACAAGATGCCCACCCTGTTGTATCTGTATCCCGACAAGGCCTATTATGATAACCGCTCGATGGGACTGATGGGCGAAGACGAGCGTTCCACCTTGGGTATCATGACTACTTACGTGGTGGACAATACGCAGAATCCAGACATCAGACCCGCACGCAGCAACAAGTGGGAGGTGGGAATCAATGCCAGAATAGGGCAGATGCGCGGCTATCTTACTTTCTTCAGCGAGCGCCATCGCCATGAATTCGGATTTGCACCGCAACTTGTCTTGCTGAACTATAATATATATAATGTACCCGCGGGAGCAACCGACCTCAACTATACGCCTGGAAGGGTAGACTATACCTATCAGGGACAGCAGTCTACTGCCACAATCACTCCGGGCAATGAGATGGCCACATGGGGGAAACCTTCCAATACGAGCAGTTCTGACAAGTACGGCATCGAATATTCGTGGGATTTCGGCACCTTCAAACCGCTGAGCACCCAGTTGAACATCGATGGCGCATGGCTGCATATCAAGCGCAAAACCAACGCGGCAGCCCTGAACTTCATCAATCTGAACTACGACTTCATGCCCCTGCGCCCTGCTGGTGGAGGAACGGTGAGCGACCGTCTGAACACCAATTTCCGCTTTATCACTCACCTGCCAGTCATCAATATGGTGTTCACCACCACCGTACAGGTGGTGTGGATGGAAAGCACGCGCAGCATTTATCAAGACAGCAGGGGCACCGATTTATATCATCTGTCGATGGATGGAACACGCTACGTGGTATCTCCCTTGGGATTCTATGACCGCGAGGGAAACTGGACCGACTGGCAGCCGTCGTATGAAAACGACAGCCGCTATGAGCGGATGAACGATCTGTATTACACTTATTCGTTCAAAAGCGATACGGTGAAGCCGTGGACACTGATCAACTTCCGTCTTACCAAGGAACTGGGACGTGTGGCAGAGTTGTCGTTCATGGCAAATAATTTCTTGAATATCAGCAAATATCACACTCACAAGTATTCCAACAGTTTGCGCCAATTATATCCCGACATGTATTTTGGCGCAGAGTTGAAGATGAAATTCTGACAGGTAGTTATGAATAGAACAATGATTAATAAAACCAAGAAAATGAAAAAGTATTTTAGTTTTGCGCTGATGGCATTGATGATGCTGGGCAGTGCGGTGATGTTCATCTCATGCGGTGACGACGATGACAAAGTAAAGACATATCAGTTGAATGTGAATCTGTCATTGAATGACGGCCTCACTTTAGACAACATCTCCAATCTGAAGATGGTGGTCACCAATTCGCTGGAGCAGGAACAGACCATCGAACTTGCCGATATAGCCACAACCATGACCGTGGTGGGCGGACAGTATAATTTCGTTGTTTCCGGTAAAGTGAAAGACGAGGCAGCAGCCTATGCCACAGGCACTGGCAGCGCTTCTGTCTATGCCGACAGCAACGTCACCATCCAGGTGAGCAAGTCCCTTCAGGGAACGCTCGTATGGAAAACCATCTATACCACTGGAGCCAAGGCCGGATACCTGAAAGACAGTTATTTCGAAATCGCCAACAACAGCGATGAAGTGCAGTATCTTGACCAGGTGATGATGTTCTATGCTACTTCCGGACAGACCGCCGAGAGTTCTTGGCAGGCAGCAGGCTTCCTTGACCGCTATCCCATGGCACAGGGTTCCTTGGTATGCTTCCCTGGAAACGGAACAGACTATCCGCTGCAGCCCGGCGAGAGCGTGCTCATTGCCAACGATGCCGCCAACCACAAGGAACTGTCAGGCAGTGATGCCTGCCCCGACCTGAGCAATGCCGACTGGGAAATCTATCTCTCAAAGGCAACCCGCAACGAGGTTGACTATCAAACGAAGGACATGGTGGATGTTTACTACAGCAGTTTCACCATAGCCTCCTTTGCACAGGGCTTGTTCAATGGCGGTTATGTCATCGCCAAGTGTCCGGAAGGCATGACTCCGCAGCAGTTTGTGGAAGACACCAATAACTTCTCCACCACACCGGGAACCACATCCACTAATCTAATTCTGCTCATGCCGAGCAAGTATATCATTGATGCTGTGATGATGTGGGATTGCAGAAAGACCTCTTTCTATGGGAATTTCTTGCCCAAGGACGATGCCAGCGGCATTCTTTCCAGTCCGTCGAATTCCGGAAAGTGCATCCGTCGCAAGGTTTCAAAGATTGAAAACGGCCGTGTCTACTATCAAGACACTAACAACTCTGCCAACGATTTCCTGAACAACCAGCCGTTGACACCGGGAGTGACACCGACATCTGTTGACCAATAATGAATGAATCTCATGAGAAAAATTGTTTTCTTTGTGTGCCTGTTGGCCATGACCCAATGTGTCGCTGCCCATAACAGCGGCGACACGCTCCGTGTGCAACGTCTGAATCATCAGGAAATCAATTTTCTCGATAACATACTTGACGGCAGTCGCAATCCCGTGCGACTGTCGTTTAACAGCGTTCATACACTGACTGCAGCAACCGTAGGTGCGCATTTGGAGCGTGGCAACTTCCATGATGTTGACGAGGGTAGGAAGCACAACAATCTGCACGTGAACTTGGCAGGACTGAAAAGAATCGGAAAACTGAGCCTCTCGGGCGACTTCACCTATCTGAATGCCAAGGATTACGACCATGAATGGAACAACACGCTGATGCTTTCACGTCAGAACCCCTTTGTGCTGGCTGACTCTGTGAATAGTAATGTTACCTTGGAGCAGTTCAGCATGCATGCCGCGGCGTCTTATCTGTTTTCCGAAAAGATAGCGGCAGCCTTGCGCTTGCACTATATGACAGGGGGATCATCCGACCAGGAAGACCCGCGTCCCAAGGTAAGTGCCATGCGTTTCACCGTTACGCCGGGAGTTCTTTTCCATGTAGGCGGCAGCCACCGGCTTGGAGCCTCTGCCGAAGTGCAGGTCTACAGTTCCGATCTTTCGCATACGCTGGTGGATAACTATACTCCCCAAACCTATTTCCTGATGAAGGGAATGGGCGATCACACCTATTTCTCGTCAAACGACATTGCTTCCTATCCGCGTGAGTATGAGGGAACGGCTTATGGCGGGCATTTGCAGTGGCAGGCTTCTTTTGGCACAATGGCCAATATGCTGGAAATAGGTGTGCGTGCCAATAGCGAGAAGGCCACCGATGGCGGCAGTTACTATACTTACAAGGCAGGCGATTTTAGCGAGACCTGTTTTTCGCTTTCCGATCGGTTGTCTTTCGGAAGCGGTTCCTCATTGCGCCATGACATCATATTGAATGCCCAGTTGCAGCAGGGAAAGAGCGATTGGTATGATCAGCAGCGCAGTTTGGATACAGAACACAACTACCGTGTCATCTATGTGGTGCTCAACAAGTCTAAAGTTCACAAAACTCAAAGCATGTCAGGGAGCATTTCCTATCAGTTGCACCAATTGCAGAATGGCATCACCCAGTGGTCTGCCCGTGTGCAGGCTGCTCTCAGCCAGTTGCAGCAAAAGCATTTCGAGGCTGCCGTGTTTGAGCAGAAATACACCATGGCGCGTCTTTCGGCAGAAGGCAAGAAATACTGGCCTCTCGGGCGCTGCCGCCTGCAGACGGGCATTGGGGCTTTTCTCCGCATGGGGTTGGGCAATCCCACCTATGCCTCGGTGCGTGACAAACTGGCACTCCAGTATGTAAACCCGGCCTTTGAATATGCCACTGCGACCGTTTACGGTGGTCAGGCTCGTGCTGCCATTGATGTGCCGGTCTGCCTTTATCATACGCCCACCTGGGTAACGGTCTTTGTGCGAGGACAGTATGCCGCATACGGCGGTGACAACGAGTATACCAGCCTTTTCGATGGTGAATCGCGCACAATGATGAATTTCGGGATTACGCTGACATTATAAAAACATATCGTATTGTATTTGTGAATATGAAATCATTACCATTGATGAAAAGATGGGGCCTATTGATGGTTCTGGGCATCTTTGCCTTGCAGATTCATGCAAGGCGGGGGTTCGCAATCGTGGTTGACCCCAAGAGTTACCAAGAGGCAAAGACGGAGATTACCGCCTATGCCCAGGCCATAGAAGAAATCAACGGGCTTAAGGTGTATATTGTGCAAGATCGTTGGGGCGTGCCAGACAGCATTCGCTGTGAACTGAAACGCCTGCATCAGCAGAAAGAGTCTCCTGTTGAGGGCGCAGTGCTGGTGGGCGACATCCCCGTGGTGATGATACGCGATGCGCAGCATCTGACGAGTGCTTTCAAGATGAATCAGGCGCAGCCGCGCAAGGATTCCTCCATACCGTCCGACCGTTTCTATGATGATTTCGGCATGGTGTTCAAGTATCTTGACAAGGATGACGACGCACCTTATTTCTATTATTCGCTCTCCGCAGAATCAAGGCAATATCTTCAGTCAGACATCTATACCGGGCGAATACGTCCAACCGATGTGGGAGGCACGTCGCGCTATGAGAAACTGCGCCGGTATTTGCGCAAGGCCGTGGAGGAAAAACGCCATCCGCGCAAACTCAGGCAGATGTTCTTCTTCGGCGGGCATGGCTATATCTCCGAGTCCATACAGGCACGCATGGACGAGAAAGCAGGTCTCTATGAGCATTTTCCATGGCTTAAGGGACAGCAGAATGCCATTACCTATCTGGATCATAGTCAGCAGGACGTGTCCAAGTTCCCGCTGATGAACGAACTCCAGCGGCTGGATCTCGACTTTGCCATCTTGCACCACCATGGAGCACCCGACACGCAATATATGGACGGTGCCCCGAAAATTGCCATGGCAGAGCGTGCCAAGGAGTTCATTCAGGATTATTGCCGCAGTTATCTGCGCAGAGCCCAGCGCAGAAAACAGGATGTGGACAGCGTGATGCGTGTTCTCGAGAAGCGGTTCGACATCCCTGCTTCCTGGATTGACAATGCTTTCGATGCCAAGATTGAGGAGCAGGACTCCGTGACATCTGCCAACAAAGACCTGATTATAGAAGATTTCTCACGCTATGGCTATCAGCCCAACTGCAGGCTGGTGATTATAGATGCCTGTTTCACGGGATCGTTCCATCTCGACGACTGCATCGCCGATGAGTACATCTTTAACGAGGGAAAGACGGTTGCCGTGATTGCCAATTCCGTGAATGTGCTGCAAGATAAATGGAGCGACCGCTATATGGGATTGCTGGGGCTGGGTGCCATGGCGGGTTTCTTCCCCCAGTACAGCGGCTATCTGGAATCTCAGTTGCTGGGCGATCCTACGTTCTCGTTTGCTCCGGCTGTGAAGACTGCCGATGTCAATGCGCTGCTGGCAGCACGGAATGCGAAGTCGTGGCGCAAGTTTATGACAGACAAGGCACTCCCCGACATGCATTCCATGGCCATCGAACAGTTGCATCGTGCCGGTCTCATCGCTTCCCATGAATTGCTCGACATCTTCCGTACCTCCCCATCTCCATTGGTGCGCTTGCAGTGTCTTCATGCTCTCTCTGAGAACAACGACGAGTCCTTTGTTGAGGCCATGCAGTTGGGCGTGAACGATGCCTATGAACTGGTGCAGCGCTTCGCTCTGAATTATCTGAGCAAGAACGCCGACAGCCGTCTGCTCCCGTCACTGGTGAGCAGGCTCATTGCCACAAACACGTCGCCGCGATGTGCCTTTGCCGCGAAGAATGCCCTGGCCATGTACCCGGAAGAGGACCTGATGGCGGAGTTCTCTCGCCAGTTCGACCGCGACGAAGTGCGCTATGTGCAGAAGGAGCAGGTGAGGCAGCGCATTGCCAAGGCTATTCACCAGGCTGCTGCCACATGGAAAGAAAACCTGGACAACATGACGGGGGCGCAGTCAACGCAGAAAGCACGCAAGTCGGCCATTCGCAATACGCGCAACTACTGTCCGCCATACGTGATTCGGAAGATGATGGATTACATCGCGGCGTGCAAGGATGCCGACATACAAGTGTTGATGCTGGAGTCGCTCGGGTGGCGCAACCACTCTTGTCTCGCTCCAGAGATTGCCGCGTTTGCTCAGAAAGTGAGTCTCGACAGCAGTTATGCTGACAACGTGCGGCAGGAAGCCTTGAAGACCTTTCACCGGGTGAAACGATAAAAACAAGAGCCTCGAATCACAAGGATTCAAGGCTCTTACTTGTGTCGACACTTGGATTCGGACCAAGGACCCCCACCATGTCAAGGTGATACTCTAACCAACTGAGCTATGCCGACCTGAACAATTTACCACTATGCAGGGAGAAAATGCTGTGAAAGGTGCGCAATTGTGACAGATTCTCGAACCTTCATATCCAACCTAAAAAAAATTGTAGATTTTATTGATTGGTGTAGGGATTGTCAATCTTAATTGCGATTTTTATTTGCAAAGGTATTAAGATTATATCTATTAACAAAGAAAAAAAATGATTTTAACTCTTTTTTTTCAAAGACTTTCAGTAGCATTTTATAACAATATAATCCCTCCCTCACCCCACGGGAGGGGTGTTTTGAGTTGTCAACGTATCCGTTGTCTCATTTCAGAAATGTACTCACTCGGTATCCAAAATTCGGTGTCCCGTGTGTGTCGCTGAATAATTACCCAAAAAATTTTGGAGAGTATTATTTGATTTTTCCTCTACACCCCCTATACTTATTATATGTTACCACTTGTCAAGGTGACAAAACTTGCAAAAAAGCAAGGTGATAATAAAAAATTAAAGATTATGAAACAGAATGATTACTTTCGACAGACTGAAACTAATTTGCTCGTTAGACGTTGTGGAGAACATTAACGAGCGAGATTTTCAAACCATCGTCATGGATGGTGACATAACATCTTATAAATATCACCAAGATACACCTTTTTACTTGCTGATACGAAAAGACTTCATACATAGTGAATGTGTTATTGAGTTTACGGGAAAGATACTTTCAGACAGATATCCCGAACTTATCAACCGAGATAACATCCGTTACTGCATTGAACAGATAAACCGATTGGGTATTTGTGAGATAGACACAGAAAGACTACTACAGACTGCCAAGGTCGCTAAATGTGATGTTACGAAAGATGTTACCTCAACAGAGATAAAAGAGATAATTACACAAACCAAGCAGAACCTTACCAATTACGACAAATGGGAAGTAGAAAAATATCCCAATGGCATTTGCTTACGCAATAAGGTTACGACTGACAGATACAAGAAACGTGTCTGTATTTACGATAAGGGTAAGGAACTGAAACAACAAACTAATTCATCTTTCTTGCTGTCATTGCACCAGTCGCAAACATTACTTGACTATTTCCAAAACAAAGTGCGTTTTGAGTTAAATATCGGGACAATGGTACAAATCAAAAGGTTGCTGAAGATAGACGATAACAGCCTAATCGAGGTATTAAACTCAACAGCCAATCCTCTTCTATCTGTAATTGACGAGGCCCTTAAAAAACACACAGACTCAAGACAGCACACAGACTTTAAGGATTATGTGAATAGTCTCATTCTCGCAGACAATCACAACGACCTCGCTGAGTTGGAGGCAAAGATAAGGGCTTTAACTCCCAAAGGAACGGTTATAAAAAGGAAAATGCAACCATACAGAGATTATTTCAATAGGCAAACTGCTACCAGTCACCAAATAGATATCCGTGGACTTGTTTCGTAAGAAATGTATCAATACTTGAGTCGTATCATTTTAATCTTTTGGAACGCTCTTGATACGAGTGAAAGGTGTATCAGTGTAATATAAAAAGTTATCTTGAGCCTACGCAAAGTTGTCGTAAAACAAGAAAAAATAACGTCAAAAGTTAAGTTTGTTCCAGGTAGTTGAGCATTCTTTCAAATGTTTTTATTATTTTTGCATCGTCATATTGCCTTAATAGGCACTTGACAGACATATTAGATAGCGCATTTTCGCTTTTCTGATTGCGTGAACTTGGACACTTCACACAAAGTTGGCTTTATGCCAAGTGTTATTTCAGAAACGTGGGAAACGCTCTCTTGGTGTGTATTATCGTTCCTTTGCGATATACAGCCAAGCGGAGGAACGTTCCTAATCTGAATAACACGGGAGTCCAAGCCCTACGCAACAGGTTAGCAAATGGTGACTCCGCTTTTCTTGTATGCCTACAAACGTAATTACAAACAGCATCGTAGGGTCACAGATGTTTTTTATTTTATTACGTTATGATTAAAACAATTAAAAATGGTATTACGTTTGCAGGATTAATTCTTGCTATGACACTTTGCTTTGCATCGTGTGGCGACAAATCCAAGAATGAGAGTAACATTCCAACTGAGTATTGCGAGGAACTTGTTAAGCTTGCAGAGGAAGGGAATGCTGAGGCTCAGACAAGATTAGGTACATTTTTGTTAAATGGGAATGGGGTTACTGAGAATGTTGAAGAAGGTGTTAAATGGTATCAAAAAGCAGCAGAACAAGGACATGCTAAAGCTCTACTATCATTAGGCAATTGTTATCTTATGGGGGCAGGTGTGCCACAAGACCCTCAAAAAGGAGCAGAACTTATCCGTAAAGCAGCAGAGCAAGGAGGGGCAGAGGAACAAGCAACTATGTCTACATTATATGAGCATGGGATTGGTGTACCACAAGATGCCAAAGAGGCATTTAATTGGTGTGAGAAATCTGCAAAGCAAGGATTTGCAAAGGCCCAAGGGGTTTTAGGTGCTATGTATGTTTATGGAACAGGTGTGGCTCAAAACTATGAAGAAGGGATAAAATGGTTAGAAAAGGCTATTAAACAAGGTGATACATCTGCAAAATTTCAATTGGGATGTCTTTATTCTGCAGGATTGGGAGTTCCAAAAGACATGGAAAAGTCATTGATTTTGCTTAATGAGGCTGCAAAAGATGGAGATAGGGAAGCACAATACTTATTAGGTTGTGGTTTTAAGTTTGGTAATGAAGTAGTTAATATGGATATGGGAAAGGCCCTATCACTATTTAAAATGGCTGCTGAACAAGGACAAAAAGATGCTCAATATGAAGTGGGAACAGCCTATGAACATGGATGGGGTGGAGTTTCCATTGATTATAAAGAAGCTGCAAAATGGTATAATGCAGCAGCTGAACAAGGTCATAAGGAAGCTCAAATGGCAATTCCGAGAATGCGACAATATTTAAATTATTTTGGGAATTAATTATAAGGTCAACAACAAATATGTCATTAATCAAATGTCCTGATTGTGGGAAAGAAATTTCAGACAAAGCACCTATGTGTCCTAATTGTGGAAGACCAATTGCACCAACAGGTATATACTCATTTTTAAGTAAGAGATGGGTTAGAATTATTGGAGTAATTATCATTATTTACATAGGATTGAGAATAATGGGAGGCGTAATAGGTGCTTATAATAGATACCAAATTAGAAAGATAGAATATAATCTTTCTGAATAAACTACTAAGACCGATTAGAAATAGTCGGTCTTTTTTATTTTGCGTGATATTTCCCGTTGATGTCGTATTCTGTTATTTTCTCACTTTGCAACGATTCTTTTATTTCGGCGGCAAAGTCTATGAGGGAGTTTATATTGTTCGTCACAAGGGTTTTACCACGAAACACAACTATGGCTGTTAAGTCGTTTGGGTCCAGAGAAGAATGGAACAAGTCGGCCACCTCTACATTCAGATTACTTGCTATACTTTGAATGGTGGAGAGTTGTGGATTGCCATTAATTGCACGACTTAAACTCTCCGGCGCAATCTGCATTTTCTCTGCCAATTGCCGCATGGTTATGCCTTGCTTACGGCAAAGCATTCGTACTGATAGACTCAAGTTATTTTCCATATCTTCTTATATTTGGGTGCAAAGATACAAAAATAACTTGAAATATCAATTATTTTAAAGGAAATTGAAAGAAAGTATCAAAATAATTTGGTCATTATTGACTTTTGTTGTATATTTGCAATCGAAAAATAACTTAATATGTCAAGAAATGGAAAAGAAGAATGTAACAGCAGTGATTTATGCAAGAGTAAGCACCAACGGCCAAGATTACGACCGCCAACTTAACGACCTCCGAGACTTTGCAAGTCGTATGGGTTATAACGTGGTTAAGGAGTTTGCAGAGATAATCTCCGGCGCAAAGAAAGTGGCAGAGCGTGAAGCACTGACAGAGTTACTTTCATTCGTTGAGGCTAACCACATTGATAAGGTGCTCATTTATGAGTGCAGCCGCTTGTCTCGCAGGGTGGCAGACTTCATAAACATCGTGGATAAGTTGAACGAATTGCACATTTCTTTATATATACACCAAAACGGACTTGAAACACTGCAGGCAGATGGCAAAGTTAATCCTATTGCACAACTTGTTATCGGTATGTTGGCCCAGTTCAACAGCATGGAGCGCAGCCTCATCCGTTCACGTATGGAGAGCGGTTACAACAACTTCAGAAACAATGGCGGTGTGGTTGGTCGAAAGGTTGGTTTTCGCAAGTCTGATGAGGCCATGAGGGAAGAATATAAAGAGGAAAGCCGCTTACTCAGAAAAGGCTTGAGTCTACGCAATGTTGCTAAAATTACGGGGACATCCATCAATACTTTACGCAAAATCAAGGCAATATGTTAAAAAGTTGCCTTTTTATTTGGTTACATGGATACCTTGCATTATATTTGAAATCGAGGGCAAAAATAATAGTCCCAATCGGTCTTTGAAATAGTGAAAATGCAGAACTTGAAGTAACGTAGAATAGTCCTTTTCCTGACAATGATAATAAAAGAATTAAAGCAAAAGAAAGATGAAATAGACAATAGTTTTAAGAAGGGTTTTAAGCGGTTGTCCCTTTGTCGTACAAAAGACTTACTCACTCGTAAGGAGTGGTCCAGTAAGAGACAGCAAACAACGAAATAAGAGGTTAATGGATTTGTTGAATGATAAACATAGAAGAACATGAAGAAACATTTAGTCAATTAGGAATTAACAAAGACGAGGCCAACGAGGTAATAAGATTTTTTGAAGTGTTGGCACAAATAGCAATAGAAAATAATACCTTAAAATAAATTGAAAATGAAAGAAAATTCTATTATTTGGACCAGAGTCTCAACTAAGTACCAAGAGGATAATGGAGGTTCGTTGGTTGACCAAAAATTGAAGTGCGAAGATTACGCACAAGCACATGAAATGAATGTAAAGGGCTACTATGGTGGCAAACATGAGAGTGCAAAAACACCCGGAAAAATGGTTAAAGAAATGGTGTCTGCGATAAAAAAGGATAAGACAATAAAAAACGTATTAATTGCAAAGGGAGATAGATTTTCACGCAACGCAGGGCAAGGTATCAGCATCCTTAATGAATTAAGGGATTTAGGTGTTAATGTAGTCGAAGCAGGTACAGGACTTGATACCTCAACACCCGAAGGGTTAATGATGTTGCAAATGAAGATTTGCATGGCGCAATGGGATAATACCAACAGAACCAATAATTTCACTTCGGGTCGTAAAAATTGCATGCGCAATGGGGTGTATTGTGGTCCAGCACCTATTGGATATGACAAGCAGGGAAAGAGCCTTAAGTCAACCTTTACTATCAATTCAGATGGTTTCTTAATCCGCAAAGCATTCCAATGGAAATTGCAGGGCTTGGCAAATTGTGATATTCTCACGCGACTTGCAGAACATGGACTACATTTAAGGAAACAGCGTTTGCAGGAGATACTAACCAATCCCTTCTATTCAGGGCTAATCGTCAATAAAATGTTGGATTATGAACCTATTGAAGGCAAGCATCCGAAAATAGTATCAAGAGAGGATTTTCTCCGTGTTCAAGAGATTATGAAAGGTCGTGTAGGTGCGTATAAACATAAGAAAGAGACTCCGCGATTTCCACTGAAACGTTTTGTACGCTGTTGGAATGACAGAACCTTTTTTACAGCATACACCGTTAAGAAAAAGGATATTGACTACTATAAATGTAATGTTGATGGTTGCAAGACCAACGTCTCGGCTAAGAAGATGCACCGCAAATTTGAGGAACTTCTACGAACCTACAACATTCCGTTGGAGTTAGTTGGTGTATTTAGGGATGTAATAGGTAATATTATTAGTACCGACCAAAAACAGCAGAAGGAGGTCATATCGTCACTGAAAAAGAAAAAAAGTGAGTGCGAGGGTAAAATGAAGAAATGTCGCATCAAGTACGCAACAGACATGATAGATGAAGATACTTTTGAAATCACTATGGCAACACTCCAAGAAGAATTGCAGGGAATCGACCTTTTATTAGCAGAATGTAATCAGGATTTATCGAACCTTGAAAAACGGATAGACGAAGTTTTCGTAATGTGCTGTAATTTAGTGGATTTATGGAAGAATGGAACACTTGAAACAAGTCAAAAATTGCAAAATTTGCTCTTTCCTAACGGAATTTTTTGGGATAAGGAAACTTGCGGTTATCGAACCGAGAAAGAAAATAGTGCACTTGCTGTAATGCGCAGAATTACAAGTATTTGTAAAAACAATAAAGAGGAAAAATCCGTAGAAATTTCCTCTTTGTCACAAGTGTGCGCCTGACAGGACTCGAACCTGCACGTCGTGAAACACCAGATCCTAAGTCTGGCGCGTCTACCAATTCCGCCACAGGCGCCTGCCCACGCATCTTTTCTGGTAAATGCGGGTGCAAAGATAATCATTTTATTTCATTTAACCATACGTTTTCTCCATTTTCTTGCAAGATTGCCTTTAGCGAGACTGTTTTTTACAAGCGTGCCTGCCATCATCCATACAGCGCGAAATGGATTCTCTCTGGGAAATGCATAGCAACAAAAAGCGGCCGCCATCATTTGGCGACCGCTTTTTTCTATTAGTATTCTGAAAACTATTCTTCTTTTTTTGATTGGTAAATCAGCGGTTTTCTACCGAGTGATCCACCCACAAGCCCGTTATTGCAAATACAGCAAACAGGGCGCATAATGTTGGTATACTCATTTGGTTACCCTTTCCTGATGCTTTTAATATATTAAACTCTTATGTGTAAACCACCCTCTCGGGCATTGTGCTATCCTTGAACGTCAATCTTTTTCCTTACCTCTTTTCTTAATACCTATCCTTAAATCTTTTACCTTAATCAACTAAAACCTCATTCATCCTTGCCAACAATCATTTTTACCTTAAACCAACACCTGATTGACGACTTTTTACCTAAAACTATTAACCCATAAAACTTAACAATCTATTGAAATATTATCGTCATAAGTGTTTTGACAATGCAAAATTACGATTGTTTTCGCACACAGCCAAGATTTCTTATCATATTTATTGTTGAAAATGCGCATTTCTTGATATAAATCAATCGTGCGACGGATGCGCATACAACAAAAGGCCGCAATCCGTTAAGACAGCAGCCTTTTCTATGAAAACCCAAATATTGTGTAATAATCATCAAATGTCGGCTCCCATGAAAGGATGGCATGAACTCCTTGGGCGGATGGAAGCCTGTTTATTCGTCAATCCAAACGCCAGACGGTTTGGCCTCCCACGCAGGAATATAAGCACCTGTATGGAAATAGGCCACCAGCGTTAAGTCGAACACCAACACCGTGGACCCCCGGTAAGAAATGGTTGTGCCGTTCACCGTAGTGCTGGTGTCGTTAAGTCCGTAGCCCAGCATGTAGGGAACATATACGCGCCATCGGTCGCCGATGTGCATGTTCGTCAGTGCCGTGGTGAAGCCGTCCACCATTCTGTTCACGGCGAATGAGGAAGGCTTGATGAGTTCCGGCTGGTAGTCGCCCGTGTAAGACTGGTCGAAGACGTATCCTTCCGGATAGTGGGTTGTGGGGATATAGTGTCCACGATAATGAACCATCACGGAGTCGGTATACAGAGGGCATCCGCTGCCAGTGCCTTTCTCCAGCACTTGCACCACGATATGGTCCTCGGCTTTGGTGGCCATGTCTTCGTTGAGCGACCAGTTGCGGAATATCTTCCATTCCTGCGAGCCGGAGGCGATAGCGCTTTTTGCCTGGTTATACACGTTGTTGAAATAGGTATCGTTGCGCTCTTTCCAGTTGGCAAATTCGTCTTCCGCGTCGTCGCTCTCGCTGCATGAGGCGAGTCCGACGGCGAAAACCGTGAAAAGCAAGAGCGACAGCCCCTTCGCCATGTCCATGAATGACTTTCTCATTATCTTTTCTTCTTTATGATTCTCCACTCGTGCTGTTACTATTGCAGTTTTTTCAGCAGGCTGGCAATGCTCACCTTGTCTTCGATGATGCCGAGCAGTTGGTCGATGCTCACGCGCTCCTGCTCCATGGTGTCGCGGAAACGCAGCGTCACGCAGTTGTCGTTCAGCGTGTCGTAGTCCACGGTTACGCAGTAAGGCGTGCCGATGGCGTCCTGCCGGCGATAGCGCTTTCCGATGGTGTCTTTTTCATCGTAGGTGCAGTTGAAGTGGAATTTCAGGTTGTCGATAATCTCGCGTGCCTTCTCGGGCAGTCCGCCCTTCTTCACCAGCGGCAGCACTGCCAGTTTGGTGGGCGCGAGTGCGGCGGGCAGTTTCAGCACCACGCGCGTCTCTCCATTCTCCAGTTGCTCCTCGGTATATGAGTGGCACATGATGCTGAGGAACATACGGTCAACGCCGATAGAGGTCTCGATCACAAACGGAGTGTAACTCTCGTTGGTCTGCGGGTCAAAGTATTTGATGCTCTTTCCGCTGTATTTCTCGTGCTGCGACAGGTCGAAATTGGTGCGGCTGTGAATGCCTTCCACCTCCTTGAAGCCGAATGGCATGTGGAATTCGATGTCGGTGGCGGCGTTGGCATAGTGAGCCAGTTTCTCGTGGTCGTGGAAACGGTAGTTCTCAGCGCCGAATCCCAGTGCCTGGTGCCATGCCATGCGGGTCTGCTTCCACTTGGGGAACCACTCCAG
>DGWC01000060.1:12321-14655 GCA_002395135.1 Prevotella sp. UBA4268 | reverse complement strand
CTGCCTGAGCCTTTGCACTCGACAGACAATTAAACAAGGTAGACTTGCCCACATTTGACAGTCCTACAATACCACATTTTAATGCCATCGTTTTATTATTTGTCGATATTAATCAGAACGTATTTCTTAGAACCGAGACCAATCCGCTCTGCATAGTCGGTGATATAGGTGCCGTGCTGGCGGTTGATTCGTTCTATCAGCGGCTTGTTGTCGTCGCCGGGTTTGCCGTTATAGTTGAACACTTTGTCAAGGCAGGCTTGGTCTACAGCCACCGGATCGAGGCTGGCCAGGATGCCCATGTCCTTCAGTTTGGGGTCGGCAGGATGTCCGTCGCAGTCGCAGTCAACGCTCATATTGTTCATCACGTTGATGTATACCACCTTGCCCTGCATGTAGTTGTGAACAGCCTGTGCGGCGGCAGCCATCGACTCCAGGAAGGAATCTTGCGTGGGACCGGCAGCCAGGTATTCACGCGTCCATGCCAGTTGAGCGTCGTCGGTCTTTCCTGCGCTGTGTATATATGCCTTTCCAGCAGTGGAAGCCACGCCGATGGATGCGTTTTTCAGCACGCCGCCGAATCCGCCCATGGCATGTCCCTTGAAGTGTGCCAGGTTGATCATGAAGTCATAGTTGGCCAAATGGTCGCCCACGATGTCGTATTTGATGTGCTTACGGTCTTTGGCCGGAATGCGCATCTGTCCGTATTCGTCCATGATGTCAACGGCAAAGAGGCTGTCGAATCCATGCTCATGGATGGTTTGCCAGTGCTTTTTCACGTCTTGTCGAGAGCCGCCGTAGGCAGTATTGCATTCAACAATGGTTCCGTTTACCTCTTCCACCAGGTTGCGGATGAATGTAGGCTTCAGATAGTGGTTGTTGCCTCCTTCTCCTGTCGATATCTTCACGGCAACATGTCCTGTAGGCTGCACGCCCAGCGCATGGAAAATCTTCACCAGTGACTCGGGAGTGATGTCCTTCGTAAAATATACTTTCGGCTGCGCGCTGACGCAGATTGCCATCAGTGCAGCGGCAATGGATAATAATAGTCTTTTCATAACGTTTTTTTGTTGTAAGTATTTAAAGTGACTGCAAAAATACAAAAAAAACAATTCATGGCGAAATATAACCTTATAATTCGCCATGAAATAACTATTTTTAGTGTTTTATTAAGCGTCAGGCCGGTGTTTTTTGCCATGAAAGGATAAAACAGGGTCTGTTCTTTGGTTCTTCCGTCAGCCGCGTTTTTTGATATAGTTGTGTGCGTAAAGGGCGGTTATTCTGAAACTGTTTGTTTCCATTTCTGTTCAAACGTCTCTGGGGAGATTATTTCGATGTCATGATTACAATTGACTTCCATTTCGTATTCGTCAAAGCAGAAATCTATTATCCACACAGGCCAGTCATACTCGTCAAAAGAAACATTCGGACAAGCGGTATAGCAACAGTCTGCTGGGCATGTTTCTGATGTCGGTGAGCAACCGACGAGGCGGTGCGGATAATCATCGATTTCCTCTACAAAGAGGAGTTTGTTTTCAATCTGAGTCGCGTAGTAGATGGTCTTGTTGAGTGCTGCGTCGTCCTGGTGTATGTGGCAGATGGTCTCGTGCAGGGCAGATAGCAGTTCCTCGGTCACGCTGTTTTTCGGGATGCTGAATTGGTACCAGCAAACACCTCTTTTGTTCAGATAGCAGTATTCTGATGCTGACGGGTCGGCTCCGATGATGGTTTGAAACCGGTTGAGCCTCTCTTCAAAAACACCATGCATGTCCTGGCTATAGGGATCGAGATGGGTGCTGAAGGTAAAACCCAAGGCATTCTGCTCATGCTCATAATGGAAAGTCGTTGACAAGGTGTCGTCTGTGAAACTGGTGGCACCAATCCTTTTGACGTTGAACACATGCGAAAGCAGGTTTTTCATCCATTTTGCACGTTTTCGTTCTATGATGTATGAATGCCAAGGATGTGTAAATATACAATAAACCAGTACTAAGATGGTGACAATAGCAAAGGGAACCAAGGTGTATTCGGGAAAGAAAAAGCAATAAAACACCAAGATGAAAACCCCGGCTATGAAACTGATATATCGAAACACTTTACTCATCATCGTCCTCATTAATGGGCCTCCAGCCAGTTGTCGCCCCAGCCGCAGTCGGCGATGAGCGGAACGCGCAACTCATAGGCGCGCTGCATCTCTTCGAGCACAATCTTTTCCACGCGCTCTTTCTCCTCGGGATAGACCGAGAAGTTGAGTTCGTCGTGCACCTGGAGTATCATCTTCGAGCGGATGCCCTCTTCGTTGAAGCGGTTGAAGATGCGTATCATGGCCACCTTGAT
>DGWC01000060.1:6186-12271 GCA_002395135.1 Prevotella sp. UBA4268 | reverse complement strand
GGCCACCTTGATGATGTCGGCGGCACTGCCTTGAATGGGTGCGTTGATGGCGTTTCGCTCGGCAAAATTGCGCACGGTGGCGTTGTGTGAGTTGATGTCGGGCAGATAGCGGCGGCGGTGGAACACGGTTTCGGCATATCCTTTCTCGCGCGCTTTCTGCTTTGACAACTCCATATAGTCGTGCACCTGTGGGAATGTCTCGAAGAATCCGTCGATGAGTTGTTTGGCTTCATCGCGACTGATGTCCAGGCGCTCGGCCAAGCCAAACACCGTAATGCCGTAGATGATGCCGAAATTGGCGCGCTTCGATTTGGTTCGCTCGTCGCGCGACACGTCGTGGATGTCTTTCTTATAGATGGTGGCTGCCGTTGCTGCGTGCAGGTCCTTACCGTCGCGGAACACGGCAATCATGTTTTCGTCGCCAGAGAGATGGGCCATCACGCGCAGTTCTATCTGACTGTAGTCTGCTGAAAAAAATAAACAACCTGGTTCGGGAATGAAAGCCTTACGTATTTCCTTTCCGTCCTCTCCGCGGATAGGAATGTTTTGCAGGTTCGGATCGCTCGACGACAGTCGTCCAGTGGCAGTTATGGTCTGGTTAAAAGAGGTGTGGATGTGGCCGGTACGTGCGTTTATCAGTTTGGGCAGCGCGTCAATATAGGTGCCGAGCAGTTTCTTTAATCCCCTGTGGTTCAGGATGTCTTCCACGATTTCGCTCTTGTTCTTCAACTGTTGGAGCACCTCTTCGCTCGTTACGTATTGTCCCGTCTTGGTCTTCTTGGGCTTATCCACAATCTTCATCTTGCCGAACAGGATGTCGCCCACCTGTTTGGGTGATGCGATGTTGAATTCCTCGCCGGCCAGTTGGTAGATTCGCTGCTCCAGTTCCTGCATTCTTGTTGTGAAAACTTCTGACGTTTCTTTCAGCGAATCAGTGTCTATGCACACACCGTTCATCTCCATTTCTGCCAGCACGGGCATCAGTGGCATCTCGATGTCATAGAACAAATGCTCCACGTCGGCTTCCTTCAGTTTCGGTTCGAGCACGTTTTTCAGACGCAGTGTGATGTCGGCGTCCTCGGCAGCATATTCGTAAACGTCAGTGGGCGGCAGGTCGCGCATCGACTTTTGGTTCTTTCCCTTCGGTCCGATCAGTTCGTCAATGTGAATGGTCTTGTAGTTGAGATACACCTCGGCCATGTAGTCCATGTTGTGACGGAGTTCGGGTTGGATGAGGTAGTGGGCAATCATCGTGTCCCACATCTTGCCTTTCAGGTGAACGCCATAATTGCGAAGCACCTCCAAGTCGTATTTGATGTTCTGACCAATCTTCAGGATTTTTTCGTCTTCATAGAGTGGTTTAAATATATTAACAATTCTTTGGGCTTCTTCACGATTAGCAGGAACGGCCACATAATAGGCCTCTTTTTCCTTCACAGAGAAACTTAAACCCACCAATTCGGCATCGATGGCGTTGGTAGAAGTGGTTTCCGTATCCAGACTTAAAAATTCCGTTGTCCTAAAAAAGTCATATAATTTTTTCGCATCTTCCTCTGTTTCAATAAGTTTATATTCGTGAGGGGTTGTTTTTAACGTCTCAAAATTCGAAAATTCTGGAGTTACTTGCCCCTCGGTCGCAAAAAATCCAAAAAGATCGGGTTGAGAATTTATACTTTTTTGCGTCTTTTCAGATTTGTTGAGAAACTTGTCTGCGAGGCTCTTAAACTCCAGTTCAGTGAAAATTTTGCGCAGTTCCTCCTCGTCGGGAGCCGATACTCTCAATTCGTCGAGGTTCAGTTTGATGGGTACATCGGTTTTGATGGTGGCCAGGAACTTTGACATCCTGATGTCATCAACAGCGCTTTCCACCTTCTCCTTCATCTTGCCCTTCAGTTGGGAGGTGTTTTCCAAGAGATTCTCCACCGTGCCAAACTCGTTGATCAACTTCACTGCCGTTTTTTCGCCAACGCCTGGACAGCCCGGGAAATTGTCGGCCGTGTCGCCCATCAGTGCCAGCAAGTCGATGACGAGTAGGGGAGAGGCGATGCCGTATTTGTCACAGACACCCTTCGGGTTAAGCGTTTCATAGCCGCCGCCATGGCGGGGACGATAGATGAAAACATTCGGTTTCACCAGTTGCCCGTAATCCTTGTCGGGTGTCAGCATATAGGTTTCCACAGCGATGGAATCGTTGTTTTCTGATAATTCGCTTGCTTGTGTCGCCAAGGTACCAATCACGTCGTCGGCCTCGAAGCCGTCCACTTGAATCACGGGAATGTGCATGGCCTTCAGAATGTCTTTTATAATAGGTATGGCCGTGCGAATGTCTTCGGGCGTGGCTTCACGCTGCGCCTTGTAGGCAGGGAATGCCTCTGAGCGGAATGTGGGACCGTGCGGGTCGAAGGCCACGCCCAGATAGGTGGGTTTCTCCTTTTCGAGTATCTCGTGGAGCGTGTTGCAGAACCCCATGATGGCCGAAGTGTTCTGCCCTTTCGAGTTGATGCGGGGATTCTTGATAAATGCGTAATAAGCGCGGTATATCAGCGCGTAAGCGTCTAAAAGAAACAATTTATCCATAAATAATCTAATTTTCCGCTCAAAATTACAAATTCTTTTTCATTAATCCGAATAAAATACGTAATTTTGTACGAAATTTCAGAAAGCATGGACAATCTGTTGCAAATACAAGTACCTATTCTAGAGCAGTTGAACGAATTTTGCAAACTGTTCAGTCAGTCGTTGTCTCACACTGACGGACTGCTTAACCAAGCCTTGTCGCACATTCAGCAGCGCGGCGGTAAGCGCATGCGCCCCATCCTGACTCTGCTGATGGCGAAAGGATATGGGCAGATCAATGAGTCTACCTTGCACGGAGCCGTGGCTCTGGAATTGTTACACACCGCCAGTCTTGTGCACGACGACGTGGTGGACGAGAGCCGCCAGCGCAGGGGACAAGCATCGGTGAATGCCTTGTATGACAACAAAGTGGCTGTGCTCGTGGGCGATTATCTGCTGTCTACCTCCATGCTGCACGTCAGCGAAACCCACAACGAGCAGATTTTCAAGCAGGTAGCACTGCTCGGCAGAACGCTTTCAAACGGTGAAATCCTGCAGTTGACCAATGATGAGGACGACGGACTCTCTGAGGATATCTACTATGACGTGATTCGGCAGAAGACGGCCGCGCTCTTTGAGACATGCTGCGCGGTGGCAGCCCTCTCGGTGGGAGCCACACAAGAAGAGGTGGAGCAGGCCGCCGAATTCGGGCGAAACATCGGCACCATCTTCCAAATCCGCGACGACATCTTTGATTATTACGATTCAAAAGTGATAGGAAAGCCCACGGGCAACGATATGGCAGAAGGCAAACTAACGCTCCCGATTATCTATGCCTTGCGCAACAACGACGACCTGCTGATGCGCGCATTGGCCAAAAAGGTGAAGTTTGGTTCGATTACGACCGATGAAATCGCCGTTTTGGTAGAATTTGCCAAGCAGAACGGCGGTATAGTATATGCCTGTCAGCGTATGTCAGAACTGAGTGAGGAGTGCCGCCATTTCGTGAGCGCACATATCAAAGACGAGGCACTTGCCAACGCTTTGCTTCTCTACGTGGATTACGTGTCTTCAAGGAATATGTAATCAATAGATGGCATACGTGTTCCTTTCCAAGGGCGCTGATGTATTTCCTTTTCCATCTTGGCAATGATATCAAGCAAGCAAAGTGCCTGATTACAAGCAGAATACCTCTTCTTTACACCTGTCATATCATCACGTTGTTCCAGTAAATTAATTTAATTTACCGCGCAAATTAATATAATTTACTTTTCAAATTAAGTTAATTTATCGTGCAAATTAATATAATTTACTATCTTGATGTAATGGTTTTAAGGCTCCGTTGCATAGATAAGGATGAAGAAAAGTGGCACTCCCGAGCGATGAGAGTGCCACTTTTCTTTTTTCGATGCTCTTGTATAGGAGCAAGAAAAGGGTTGTTGATCAGAAGAATTTCAGTTCCTTGCCTTCGATTTCCGAAAGCAGGAGGTTGGCCAGTCGGCTGGTGCCCAGGCGGAACCACTTGTTGGTGAGCCACTTTTCTCCCAGCACTTCTTTCACAATGGTGTAATAGATGATGGCATCCATCACCGAGTTGATGCCGCCAGCGGGCTTGAAACCAATCTGAATGCCTGTTTCTTCGTAGTATTCTTTCATGGCCTGGCACATCACGTAAGCGGCCTCTGGCGTGGCTGAAATCTTCTCTTTGCCGGTGCTGGTCTTGATGTAGTCGGCACCTGCATACATCGATAGAATGGATGCTTTTTTGATGTTTGAGGCTGTTTTCAGGCAGCCTGTTTCCAGGATAACCTTCATGGAGTGGTCGCCGCACACCTGTTTCAACTCGTTGATGTCGTCGCACACGCCTTCATAGTCGCCAGAGAGGAACTTGCCCACTGGCATAACAATGTCGATTTCGGTGGCACCGTCTTTCAGCGCAAGGGCTGTTTCGGCCACTTTAATCTCTGGGAAGGTCTGCGAAGAGGGGAAACTGCCCGATACACATGCTATTTCCACGCCGTCCACTTCAAGAGTTTCGGCCACTGTTTTGGCAAAACAGGGATACACGCAGATGGTGGCCACGTGGGGCAGGTCGCCATACTGCTCGTCGAATTGGTTCACTTTCTCGGTGAAAGCGAGCACCGATTCGTCGGAGTCGGTAGTCTTCAGTGTGGTCAGTTCGATGCTTCCAAAGAGGAATTTCTTCACCTCGAGCGTGTCGTTCTCGTGCACTTTCTCAGCAATGATTTTCTTTACGGCTGCGGCTACGTCTTCGTCTTTGATGTCGCAGTTGTACTTGGCTAATGCCTGTTCATACTTGCTCTTTCCGTGAGCATGTTCGTGGTGGTTGTTGTGATGTTCTTCCATATCGTTGTTTTGTTTGATTATGCTTTCAGTTTGGGGTTGTCAAGATGTCTCGTTCGGTCGCGAAACGTCTTTTTCTCGATGGATTTCTGCAGTTCCTCGGTAAGGTCTACACCCGTCTGGTTGGCCAGACAGAGAAGCACCCACAGCACATCGGCCATTTCTTCGCCCAGGTTTGGCTTTTCTCCGGGCTTAAAACTTTGATCGCCATATTGGCGCGCAATGACACGAGCCAGTTCGCCCACCTCTTCAGTGAGGCACGCCATGTTGGTGAGTTCGCTGAAATAGCGCACTCCATATTCCTTAATCCACTGGTCTACAGCCTGTTGTGCTTCTTTGATGGTCATATTTTCTATCTGTATATCTGTACGATAATTAATTTGATGAAAATGAGTCATGGCGATGTACTCAGCAATGCATAGGAATCGTATGTACATTCTTTATTCTTCTGTGTACTTGCCAGTGGGGGACTTATTCCTTGTTTTTTGTATCTATACAGATGGTGACGGGCCCGTCGTTGACAAGTTTTACTTGCATCTCAGCGCCGAATTCTCCTGTTCCAACGGGTTTTCCCAGTGCTTCAGACATCTGCTTGCAGAACGCTTCGTAGAGCGGAATGGAGACATCATGGCTGCCGGCGCGAAACCAGGAGGGTCGGTTGCCTTTCTTATAGGAGGCGTAAAGCGTGAACTGGCTCACTACCAGTGCTTCGCCTTGTACGTCGAGCAGTGAGCGGTTCATCACGCCCTCATCGTCGTCAAAGATGCGCAGGTTGCTGATTTTCTTAACTAACCACGCCACATCCTCCTCCGTGTCGCGGTCTTCCACGCCCAAAAGGATGAGTATTCCTTGCCTGATGGCCGACTTTTCTTGTCCGCCAATGCTGACGCTGGCGCTGCTCACACGCTGTATAACACTTCTCATGCCACAAAGTTAGTAATTTATTCTGATTTATGGAAATAATTATAGACAATTTGTGCCTTAGAAATGCCAAGAATATTTGTAAGTGTCTGAATATCAGATTCTTTTATCTTCTTAATGGTTTTCAGTTGCTTGATGAGCAGATCCTTTGATTTCGGGCCGATTCCCTTGATATCGTCGAGTTCGGAATGCAGAGCATGCTTGCTCCTTTTGTCGCGATGGAAGGTGATGGCATAGCGGTGCA
>DGWC01000060.1:222-6136 GCA_002395135.1 Prevotella sp. UBA4268 | reverse complement strand
TGGCATAGCGGTGCACCTCGTCCTGGATATGAGTAAGGATATGGAAAAGTTCGGAATCGGTTTTCATTCCAATGACTACGGGCGGGAAACCATATAGCAGTTCGTTGGTGCGGTGGCGGTTATCTTTGGCCAGTCCGGCGATAGGGATGTGCAGATGGAGTTCGTCTTCAACCACCTCTCGCACCACTTCCATCTGTCCTTTGCCGCCATCGGTGATGATCAGGTCGGGTAGGGGAGTCTGTTCCTCCATCATCCTGCTGTAGCGGCGTCTGACTACTTCCTGCATAGAGGCGTAGTCGTCGGGTCCAATCACCGTTTTGATGTTGTATTTGCGATAGTCTTTTTTGCTGGGTTTCATGCCTTTGAACACCACACAGCCAGCCACGGCATCGGTTCCGGAGATGTTTGAGTTGTCGAAACACTCGATGTGATAGGGCATTTTATCCATTTTCAGGGCGTTTTGCAGTTCCTTCATCAGCCGTGTTTGCTTCTGCTCCGGGTTCAGTTTTTCTGCCTGTTTCAGACGGTCAAAACGATACTGTTTGCCGTTCATGATAGAGAGGTCGAGTAATGTCTTCTTGTCGCCTCGTTGTGGAACGGTGAGCGTTACGTCTTTAATGCCTGTTTCCAGTTCAAAGGGGATAATGATTTCCTTGGATTTACTCATCAGTTGTTCCCTGATTTGAACGATGCCAAGGCTCAGAATATCTTCTTCTGTCTCGTCTAATTTCTTTTTAAACTCGAAGGTAAAGGCCTGGTTGATGCTGCCGTTGGTAACGTGGATGTAGTTAATATAGGCAGTGTGGTCGTCGTCGGTGATAGAAAAGACGTCTACATCGCTGATGGTATGGCTCACCACCTCGCTTTTTGCCGTGTAGTTATCCAGCGTCTGATAGCGGTTTTTCAGTGTCTCCGCGTCTTCAAAGCGCAGTTCTTCGGCTGCTTTCAGCATATCCTGATACAGCAGTTTTTGCACCTCTCTTCCTTTTCCTTTTAGTATTTCCTGTGCCTGTTGTATGTTTCTCTGGTAGTCTTCATACGATTGTTTGCCGATACAGGGTGCATCACAGTTATGAAGATGGTATTCAAGACAGGGTTTATATTTCTTGCTTTCAATGCCTTCCTTCGTTATGAGCATCTTGCAAGTGCGCGGCTTATAGAGTTTTTTGATCAAATCCAGCACGGCATACATGCTTCCTATGTGGCTGTAAGGACCGTAATAAACACCCCATTTCTTGTTGATGGTGCGTGTTTTGAAGATTCTTGGGAAGTATTCTTTCGTGACGCAAATGCTCGGATACGTTTTACCGTCTTTTAAAAGGATATTGTATTTGGGCTTGTATTTCTTGATCAGACTGTTTTCAAGCAGCAGAGCGTCTTCTTCAGAGTTGACCACGGTGTAAGTGATATTGAAAATCTTACTCACCAACACCTTTGTCTTGTATCTGTCAACCTCTTTGTGAAAATATGAAGAAACTCTGTTCTTGAGATTCTTTGCCTTACCAACATAGATAATAATGTTGTCAGCATCGTAGAACTGATAACTGCCTGGTTTGTCAGGAAGGTTACTTACGATACCTTTCAGGTATTCAAGTCTCTTTGCGTTTTCTTCTTTTGTCATTTTCTAAAGTTGCTGACATTAAATGTTTTATGAAGCATTTGTTTCACGTGAAACAAATGCTTGTTTGTTGCGTGTTACCTCTTAAGGTCTGTGCATTAGGTGGTGAGCAGGGTGGTGATTTCTGTGTCCTTGTCAAACAAGTCGCGCCCGTGAAGTCCTTCGTCGCGGATTTCAATGATGAAGTTTACGTATATGTTCTTCGGGTTGAATTTCTTTACGAGGTTGTAGGCAGCCTTCATGGTTCCGCCTGTGGCCAGTAAGTCATCGTGAAGCAGCACCACATCGTTCTCGTCGATGGCATCTTTGTGGATTTCAATGGTGTCTGTTCCATATTCTTTCGTGTAACTTTCCTGAACGGTTTCTGCGGGAAGTTTACCAGGTTTCCTGCAAAGAATGACGCCGGCACCCAATTTTACCGCAAGGGCAGAAGCGATAACAAAGCCGCGGCTTTCTATTCCCACGATCTTGGTGATGCCCTTGTCTTTGTAGATTTCGTAGAGTTCATCTACCATTACCTTTAAACATTCGGCGCTTTTGAACAGTGTCGTCACATCTCTGAAGTTGATTCCTTTCTGTGGAAAGTCTGGAATGCAACGTAGGTTGTTTAATAGAAATTGATTGTTCATGATTTATTTGTTGTTTGTTTGTTTATATTCTTTGTTTTCATCGAGTATTTATCTTGATCGTTTCCTTATGCCTGTGAGTTTCGTTAGTACCTTTTTATCTCGCTGGATATGATGTTTTTAGGTTTGTTTCACGTGAAACATTACCGCTCGTCTGTAATGAATCACCTGCCAAGCAGCACCAATAAGACATTGATATCGCTTGGTGAAACGCCGGGAATTCTACTCGCTTGTGCCAATGTTTCGGGGTTGATGCGAATCAGTTTCTGTCTGCATTCGGTAGACAATGACTGTAGGGAGTTGTAGTCGAAGCGACCTTTTATCTTGATATTCTCCAGTCTGTGCATTTTGTCTGCTATCTGTCGCTCGCGCTCTATATAGCCGGCATATTTCATTTTTACCTCTGCCGCCTCGATGATTTCTTCTTTTCTGTTGGGAATTGCATCGAATACTGAGTGCAGTTCGGGTACTAAATTCGCAAGGATAGGAAGCGAAATTTGTGGCCGACCTATGAGATCGATGGCTTTACAGCCTGCACGCAATGGAGTAGTGCCTAAGGATTCCAGTGCGCTGTTTATTTCTTTCGGTTTCACGGGAGCGGTTCTGCAGAATTCAATGATTCTTTCGATGGCTTCTTTTTTCTGCATCCACCACGCATGCCTATGCTGTTTGGCAATGCCCAGTGCGTATGCCTTTTCTGTAAGGCGTGCGTCGGCATCGTCTTGGCGCAGCAGTATGCGGTATTCGGCGCGCGATGTAAACATGCGATAGGGCTCATCCACTCCCTTTGTCACCAAGTCGTCGATGAGTACACCGATGTAACTCTCGTCGCGGTGCATCACGAATGGGGTGGTGAACGACGTGTCTCTTGTGGTGGCACCGGCGTAGATGGCGGCATTTACACCTGCCACCAAGCCTTGTCCGGCTGCTTCTTCATAACCCGTAGTACCGTTTACTTGACCTGCAAAAAACAGTCCTTTTATGATTTTCGATTCCAGTGAGTGCTTCAGTTGTGTGGGGTCGAAGAAATCGTATTCAATGGCATAGCCGGGGCGGTATACCTTTACATCGCGTAGGGCTGGAATTTTTCTCAGTGCTTCTATCTGAACTTCCATCGGCATGCTCGATGAAAAGCCGTTCAGGTACATCTCGTTGGTGTTTTCTCCTTCTGGTTCCAGGAACAAAGGATGCGAACCGCGATCCGGGAAAGTCACCAGTTTTGTTTCGATGGAAGGGCAATAACGTGGTCCGATGCTCTGGATCTGACCGTTGTAGAGCGGTGAATCTTCAATGCCCGACATCAGTATTTTGTGAACGTCTTCGTTGGTGTTGAACGTCCAACAAGGAAGTTGCTTGGCATCGCGCGTAATATCCAGATAGGAAAAGCCGTAGTGTGTGTCTTCTCCCGGTTGTATTTCCGTGTCTTCAAAATGCACGCTCCGCTTGTCGATGCGCACGGGCGTTCCCGTTTTCATGCGCTCCGACCGGATGCCATGCTGAGTAATGCTTTCTGTGAAGTGAGCCACAGCGGGTTCGGCGATGCGCCCTCCAGGAACCATTTTGCGCCCAATGTGCAGCAAGCCGTTCAGGAAGGTGCCTGCGGTAATCACCACTGCCTTGGCACGAATCTCTGCTCCCCAGATGGTTTTCACCCCCGTCACCTCACCATTCTCCACCAGCAGTTCGTCGGCTTGGTCTTGCCAGATGTCCAAATGCTCTGTTTCGTCAAGACGTGCACGCCATTCCCAGATGAATTTCTCACGGTCGCACTGGGCGCGCGGACTCCACATGGCCGGACCTTTTGAACGGTTCAGCATGCGGAACTGAATGGCGGTGCGGTCGGTAACAATGCCCATCTGGCCGCCCAAGGCATCGATTTCGCGCACAATCTGTCCCTTGGCAATCCCGCCCACAGCCGGATTGCACGACATCTGCGCAATCTTGTTCATGTCCATTGTCACCAAGCAGGTTTCCGCCCCCATGTTCGCGGCGGCAGAAGCGGCCTCGCAACCAGCGTGACCACCACCAATGACCAGCACGTCGTATGTAAGAATCATATCTTTTCTTGCTTTACTGCGATGCGAAATGCTTTATCGCGTTGCAAAAATACAAAAACTTTTGCAAATAGGATATATGAATGCGCAAAGAAACGAAAACTTTTTTCGGGAGGGCAGCGATGGCAAATGCTTCCTTCAGTAAGTTGCCGTGGCTGGTGTATAACCATGCGAAGTGTTAAATATTGATAATTATCTTTACACTCTTTCGCCTCATTTCCTTTATCCTAAGAGTTCTTTCGTTGTCGTTATGTGTCTGTATTTAGCGTGTGTGGCACTCTTTTTTATGGTCAATCAGCATCTGGAAATTGTTAAATGAATCCAAATTATCTTTACATGTTTGCACCATGCAGAGAAGCCTTTCTTTAGACTTTCTTTCATTAAAAATTGATTTTTTATAAAAAAATCTTTGAGTTCTCATTATTTTATGGTATATTTGCAAACTGTAACAGGGGTGAGAATACCTACAAAAGGGTACTTGCAGCCCCTTGCAGTTATGTCTTTATCAACTGTTCTGAAAAGAAAACGAAGCCGAGAAGGCATCCCGCGAGTGGGATATGATGCCGTGAAGAATCTTGTAAAAGATATTAAATCTAACAATTAAATAATTTAAAATCAATCATTTATGTGGTTAATCAATTCATCTATTGGTAGGAAAGTGGTGATGTCCGTTACCGGCGTTGCGCTTATCCTATTCCTGACGTTCCACTGCTGTATGAACGTCGTTGCCCTCTTCTCGGGAGAGGCTTATAACATGATTTGTGAATTGCTGGGTGCCAACTGGTATGCCGTAGTGGCTACGATGGGCTTGGCTGCCCTTGCTGTGATTCACATCGTCTATGCTTTCATCTTGACGGCACAGAACCGCCGTGCTCGCGGCAACGAGCGCTATGCGATTACTGCCAAGCCCGAAAAGGTGGAATGGGCAAGCCAGAACATGCTCGTGCTGGGTATTATCATCCTGCTCGGTCTGTTGCTGCACTTGTTTAATTTCTGGTACAACATGATGTTTGCTGAGTTGGCAGGTATTGCCGCTCCGCTGGATCCGGCAGACGGCTTCGGCTACATCAAGTTGACATTCTCAAATCCTGTGTATGTAGTGCTCTACATCATCTGGATTGTTGCTATCTGGTTCCACCTTTCTCATGGTTTCTGGAGTGCCATGCACACCCTGGGATGGAACGGTAAGATCTGGTTCAACCGCTGGAAGGTGATCGGTTTGGTGTATACCACCTTGCTGATGCTTGGCTTCCTGGTAGTGGTGTTGGCTTTTGCATTCAAATGTGCTCCGTCGCTTTGCTGCGGTGCTTAGTTTTTAACTCTTAATTTTTGAAAAAGACCATGACAAAAGTAATAGATTCAAGAATTCCGGAAGGACCAGTAGCAGAGAAATGGACCAATTACAAGGCTCATCAGCGTCTGGTTAACCCAAAGAATAAACTGAAGCTCGACGTAATCGTTGTTGGTACAGGTCTGGCTGGTGCCAGTGCTGCCGCTTCTCTTGGCGAGATGGGCTTCAATGTAATTAACCTTTGCATTCAGGACTCTCCCCGTCGCGCTCACTCAATCGCTGCTCAGGGCGGTATCAACGCTGCCAAGTGCTATCAGAACGATGG
>DGWC01000060.1:0-177 GCA_002395135.1 Prevotella sp. UBA4268 | reverse complement strand
TATCAGAACGATGGTGACTCTGTCTATCGTCTGTTCTACGATACAGTGAAGGGTGGTGACTATCGTGCTCGTGAGGCCAATGTGTATCGTCTGGCTGAGGTGTCGAACAACATCATCGACCAGTGCGTGGCTCAGGGAGCGCCTTTTGCCCGTGAGTATGGCGGCATGCTTGCCAAC
>DGWC01000010.1 GCA_002395135.1 Prevotella sp. UBA4268 | reverse complement strand
ATAATCCAGATAGGCGTTTATCTCCTTCTGTATATCTGGGTATTGCGTATAGAACTCATCGTTCTTCGCCGTCTTCGCATTTGCTAAGTTCGTATTTGCCATTGTTGTTGCTTGATTGGCCATCGGCCACTGTAAATCATGTGCCGCAGGCGCTGCTATTCGATTGCAAAGATAAACATTTTAGCGGCAACAGCCAAATGAATGAAGAAATCATTTGTCATTATGGCACTTTTCATCTTCAATATCGGCCATTTGGAAGGAACATTCACGACATCTGCACAAGTAAATCATATTGATTTGCACGATAAATCAAATTGATTTGAAAAGTAAATCATATTGATTTGCGCGGTAAATCAATATGATTTGCCGAAGCATCTCGTTGCACTGCTTGCCGCAAAGTGCTGCTTTTGCGCCTCGAAACTGACGCTTTGGAGCATTCATACTATTCAAGTTTCGCATTCGCTCAACTTCTTTGTAGTTTAGAAGTTAAGTAGTGATCGCTTCGCTCGTCCTTCGGTCAGTAGTGAAGCCATTACTTGGTTTGCTGATATTTTGTCTCCAGACATTTGGCTTTAACTACTTAACTACTGACTACTTAACTACTTCAGAAACTTGAGTCATACTATATAACTCTACTGATGCGACAAATATTCTTCAGGAGTACATATAACATTAAAAGACAGAAACTTGCATGATGGAAGAACTTAAACGATTTGAAATCAATTCGTGGATAATTAACGGCTAATTCATGGTAATTATATGTTAAAAAAACACGAATTCCCATCAATTAGTAACCGTTTAAAAAACTTGGTATGGTTTCTGAAACAAAGAGAACACAGAGTGCACAGAGAAATTGTTACTTAACGCAGAGTTTAAAAGAGGTGCCTAAAGGCACTTCACAGAGATGAATGACTGGATGCGTATCTCTCTGTGAAGAGGCTTTTGCCTACTCCGTCTTTTCAGTGAAGCGGTTTCCATCTCTGTGTACTCGGTGTACTCTGTGGTGAATATTCGGTGTAACGACTCGCTGATGATTCGAAAAAACGCGACAAAACCGTGTTGCCGTTTTCCTTCAAAACAGGAATCGGTTATTGAAAAATGGGGCATTGGAAACACAAAAACGTAAGGATTCATTACCACAGGACACATTCCGACGCGCAAAACCTATGGTTTCATGCTTCAAAAACACAGGTTTCACTGTCCAATAACTATGGTTTTGCACCTCAAAAACTATGTTTCTGCAACCCAAAACCTATGCTTTTGTCAGCGAGCATCTTATTTCTGCGCATTAGAATAATCAATTTTCCTTGTAATTATTTGTTAACCAACAAATTACGAAACACGCTTCAAAACACTCGTATTTCGCGCCCGATTGATTGTTTGTGAATCGTATCACCCGTTTTTGAGCCCAAAAATCGGTTTTTCCATGACAATTTCATACAATGGAAAAACATTCATGCCACCATGCTGAGCCCCTTTACGTGTGGGCGTTTCGCAGCATGGCGGCATGAAAACGATGGGATGTGTTTCTTTAAAAAAACGGGATGCGTCAGAACGGGGCGGTGGCCTTTTGCAACCAAAGCCGGTGCTCTTCGTCGAGATGAGGCGCCAGGCGGTCGTACACCATCTGATGATAGTTGTTGAGCCAGACTATTTCTTCGGCAGTCATCATTTCGCGCACGATGGGCTCGGTGTCGATGGGACAGAGCGTGAGCGGCTCAAACTGCAGGAACTCGCCGAAGTCCGTCTTCGTGTAAGGTGTGATGAGCAGGGTGTTTTCGATGCGCACGCCGAAGCGGTTCTCCACATAGATGCCCGGCTCGTCGGTCACCGTCATACCCGGCAGCAGCGGTGCCGGCTTGTATTCCATGCGAATCTGGTGTGGTCCCTCGTGCACATTGAGGAACGCCCCCACCCCATGGCCCGTGCCGTGCATGTAGTTGTAGCCCTCGCGCCACATGTCTTTGCGCGCCAGTGCGTCCAGTTGCGTGCCGCTTGCGCCCTTGGGGAATTTCAGGTTCTGCAGTTGCAGATGGCCTTTGAGCACCAGTGTGTAGACGCGCCGCTGCTCTTCGGTGAGTGCTCCGAGTGCGATGGTGCGCGTGATATCGGTGGTGCCGTCTACATACTGCGCACCGCTGTCGAGCAGCAGCAGTCCTTCGGCAGCGAGGGGAATGTCGGTTTCGGGCGTGGGCTCATAGTGCACGATGGCCCCGTGGGCCTGATAACCGGCAATGGTGTCGAACGAGATGCCCTTGAAGAGTGGCTGCTCGGCGCGCAACTGCTCCAGTTTGTCAGACACCGACACCTCTGTGAGCGGTGCCGCTGCACGATTCGGCATTTCTTCTTCCAACCACTTGAGGAACTTTACCAATGCGATGCCGTCTTTCAGCATCGCGTTATGAAAACCCGCTATTTCCCTTTCGTTCTTCACGGCCTTCATCCGCTTCACGGGCGACTCCCCATTCACGATTTCGCGCGTCACGGTTTTATATAAGGTATAGTTGATTTCGTTGGGGTCGAGCAGGATGTTATACTCGAAATAATCTTTCAGCCCGCTGGCCACATGCGTGTAGTCGTCGGTCTCCACGCCCTCTTTGCGCAGGTGACTGACCACTTCGGGCGTCAGTTTTTCGGGGTTGATGAAGAGCGTGGCCTTCTGCGACGAGATGAGCAGATAACTCACAAACACGGGATTGCAGTGCACATCGTCGCCCCTGAGATTAAGCATCCAGGCGATGTCGTCGAGCGAAGCCACGAGCATACCGTCGGCATGGCATTTGCGCAACGCCTCGCGCACACGGCGAATCTTGTCGTGAGCGGCCTCGCCGGTATAATCTTCGGGCTGCACAAACACCTTGTTGGCGGGAATGGCAGGACGGTTGCGCCATATCAGCGCCAAGGGGTCGAAGTTGGTGCGCACGGTGATGCCGCCCTCACTGCGCAGTTCGGCAATGAGTTGCATCACCGACGAGGCAGCGTTGACCATGCCGTCGACGCCCACCTGCGGAGATTTCACGTCGCGCAGCACACGTCCCAGCCATGCCGTGATGCTGGGCGTGCCGGGCATGCGCTCCTTCATCAGCACGTACTCCGTGCCGCTGAGTTGCTCGGCAGCAGCAATGAAATAGCGCGAGTCGGTCCACAGGGCGGCCTCGCTCATCGTGACCACAGCGGTGCCGGCCGAGCCGTTGAATCCCGATATCCATTCGCGCCCCTTCCAGTGGTCGGGAATATATTCACCATTGTGCGGATCGGTGCTTGGAAAGATGAAGGCATCGAGCCGCTCGCGCCGCATCACTTCGCGCAGCGCAGCCAGTCGTTCATTGATTGTATTCATATTTTGATTGTTTGATGATTCATGATAGTCGCTCAAGGTTCTTCTTTTTGTTGCCAGCAACCATTGGTTTGTTTGTACAAAATTAGCGCATTTTCTGTTGAATGTTTTCAGTTTCACTATTAATTTTTATTAAATATATACTTTGCATGCATATTTTTCGTATCTTTGCACTCACATAAAGCCATGGAATACATATCCCACAGGCACATATTGAGAAAATTTCTTAACAATATCATTATCATATTAATTAAACAACTATGGCATTTTTAACTAACGACAAACTGACCATCGTCGGCGCAGCCGGCATGATTGGTTCAAACATGGCTCAGACAGCCTTGATGATGGGATTGACAAACGACATCTGTCTCTACGACGTTTTCTCACCGGAAGGTGTGGCTGAGGAAATGCGCCAGAGCGGTTTCGACGATGCTAAAATCACGGCTACCACCGATGCTGAAGAGGCTTTCAAGAACGCAAAGTACATCATCTCTTCTGGCGGTGCTCCCCGCAAGGCCGGCATGACACGCGAAGACCTGCTCGCAGGCAACTGCAAGATTGCCGAGGAACTGGGTTTGAACATCAAGAAATACTGCCCCGACGTGAAGCATGTGGTGATTATCTTCAACCCCGCCGACCTTACCGGTCTGGTAACATTGCTCTATTCTGGCCTGAAACCTGGTCAGGTGACCACACTGGCCGGCCTCGACACCACTCGTCTGCAGAGTGCTCTGGCTAAGAAATTCAACGTAATGCAGAACGAAATCACGGGCTGCGCCACTTATGGCGGCCACGGTGAGCAGATGGCAGTGTTCGGCAGCCACGTAACCATCGCCGGACGCAAACTGACAGACATCATCGGCACCGACGAATTCCCCGCTCAGGAGTGGGAAGACATGAAGACAGCCGTTACCAAAGGTGGTGCCAAGATCATCGAATTGCGCGGACGCAGCAGTTTCCAGAGCCCTGCTTATCTCTCTGTTGAGATGATTCGCTCGGCCATGGGCGGCGAACCGTTCCGCTTCCCTGTTGGAACATACGTGAAGACAGACAAGTATGACCACATCATGATGGCCATGAAGACCAAACTCGACAAGAATGGTGCCAGTTTCGAAGTGCCTCAGGGAACTCCCGAAGAGAATGCCAAACTGGATGCTTCTTATGAGCACCTGTGCAAGATGCGCGACGAGTTGGTTACACTGAACATCGTTCCGCCAGTAAGCGAGTGGAACAAGATCAACCCGAACCTCTAAGATGTAGTCTTAACGCATCATAAACAATCCATCATCCGGCAGACGGTGAATGCGGCAGGAGCCACATCACTCATCTTAACGGATGATGGATTGTGATTTATGTGTTCTTCTTTATGAATATCGATTCCGTTTTCCTGCAACTATACCGGCCGCTATGTCTCTATGCCATCCACTACCTGAAAGACGTGGATGCCGCTGAAGACGTGGTGCAAGATGCGTTTGTGCGCCTGATAGAGAGGATGCGCGAGGAAGAGATTGCCAACACGAAGAACTATCTCTACACCACCGTGCGCAACCTCTGCATCGACCATTTGCAGCAGTCAGCACACGTCAACGACCGCATAGCACCGCAAGACACCGACGGAATCATCACCGACGAGGAGGCCATAGACACCGCCACGCGCGAGGCACGCCTATGGACGGCCATCGACACCCTGCCCTCTCGCTGCCGCGAAATATTCCTCATGAGCAAGCGCGACGGCAAGAAATACCGCGAAATAGCCCAGGAACTGAGCATCTCCGAGAAGACCGTGGAGCACCAGGTAAGCAAGGCCCTGCGCGTGCTGCGCAGCAAAGTGAGCGATTTCTTCTATTTCCTGTTTGCCGCCTGAACTTACTCTCCCAGTATCTCTACGATACGTTTTTCCAGTCCTTCTTCGCCCCAGATGTTGCGCCCCACAATAGTGCCGTCTTTCGCAACAAGCAGCGTGAAGGGAATGCCCTTGATGTTATAGACAGCAGAGGCAGCACTGTCCCACCCTTTCAGGTCGCTCATTTGCGGCCAGGGCAACGATAGGTCCTTGATGGCCTTCAGCCAAGCATCCTTCTTCGAGTCGAGCGATACGCCCACCACGCCGAAGCCCTGCTTGCGGTATTTCTCATACAGGCGCTTCACACCGGGAATCGATGCCCGGCAGGGACCGCACCATGAGGCCCAGAAATCCACCAGCGTTAGTTTGTTTTTCTTGATATACTGCGACAGGCTCACCGTCTTTCCCTTCTCATTAGGCATGGTCAGGTCGATATAGGGTTTTCCCTCGGCTGTCTTGGCCTCTATTGCCTGATTCTTGCGCATCTGAATCACGTCGGGGTGACCGTCCCATTTTGAAGGAATCTCCGTCATCATGCGGGCAACGTCCTCCTTTTCGAACACCACGGCACGCTCGGCAAAGAGGTTGATGCCGATGATGTTGTCGAGATTTTGCTCGGCAAATTCCTGTTCAAACTTAATGATCCCGTATTGCTCGGCATTGGCCTCTTTCTCCTTCTCCGCGCGCACCTCCTCACTCAGATTCGTATCTGCTGCTGCCGTGCGCAGAGCAATCACCCGTTGCATCTTCTCCAGATACCGCTCGGTCATCATCTTATAGATCATGTTGAGCGGAGATCCGATGGCAAAAAGTTTCGTATGGTCTTTCGAGAGCATCACTTTCAGGTCGGCGCCCGGCTCCGCATACAACTGCACCTGAATGGGCATATTGATATCGTTCATTCCCGGGTAAGCAACAACGAGCGGATACTGGGTAGTGGATTCGTTGATGGGAACGACGAACTCGAACTTTCCATCCTTCACAACAGTGGAATCAAGCACATGGTCGCTCCACGCCACAGACAGGCTAACAATCTTCCCGTCGTCCAATCCGTCAACTGTTCCATGAACCCTACAAGGCTGCTGGGCAAAGACTGCTGCTGTGCTAAAGAGCATCAGCAGTGAAATAATAAACTGTTTTTTCATATTTGTATGATAAAAGAATGAAGACTCTTCCGATGATATAACGTGTATTTCTTAAAAAGATTATCTATGAATGCGCATGATGTCTACATCTTCTTGTCACCAAGCACGCTTTCTAACATGGCTTTCGCATTCTTGTCACTGGGCCGCAGGGCATCACCTTCAGCGATAGTGCCGTCGGCATTGAGCACGATGAAACACGGAATACCCGCTATACCCATCTTCTCCTTGAGGAATTGCTGGTCAGATTTGGTGAGAATGAATTGTGCCCATTCGGGATTATCCTTCTTCACCTTGGCCTTCCATTTCTCAATACTGTCGTCAAACGAGAAACTGATAAATTGAATGCGTTCATCGTTTTTATACTCTTGATACAGTTTTTCGAAGAAAGGAATCTCCCAGACGCATGGATGACACCAGGTAGCCCAGCAGTCGAGGTACAGCACCTTGCCAAAGAACTCAGAGATATGATGCTGCTTGCCTTCCATGTCGTTGAAGGTGAAATCAGGGCATTTCTTACCCTTGGCCGCAAGCAGTTTCTCTTCTATCACCTCCTTAAACATACTGTTGAGTTGCTCATCTCCCAATCCTTGCACGGCATTCCACAACCGTTGGGCATCAATTTTCTTCTCTGGCAGGAATGCCGAGAACGACAAGGCACCAATCAATGAGCGCCGATTCTCCAGACTGGGAATATTCTTCCATACGCAATCGATATACTCGAGCGTCTCTTCAGTAACATCTCCCTCGCTCTTTATGTCGCGTGACATCATATTATAGATATAGGAATTCAGGAAAAACTCGTCCCGATATTTGGGATCATTGATATCTACTTGTGAGAGCATCCCCTGGTATTCAGGATCCTTGCGGAAGTTGCCGCCCTGTGCCGTCACCTCTGCCTTACGGATGGTCATACGGTTTTTCAGATGGGTAAGCTCATTTTTCTGATTCAGCATCTTTTGTTTTTCAACGGGAAAGATATCCGTCATCTTGCCCAGCGCCTTATAGTCAGCTTCTTCCTGTGCCTTTGCAGCCGTGAAGTCAATAGGCTTCTCAGGTTTTACGGGCACATAGGTGGAAGGATAGAAAAGCATGTCGGCATTCATATACTCACATTCCGCGGCATACTTACCAGTATAGCTCACTTGCGACTTACCGTCCTTCAGTTGGATGGTGATTGTGAGTGTTTGTCCCGGCTCAACGATTGCATTAAAGAACTCTTTCCGCTCCTCCAACTCTACGAGCAATTCCTTGCGCTCGGTGATCTCCGGATTCTCTAATACAGCCACGCCCTTGTCGTCAAACTGCAAGGCTTTCTGCCAGGGGATGGCAGTCTGTGCCTGCAAAGCCTTATCTGGAACAATTACCTTCAGCAGCTGTGCCTGTGTGGGCAGCACGAAAGCTACTCCGACGAGCAGTATGAGGATTTTTGAAAACAACTGTTTCATTTAATATCCTTATTAATTATTGATAATTATCTTTTCCGTAAGTGTATTTCCATTGACGATGGCTCTAATGACATAAAGTCCTTGCGACCATCCGTTTGTATTGATGGATGTTGAGTTACCTTTTACAGTTTTACAGATTATTGGTTTTGTTGATGTAGATTGATACACATTCAGCGTCCATTCTGTATCTTCTGTAGTTGTCTTTTGAGATTTGTCATCCTCTTCTGGTATTCCCTCATAATGGACAATATTCTCATTCTCCATGAGATTTACCTGATATCCATTATCCGCAGGTGAAATATTTATAGAGTAGGAGCCGGATGCGGGCTGTACGATAAACATGAAGACATATTCTTCATTATAATTCTCCGGGTTCTGTAGCCTGTAAATCACATATCCTGTAGCCTGTGGCAAAATAGTAAAGTTGTCACTGTATGGCACACGTGAAACGCAATTAGGAATACTATTAGGATGCCAAACGTCTTCTTCTCCACGCATACCTTTAAAATTGGGAGAGCTATAGTTTAGTATGTCCCCAACTTTTATATATTTAATAATATTCCCAGGTGGTATTAAGGCGGCATCTATCACTTGATTACTGGGATATTTCCTAACAACATAATACGCTTTTCCCATAGCCAAGTGTCCATATATTTTTTTGCTGACAGTGGTGATGGAATCGTTATTACGATACAAGATGGCTTGGATATATCCGTCATAAGGATATCGAAGATCCTTTGTCAACATACACAATGGTCTGCCTAAGGAGTCGTTGGGTAAGATCTGTAGTGCCACAAAAGAGGAGGCTGGGCTTAGTTGCCATGTGACATTCCATCTTTCTGGCAAATAATCCAGATTATAAGCAGTAGTGTCAATTACAATAGTAGGCCCATTAATATAAGGATAAACTTCAACACCTATATTCCTCCAGGCATTAAAAATTTGTTTAACAACATCAACATACCCCAAGTGCTTCGCTGCCAATATGGAACACTGAGCTGCATCGTGGTATGTTGCATTTGAGGGGAGATACGAAGCATTCATCAAATAGCAAATGTTTATTGCCTTGTCAAAGCCGATACTGTCTACCATATAAGTTTCAGATGTCGTCCCTTTGACAATCTGATAGAACCAATAGTTAAAGACACCTGAGTTGGTATGTACTCCACCATAATCATTCTCCTGTGAAACATCAGAGGTGTTTACCCAACCGCTACCGTGATAGTATTTACAATCTGGATTACTCATGTCCCTATAATCGAACGATGGTATATCTTCTCCACATAACCAAATGTTATCTCCGCTATTGGGTTTAGCATATCTTTCTATACAGGTAGCAAACACATCGCTCATCCCCTCATTGATAGCACCGCTCTCACCCTGATATATCAGAGCAGAAGTTGATTGTGTAAAAGCGTGTGTGAGTTCATGGGCAGTAATATCCAATGAAACCATAGGATAGGTATTATAGATACCGTATGCCATGTAGTTTCCTGTCCAATAAGCATTGGAATGATTTATATTAACAAAAGAGACGAGTTCAGCCCCATGATTATCATAACTATTCCTGCCCAAAGTATTGTAATAGTAATCATATGTGGTTTCGACACCCCAATGGACATCCAAAGCGGCACGGTCATAACTGCTCATAGAAGTCCATGTAGAGGTTGGTGATGTATAATCATTTCCACTTGAATTATAAGTTTCAATCCCGCTCCCCCTCGTGTAATCCCTCAATCTGTATTCGTTATTATGATATTGGCTTTCGATAGACTGCTGACCAGAATAAACCGTTGTAACGTTGGAGGTTATATTGCAAACAGCTCTGATAGTATCTACGACCTTACCCGTCATGGCATCCACATACACCCATGAATGTATGTCTGTGTCATAACAATCAATCCTGTATTTATATGTCAAATGAGCCTCATCATCTTTTACATAGATTACTTTCTCTGGTTGTTTATATTCTTCTGTTGTATTAATCTTTCCTGTTGATGAGGTCTTCTGAATACTCAAATCGTCTCTCCATTCTTTTTCATCGATACCGACGTGCCTCAATGCCTGATTGAAACCTTTCCCCAGACTGATTCTTCCAATGGTATCAATACCGTTAATCGTTCTGAAGTTACCATTTATCATCACGGGAATACCATCCTTATTGTAATGGATATTACACTTAGTGCCTTCCACCTTAATGCCCTTATATAATTCAATGTATGACTCATGGAATCCTCCAGCAACATCTGTCAGAGTATCGACAAGCACAGTCGTCGTCTCATCATTCAACAGCAGGATATTTTTAAGAGCACTTGTATTGTTTCTTGACTTCATTATTAACGGAAAGGAATCAATGTCTTTAATCGACATGTAAGAAGGAACATTTTTGTCGAAGGTATAGACAACATCGTCTATATTCTGTGCCGTAACAGAAGACAAAGCTATCAATAAAGTGAAAATAACTGATTCTATTCGCATAGTTACATATTTATGATAAATCAAATCTTTTTCATTTCACTCTAACAAACTTCTGAACGTTTGATATAAAAGGTATCCACCCATCTGGTATATCGTACCAAAGTCTCATTTCATCTTTATCAACTATAAAGTTTCTCAATAATGTGTCTTCTGGGGAATCGTTTAATTTATACCTCTTAATTTTTATTACACCTTTATATTTCTTTGATTCTTCGTTATATGACCAATTCTTCTTTATATTATAATCTCCCTTTCTAACATTATTTCTAAAATCTTCTATATAAGTTCCATTAGAATGAAACTCGAGGTAATAATTTGAATCTCTTAGATGTAAGCCTGGTTGTTGAATCAATTGCCAACTGCCCACAATTAACTTAGAAGGGGTATTTTCATTATCATTATCACAATTAGTAAATATTGTCACCATGCCTACTACCAATAACAGCAAGCACAGCTTCGATTTGGTTGACAAGTCCTTTTGCATAGGTAATAATTGAAAATGAAATAAAATAGTTGTGCATAATTATTGACGGATTCAAATCCCGATGAACGGAGAATCGCGAAGTTGGTTAAATCATAGAGTCCAGTTACACTGGACTCATCGTCCCAGTACTTCAGACTGACCGTCCGGAGGGTCCGGACTCTATGATTTAAGTATGATTATTCTCCGAGAATCTTATCGATACGCTCACGGAAGTCAGGTGCACTGGGTCGGAACGCCTCACTCTGGTTGATAGTGCCATCGGCATTGATGATGACGAAACGCGGAATGCCGGTGATGCCCCACTGCTTGCTGATGAGCTCATACTCCTCTTTGTTGCAGAGAAACTGCATCCATTCGGGCTTGTCCTTCTCCAGTTTGTTATGCCATGCCTGTTTGTTGCTGTCGATGCTGATGCTGATAAACTGTATCTTCGGATTATCCTTATAGTGAGCCACATGCTTCTCGATATGAGGGATCTCGGCGCAGCAGGGGCCGCACCAGGTAGCCCAGATGTCGATGTAAAGTACCTTTCCGAAATACTCTGACAGTTTGTGTGGATTGCCTTGCGGGTCAGAGAATGAGACATCCGGGCAAGGTTGTCCAGCCTTAGTAGCCTTGCGCGACTCATAGATGGGCTGGAAATAATCGAGGGTGCGCTTGGGTGATGCCTTCTTGAAGGCCTGCCAGAACTTATCCATCTCGAATACCTGACCGTTATAACTGCTATTGAACACCAACATACCTAAGTCGCTGAGCAGATGGTGACGAATATTTTCATTAGAGAAATTCTTATCTACGATATTGATATAGTCGAGAGCGTAGGCTGTCTGATCCATATCCCTCCTGCTGGTGGTGAGCTGACTATCGAGGATGCGCTGTGGCAGACGATAGAGTTGATCCACACCCAGTTCGTCGTTGGGGTTGATGCGGCCGAGCAACTCTTTGTAATAGTTGTCTTTCTTCAGATCCATCTTCCATGCGTGTGCCTTGGTCTCGGTGAGGTCGAGCAGGTTGGAGAGACTGCGCACCTCAGTACGATGTAGATAGTCGGCACGGCGGTCGGCATCTTTCACGGCATTGGCAGCTTTCTTAGTAGCGGCATAGTGTTGATCCAGACGGCGGTAGGCCTCATCAAAGGTAATGGTGTCACGTCTCTGCTTCTCCAAATATGCTTTATGTTCATTAATCTCTTCCTCGCTTAAATCCTCAAAATCTTCCGGATCGAAAGAGCGGGGTGCCATACGCTCGGGAGTAAACTTGCCCTCTTCAAAGAGAAATCTTGACTCGGCTACGTTGTCGCCCTTATACTTGGCTTGAGGTTTGTCATTCTTCATCAGGACCTCTACCGAGATCGTTTTCCCGGGTTCCACTAATGCAGGGATAAATCCAGCTGAGCCCAGCATCATGTTCACCTCGGTGGGGGCCTTCACCTTCTCGGTATTATTGTAAGTCCACACCCCTTTCTCATCAAATTCCATATTGAGGAACTCACCGTGGTTGATGAACATGGCCTGCTTCTGCAAAGCCTTATCCTTAACCGTTACCTTCAGCAACTGTGCCTGTGAGGGCAGCACGAAGGCTGCCCCGACAAGCATCATACTTATTTTCTTAAATACGTTTTTCATCATAACTATGATCTCTAAACTATGAACTATTAATAGTTTTGCGTCAACGTAGGATTATAGCGTGTAGCGTTAGCAGGGAATGGTAATACCCAAAGAGGAGATTCCGGTTTGATACTGAAAGTACCATAATCACCTAAACTACGAGTGATGGTGCGCTTATAGTTAGCCTCGGTGTTCCAACGCTTGCAGTCGAAGAAATTCTCATAAGTGCCGATACACTCGATCCACTTGGCTCTTTGCAACATGGCCATGGCCTCTTGTTCTGAAGGATTTCCCTGAGCGAACGGCACGTAGTTCTCCACTCGCTTGGCGCGTACTTTGTCAACCTGCTGCAGACCTTCCATAATCTTGCCTGTGCGGATGAGACACTCTGCTGCGTCATAATAAACATGGTCGCTGATGATACCCCAGACATTTCCCATTGTGCCCCAACCTTGATACTGTAGCACACCGGGGATACCGGCTGTCCATGAGGGATTCCAACCGCCCATCAAGTCGTAGTTCACCACATAGTCTCCATCTTCGAACAGCGTACCACTCTCGAGAGATAAGTTAATAAACGTAGGACAAACACGTGTGGATCCACCGACATAAAGCAGGTTGTTTTCCATATCCTGAGTCAGTGACCAACTCATGGTGTTGATAATTTCCGAACGGTCTTGAATGAGGCTGTTAATGCGCAGTGAGGCCTGGGCGTACGGCAGAGCTTCGCTATAGTGCTTCATCTGCATGAGCACTTTGGCGCGGAAGGCATTGCCGAAAGCCTGGTCGACACGTTCCACATTGGGGTTCTTCTGTGGCAACTGGGCAATCACCTCATCTGAACAGTCGTCAAGAATACGGCGGTAGGTTTCTGCCAGCGACAGTTTCTCTTTGGTCTCACCCACATTGGTGTTGTCAACGTAAGCGATACCACCTTCATTCTCGGCAGTGGCATCGTCGTACTGCTTGGCATAGATGCAAACCATCAGCCAGTGGAAATAAGCACGCAGCATGCGGGCCTCTGCGATATACTGATCTTTCCTGGTACCATCACCAGTAGCATCAGGCATTTTCGAGATAATCACGTTCATGGCATTAATATGCTTATAGGCATCGTTGTACCGGGTGTCTTCGGTAGTCAGGGCAGCACGGTCAACACTTTCGTCGTATGCCATATTAGCATACTCGACAGTGTTCTTCTGTGAAATCACTTCGGGCACAGAACTCCATTGGCCAAGAACTTCGTTACAGATGATGGCGATGTCCTGGTTGGGATCAGCACCCAAGTGGTACTCTGTGTTGAGCAGTGCTTCAAGATCGGTCACATTCTCAAGCGTGGTCTTTCCTTTCGGGATGATATCAAGTTCATCATCGCAGGACGTGAAAGAACAGGATACAAGGATCATAAGGCATACAACAACACCCAATGTCCAATTATTATTATTTGTATTCATAATATTCAATTATCAATTGTCAATTTTCAATGATTTAGAAGTTCACATGCAAACTCATGGTGTAACTGCGAGGGGCTTTGTTCAGTGGTGTTCCTCCTGTAGGACTGTTAGCCTCCGGGTCAATATCATACTTGTTGCGAACCCACGTACATACGTTGTTCATCTGCAGGCGCAGGCGGATAGCGTTCATACCCATCTTGCGGCACCAGTTCTTCGGGAAACTATAGCCCAGAACCAGGTTGCGCAGTTTCAGGTAATCTGCTGGCACGACATTGATATCCATGTATTGTGTATAAGTTCCACCAATAATATTTGAGCCTCCCAAATATCCGTTTGCCAGATATTCAGTCTCACTTCCAGATTTCCAATAATTCAAGGCGCTGGCAGGGACGGCACCTTTATAACCATATTGACTACCAATCCAACCACTCCATTCGTCAGCCTTGGCTCTCATCACATGACCGCCATAGTAGCTGAACATTGCAGAGAGAGAGAAACCTGCATAGGTAATCTCAGGCGTGAAGCTTGACATAACTTTGGGATCAAGTGAACCGCTATATACCGCATCCTCAATTTTGAAGTCGCTGCTATATACCTCTGATGCATGCTTCTCACCGTCGGCTCCATACCAGTTGATTGTCTGTATGTTGGAACCTTCTTCTTTCGTAATACCTGCATACTTGTAAGAGAATAGCGAGTGAACAGGGTAGCCTTTATGCAGTGTCCGTACATTCAGATATTCAAATCCAGAACTTACCTCATGGTCTATTTTTGTCACTTCGTTCTTGTTATAGGAAATATTAAATGCGGCATTGAGTCCTAAGCTATTGCGTGTCTGTGGTTTGATAATCTCACCGTTCAACTGCAACTCTATACCTCGGTTGGTCATCTTGCCATTGTTGATGGTGAGTTGATTCCAACCTGTGGTCGGATCAAGATCGGTAACAGTAAGCAGATCGCTACCCTTCTTCAGATAATAGTCTAATGATCCACTTAAACGGTTGCTCCATAAAGAGAAGTCAAGACCAAGGTTATAGGATGCTGTCTTCTCCCAACGTAACTGATCGTTTGGAGGAGTGTCGAGGGTTGCGCCCAGGTTACCATAGATAAACTCATTGGCGAGTGTTGCAGTAAGATAAGATGATACCGAGGAGTCGATATTACCAGTCAGACCGTAACTGGCGCGCAATTTCAAAGCATCAATCCATGTATATTGTTTCATGAAGTCTTCGTTGTGGATGTTCCAACTGGCACCGACAGACCATAGCGGACGACCGCGGAACTTCGGGTCGGCACCAAACAGGTCGGTCTTATCTACACGGTAGGAGAACGATGCGGAGTAACGACTGTCATAAACATAGTTACCTGTAAAATACAGGGAGTAGAAACGGTGAAGGACATCTGAGGTATTGAAGTCGTCACTGTCAGGAGCACCTGACATGGTATAGAGGTTACCTACTGCAGAACCAGCACCAAACAAATCCTTGAGTTCTGCATAGTTCATCAGACCGGAACGGTTGGTTTGCGTCTGTTCGTCATAACCCATGAGAAGGTTGGCAGATGTCTTAGTATTTGACTGACGGAACTCAAATCCTGCCAATGCCTCAACGGCATGTTTCCCAGCAAAGGTATGTGAATACGCTGTCTGTGCACGGAAAGTATAATAGGCACCCTCGCTGGTGTCTGTCTTTAACTGTCCTCCCTCGGGGAGGTGGTGTTTAATAACGGTCACGGGCACCATGATGGGCTCCCAGTTCTCATCATAGTCTTCCACCATCTCTATGGTACTCTGTGTGTAGAGGTCGTACAGATAGTTCATCTCGTGAGAACCGGCTTCCAACAATATGTTTCTCTTGTAATAGATATCCTCATATTGGAAGTGGGCACTGGCTGTCCAACCTGGAAGAATGGTAGCCGTAGCACTGGCAAACGAGCGAATGTTGGTGCGACGACTGTTGCTAAAGTTCATGTTCAACTCATTGAGCGGATAGTAGGCAGCATCTTTCAGTCCTAAAGTAGGATCTGACAGCGTTGGCTCATCAAGTGCGATGTAAGCCTCTAATCCGGCAGCTGAACCGTCTGCATTAAACATGCTTTGGTAGGGATGGAATCCGTTGAGGCCAGTCAGTTCTGAGAGTATGCCTGTTGCATGTGTCTTTCCACGCTCACTGATGATGTTCGCTCCAAAAGAGAGTTTCAACCATTTCGTTGCATCCAAATCGCCGCGATAACTGAATGTAAGCGCATTATTGTGTTCTTTCACCAATCCCAGATTGTCGCCTTTATAGTTCAGTACAATGCTAGAGTTCAGATACTTGCCACGAGTGCGCAGTGCCAGGTTATACTGTTGTAGCACCTTTGTACGCTCATAGACATCCTGCCACTCTTTACGGTAATCGTTTTGTGCCAAACGACTCAATTGAGACTCCATCTCACTGCTACTCAGTGTGCCAAGATGGTTGGCAACCAACATGCGCAAAATAGGAGAAAGCGATCTTCGGTCACTGTCATATTTGCTTAGAACTGTTTCGAAGGCCGTCTGGTCGGCATTGCTCTTCATGCTGTTGAAGTTGTATTTCTCCAACTCAATATATTGTGCGGCATTGGCCCATTTATAGTTATCGTAGTTCTGCTTCTCACTGACGGTGATGTCTGTGCTGAAATCTACTTCCAATTTCTCCTGATGGGCGCGCTTGGTGGTAACAACGATCACACCGTTAGAGGCGCGAGCACCATAGATAGCGGCAGCGGAGGCATCCTTCAACACGGTGATATTCTCGATGTTGTAGGGGTTGATGGTCTCGATACTTCCCTCAATGGGCAGTCCGTCAACAACGACCAATGGGTTGGTCTTAGCTTGGAACGAGCTGATACCACGGATGGTAAGGGCATTCTCACCACCACCGTTCAAACCGTTGTTGTAGCTCATCAAACCAGGGATTTGACCTTCCAGGTTTTCCACGATAGTACCCGTGTGGCGCTCATCAAGTTTCTTGGAAGAGATGAGTTGATAAGAACCGGTAGCATTCTCACGCTTGATGTTCTGGTAACCCGTTACGAGCACTTCGTCAAGGATATTCTCATCGCTTTCGAGTTTCACCATGATAAATTTCTCGGTCTTGGGAGTAAGGCGCACATTCTTGTTCTTCATACCGACATAAGTGAATTCCAACTCTGGGCTATTGCCTTCTACGAAGAGAGAGAAAGCACCATCAATATCAGTGGAGGCACCATTGTTGGTTCCTTTCACCATGACGGTAACGCCGGGCAGCGGATCATCATTCTCATCGGTTACCAATCCAGACACCTGCTTCTTGAAGTAAGGACGGTTCTTGTCGGCTTTCTTCAGAATAACAGTCTTGCCTTTGGCTATCTCATAATCCAGTCCTACGAAGAAGAATACTCGGTTGAGCACCTGTTCTAACGTAGCGTTTTTCAGTGTACATGTGACAGGACTGACTCCCGCCACGGTCTCTTTCTTGTAGACAAACTGATACCCAGTTTGCTTACGCAGGTCTTTGATAACCTGTTCGATGGGAAGGTCTTTGTAATCCACGTCGTAGGTCTGCGCGGCTGCCGACAACGATGTAAGCAGCATCATGGCCATCAACGTGATCATGACTTGTAGTTTTTTCATAAATGTGATAATTATAATTGTTATTGTTATAGGGTTTAATGTTTTTGAGAAGAGGATATCACCACCTTGCGACCACGCTGGTGCAAACGGACGCCACCCAACTTCTGGAAGATTTCCACCACCTCGCCGAAACTGCCATAACGGGGAATGCTGCCCATGAAGACGGTGGAAGCGACTTGCTGATCGGCAAACTCGTATTCAAAATCGTACCAACGGCTCAAAGTGCGCATGATTTGTTCAAGGCTCTGATCTTCGAAAACAAAGATGCCATTGAGCCAACTGGTAACCACCTCGGTGTCCACCTTGCGAACCGTGGCCGACGCATCGCCTTTATTGAACAAAGCCTGCTTGCCAGGTGTAAGCATCAGTTCACTCTTGTTGCCACCGACAGGGCGCAGCGAGATGCTTCCTTCCACCAACGTGGTGAAGATGGTGGGCTCATCATCATAGGCATGAACATTGAATTCTGTGCCATAGACACGCACTTCCTGTCCGCCACTCACCACATAGAAAGGTTTCTCAGCATTCTTGGCCACCTTAAAGTATGCCTCGCCCGACACTTCCACACGGCGCTCGCCGCCTTCGAAGGTCTCCGGATAGCGCAGTCGGCTGTCTGCATTGAGCCACACCTCCGTGCCGTCTTCCAGAGTTACTTTGAATTCTCCGCCGCGCGGGGTTTTCAGATTGTTGAAGGCAATGGCCTCGCCATCTGTAATCTCGGCAATGGCCTTGGTGTTGCTTTGCACGTCGGCACCCAGTTCCACCTGCTTGCCGTTGTCGAGTGTCAGCACCGCCTGTGTGCGTCCAGGAAGAATTTCCGTCTTGGCGACAACAGTGGTCTGCTCCTTCTCCGACTTCACGTCAGATTGCCTGAAATAGTAAGTAGCACCGAAAATCAAGAGCAGTACCGCTGCTACCGATATGAGTTTATAAACAACGGCACTATGAGCACGCGGCTTCTCTGCAACAGACTCTTCCAAACCGAGTCTTCGCTTCATGTCTTCAAGCGGTCGCTGATAGTTAATCAACTTACTGCGCCGGTACTCCAACGTCTGGCGGTCGGTATCCCGGAGTCGCTGATAGGCGGCTTCGTTATACTCGCTCTGCTTGCGCCATTCATCGAGCACTTGCAGTTCCTCTTCCGTAATCGTTCCGATCATCTGCTTGCATATCAGCCATGAGATCAGGTTTTGCTCTTCCATCTGTGCCATTACCTTATTATATTATAGGATTATTTTGTTTGCTCCTCTATGGTCTGCGCGGTATTCTCCTCTGACGGACGCGAAGCATCGGCAGCAAAGATATTGCCGTTCTTGTCAATCATGATGAAGCGTGGTATGCCCGTAATACCCCAGTCGGCCATAAACTTCTTGGCGGTCTCTCCGTTGACGTTATACTGAGGCCACTGTGGCTGGTCTTTTTCAATCATGGCCTTCCATGCTTTCACGTCCTCATCGACAGAGATACTGATGAACTGCACTTTGTCGTTGCCTTTGAAACGCTCCACGGTTTTCTCCATGAAAGGAATCTCCTTCTTGCAGGGACCGCACCAGGTGGCCCACACGTCGATATAGGTGAACTTGCCTTTCAAATCGCTTAATTGGATGGTGTTTCCTTCCTTGTCGTTCAGTGTGATGTCTGGAGCAGGAACTCCGCTATGTGTCTTGTCCCATGCAGCAATCTTACTCTCGTACTTCTTGGGGATATCGGCATTCTCACTGCCTGCAAACCTCTTGTAGTTCTCAAAGAAAGCATGATAATCGCCAGAGTCGTCACCGAAAGTGAAGTAGTTGTAACCCACGGTATTCACGACTTGTCGGCGAAGGGCTGGGTTGGTGACATGCTTCTCGGTCAACTGCATGAGTTCTGTGCAATACGGACCCATATCACCCTTAAAATCCACACTGCCGTTCATCATCGACAACAGTTTTGTGAGTGACAGTCCGGATATGCGACTGATTTCATCGTTGATATCCACATCCCCTAATAGAGCTTTGTATTCGGCATCCTCCTTGGGGTTGAGCTTCTTCTCATAGAAATCGTTGCTCAGGATACGGCATTTCTGCTCTTTATGTTGGGCATCGTTCAACAGCGAGTAGTAGTTACGTTGCTGCTTATTCTTGATCTTCTTCAAAAGTGGTTTTACTGCGGCATACTCATTGTCGAGGAGTTGCATGTAATCCTTTGCTGTCTTTTTATCAGAGGGATCGAGAGAGAAGTAGCGCATGATATCATATGCCTCACTCATACGGGACACCACTGGACTAACATCACTGCCGACTCCTTTGAAAGAGGCTACAAGCCGCTTATCTTTTTCTGTGATGGTCATCTCCAAGGTTTTCCCTTTAGTCAGATGTGCGCCAAGGTTATTCCGTCTCTCTACGATGACACCCACATCAACCGTTTCCACAGGAAGTTCTGCATCGAAGGCAAACATGCCGTCTTTCACAGGGATTTCCTTATACTCCGTCTCCATCACATCTTTGTTAGGGGAATATTCAATGGTGACGGTCTTCAAATCCGTTCCCACCACCTTGCCTTTCAGCAGTTGCGCCTGAGCAAACTGGGAAGAAACAGCCAGTGTGGAAAGCAATAACAGTGTTTTCTTTTTCATTCCAATCATGATTATTTGGTTTGTTCCTCTATAGTCTTTGCCGTCTCCTCGTTTGACGGTCTTGTAGCATCGGCAGCAAAGATGTTGCCCTCTTTATCAATCATGATGAAGCGCGGGATGCCCGTGATGCCCCAGTCGGCAGAGAACTGTGCGTTCACCTTGCCGTTAATATTATACTGCGGCCATGCCGGTTTGTCTGCATCAATCATTTTCTTCCATGCATCTACATTCTCATCAACCGAGATGCTGATGAACATCACCTTGTCGTTGCCCTTGAAACGCTCCACCAGTTTTGCCATGAACGGAATCTCGCGCTTGCACGGTCCGCACCAAGTGGCCCACACGTCGATATAGGTGAACTTGCCACGGGCAATGTCCTTCAGTTGCACCTGCTTACCATCGGGTGTGTCAAGCGTAATGTCTGGTGCCGGAGTACCTGCAGCCGTCTTTTCTTTCGATTTCAGCACCTCAAGGAAGTTCTTATACATACCGTCAACAATACCTGCATCGCTGCCGGCAAACTCTCGGAAGCGCTTGGTGAACTCCTCATAGTTGCCTGAACCGTCGCCATAAAGGTAATAATCCTGTGCAATGATACGCACCATCACGTTGCGCAACTTGGGGTTTGTAACTCTGCTGTTAACGATATCCATCAATTCATAGCACAAAGCCTCGTTGCTGCCGCCGAACTCCGTCTTTGCGGACTGGTTAAGTGCGGTGAGCGACATATTGGTCTGGTAGTTGATATCGTCGTTCACGTCAATGTCTTTCAGCAGTTCCAGCATCTCAGGGTTCGTCTTCGTGCTCACTTTCTTGTTCTCGCAGTCATCCATAATCAGGCGTGCCTTGGTCCATTTGTAGTTGCCTTCCGACAGACGGGTGTAGTAATCGCGCATCTGCTTGTCCTTGATACGGGGCAGTGCGGCCTTCACCTTATTATATTCCTCTTCCAGCAATGCTCGGTATTCTGCGTTGGGACGGCTTTGCGACGGATCCATGGAAGAGTATTTCATGCTGTCGAAGGCTTTCGACGAGAGATTGACAAACCTGCTCAAATCAGCACCGGGGCCCTTGAAGGCAATGTCCAAGCCGTTGGCCGTCTTCGTGATGGTAACCTCCAACGTTTTATCCTTCTGCAGATGAGCACCGAAGATGCCACTCTCTCCGATATAAATCTCCACGTCGGCAAAAGGCTTCTCCAGTTGAACGTCAAAAGTAAAGGTACCGTCTTGCGCAATATTCATTTCTTTCACCTGCTGGTTAAGCAGATAGCCGTCGGGCGAATAGGCAACGGCCACATCTTCGTCCTGTACTCCTACCAGTTTGCCTTTCAGCAACTGTGCCTGCGCCAGCAACGGCATAGCCAAGAGACATGCCGCTGTCGCTAACCTGATCAGTTTTGATTGTTTCATGTTAATGAATGGGTTAAATAATATAAATGAATCGTTTTAACCGCTAATACGCAGACAATGGCTAAGTATGTAACAAAAATAGCACATTTTTTTCGTTTTTCTTCTTTTTTGACGAAAAAATGATTATTTTTGTCGCACGATTAAGACGAGAGATGAATATTACAGAACAAATCTACACAGATTTTAAAAGCGGATTTATCGACAGCCTGTATGCCGAGGCATGGTCATCGCTAATGACCTATGCCGCCCGAACCCTGGGCGACAACTTTGCCATGATGGCCGAAGACTGCGTGCAGGAAGCCATCGTGAAAGCCTATAACACCCGCCATACGTTCACCTCTCCCTTCCAAATGAAGGCATTTCTCTTCACTTGCGTGCACAACCGGTGCATATCCTTCTTGAGAAAAAGCGGCACGCAGGCAAAATATCTGGCCCACCTGCCGGAAAACACGGTTGAGCCGGAGATATCAGCAGCCATGATTGAGCAGGAAACAATCGACATGCTGCAAGCAGCCATTCGCGAACTGCCCGAAAAATACCAACAGGTGTTTGACTTGAGTTTTGAGCAGGGACTGAAAAACGAAGAGGCAGCCCAACTGCTCAACATCTCCATCAACGGTTTCAACAAGCGCAAGGCAAAAATGATTAGTTTGCTGCGCGACAAGTTTAAGGAAAACAACTTAATGCAGATACTAATCACCGTGCTCTTTATCTGATTCATAAAAAGCACGGTGACGATTTCTTTTTCAAAAACCGATTCTCGGAGAAACGATTCCGCGATTACTCCTCGCGCTCGCGATACCAGTCCATATAGGCCACATAGTGAGCGGCATTGTCGGTCTGGCCGGGACGCACCTTCTTGATAAACTTGGCAGGAACACCGCCCCATATCTCGCCTGGGCCAATCTGGGTGCCGCCCACCACCAAAGCACCGGCAGCCACAATGGAGCCTTCGCCCACCTCGCAGTGGTCGAGCAGGGTGCTGCCCATGCCAATGAGCGCATGGTCGTGGATGGTGCAGGCATGCACAGTGGCATTATGGCCAATGGTGACATCGCTGCCGATATGCAACGGACCTGTCTTGAAGGTGGTGTGCAGCACGGCTCCGTCTTGCACATTGGTACGGTCGCCGATATGTATGTGACACACATCGCCGCGCACCACGGCGTTGAACCACACGGAGCATTCGTCGCCCATCACCACCTCGCCCACGATGGTGGCATTCTCACTGAAATAGCAGTTCTTTCCCCATACCGGCTTCAGGCCGTTCACTTCTTTTATTAATGCCATATCTCTCTTTTGTCTGAAAAGTTACAAACACGATAGGAAAAAAAAGCATCAGAACTTGTAGCGCACGCCAGCGAGAATAATACCCTGCTCGCCTGTACCCAGTTCAGCGAAACCGCGCACCGTGGGGCTGCCGGCCTCGATGCCGATAAGCGACACCTGCCAGTTGACATGCACCATCGACTCTGCTTCTGATTTCACCTGTCCATCATTGTCGTTGTAACCATTCTGTGCGTTTACGCTCGTTGTAGCCAATATAGCGGCTACTGCCATCAAAAAGACTTTCTTCATAGTGTTGCTAACTTTTGCCTACAAAGGTACAAATATTCTTTGATACAGAGAAACAATTGAGGCAATTTATTCGCACTAAAACGAGATATTAACACCGATAGACACGTTATGGCACAGTTTGCGATTGGGAAAATCGTTCACCCTACGGCCATTCACCTGGATGTTGCGACGGCTGTCATATACGCTGTAGTTGGACATACTATAGGCGGCATAGAAGAAACCGGCTCCCAGTTTGTAGCCCAGCGAGGCTTTCATGCGCCAATAGCACCATTTGCCGCCCGTGTTCTTCACTCTGATCGTAGGAACGCGGTAGGCGTGGATGCCGTCTTTCTGTACTGGAATCTGACGGATATAGTCCATGTCGGGAACGTCCACCGACTCGTTGACAGGCACACTGAACATCGCGCCCGGCTCCACCTGCAGCAACAGTCCGTCGGTGCGGTCGGTCTTCTTGCTCAGGGGCAGGGTTGGCGTGCGCAAGACGAGCGCGGGAATCAGGCTGACGCGCATGATGTCGTCGTCATCGTAATCTGAATAGTCGCTATGGCTTTCAACCATGTACTCTATCAGCGACTTGCCGTTCTCCTCGTTGTCCATCATCACGCTGGCACCGATACCCATCCAGCGGGTAAACATGCGTGCATATCCCACTTCCAGATCCCAGCCATCGGCCGAGAATCCCAATTCCAGATGTCCGTTGTTGCGCCAGTTTTCTTCGCCCTGGGCCGTGGCAGAAAGACAGCATGCGCACAGGAAGAGTATGACGGCCGTCTTTTTCATCGTTGTTTTTTCTTTTCTCATGACTGATAATGCTTTTCTCTTATTCATTGATAGTAATGTCCACACCGAGCGTATGCTCAATGAGGGAGATGATTTCGTTCAGGTTTTGGCGGCTGCTCTCGGCCGTGAAGTCACCGCTGAGCCGCTTGGCAGCGTTGTCGCAGTGGAGCGGCACGGCATAGAAGAGAGACAGGTCGTGGAGCACGCTGTCGATGGGCGTATTGTAGAAATGGAACACGCCCGTTGCCCATGCCGTCTGATTCACCGACCCGGCCGCCACAAGTCTGGGCTTTTGCTCGCCCTCTTCAAGCCGCGCCTTCATGCCGCGCGTGAGCACCAGCCGCTCCGCTTCGTTGTCTTTTGAGGAGAATCCCACCTTTCCCTCCACCACGTAGACATCGGTGGAATGCCTCCCGCGTTGCGAGGCAACGGCCTGCGACGACACCATGAACCGCGTGCCCAGCACCCTTACGAGCGACAGTTCGTTGGTCACGGTGAAGGGGTGCTGCTCGTCGTGTGTCACCTCGAAGAAGGCATTGCCGTGGAGGGTGACGCTGCGCGGGCTCGCTTTCTTGTAGGCCAGTGTGGAATGGGGCGACAGCGTGACGCGTGTCTGGTCGCTCAGGATAAAGGTCTGCGTGCTGTCTCCCGCCGCCAACAGCGTTTCGCGTTCACTGCTCATATAGAAATAGGTGGCTCCCACGGCCAGCAGCACCAGCAGCGAGGCAGCAATGGCAACGCGGCGATACATGGTCACAGTGCGGGCAACGGGCAGTCCGGTGCGCGCTTTCACTTTGCACAGGGCGCGCTTCGTGTCGATTTTTCCTTGTTCGTAATACCTGAGAACGAACTCAAGTCCTTTGTCTTTCATGTCTTTGCTCATGTATGGTGAATGATTAATCTTTTCTATACTGTTTGATATAAAGGTTGCCCGTCCGCTGGCCGGCCTGCATCTCCAGTACGTACATCCTGCTATATTCCTGACTGCCGTCCATGGCTTTCATCTCAATGTGCAGAACCCGCGGATTGTCGGCGGGAATCTCCGCCGTGCACCACCCGCCGTCGAACTTCATGCTGTCAAACGAATACACGTAATTGCCACTCCAGCCGATAACGGCATGAATCTGCCAACTGTCGTAGTTCAGCAACTGAACGTCGAAACTGTGGGCATTCTCGTCGCACTCTATATAGTCCTGGCTCATCCTGATGTTATACAAAGGCTTTATGTCGCGATACTCGGCCATGCTGTATCCGCCCACGCATCCCAGTCCGCCTGCAACGTTGTTGATGTTTGGCGACAGCGGAGCCATTCCGTATTCGCCCAGGTAGTTGTTGGCGATGTCGTTCACCGACTTGATGAAACGGTAGTAGCCCGGGGCTATCCTGTACAGTTTGTACACCATTCCGCTGGCCACCAGCGAGTTTTCGTCACTAGTATTATAATAGGCATTCTGCGTGTTCAGCCTCAGCGTATATTCATTTCCTCTGAACACATGGTCGTTGAAGATAAAGAAGTTGCGATAGAACGTGTTGTCGTATTCAAAAAACTCGTCGAGTGTGCTGCCGGGAGTGAGTGCCGGTTCGTCGTTGATGTCAACATAAGTGCTCGTCACGGTCCATACGGTGTCAAACCGGCAGAGGCCCTGCTCGTCATAAAGGGGAACTTCCCGGCAGATGGCATCGTCGACAGTGATGGCATAGAAGTCGTCGGTTTGCGGATTGTCACCAACGGTAATCTGCTTTTGTATGTAGTTGCTTCCGTCGCGACGCACCTCTGCCGACTTCACGTCTTTTATCTCGGGCATGTCGGGGATGGTGGTCTCGGCATGGATGTCGGGATATCCTTCGGCCGATGCCGAGATGCTGACCACGTCGCCGCACTGATGTTTCCCCACCGTATAGTATTTCCCGGCAGGCACATAGCCGTTGCTCTCTTCTGCAAACATAACGGGCCGCTCCGTGCCGTTCACGCGGTAGGTCACACGGGCACGGCTCACGCTGAAATTCCCTTCTGCAAGGTCTCGCACGTTGGCGCTTGCCGGAAGGCTTCTGCTCAAGTCGATAATGGTGGTGTCGTGCTCCGTATTGGGAAAACAGTAGAGCACCAGTTTGGGTTCCCCTTTCAGCACCTCCACGTCCACTTCGTTGTTGCAGGCACAAAGCAGCAGTGCCGCACTGACGATTATCTGTATTGTCTTTTTCATTTCCATTCAAATCAATTTGTGATAAACCATAAACTCTTCACCATGAACGCTAAAACGTATTACCCTGCACCGCTAAAACTTAATCGTGTAACTGGCCGTCGGGATAATCGGGATGAAGCCGCGGCTACGGATGTAGGGTGTGCCGTCCTTGCGCGTCTTGATCTCCGCATACATGGCATTGAAGCGGCAATAGGCGTTATACACGCTGATGTTCCACACGCGCTCATGGCCTGCCTTCGTGGTATGGTGCAGGTTGAAGCCCACGTCCAGGCGGTGATAGTCGGGCAGCGTCACGTTGTTGGGCTGCTCATAGTTGTAGTTAGTGGACAGGTATTGATAACTGCCGCCGCGTCCGTCGGGCGTTACCGGCATCAGCGTATACTGTGTGGGCATGGTGGTGCGATAGCCAGTGTGGAAGGTCCACCCTGCATACATCTCCGCATTGCTGCCCAGTTTCATTCTGCCAGTGACATTCAGTTTGTGGCGGTTGTCGAATTTGTCGTAGAACCATCGGGGGTAGAACTCGTCGAACTTGCGCTTGTTCCACGACAGGGTATAGGACACGTCCACGCTCAACCGGCTGTCTCTGTATTGCAGGTCGGCCTCTGCGCCATAGAAACGGCCCTTTCCGTCCATCACGAAATTGTCCCAGTTCTTGGCCGGAGGGGTGAGCGAGTTGAAGTTGACATATTGCAGCATGTGGCTCGTCAGTTTGTAATAGCCTTCCACCGAGGCGAACCACCGGCGGCCCAACTGCGTGTAGACACCGGCTGCCCACTGGTAAGAGTGCATGGGATGCAGGCGCTTGGTGGTGGGCACCCAGTAGTCGGTGGGCATGCTCAGATAGGTGCTGCCCATGCGGTGGATGGTCTGCGTCATCTCTGTGAACGACAACTTGACGGAAGTGGTGGCGCTTGCCTGGTATTTCAAGGCGGTGCGCGGGTCAACAAGCAGGAACGACTTGCCCGTGATGTGGAAGAACGTGGCATGCAGACCGGCGTTCAGGCTCCATCGACGGCTCAGCCTCACCTCGTCCTCGGCATAGAGGTTCACCTCCTGTGCATGCTGGTGGTAGTGGCTGTCGGTTCTCACCGAGTCCATCTTCTCGTCTTCGCTGCCCGAGAAATCGTGCCGGCTCTGCGTCTGCGGACGGAATTCGTGCCACGTCATATCGCCGCCAAAGCGAATGTGGTTCTTGGTGTTCGGACGGAAATCGAAGTCGGCGCGCAGCGTGCCGTCGTAGATGGTGGAGCGGTATTTCCTCTCCATGTGGTCGATGTTCATACTGCCATCCCGCCCGTAGCGCCAGTCTTCGAAGTATTCATAGATGCTCCGGTTATGGGTGTAAACGGCACTGAAATTGGCAAAGAGGTTGGGTTGCAGTTGATAGTTCCAGTTGAGCGCCATGTTCAGGTTGCCCCACGTCAGGTAGTTTTTGTCGTCTTCAATGTCGTGCCAGTCGTTGTCAGACTCACTCTTATCGTCCCAGTTATAGGTGTTTTTCAGCATATCCTTCGAGGAATAGATGCTGAAATAGGCGCGGCTGCGGTCGTTGAACACGTGGGTAATCTTGCCGTTGATGTCGTGCAGGAAATAGTGCACCTTGATTTTCTCGTCCACCTTCTTGTTGACGAAATAGAACACCGGCTCGCTCACCACGTCCACCCACGAGCGGCGGATGCCGAAGTTGAAACTGGTGCTGTAGTGCGCCATCTTGCCGCTTTCCACCAGTTGCCGCTCGCGCCGTGTCTTGATGGGGCCTTCCAACTGGAACCGGCCGTCGATCAGGCCGATGCTGTACGAACCGTGATAGTTCAGCATGTCGCCGTCGGAGGTGCGCACGTCGGTCACCGAGGAGAGTCGGCCGCCGTAGCGTGCGGGGAATCCGCTCTTGTAGAAGTCCACGTTTTTCACCACCCCGGTGTTGAAAGCCGAAAACAGGCCCAGGGCATGGTTCACGGTATACATCGACGTGCCGTCCAGCAGATACAGGTTCTCATCGTCGTTGCCGCCGTGCACATACAGTCCCGATGCCACGTCAATGCCCTCGCTCACACCCGATGTGCGCTGCAGCGTCTTGATGAGGTCGGGCGAGGATAGCAGCGAGAACTCTGTGTTCAGGTCGTCGTGGGTGAGCGTTTTCTTGCCCGTCTGCGTGGTGAGCACCCTGGAGTTCAGGTCGCCCGTCACCACCACCTCGCCCAGCACGTTGTTCTCTTTCAGTTGAAAGGTAACGTGGCTGTTCTTGTCGAGCACCACCCGCAGGTGCTTGCTCTCAAAACCCACGTAAGAGGCTTCCACGTCGTAGTTGCCGGCAGGCAGCGTCATGCTGAAGAAACCATAGTTATTGGTGGTGGTGGCACCGACATTGCGGGCATGCACCGTGGCATTGATCAGACTTTCTCCGTTCTCATCGCGCACATAGCCGCTCAGCGTATGCCGCTGCTTGGTGTTCTCCGTCTGGCATCCGGCTTCCGTCGGCTGAGCCTTTTGCTGCTGTCTGCGCAGTGTCACATAGTTGCCTTGCAACTGCCACTCAATGCCTGAATTGGCGAAAAGCGCCTGCAGCGTCTCTCTCAAAGTCTTCTCGCTGGCGGCAGGGGCAGTCTTCTGCTGTAGCAGTTGCTCCAAGGAACTGTCGTAAACAAAGTTCACCATCTTCTCTTTACGCAGCATTTCCATCTGCTGCTTCAGGGTGGCGCGCTGTGCAAGCACCCCCATCGGCAGCAGGATCATCGTTGTCAATAATAGAATCTTTCTTCTCATCGTATATGCGTTTATCTGCCTTTAAGACAGAAAATAAGAAAATACCCCCATGAACGGCCGTTTGTTTAACACAAATTTAACAAATGGACGCTCAAAAGTAATGCTTTCGAGCCTTCAAACCTGCGGGTTGGAAAAGTAAATCAATTTAATTTGCCGAGTAAATCAATTTAATTTGAAAAGTAAATCAATTTAATTTGCACGGTAAATTAAATTAATTTGCTGAAGCAAAGTGCCACTTTCACAGCCCGAAACCGCCAAAAAGAAACCTGCATTTCGCACCCCAAAACTACCGAAACCATTCTTTCCGTTGCAAGACTGCTACCCAAAGGAAACGAAAAACGGGATGCTACGAACTATCGCCACACCCCGCGCTCATTAATTAACTAATAATTCTCAGTCTTTTTCACCAGTCTTCCTCATCATCATACCAGAGACCGCCCTTGGAGCGGTTACCAGAACCATTCTCTCCTCCACCTCTTCCATTGAAATGATCAAAGTCGGAACCATTATATATTTGAGGCTTCACGGTTCCATAATTATCACCTCCAACCTCAGTAGGCACTCCAGTGTCCCAGCGAGTGGTCTTTTCTACGACGACACTTGCAGCAACCATGCTCTTCAATTCTACAGAGAAATTCTCTGTTACAGGCTTGCAATATGTTTTTTTCATCATCTTGTCCTCCCTCTCCTTACTTAACAACATATTTCTTACCATTCACAATATAAACACCTTTCGGCAATCCCTTAAGCGTTTTTCCTACATACAAGCCATTGAGGTTGTACACTTTCATTTCTTCTGTTGACAAAGAAGATGTTCCAACTTCACTGATGCTAGTTGCATCATTGTAGTTGTCCTCAAACATGAACACCATTTTGGCAGATACAGGATGTCCAGGGAATTCATTATTAGGATAAACGGGATCAAATCCCTGCGTATCATCCGGGAATCCTTCCACGTTCCAATGCATACCCTCATCGAAAGAAGTTGCCTGATAGAAATCACCTGAGCCTTTCTTTGTCCTGCTCTCCCAATTGGGGCAAATGATACCTGTGAATGTGTTCCAACTGTAGTTCTTATTTGCGTTGTATGCTTCTTCGCTCTGCCAATAGAAGCAGACTTTGTTTTCTGTGTTGTTATAGCCGAGATAATAAGAATACTTGGGCAGATAATAACGATAGAATGAGCCTACAAACGTGTAAGTAAAGTCGGTGCGAAGTGTTTCGTCCTTTTTGTAAGAATTCACTGTATACAAACCTTTCAGCAACATTGCATTCCATTCTGCTCCACTCTTCGCTGCTATCTTCTGGCCTTCCGGGGTATCTTTCTGGGCTTCCCATAACGTTGTTCCGTTTCCTGCGCGGCGTGGACGAATCATATACGGAACGCCCTGATGCAGTACAACATCATCGAGAGCAGGAGCAACACCTTCAGAAACCGTTCCGTGAACCTCGCCAGATTCAACCACTTCCTTGTTCTGAAGCAGGTCAGGACCGAACACCAACGTAATAGTGTTCTCTTTCGGTCTGTCGTTCTCCTGACGATATACCTTCACAAGTTTGCTCAATACAGGGAATGCGTTGGCTTCTTCTCCCTTGCTTTCGTCGCCAAAGAACTTCCTCAACTCACGTTTTGTCATGTCGAAAGGAAGACAAATCGTCCACCAGTCGTTGTCACTTTGTGTAAATCTCCATGTGTTTGGTGGGTCATTCGAGAAGTCTGTGTATGCAGTCAGTACGAATTGATGCCATCCTCTGTAGTCAGCATCATAGAGTTGAGTTCCCGACGTTGTACCAAGAGTATACGAATTCTCATCCCATTTTACTGTCTGGTAGTCAGCAGGAGCAGAGGGTGTAGTGGCTTGTGTTGTAGCAGTTGTACCATTCGGCTCCTTCGTTACGTCATAAAACGTTGTTAGAGTCTTGTCATAATGGGTGCCTGCATTAGTATCCGTATTGTCGTTGTATAGTTTATTTGCATCTTTCTGCAGAACAGGATATGTGTTTACGGCACCGTTGTTAACAAAGGCGTTGGGATTACCAGGAGATAATTCACGCCCCTGGCGATTGGGATCCCATGCATTCCAAAGATATCCGGTGGTTCCCTGACCATAGGCGCGCAGGAATTCCTGTTGCGTGGGGAACATAATGGTGTTACCCTTGGCATCTGTGAGGTTCGAGGGGATAGAATAGTCACGCGTTACATCAGTATAACGCTGAATAGAAGGTGTCACAGCATTTTCTGGGAAATGAAGCATTGCACACCACATCCCCTGAGTTTCGTCTTTCTGATATGCGTTACGGTCAATATATCCGTCCTTAATTTTAGTTTTGTCAAGTGTGTTATTAGCACAATACATCATGGAATTAAATGCATCGATATGGCATTCGGGGGCTTGTAGGGCCATCACATACACGTCTTTCACGTGGGTGGAGGAAGAAAAAGCATTACTTTCTATCAACTTCAGATTGCTCGACAGCGTGATTGTTCCATACGAAGCAGGATTTGTGGCGGCATCATGCCAATCGGGATTGTCATTCCCTTCGTAGTAATTGCCATGTCCGTCATATTTTCCGTTGTCGTATTTAGTGTCGGCAGCATCCCCGGCCGATGCTGTAGTCCATACATGATCCAGCCTTGTTCCGTGAAAAGCGCGTGTCTTGATGTATTCAATGTTTGATGGAATACAAATATCCGTGAGGTTTCCACAACCATTGAGAAAATCGGCAGGCAATGTGTTTACACTGGTAGGGATGACAACTTCTTTCGTTTTAGATCCGACAATACTGTATTTAGACAAGGTAAGGTCGTTGATGTCAGAGAAATGGGCATTGCTCAAGTCTAATTTCTTAAACTGCATATATCCTAAGGCTACGTCTGTCGCCGTGCCTTTCAAGGTGCGTTGCTGGTTTTGTTGACGTTCGTTTATCTCTTCCCAGAACTGGAGATGGCCATTTTCGCCGATAGTCATTGAACCGTTTCCTCCATTTCCTAAGTCAACCGCATTCACATTACCGGCAATATACGCCTCATCAACTTTTGAAGCGTAATTACCTACAAATGAGTTTTCTCCATCAGTAGCACCGAGAGCCTGCATGGCATAGACAAGCGATCCTTCTTCCAATACGTATGCATTCAGTTTCTTAATGCTATTGTGGTTCGTGTTGTCCAAAGCCACAACCGACTTCAGATTATTCAGTTTTGACAATTGCGTTACATCAATTGGCACAATGTTCCCATCTGAATCAACCTGAGGAGGAAGTGTCAGATACTTGATATTGCTGACATTTGAATCCAAACCACTAAAAAAGGTTTTGTAATCAATCTCATTAGAACTGTCATCAACAAATGTGGCCTTTTCGAAATTGAACTTGTCGGCATTCTTCACGCATTCTATACCCTTTGCATTTTTGAATGTATTTTGCTGCAACACCGAAAGGGCCGCTACATCAGCCTTTGACACAGGCCCTTCGATGACTATGCGCACTTCACCATTACCCCATTGGTTAAAGGTTTTGTCCGTCAAGAAATCCGAAATCTTTGTGTTCAAATCTGTTTCTTTAGAGATATCACCAGCACTTGTTGTAGTGATTTTTAGAAGGCTGTTATCACCTTTCCAAATATGGTTTAAAGTTATATCCGCCTTTGCCCCGACAATGGCAACGACCGACAATAATACAATGATAAATAGTTTTTTCATTTTACATTAAATAAATATTTTGTTATTGTTTTTTCTTTTTGATTTGTCGGCGCACCGTTCCCAAATGCGCACCAGGAATGTTTGCTTGTATGTAATAAGGGGAATGGGAGCGTGCTCAACTGTGGTTAATTCATAGCATGTCGGCATTCCCTTTGTTGAATCGTGTGAAAAAAGGCACGAGACCTCACGACTTGACAACTTTTAAATACATATAATCAATTAACTTTTAATAGCGTGTGCAGTTATCTTCACAGACAGAAACTGCACTTACTATTTCTCCGCCGCTTTTTTGACGAAGAAATATAATTATCGCTGCAAAGTTACACAACTTTACAAAAAAAAAAAACGATTAACACATTTCTCACCTTTATAATAACAATTTAACGTTTGTTAAAGTTTTGGTGGTAAGAAGTGAGGGGATTAGAGGTGAGAAAAATGTACAGAGATACAGGCATCTCATAACCAAAGCCCATCGCATAGTTCTTATCACTCATTTCTAATCCTCTCACCTCTAAAATGCCTCTTTATTCATTCAGAAAATGGATTCCGATGTCTCGGTGGTGAGCAGTTCGAGGGCTTTCAGCCCCATCACGCTGTTGCCTTTGGCATTGAGACGCGGACTCCATACCGCCACAGCATAGCGCGCAGGACACACGGCGGCAATGCCTCCCCCTACCCCACTCTTGCCGGGAAGTCCCACCAGATAGGAGAACTCGCCAGCCTCATCATAGAAACCGCAGGTCTGCATGATGGCATTCATGCGCTTCACCTGAGATGCCGTCAGTTGAACGCTGCCGAATGAGAACGGTTTGCGATGGTCGGCAAAGGGCAGGAAGGCATGAGCCAGTTCCTCGCAGGTCATCATCACGGAACAGGTGAGGAAATAGAAATGGAGCACATCGGCAATGTGGTTGTCGATGTTATGGTGGTATTTCAGCAGATTGGCAATGGCGGCATTCATATAGGCATTGCTCTGCTCGGAGCGAGCCAATGACTCGTTATAGTCCACCTCGTCGCTACCAGTAAGAAGACGGATGAAATCGAGGAATGCGGCAGGGGCATCGGGGAGGCGCGACAGCAGGATGTCGCACATCACGATGGCACCAGCATTGATAAAAGGATTGCGCGGGATGCCGTGCTCGTATTCCAGTTGCACAAGCGAGTTGAAGGCATTGCCCGACGGCTCCTTGCCCATGCGCTTCCATACGTTGTCGCCTTCGAGCGAAAGCCCCATGGCGAGGGTGAACACTTTTGAGATACTCTGTATGGAGAAACGCGTGGTGGCAGCACCCAACGAGTGGGTACTGCCTCCGAGTGTCTGTATGCAAATACCAAACTGGTCGGGATCTACCTCGGCCAAAGCGGGAATGTAGTCAGCCTGTTTGCCCTCATGGGCGTAAGGCTGTATCTCTCGCCAGATGTTTTCCAGGATATTCTGATAGTTCATCGTTTATCATTTGTTTGAAGTCTTGCACGCTTCGCATGGGCACCGATCAGAGATACTGGTCGTTGATGTTGGCCGAGCGGGGCTCAACTTGAGGGGAGCGTTTTTTATTTAAAGGACATTTTTCCTACGTCTTGCAGCAGGATGAGACGATTGTCTGACTGGATGTTCTCGAAGGTGACATCCTCAACGGGCGACTCGGGCAGTCCGGTGGCCTTGATGAGTGTCTTGCAGTTGTCCACGCGAATGTCCTTGAAATGCATGTTGCGGTAGAAAGGCGTGAGTTCGTTGACGGCAGGCGTGGGATGGCGCTGTGCCATCTTGCCCACATACATGGCACTGCCCAGCATGTCCCAACTGATGGCGCTGCCCGGTGTGTTGACGATATGGATGCGCTCGAACCACATGTTCTCGCCTCCTCCACCGCGCGGACGGCGCGTCTTGAAATAGAAACCAGAGCGCGGGTTCTCCATCACGCAGTCGTGCATGTAGACATTGCGCACCACGGCGGCCGTCTCGCTGCCGATGGTCATGCCGCCCACGCCGCGCTTTACCGTACAGTGGCGCACCACAACGTTCTCGGTGGGACGGTTCTTGAGTTTGCCGTCCATGCCGCGGCCCGACTTCAGGGTGAAACAGTCGTCACCGCAATCGAGCGTGGTATATTCTATCAGCGCGTTGACCGACGAGTCGATGTCGATGCCGTCGGTGCGGCCCATGCCGTGGCTCCACACCTCTACGCCGCGGATGATGATGTTCTCACAATAAACTGGCACGATGTTCCAGAAAATACTCTTCATGAAAGTGACACCCTCCACGAGGATGTTCTTGCAGTTGATGGGACCGAAGAACTGGGGCAGGCACACCTGACCGCCGTTGCTGCCGTCGAAGACGCGCTGTTCCAGTGGCAGTTGCTGCAATTCTTCCTTCACACCGCCCATGGCCTGCTTCATCATCTGGCAGTCGCGGGCGGGAGCAATGAGTTTTCCTTTGCCTGTGAGAGCAATGTTCTCAGCGCCGTTGGCATAGACCATGGCACCCATGGAGATAACATCCACGCCCTCATTGCGCGTTGGCACGCAAGGCAGATAGTCTTTGATGTCACCGCTGAAGTTGAGTTCTGCCCCTTCTTCCAGCCTCAGGTTGATGTTGCTTTTCAGTTCAATGCGACCGGTGAGCCAACTGCCAGCCGGCACAATCACGGTGCCTCCCCCTTTCTTGGCCAGTTGGTCTATGGCTTTCTGGATGGCTGCCGTGCTGAGTTTTTTCTGCTTGGCACCCGTCTTGGTGATGCTCAGTGTGCGGGCGGGAAATGCCGGACGCTGCAACTGGGGCATGTCGAAAGGTGCCTGAATGGGTGCTATTTCTTCGGGCATCTGCTGGGCAGACACTGTTGCGGTGTGCATCGTCAGTGCTGTGCACACCATCATGGTTAGCATGTTCTTTTTCATATTGTCGGTTTTTTAATAGATGTTCTGTTATTCCTTCAGGGTGATTTTGACAACGGGGACAAAGGAGAGGGGCTTGGCCGTGGAGAGACGCAGGGATGTGTCGTCGCACGTGAATGCCACCTTGCCCACGCCGAGCACTTCCACCTTACGGACGGAAGCCTTCTTTCCGGCGAGCGACTTGATTTCGAAACGGCCGTCGGCGGGACGCTGCAGCACGATGGCATAGAGCACATTGCCCTTCTTGGTGAAGCGCATGTCGGCAGAGGTGTAATCCTTGTTGGCCTCGTTGAATCCGAGTCCGTTCTGCATTTCAACCACTTGCTCCATATCGGGGCCTTCGCCGTATTTCACCCACGGACGAGTGCCGAAGATGCACTCACGGTTCACGGTCATCCAGTTGCCTATGCTGTCGAGGATAGCCTCTTCGCGCTCGTCGATGGTTCCGTCGGAACGCACCGGCACGCTCAAGAGCATGTTGCCGTTCTTGCTCACGATGTCGGAGAGCATGCGCACCACGCGCAAGGCGCTCTTGTAGGTATTCTTGGTGAAACGCGTACGGTCGTAGTGCCAAGAGCCTAAGCAGGTACAGGTCTGCCAGGGATAGGGGTTGATGTCGTTCAAGGCACCGCGCTCCACATCCCACACCAGACAGTCTTGCTGCTCGCGGTTGAGTTTCTTCGTAGTAATCACGCCGTCCTGCTTTCCGTCATGCCACAGCGCATTACTATTATAATAATGTGCAGCGATTTTCAAGCCGGCATCGCTCTCGGGCCAAAGCGGCAGTTCGGAGTCGTCGAAGTACACCAGGTCGGGTTTGTACTTGTTGATAACGTCCAGGGTGCGGTCGTAATAATTCTCCACATAGTCGGCATCGGGAATCGACATGGCACGACCGGCAGCATTGGTATAGCCCGTATTCTTCAGTGCATGGCCACGCGCATAGAGCACTTGCGGGTCCTTGCCTTCCCACCACTGTCCCTTGCCATCGGCCTTGGTGAGCACGCCGTCATAGGGAACGCCCTTAAAGACACCACTGGTATCGGCATCCTCGGTGCGGTCATACCAAATCCATGCTCTCGAGGAATGAATGCTCACGCCGAAGCGGAGGCCTGCCTTCCGCGCAGCACGCTCCCACCCAGCCACAATGTTCTTGTGCGGGCCTTCCACCGTGGCGTTCCATGGATGGTACTTGCTGTCCCAGAGGTCGAAGTTGTCGTGATGATTGGCCAGTGTTACGAAATACTGCGCACCAGCACGCTTATAGAGACTGATAAGCCGCTCCGGATTCCAGTTCTCGGCTTTCCACTGATGGGCCAAGTCTTTGAATCCCACTTTCGAAGGATGGTCGAAATGCTGGAGATGATATTTGTTCTCGCGCGAACCTTGTTTATACATATAATGCGCATACCAGTCTCCATACTCGGGAACACTCTGCGGTCCCCAGTGCGCCCAGATGCCGAACTTGGCATCGCGGAACCACTCTGGCGTTTCAAATTTCTTGAGCGAACTCCAGGTGGGCTTGTATTTGCCAAACTGCATGGGCTCCACCTGACTGTCAACGATGTGGTAATTGCCCGTATTCACTTTGATGATAACAGCACTGAGCGGCGGCAACTCCACGCGGATGCGCCCTTTCTCGCCAACCTGCGCCTTGATCCACACAGGAGCATCGAGCGTGCCGTCGGCCATGATGGTATGACCGCCAATGAGTTGTCCTTTCTTGGCAAGATACTTCTCCTCTGCCGCCACGTCCTTCATTGAATTCTCATTGGTGAGAAGGGTGTAACAGGCACTGTTTATCGGCTGCCCTCCGTCGGCCAGACTAATCATCAACTGGCGCATGCCGGCACCGTTTCTCACGTCTTTGTTCACCACCGTGATATAGGTGAAGCCGTGTCCGTCGTTGGTGGCATATGCGGTGAGATGCTCGCTGCGTCCAGAAAGGTGCACCTGAGCGAGCCTGCGCAGACCATCCTCCTCTCTGCTGTTCACCGCGCCGATGCCAAAAGCCTTCAGCGCATAACTGAGCGGCATGATGTTGAAACCGTCGCCTTCAGAAACAAAAGCGGCATAATAAGGCACCATGCCGTCGCCGCCCACACGGTCGCCAGTATGGAAATTCACGCCCTGGTTGCCACGCATGGCCCACCAGTACATATAATCCAAAGCCCAGAGAGCGGCAGCATGAGCGTTGCTGGCACCGTTAAGGCCGCTGAACCAGTAACTGTTGGTTTCAGAAAGGCGGAAACCGGGCAGGTTTTGTATGCCGAACACCTGCTCCATCTGATTGTAAACGCGCTGGTTTTCCTCCACCAGTTCGTCGGAAAGCAGATAGCGGCTTCGCTCCTTATAGTCAAAGGGAATCAGTTCGCTGTGGTTCTTGGCCTGACCAGGGTTTTTGTAAGAGCAGCCGGCTGAGTAACTGTGCATGGTGAGCAGTCCCAAAACAGGGTCCTTGGCCTGCGGATTGGTCACGCCGAAGTCGCTCCACAGTTTGTTGCACAGCGTGGGATTGGGATTATCGTCGGGTGCACAGAAACGAGCCTTGGGAGCCACCTTTCGCATGGCCTGCATGATGGCATTCCATCGAGGCTGCATATCGTGCTCGTAATCTTTGTAATAGCCAGGTTCGTTGCCAATGGCGAAGTAGTCGAGCAGGTCGGAATAATGGTCGTAGATATGCTTGGCCTGCGCCACGGCATCAGAGACGTTGTCGTTTGGCGACGGTTTTCCGTTCACCATCTTGTCTTGCAGCCTGACAGAATAGATGACCTTGATGCCAGCCACACGGGCAAAGCCGAACAATTCATCAAGATCTTCAGCGGTGGGCGTATAACCGCCTTTCACGTCGACGGAGTTTCCTCCCAGCCGAAGGCTTTTGATTCCCAGCGCATGATAGAGTCTAACGAGTGGCAGGTTGTCTTTGCTGAAATAATGCTTGCCCTGCGCATTGGGCTTCAGCATCGCTATTTCATAACTCAACCCCACATAATTGGAAGGAACGGCAGGTCCTTTCACCTGGTTATCCACCACAATCCTGACCATCTGTCCAGGTTGTGCAAAACTCGTTGACCCCGCCATTAGCAGGAACAACGAAACAATCCATGAATGAAAACGATTTGACTTCATAACAAATAAAGATTTGTTCTACAATGAAATGACGTCAACAATCGTAATTTGTAACAATCCATCAGTTGAATTCTACCATTGAAAATGGCAGCAACCCATCAGTTGAAATCCACAGTTGACAGAATCTTTTCCGTGGCACCCGCACTGCCCTTCACATATTGGCCTGCGGCATGTCCGCGCTGCGCCAACTCTTCGGTATGGGCGGCAAGATGGTCCATCATTTCGGCAAAATCATCATAACTGCTGATTTCCATACCGCCACCGTTCTTCTTCAGTTCCTGAGCCTCTTGGAAACGATGGTTGTTGGGACCGAAGAACACGGGGATGTCCCATACGGCGGCTTCGGGAAGATTGTGGATGCCCACACCAAAGCCTCCGCCGACATACGCCACCGTGCCATAGCGATAGATGCTGCTGAGCAGACCAAAGCAGTCTACAATCAGGATATCGGCACCATCGGCCTTGGCCATATCTTTCTCGCAATCGGTATAGCGCACCGCCTTGAGGCCGCCCGCCGCTTGCAGAATGGTTTTCAGATGGTCCTCGCCGATTACATGCGGGGCAATGATCAACTTCCAGCCGGCATGCTCACCGTTGAAATAGCGCAGGAAGATATCCTCATCGGGCGGCCAACTGCTGCCTGCCACGAAGACATGAGGGGCCGTTCCGATGAAACGCTCCACAACAGGAAGTTGCCTGGCCGCCTCTTTAATCTGCAAAACACGATCGAAACGCGTATCACCCGTAATCTCCGCATCGGTGATGCCAATGCTCTCCAGAAGTTGCATACTCACTTCGTTCTGCACAAAGAACTTGGTGAAGCAGCGGAGCACCCTGCCATAGTTGCGGCCATACCAGCGGAAGAACACCTGGTTGGGTCGGAAAATGGAACTCACGCTATAGGTGGGCACATTCCTGTGTTTCAGGATATGCAGGAAATTATACCAGAACTCGTATTTGATAAAGAATGCCACCGAGGGACGCACCAGCCGCAAGAACCGCCGCGCATTGCCCACGGTGTCGATGGGCATGTAGCAGATGATATCGGCACCCTCATAGTTTTTCCTCACCTCATATCCCGAGGGAGAAAAGAAGGTGAGCAGGATTTTGTATTCGGGATGCTCTCTGCGCAAACGCTCCATGATGGGCCGTCCCTGTTCAAACTCACCCAGCGAGGCGGCATGAAACCACGCATACTTGGCAGCAGGGTCCACCTTCTGTTTCAATATGCTGAAACATTCGCGCTCGCCCTTCCACATCTTGCGCACCTTCTCATTGAACAGGCTGGCTATGGCCACACCAGCCTGGATGAGATACATAATGAAATGATACATGCCTATTTCAAAACTTCAATTGCCTTTCTCAGTCGTCTTAAGGTCTCCTCTTTGCCGAGGAAAGCAGAGATGTCAAACATGCCCGGTCCCTTGCCGATGCCAACAAGTGCCAATCGGAACGCATTCATCACGTCGCCCAGTTTATAGCCCTGCTTTTCCACCCAGGCAAAGACCACGGGCTCTTGACCTTCCACACTGAAGTCGTCGATGCCTTCCAGCACCTCTGCCAGTTCGCCCATCACGCGGGCGGAGTCTTCCTTCCAGCGTTTCTTCACCGTCTTCTCGTCAT
>DGWC01000048.1 GCA_002395135.1 Prevotella sp. UBA4268 | reverse complement strand
CGAATACAATGTGTCGCACGGCAAGTTGTGGAGGGCAGGTGTAACAGATATTTCACTGAAAGACTATGGTACAAGAAGATTGTTGGTTGGCATGCCCGATAATATGTCAAGTGGTGGTTATGAGTATTATGCAGGAGGTGTCTTTGAAGTTGGCAAGCACCAGGATCTGATATCTTCATATGCATCAGGTTCTTACACAAATCATTTTACTTGGAAAAATAGACATGGAATTGATTGGATAACCAAAGTCCAAAGTCAAGGAAATAGTAACTGTTGTGTTGCTTTTGCTGGAGTAAGTTGTTTGGAGGCTTTAGTAAACTTATACTATAACGAAAAGGTTGATTTAGACTTGTCAGAAAGGGATCTCGCTTGCAATGGAGGTGCAAATAGCCCATATTCACATGGAGTTTCACCATTAATTGCTTTAGATTATTTAAGAGACACAGGAATATGTTTAGAAGATGTTTATAAATTTGAAGACTTGCCCAGTCAAGGATGCACTGGTCATGCTCCGAGTATGCTTGTTGGTATTACTAATTACTGTGAAATTGAACACAATGAAAATAGTATAAAGAATGCATTAGTCAAATATGGTCCATTGGCATCTGGGAAACTTCTCAATTTCCTCCCAGACACTACGTATGCTGATACGTTATTCAGTGGAGGTCATGCAATGGCAATTATCGGGTATCATGTTATTCAGGGAGGAGAGAGCTTTGAAGTCCTAGGAGACTATCCTTTTGTTATCCCTCATAATAGTATGCATATTGGTGAGACATATTGGATATTCAAAAACAGTTCAACATCAAACGAATACCAATTTGTCCTTTTCCATGATTATTCATTAATGGCAAAAGTTTATCGCCTAATTGCTCCAATAATTATGAAAGACGCATATGGAAATAGTATTTCAAGAACTATTATTTGTGAGGATCGTGATGGCGACGGATACTATAATTGGGGAATAGGTGACAAGCCTTCGACAGCAGCAGATTGGATTTCAACCGATAGTGATGTTGACGACAGCAACTATCTCATAGGCCCAAAAGGAAGTGTATGGGGAGAAGGTATCAACTTGAGTGACTTACAAAACTCAACTGTAACTATCAGCGGAAATGAAATATACGATTCCAGAAGATACCTATACCGAAACATTGTTATTCCAAGCGGAAGCAAACTTACCATACAAAACACAAGAGTAGATTTGTATGGCAACGTAAATATTACCGTTCAAGACAACGGGGAACTGGTAATAGATGGTGGGACTTTGCGCAATGCAAAGGTCGAATTACAGAATGGCAGCAAGTTGAGAATACTTAACAACGGAACAATATATGTCCGACAGAACAATGTCTTGGAAACTCCTCTTGGTGCTACCGTGGATATGACCAGTGGCAGCATTCTCTCTGAAAGCAATTATCCGAATTGAAGAACCTTAAAGTGATCGACGATGAAAAGAGTATTGTTTTATATATTGTTTCTGGCTTTAGCCTGTATCGCAAAAGCACAGGACGATTATCTGCCTTTCGTGGTGGAGGGGAAGACGTGGGTGTATCCGCCAGATACGAATAATTTTTATACTCATGACATGACCTGCACCATTACAGGTGACACCACAATCAATGATGTGGTTTATAAAAAAGTAATGGCAAAGGGACCGTCAGGCTTTGGAGTAACAGGAGAGATTGTCTATCTGTATTGGAAGCAAGATCCGTCATATCAGTCTTCTTATGCCTATTATGGTGCCATTCGAGAGAAGGACAAGAAAGTATACTTTATCCCCCGAGGTGAATCATCGCAATATCTCATATATGATTTCGGTTTATCCGTGGGAGAGTGTTACAAGGGAAAAGGAAAAGAAATGCAGTATTGGTATGACTATCACAGACATAATTTCGGATATGCGATATGTATGGAAGAAAAAGAAGGCGATGAGTATCTGCATGATGTTTCCTATATGCTGTCCTCAATCAAGACAGTAGAGATTTCCGGCCAAAAGAGACGTTGTTATTTCTTTTCTGGCGACAACAACATGGTTTGGATTGAGGGAATAGGCAACATCTGGGGATTCCTTCATGCAATTAATCCTACTATTCCATGGTCGCAGGTCTGCATACAGAGTTCTTTGGCCTGTTATGAGAATGCTATTCGCGTCTATGGCATGGATGACTTTTTGCTCATGTCGCAAGATATAAAGAATTCGGGGCTTCCCCGCCATTCCTCTTATGATTTTGAGTTGGACGGCATCTGCTACAAGAAGACTTCCGGGAATGAAGTTTCCGTGACATACAAGGACTTGTATGACAACAAATATTCAGGATTGCTAAAAGTGCCAGAAAAGATTGTATTCGAGGGGGAGTCCTTTGATGTGACATCTATCGGTGACGGAGCCTTCTATTATTGCGATGCTATCGACTCGGTGTCGCTGCCCCAAAGCATCCGCAGCATCGGTGACTATTCGTTTGCCTACTGCCGGTCGTTGAAATCGTTCAAGATACCAAAGAGTATAAAGAAAATGGGCGATTTATGTCTGAACGGATGTTCCAACCTCACACGGGTTGATATAGAAGATATGGCGCAGTGGTGTAGCGTTGCTGCCTCAAGGTTAGTGTGCGCAGAGATTCCTCAAAAGGCCATAAGTCTCTATCTGAACGGTGAGAAAGTAAGCAATCTGGCAATTCCCGACGGAATCTCGGAGTTAAAGGAGGGATTGTTTTACGACTTTACCGGCATCAGTTCCGTTGATGTTCCAGGCAGTGTAAAACGCATACATAGAAAGGCATTCAGATATGATATAAAAGAGGTGACCGTAGGCAACGGCATAAAAGAAATAGACTATAATGCGTTTGCGTGGAAGGATTTAAAGATGACACTTCATTCTCCTGCCCCTCCCCAAATGCCGAATGTGCCTAATGACTTGTTGTCTATCAATGCCACACTTTACGTGCCTGCTGGCAGTGCAGAGAAATACCGTGCTGCCGAAGGATGGAGCAAGTTCGAGAGCATTGTGGAAATGGAGGCAACGGGCATCAGCCACGTGCCAGCGGCAGGCAGCAACAGCGAGGAGCGGCTCTACGACCTGCAAGGCCGAAGGCTGAAGGCAGCGCCGCAGCGCGGCATGTATATCCGCAACGGACGGAAATACGTGGTGAAGTGATTCAGGCAGCATTCTCTCTGAAAGCAATTATCCGAATTGATGTTGACCTATATAAAAAGGACACATATGAAACTAAGAACATACACTCAAATAGGCAGACTCTTCTCTATATTTCTCTTATTGAGCATTTCCTCCTCATCATTTGCCCTTGACAGAATAACGATAGGAGGAATCACGTATAGCGTTCTTTTAGACCACACTCTAAGAGTAGAAGGTGTACAGGAAGCAGGCGAGCGAGAGATTGTGATACCTGATACCGTAGAGTATGATGGAGAAAAGTTTCCTGTAAAACTGATAAGTTTTAATTCCATCAGATCAAAGAATCTTGAGAGGCTGGTAATACCAAAGACCGTAACAGAAATTTTCCGTTTCGGTAACCATGATTACCGTAATCCTATTGCAAGTTGCCCATCTTTGCAAATAATTGAAGTGGACGAGGATAACGAGTGGCTAAGTGCTACAGATGGTGTTCTGTTTAACAAAGAAAAGACCGAACTTTATGCTGTTCCAGAAGGCAAAAAAGGAACTTACAGGATACCAGGAACTGTCAAAGAGATTTATGCAGAGGCATTTCGTTTTTGCCATGGATTGAAAGAGATTGACATACCGGAGTCAGTTATTACGATATACGATGGGGCTTTTATGTATTGTGATGGCCTTAGGTCGATTGTCATTCCATCATGTTCAACATTAGCGGATGGGGTTTTTATAGGAACTAATTTAGACAGCGTGGTGTTTCCTGAAGGAATGGATAAAATTGGCTACGAATGGTTTTCATACAGCAGCATGACGAGGTTCATAATACCAGATGGTGTAAAGGATATCGGATACAGAGCATTTTCCGATTGCTATAATCTCGAAAGCATCACGCTGCCAAACACCATAACCACGATTGGGGAAAATGCTTTTAGTGGCTGTACACAGTTGTCTTCAATCACAATAGGCGATAATGTGACAAGCATAGGCAGTCTTGCCTTTTTTGCATGCTATCATTTGACATCGGTAACGATTCCGAAAAACGTAACTTACATCGGTTATGACGTGTTCCGTTATTGCGTCAATTTGAAGAGTGTGATTATTGAAAGCATGGATATTGATGCATACAAAGAATTATTTGACGTGTTGTTGTATCAAGGCATAGGCATGATAGATGTGTATGTTCATAAGGACATTATTGAAAAGGCAAAGAGTATGTACAGCGGCACCATACTGTCGATAGAGGATTACGAGACGGGCATCAGCCACGTACCAACGGCAGTCAGAGACAGCGAGGAGCGGCTCTACGACCTGCAAGGCCGGAGGCTGAAGGCAGTGCCGCAGCGCGGCATGTATATCCGCAACGGACGGAAATACGTGGTGAAGTGAGGCAAAAGATGAGAAAAATGAACAATCAGCGGCTCATGCGAACATATACCGAAGAAGAGGCATATCTGAAACTCACCGCCCTCTGCGCCACGGCGGAGCACTGCCCACAGGAGATGGCTGACAAGATGCAACGATGGGGCATCGGCGAAGAGGCACAGCAACGCATCATTGACCGCCTCATTGAAGGCAAATATATCGACGAGGAGCGCTATTGCCGTGCCTTTGTGCGCGACAAGATAGACTACAGCAAATGGGGGCGGCGCAAGATTGAACAGGCGCTCTTCGTGAAGCGCATACCCAAGGCCATTCAGCAGCAAGTGCTTGGCGAGGTGGACGACGAGACCTACGTGGAGATACTGCGCCCGCTCCTGACGAGCAAGCGCAGAAGCATCCGCGCCGACAACTCTTATGAAATGAACGGCAAACTGATACGCTTTGCCATGCAGCGCGGCTTCACCATGGACATCATCCGCCGCTGCATAGACGATGCCGACGAATACGAACCGCAAGATGATTAGTTTCTGGAGCCGATTGCTCAACCTGATTTCCCCGCAGGCATGCCCCGTATGCGGTGGCAGGATGACGGTAGGGGAGGCACTGGTCTGCGGAAAGTGCAACCTGCAACTGCCGCGAACCGGATATAGCGGCAATGCCTACCGCAACGAAATGGCCAAACTGTTCTGGCTGCAGATTCCCATAGAGCGCGCCGCGGCATGGTTTTTCTATGAGGCGCATTCGCCCGTGAGCCGACTGCTCTACCGGCTGAAATACGCCAACCACCCAGAGACAGGCGAGGAAATGGGGCGCATGATGGCACAGGAGATGCAGGCCGACGGCTTCTTCGATGGCATCGATGCCATCATACCCGTGCCGCTGACCCGGAAAAGGCAGCGCGAGCGAGGCTACAACCAAAGCATGGAGATAGCCCGCGGCGTGAGTGGGATTACCGGAATCCCCATTCTGAAACAGGTGTTGGTAAGGACATCCTTCGCGGAAAGCCAGACGCGCAAAGACCGCCGAGGCCGCCACGACAACGTGGAAAGTGCTTTCCGGCTGAACAAGAACATCGCTCTTCAGGGCAAGCACCTGCTGATTATCGATGACGTGGTGACCACCGGAGCCACCATCACCGCATGCGGCAAACAGCTTATGAAGGCGGGAGAGGTGAAAATCAGCGTGCTCACCGCAGGCTTTGCCAAAGGATAACCGCGCGGAAACACCACTATCCACCCGCCTTTTTGCCCCCTTCACCCTACCAAAGCATCACTTTTCAATCGCGAATGCGACACTTTCGAGGCTCCAAAGTGCCGTTTTTCATGTTTAAAAGCGTCTCCCTTCTTCAGCAAATCAATTTAATTTACCGCGCAAATTAATTTAATTTACTTTTCAAATCACTTTAATTTACTCAGCAAATTAATTTAATTTACTTTTCCATCTCTGCGTTTTCCATGCTCCAAAACGCCGCTTCGAAGGCTGCGAAGCGCCGTTTTCGCGTTTCCATTTCACTTCCCCATCATCTATCCTTCCGTTAATTAATATAAAATAATCAGCAGCGCGTGCTCTTTTTAATTCTGTTTTACATATCTTTGCATATAAATATAGAGCAACCAATTCCAATGAAGTGATGGAGAAAACTCATTCTTCTTAATAAAACAATAATCTATCTAAACATCAAAGTATTATGAAGAAGTTAATTGCTATCATTATTCTCGTCTTTGGCTTTTTGGTACAAGCCAATTCATCTTCCCGTGTCAGCACAATTATTCCTCCACTAATGCCTCTTTCAGGGATTTCTTACACAGATCCATTTTGGGGAGGAGAAATGCAAGACCGGCTTACTGTCATCATTGGGAATCAAGAAAAACATGTTCCCTTTCATTACAATGTGTTATATGGACGAGTAAATATGGGGGGGCATTATCTCATCTGTCCAATATTCGTAGATTTCAAGTTTTGGTATTATTTGTCAGGCGGTCAAGCACAATTAGATGAAAGAGAGTATTGGCCCGAGTCTCAACATTATTTTAGCACAGAAACCTTGCACGCACTTGCAAGGAAAATATACGAATATCATAAAAATGCAGGATTAAACTTTGTATTTGAAGAAGACCCATCATGACACTTTCTATTCTTATTGCTTCCGCGCTTGGCATTCTACCGGGCTTTAAGTGCATCGACACAACAAGGGTTACAGCCGTTTACGAAGTCTACGAGAACCTATATGCAGACAGCAGGGAGTTACAGTATCATCCCTGCATATTAGAGGTAGGAGACAACTGTTCCACATATTACTGTATCAACGGATGGTCTAACTACTTGTTTGAAAAATGCAAATGGAATAAGAATCTATATGATTCTTACAAAGTCGAGATAGTCAAACTCGCCGGCACAGCATTTGAAACAGGTAGGGAAAATGGGCTCCAGAGTTTGGATAGGCCCTATGAATACGTTATCAAGCACTATCCCAACGAGACGAAACTCACGCACACGTTCTCCCGTTGGGATTTATACAAATATGAAGAAGAATTGCCGCAGTTCGACTGGCAGTTAGAGGAGGGCGACACCACACTGCTGGGCTACACGTGCCATTTCGCTTCATGCCAATTTCGAGGGCGCACATGGAGAGCCGCCTACGCCTTGGATATTCCCATCAGCGAAGGTCCGTGGAAACTGTGCGGACTGCCGGGACTGATTCTTTATGCCAAAGACTCGAAGGACGACTTCACTTTTGTCTGCGACAACCTGAGCAGCATTGCCCGCCCTATGTTTATCCCAGACCTACGCTTTTCCTCCATGTCGCCCGAAAGAAAGCAATATCTTGACAAACTCATGCGAAAAGACCCTTACGCCTACAACCGAATCGTAAACCCACCAAGACCCATCCCCGAGGAACTGAGACCATATATTAAAGAAACCCCAAAGCCCGCAATTCCCTCTCACGAAGCCTGCCTCATAGAAATCATAGAGGAGAAGAAAAAATAAACAACAATTGTTAATGCAAAGACTGCTGATAACGGCGATATTCTTTCTGCTGACGGGATGCCTCAGAAGCCAGACATTCCAAGGCAGCGTTACGGATACCACAGGAAAGCCTCTTGAAGCGGTTTCCGTGACACTCAAACAGGGCGACACCCCCATCGCTTTCACCCGCACCAACAAACGGGGTGAATTCTCTGTTGCCACGCCACAGGGCAAGACTGCAGGAAGCCTTATGTTCTCGCGAATTGGTTTCCGCACCACCGAAACTGAAGCAGGTCAATTCAAGCAGAAGCGAACCATTGTGCTGACCGAACAGCCGCTACAACTGAAAGAAGTGAAAGTGAAACCAAGGATAATAGTTGAGGAAGGCGACACACTTAACTATTTAGTCAGTGGATTCAAGCAACAGGGCGACCGTTCCATTGCCGATGTCATCAAGCGCATGCCTGAACTGTCAGTGAGCAGCAATGGAACCATCTCTTTTCGGGACATTCCCATCAACAAGTTTTACATCGAAGGACTCGACATGATGGGCGGACAATACGGTATGGCGAGCAATAATATTCCCGCTGACAAGGTGAAGAGCGTGCAGGTGCTCAAGAACCACCAGCCCGTGAGACTCCTGAGAAAGAAGAAGTTCAGCGAGAAAGCCGCCCTGAACATCGTGCTCAACGATTCTGCCCGCAACGTATGGATAGCCACTGCTGACATATCCGGTGGATTCTCCACCCAAGGGCATCCCGACTGGCTGCGCGAAAACAAGTTGATGACGATGCGGTTCAGCCGGAAACTGCAAACGCTCTCCATGTACAAAGGCAGCAATACGGGGAAAGGCATCCTGAATGAACTCTCAAACCTGGCAGGAGGAGGAAGGCCTCACATTTCAATCCTGCACAATGTCAAGGTGGGAGGTACCGTCGGACAAATGGAGCGAAGCACATTCAACGACACCCATATTGCAGGCTCCAACTGGCTCTTCAAAACCAAGGAAGGCACCACGCTGAGACTGCAGGTGAGTGGCATTACTGACCGTACCAAGGGAGAAAGCACGGTGGAAACCTATTACACAGATGTGGACACCGTGGCGTTCACCTCAGAGACAAACCGATCAAAGGCTTTCAGCAATCAGGTTAATGCCAACGTGCAGTATGAGATAAACACCCAAAGAACATTTTTGCGGAACATGCTGTACGCTCAACTCAATTATGACCACAGCAAGGGAACCACATGGCTGAACGGAAGGGAAGTGGAACAGCGGGTAAGACCTCACCAAAGAAGCATCAGAGACGAGCTGCATCTCACCTTGCCGCTTGGGAAAAAGAGAACAATCGGAGTGCAGGTGAACGCCGACTACTGTTACCAGCCAGGATACCTGAGGATTGTAAACCAACAGACTGAACGCCTCACGCTCTCCGAACACGAACTGGAAGCCAAAGCCTCTTTCACGCAGGCTATAGGAAAGCTGAACATTTCCAACGACCTTGCGCTCACCACCCTGCAAAAGAAGGAGGATGTGAGCATCGCCGACAGCAGTGCTACAGCCCTTTACCGCCAGCACAGCCTTGCCTACATTCCTTCACTCTGGCTTTCATACGGAAAGCTGACTTTCAACCTGAGAGCCAGGCTCAACTGGTTGCTCAGGGAATTGGATGAAAGTAATAAGAACAAGCTGCTGTTCACACCGTATGCTAACCTGAAATATGAGATTCTCCCCACCCTCGACTTAGAGGGAAGTTTCGAACGCCATATACACAATCCTGAATTCTACTCCATTAGCCCGCTGAAAATATACACCACTTACAACACCATCAGCGTGGGAAACGGTATCATCAGAGATATTGTGAGTAATCAAGCAGATGTCAAATTCAATTTCCATGACACTGGCAGATTGTTCTTTGCCAACATCGGCACTTCGCACTCTGTCGTAGAATTGCCCTCTCTTTACAAAGCGGGACTTTCAAACGGTGAATATGAAATGGAGCAAACAGACAAGAAAGGACACTCTACCATTCAATCGCTCAATGGCTCTGTGCGCAAACAGTTTGGGTGGATGAAGGCCTCTCTCGGCCTGAGCGGCACATATAGCTGGCACACAACAGATGTGCTATTGGCTGGAGAAGCGAGCAAACGAAAGACACAATCGGCGAGATGCCACTTCACCTATTATGCATCGCCTACAGAATTCCTCACGATAGATGGAAACTCGTCGCTCAACTTCACACGCCTGCATGGGAAACTGCCCATGGCAAACCTGCCCAAATCAACCCTGCATTTCTCACATACACTTAAAATTGGCGGGCATCTGCAAGAATGGAACATAGAAGGAAGCACCGAATGCCAGCACAGCAACGACCAGTCAATGTCTTTCGCCCTGTTTGCCGATGCAAGAGCCTACTACAGGACTCAGGGCTGGGAAGCAGGCATCTCCCTCAACAATCTTCTCGGCAAGCAGACATACGAACAGCGCATAATCTCGCCCACCTCGCAGGTGTACTACATCAGCCGATTGCGGAAACGCGAAATCATGCTCCACCTGAGTCTCGACCTTTAAAGAAGAAGAAACATTCAGAAATAGTTTTTAATCTTTAACCATGTTTCTAAAAAACTTGTCGCCTTTGCAACGATAATTCCAGAATTATTTGTATTTTTGCAAACGATATAAGTAGAAAGGAAAGCATCTGGCGTTTTTGGTACAGCCTGTTTCAGGATGCAGATCTGCCAGACTTTGGAATTGTAAACAAAAAATCGTAAAAAATAGCAACAATATGGATCAGTTGAAAAAAACATTCGCATCGAAACTGCTGAAAATAAAGGCGATTAAACTGCAGCCGAACAACCCGTTCACATGGGCATCGGGATGGAAGTCGCCATTCTATTGCGATAACCGCAAGACCTTGTCGTTCCCCGACCTGCGCACATGGGTGAAGCAGGAACTGGTGCACGCCGTGATCAGCGAGTTTCCCGAGGCCGATGCCGTGGCTGGCGTGGCAACGGGAGCCATTGCACAGGGTGCCCTGGTGGCCGACGCGCTGAACATGCCGTTTGTATACATCCGCTCAAAGGCGAAAGACCACGGCATGCAGAACCTCATTGAGGGCGAACTGCCCGAGGGTGCCAAGGTGGTGGTGATTGAAGACCTGATCAGCACGGGCGGCTCCTCGCTGAAAGCCGTGGAGGCCCTGCGCAATGCCGGCTTCGAGGTGGTGGGCATGGTGGCCAGTTACACCTATGGCTTCCCCGTGGCCAAGCAGGCTTTTGAGGACGCAAACGTCAGACTGGTGACGCTCACCGACTATGAGCACGTGGTGGAGGAAGCCCTGGAAACGGGCTATATTGCACAGGAAGACACCGCGCTGCTCAACGAATGGCGCAAAGACCCCGCACACTGGAACAACTAAGAGAAAGGACCGAAAGCGTATGATAACAAAATATGAAAGCAGTATCAGGCAGATAGACTATCCGCAGGAAAAGGTGTATGCCATGCTGAGCGACCTGAGCAACATCAGCCGCGTGGCCGACAAACTGCCCGAAGAAAAACTGAAAGACCTGGAGTTCGACACCGACAGCGTGAGCATCAGCGTGGCACCTGTGGGCAGAATCAAGATGAACATCATTGAGCGCGAAGAGCCCAAGTGCATCAAATTCGAAACCGAGCAGTCGCCCGTGCCGTTTAACCTCTGGATTCAGATGCTCCCCGTGACGGAAACCAGCAGCAAGATGAAACTCACCATCAAGGCCGACCTCAACCCGTTTATCAAGGGCATGGTGTCGAAGCCGCTCTCCGAGGGACTGGAAAAGATTGCCGACATGCTGGCAGCCATACAATATGAATGAACAATGAACAAACTTTGGGAAAAGAACTTTGAGGTGAACAAGGAGATAGAACGGTTCACCGTGGGCCGCGACCGCGAAATGGACCTCTACCTTGCCAAATACGACGTGCTGGGCAGCATGGCGCACATCACGATGCTCGAATCCATCGGACTGCTGGAGAAAGAGGAACTTGCGCAACTGCTGGCAGAACTGAACAACATCTATCAGGTATGCGAGCGCGGAGAGTTCATTATCGAGGACGGCGTGGAAGACGTGCACTCGCAAGTGGAACTGATGCTCACCCGCAAACTGGGCGACATGGGAAAGAAGATTCACAGCGGACGGTCGCGCAACGACCAGGTGCTGGTGGACCTGAAACTCTTCACCCGCAGCAGACTGAAAGACATTGCAGAGCAAACCAAGGTGCTCTTCGACGAACTCATCAGCAAGAGCAACCAGTATAAGGACATTCTGATGCCCGGCTACACCCATCTGCAGATAGCCATGCCCAGCAGTTTCGGCCTCTGGTTCGGCGCCTATGCGGAGAGTCTCGCCGACGACATGCTCTTTCTGCAGGCCGCCTATCGCATGACCAACCGCAACCCCCTGGGCAGTGCGGCGGGCTATGGCAGTTCGTTTCCCCTGAACCGGCAGATGACCACCGACCTGCTGGGCTTCGACACGATGGACTATAACGTGGTGTATGCCCAGATGGGACGCGGCAAGATGGAACGCAACGTGGCCTTTGCCCTTGCCACCATTGCCGGCACGGTGGCCAAGATGGCCTTCGATGCCTG
>DGWC01000097.1 GCA_002395135.1 Prevotella sp. UBA4268 | reverse complement strand
TGGCGATGGTGGTCTTGCCATTCGTGCCGGTAACGCCCACCAGTTTCAGTTTTGTGGACGGATTGCCGTAGAACAAGGTTGCCACTTTGCCCACGGCATCTTCCGTGGATTCCACCCGTACATAGGTAACACCCTCTTTTTTCACTTCCGGCATGTCTTCGCACAGAACGGCAACGGCTCCCAGTTCCTCGGCCTTGCCGATGAAGATGTGGCCGTCCACCTGGGTTCCCTTCATGGCAACAAACAGATGTCCGGCAGCAATTTTGCGGCTGTCGATGTTGATGCCGCAGATGTCCTTGTCGGTATCTCCGGCTATTTCTAAAGGCTTGATGTTTTTCAGCAACTCGTTCAGTTTCATATCAATGCAGTTTTAAAGAACAGATTTCACCCGTTTTTATCTTATGTCCCGCCGGCAGGCTCTGGGCAATCACCTTGCCCCTGCCGTCGAGTTTCACTCTCAGTCCGCGGCTCTCAAGCATGAAGACCGCATCGCGCGCGCCCATTCCTTCCACGTCGGGCACGAGGTCTTGTGCGTATTGCTTCAACTTGTTCACCTGCAGGCTTTTCTTATCGTTGGTGGCCTTGCCCCATACGGGGTTGCCGTCGGCGTAACTTCCGCTCCAGTTGTAGTTGTTCATGCCCAGGTGCGAGAGCACGAAGTCAGCAGAAAGCATGTTTCCGTTTTTCACGTCGGGAATCAGAATCGACAGCGAGTCGCGCGCATCTGACGCGTTCCGCTTCAGGTCTTGTGCCATGATGCCCTCTGCTATATGGTGGAACACCACGCCGCTCATGCCGCCGCCCGATGCGGGAAGTCCCGACTTCTGAATGCACACGATGCAACTATAGCGGGGCGCATCGGCAGGGAAATAGCCTGCAAACGACAGCAGATAGTTCATCTGGCCGCTCTTGTAGCCGCCGGCACCTTTCGAAATCTGTGCCGTTCCCGTCTTGCCCGCCACCTTGAACGACTTGGAGCCAGCCTTCTTTCCCAGTCCTTGGCTAACCACGTGGTAGAGAATGGTCTGTATCTCTTTCAGCGTCTTCGGCTTGCAGATTTGCGGGCGGATCACTTCTGGCGGGAAGTCCATGAGCACTTCACCGTCTTTCACCACCTGTTTCACAAACCGCGGGCGCATCATCCGCCCGTTGTTGGCGATGGCATTATAGAAGGTGAGCGTGGATATGGGCGGCACCTGCGTCTCGTATCCGATGCTCATCCAAGCCAGAGCCGTCTTGCTCCAGTTGGCCCAGTGCTTGCCGGTCTTGTCCATTCTCGGCTTGCGGATGCGTGCCGGCGAGGAACCCACCAGCGGAATCTTCAGGTCGTCGGCCAGTCCCAGTCGATAGATACCTTCCACATATTTCTCGGGGTTCTTGCCGTAGTGCTCGTCAATGATGCGGCTCACGCCGATGTTGGAACTGTATTCCAGCGTTTGCGGTAGCGAGAGCAGTCCGTAACCGCCTCGGTGCCAGTTGTGGTCGCGCATCTTTGCCCCGTGCATGTCCATGATGCCGCCGAAGGTCTCCACCTTGTAGGTGGTGTCCACCACGCCGTCGTCGAGGGCCACCATGATGGAGGCCGTCTTGAATACGGAGCCCGGCTCCAGCAAGTCCGACACGGCATGGTTCTGTGTTTCGCGGTATTGTCCGTCGCCCACTTTGCTCATGTTGACGATGGCCTTCACGTCTCCCGTCTCCACCTCCATGACTATGGCCACGCCCACGTTGCCGTTGATCAGTTTCAGTTCGTCAATCAGGGCTCGTTCAGCCAAGTCTTGCATGTTCACGTCGATGGTGGTCACGATGTCGGCACCGTCGATGGGGGCACGCTCGGTGATGCTCAGATACTTGTTCATCACCTTCTTGCGCTGCACAATGCCCGACTTTCCGCGCAGGATGGAGTCGAAAGAGAGTTCCAGACCGCAGCGCGCCGTGTCTTTGGCGCCGAACATGTCGCCCACCGTGCGCTCAGCCAGCGAGCCGAAGGGGCGCTGGCGCGAGTTGAACTCCTCTGTGTGGAATCCGCCTTTGAACGGCCGCATGCTGAAGATGGGCAGGCTCTTCACCTCTGAATAGGTGTCGTAACTCACGCGCCTCTTCCATATCGGCCAGTTGCGGCTCATCTTCTTATGTCCTTTTTCCAGGCTGTCTCTGAAGGCCTGCTTGCTCCTCTCGGGGAAGATGTCGTGCAGTCCCTCGCAGATGCTGTCCAGTTTTTCATACCACAGCGAGTCGGTCTTGCTGTCGTGCAGCGCCTGGAAGTCCATGAACATCTTGTATTCGGGCAGGCTGCTTGCCATCAACTGGCCGTCGCAACTGAGTATGTTTCCTCTCACGGGCTTCACATCCACGCTGTCGCGTTTCAGCCTGTTGGCCACTTTCATCCAGTAATCACGCTTCACGGTGGCCGTATACAGGGATTTACCCACAATGAGCAGTCCCAGCAAGACCATCAGATAGCCGATGCCCTTGTAGCGAGGAATGATTTTCTTTCTGTCAAATAGACTGCCCATGCTTATATATTATAATAGGTGTATGTTATATTTCTTTGTTCACTCAAGGCGTATATATAATATAAGGTGGCTGATTGGCTATTTTCAGCACACTGTCCTTGTTGCTCTTCAGCAGGTCAAGCACGTTGCTCTCCCTGCATTTCTCTGTCAGTTCGCTGCTGCTCGACAGTGCTTTGTATTTCGCGTCGATCAGTTCAGCGTTCAGTTTGTCTATCTCCAGCATGTCCTTCTGACAACTGTATCTGTTGGAAATGTAAACGATAGACAGGCCTACCACCAGCAATATCACTCCAATCTGCCTGCGCAGGAAATCGGTCGTCAGCCAGTCGCCGCCGAGAATCTTCCTCAGCGTGAAGGTAGACGACTGCGGGCGCTCGTCCTCGCGAGCCTGCTCCTTGATGGCATCCTGCAGAGAGGGCTCCTGCTTTTCCTTATGGTCGGCTTGCGGCTCCTTTTCCTCTGGGGCCTCCTTAGCCGGCGTGTCTTCCGGTTCGGCAGGTTTTTGGGACGACTCTCCGGGCTCCTCTGCTCCCGCAGAAGGCCCGGGAGTCTCCTCCTTCTTTGCTTTCTCTTTCAGATTTAATGGATAGATATTATCAGTCATGTATATATTATTCGTCTTTATACGGGTCAATGCTGTTTCTTTTCTGCGATTCTCAGTTTTGCGCTCCTGCTGCGCGGGTTGCGCTCCTGTTCCTCGGCCGATGGCGTAATCACCTTGTTGTTCACGAGGGTGAACGGAGTTTCAAACCTCCCGAAGAAGTCTTGCCGCGCATTACCTTCCGTGTTGCCCGTCTTCATCACGTTCTTCACGATGCGGTCTTCCAGCGAGTGATAGGTGATGACGCTCAGCCGGCCCCCTGGTTTCATGATGTCGGTGGCTGCCAGCAGCATCTCCTTCAGGGCGTTCATCTCGTGGTTCACCTCGATGCGCAGTGCCTGGAACAGTTTGGCCATCTCTTTCTTCTCTCTTTCTCGCTGGAAGAGTGGCTGCACGGCGTTCAGGAAGTCCTGCGTGGTGAGGATGGCCTGCTGCGTGCGCGCCTTCACGATGGTGGCGGCAATGCGACGTGCGTTTTTCAGTTCCCCGTACAGGTAGAACATGTCGGCGAGCCTTTCCTCGCTGCTCTTGTTCAGGATGTCGGCGGCCGTCTCGCCGGCGCGCTTGTTCATCCTCATGTCCAGCGGCGCGTCGAAGCGGAACGAGAATCCGCGCGTCTCATCGTCGAAATGATGGCTCGAAACGCCCAGGTCGCCCAGCAGGCCGTCGATTTGCTCCACACCATAGTAGCGCATCCAGTTTTTCAGATACCTGAAATTGCTCCTCACGAAGGTGAACCTGTCGTCGCTGATGATGTTGTTCTCGGCATCGGCATCCTGGTCGAAACTGTACAGGTGGCCGTTTTTGCCCAGCCGGTTCAGTATCTCCCTGCTATGGCCACCGCCGCCGAATGTCACGTCCACATAGATACCGTCGGGTTGGATGTTCAGCCCGTCGATGCTCTCATTCAAGAGAACAGGCACATGGTATGTTTCTGCCTTGGTTGCCATTTCGCTCGTTGCCTTTCTTTATTCCTCACACTTCATGTCGTCCTCGCCCATCACGCTCTCCAGTGCCTTGCCGAAGGCTTCCGGCTCCATGAAAGGCTTCTCTGCGCGGGCGGCGCTCCATATCTCTATGGTGTCGCCCATGCCGATGAACTTGATGCCCTGCTCAATTTCGGCCAGTTTCAGGTAGCGCTTGGGGATGAGGAAGCGGCCGTTGCCGTCGAGAGTCACCAGTTCCACGTCGCTTACAAACTGGCGGTAAATCTCCTGGTGTTCGCGGTTCCAGCGGTTCAGACGCTTGCGCAGCGTGTCCATCTGCTCATTCCAGACCGACTCCGGATAGAGCACCAGGCACGGCTGGAAGACATCCTTGCGCATCACGAGCGACTCTTCGCCCGATGCCTGGAGCACCTTGCGGAACACGGCGGGCAGGAAGGCTCTTCCCTTGGCGTCTGTCTTTGCTTCTATGTTTCCTAAAAATCGCATGCGTTTCTTCTTAAAAAGAATTCGGGTTCAAAGATACACATTTTCCTCCACTTTCCACCACTTTTCTCCACAAAATTATCAAAAAGAGTGCATTTTTCTTGATTTTTTTCTCAAAAAAGCCGTTTTGTGCAACAAATAAAGTGGCGTGGAATATATCTTCATTGTACTTTTCCTCAATTATAGGGTGGTTTCACTGATTTCTATAGGTATGTTCATTTCCGCTCTTCAATAAATGATTAATTTGATTTTTTTTCCTGTTAAAATATGGATTATCATGAAAAATGCTTATTTTTGCACATTGAAATGACAAATGAATTAGTACTTGATACATCAGAGAGATATAAACTGATAGAAGGGGATTGTCTTTCCGTCATGAAAATGATGGACGACGAATCTGTTAATTGTATTATCACTTCGCCTCCTTATTGGGGGATGCGGAGGTATGATAATGATAACGATGTGCACGAAGTGGGTAACGAAGGCTCATTCGATGAATATGTTAATAAACTTACCCGAATATTTTCTGAAGCCAAACGCATATTGGTTAAAGACGGTTCTTTATGGCTAAATCTCGGGGATAAGTATAATAACAAAGAATTAATGGGTATGCCATGGCGAGTTGCCATTTCTTTAATGGATTCCGGAGGGTGGATTATGCGGAATGATGTCATCTGGAATCAGTTAAAAGGCACTCAGAGTTGCAAAGACAGATTGCGGGATTCATATGAGCATTTCTTTCATTTTGTGAAGTCAAAGAAGTATTATTATGATGCAGATTCGGTAAGAATCAAACCCGTTATAAAGCCCAAGGTGACCAAGGAAGCCACAATCTCATCAACAGGTGTGAGTGGAAAAAAATACAGAAGACAGATTGAGGAAAGCAATACTCTTACAAAAGAAGAGAAAGAAGCAGCATTTAAAGCACTTGATGCTACACTGATGGATATACGTCTTGGAAAACTGAATGATTTCAGAATGACAATTCGTGGCGTTCAGCGTGCTTGGCATAGCGAGAGCACTGACATTAGTGGGAGAGCAAGAGAACTTCAGGAAAAAGGTTTCTATATTATGCGTATCGGTGCCAATGGTCATCTGCCAACTGATATCTGGGATATTGTTCCCGAGGATACTTGGCGTAAGGATAGCCATTGTGCCGTTTTTCCAGAGGAATTACTTCGAATTCCTATTCTGGCCACATGCCCAGAAAACGGAGTTGTCTTAGATCCTTTTAGTGGAACGGGTAGTACCGTCGCTGCCGCATTAAAATTGAATCGTCGGGGTATTGGCATTGAACTTAGTAAATCGTATAATGAAAACGCAAAAAAACGAATAGAGAGCATAGGCTTGTTATTGATATGAAAAAAATAGATCGAACTCCAATTGAGTATTTTTGTCATGATTGTGGAACCTTTGATGCGTCTTTTGCACTGGATGTGAAGCAGCAGTTTTGTAAATATGTGAATGGAACTTGTGTCAAGCCTCGCAAGAGCACGCCAGAAATTAAAGTAGGTATTTGCACAGTAGGTGCGAGTGTTGTTGGAAAATCTCTCCAGCCCATCATTATCTGTCCACAGAGATTCAAAGAAGATCAGATGTTTAATACAATCCGCAAGAAGTATCTTTCTGATTGGAATAATGTTATGTGGATTCCAGAGGTTGATATGGGCGTCGGAGGAAGCGTTGATTATGTAGCAGTAGAGTTAGACGGCAACCAGCAAATAAAAGATTTTCAATGTGTTGAAATACAGGCCGCCGGCACAACAGGAACCCCTTATCCTTACATTCAAGATTATCTGAAGTACCATGATTTCATTCATAATAAGCATACTTTTGGAATCAATTGGGCGAATGAGTTTTCTAAAACAATGATGCAGCAGGCATACAAAAAAGGAAAGATTGTACAATCATGGAAAAAGAAGATCGTTTTCGTTATTCAAGATGTTGCCATGGACTATTTGCAATGTAGTTCAGATTGTTCAAAGGTTACAACATATAACAAAGATTATCCTGTTGATTTTTGTACTTTTTCAATGAAATGGAAAGGAAACAATTGGGGGTTGGAACATCAGAATATATATAGCACAACCATAGAAGGTATTGAAACAATAATCGGAGGAGCACCCGAAGACAGGTTCCCAACAATAGAGGAATTCAAGGAGAAGATAATGAAAAAGGGTATAAGTGATAGGCTTTTTAAAAGCAATCAATAAATAATATGGGATTATTCTTATGCTTTTCCTTCAACGAAGCACTGCTTTCCTGCCTCTGGGGCAAAGATATGCTTCAGCAAATTAATATAATTTACCGTGCAAATTAATATAATTTACTTTTCAAATTAAGTTAATTTACCGAGCAAATTACATTAATTTACTTTTCCAAAGTGCCACTTTTCAGGCTCCAAACCATTGGAACGGAGGGTGAAAATGGATGGGATGCAGACGGCAATCCGAGAAATCGAGTTCGTTTTTTTGCCGTTTCTGAAATAATTACTAACTTTGCACACGTGCATTCCGCCGTGTGGCAAACCATTCGCGAGATGATGTTGCGGCCGACAGGGGTGTGATAGCGAACCGGCGCGTGAGGTTCTCTTTTTTTCAGATGTGACAAGGATGAATGGAGAGGCTTTTCTTTCTGCCACGAGCGTGGCGGTAGTATGGGCAGAAAAGCACAGGCCGAATGATAGCAGGTGAGCGCGAATAAAATCAATAGAAATAGAAGAAAAACATGAAAGAACCAGAGAAGGAAACGAGAAAGCCGCGCGAGAAGGTTACCCTGTTGTTCATGTATATGAATCTCGTGTTCACGGTGTGCCTGATTGCCTCTAACATTCTTGAAACCAAGCAGATGGTGTTCGGACCGCTCCACCTGACCGGCGGACTGCTCATCTTCCCCATTTCCTATATTGTCAACGACGTGGTGTGCGAGGTGTGGGGCTACCGCCGTACCAGCATAGTCATCTGGACGGGCTTCATCACCAACTTCGCCTTCATGGCTGTGGCCTGCCTGGCCGATGCCATTCCCGGGGCTCCCTATTGGGACAACGAGGTTGGTTTCCACGCCATCTTCGGCCTTACGCCGCGCATAGCGCTGGCCTCCTTCGTGTCGTTCCTTGCCGGCAGTTTCGTTAATGCCTATGTAATGAGCCGCATGAAGATTGCCGACAAGGGCCGCCGCTTCCCCTTGCGAGCCATCGTGAGCACCATCTTCGGCGAGGGAGCCGACTCTCTGCTCTTCTTCCCCTTGGCCTTCTATGGGGTGCTGCCCAATGCCGAACTGCCGCTGATGATGCTTTCGCAACTGGTGCTGAAGACTGTCTATGAGGTCATCGTGCTGCCGGTAACCATCCGTGTTGTGGCTTGGGCGAAAGCACACGAAGGCGAAGATGTCTATGACAACGGCATCAGTTATGGCATACTAGATATTTTCAAGAAGAACGGATAGATGTTAAACAAAGAATTGACTGATATTTCAAAAAAGAACAGACGGATATGGATAAAAGAAAACTGCTTTGCCTGATTGCCGTAATTCTCTTGGCGGTAGGCTGTATTTGCGTGGTGACCTGTTACACCCGCGACAAGGAGGTTGCCTTGAGTCCCACTGACGACTCAAGCCAGTTTGTTACGCTGACCGATGCCGTGCCGGATGCCATTCTCGAAATACGCTATTTCGGCACGTATAACTTTGTGGGACAGCGCGTTGACGGCTACGAAGAGCCGACGGCATTGCTCACCCGCAAGGCTGCCGAGGCGCTGAAGGCCGTGAGCGAAGATGTGAAAGCGCAGGGCTACCGGCTGAAAATCTACGATGCCTACCGCCCGCAGAAGGGCGTTGACCATTTCGTGCGCTGGGCCGCCAACGTCGGCGACACGCTGATGAGGCATTATTTCTATCCCGACCTCGACAAGTCGGTGCTCTTCGACCAGGAGTATATCATGGAGAAGAGCGGGCATACGCGCGGATCTACCGTTGACCTCACCCTGTTTGACATGGCCAGCGAGAAGGAATTAGACATGGGCGGCACTTTCGACTGGTTTGGTCCGGAGAGCCATCCTGACTTCTGCGGAAATCCCGAAACGGGCGAGTATACGGGCGACAACCATCTCTCTCCCGCCGGGCGCAGCATTACCCGCGAGCAGTTTGAGCACCGCATGATTCTTCGTCGTGCCATGCTCGCCCACGGATTCAAGGCACTTCCCACGGAGTGGTGGCATTTCACGTTGAAGGATGAGCCGTTCCCCGACACCTATTTCACTTTCCCTGTGAAACAGTTGTCGGCCAAATAAGCCGGCCTGACGTCAGAATTTGTTCACTCTTTCGTTGTCCGCTATAAACTGGGATGCCGTTATGCAGCCGTCTTGGTTTTTAGCGGATAACCATGAAAAATGCAACAATATTGATGTTTCAAGTAACATTTTTTGCCAAAAAGTAACGATTTTCAAATATTTTGCGTATTTTTGCATATTGTTTCTAAACTTTATGGATAGAATAACAGAGAAAACAGTAGACATCGAGAAAATACTCAAGGACAAGATGGGCGACAAGTCGAAGATGATTCCTTCGCTGGCCGTGAAGTGGTTGAAGCATATTCTCCATCAGGATCAGGTGAACGCCTTCCTTTGGGACAGCCGCGAACTTACCGGAACGCCTTGGCTTGAGGAGTGCGTGAAATACTTAGACATGACGCTTCAGGTGGAAGGACGCGAGAATTTGCCCGACAAGGACGACGGAAAGTTGTACACCTTTGTGAGCAACCATCCCCTCGGCGGCATCGACGGCGTGGCCCTGGGCAGCATCATCGGCAGACAATACGACAGCCGTTTCCGCTATCTTGTCAACGATATACTGATGAACCTCCCCGGACTGGCTCCGCTCTGCATCCCCATCAACAAGACCGGCAGCCAGAGCCGCTCGTTCCCTGCCATGGTGGAGAACGGATTCAAGAGTGACTATCACATGCTGATGTTCCCGGCGGGGCTCTGTTCGCGCAAGATTAACGGCGAGATTCACGACCTGCTCTGGAAGAAAACATTCATCTCCAAGAGCGTGGAGTATCAGCGCGACGTGGTGCCTATCCATTTCAGCGGACAGAATTCCAACTTCTTCTATCGCCTGTCGGGGTTCTGCGACAAACATATCAAGAAAGTAAACATTGCCATGATGTTCCTTGTTGACGAGATGTACAAGAACGTGCACAAGACTTTCAAGGTGACCATTGGCAAGCCTATTCCCTGGCAGACCTTCGACAAGAGCAAGACTCCCGCGCAATGGGCGCAGTTTGTGCAGGATGCCGTGTACCAACTATAACAGAAAACTACTAACATCACAAATCTACGACCATCATGGAACAACCCATCATTCCTCCCGTCAGTAAAGAACTCATCAAGAGCGAACTCACGTCAGAGCGACAGTTGCGCATGACCAATAAAAGTAATAATGAGATCTATATTGTTACGGCTCACAATGCGCCGAATGTAATGGACGAGATCGGTCGTCTGCGAGAAATCGCCTTCCGCGAGGCCGGCGGAGGAACGGGCAAGGAAAAGGACATCGACGAGTTCGACGTTTGCGACAATTGCTACAAGCAACTCATCGTGTGGAACCCCGAGGACGAAGAGATTATCGGCGGCTATCGCTACCTGCATGGGCGTGATTGGGAAATCGGGGACAACGGGCAGCCTAAGTTGGCAACGAGCCACATGTTCCATTTCTCTGAAAAATTCCTGAGCGAGTACATGCCTTACACCGTGGAACTGGGGCGCTCGTTTGTGTCGTTGGAATACCAGAACGTGCAGAAGAACACCAAGAGCATCTTTGCCCTCGACAATCTTTGGGACGGCCTCGGGGCGCTCACCGTGCTGAATCCCAACCTGAAGTATTTCTTCGGAAAGATGACCATGTATCCTTCGTACATCCGTCGCGGCCGCGACATGATTCTTTATTTCCTGAAAAAGCATTTCGATGACAAGGAAAACCTGATTGTTCCGATGTGTCCTCTCAAACTGGAGGCCGATCCGAAGGAACTGGAGGCTCTCTTCTGCGGCAAGGACTTTAAGGAAGACTATCGCATCCTGAACGGAGAGATACGCAAGATGGGCTATAACATTCCGCCATTGGTGAACGCTTATATGGGTTTGTCGCCCACTATGAAACTTTTTGGAACGGCTATCAACGAAGGATTCGGCGAGGTGGAGGAGACGGGCATCTTGATTGCCGTCGACGAGATTCTTGAACAGAAGCGCATCCGCCACATCGATAGTTTCATACGTGAGCACCCCGAGGCACTGAAGATTACAAGCGGAGCCAATAAGGTGATTTACAAGGAGAACTATTAAACTGGTCCCGGGCGGGGCAGAGTCGAAGTGTTGAACGATAATTATATAAGGAGCGTATGATGGTGAAGTGGAAACTCTTGTTTTCAAGTATTGTCGTGTGGGTGAGTGTGCTGCCTTTTTGGGCACAGACTGGCAGGGGAGGCTTGTCGCAAGGAGTAGGTAAGAGTGCCACTGCACTGCAGGAACTCCAATATGCCGGTTATTATTTCAACTACCCGGGAGTGCCCGAAGGCTATCAATACACGCCGGCCCCTGACGGCTATGAACCGTTTTATATCAGTCACTACGGCCGCCACGGCTCGCGGTTCCTCACATCCAACAAGAAATACGATTCGGTCATCAGCCTCTTGCAGCAGCATGTGCTTACCCCTTTCGGTAAGGAAATCCTGTTGCGCATGCAGAAATGCTACGACTATGCCAAGGGCAACGACGGGGCACTCTCCCTGTTAGGGGCGCAGCAGCACAGGCAGATTGCCGCCCGTATGTATGCGCAGTACCGACAGTTGTTGTCACAACCCTTGCATGTGGATGCCAAATCGTCTACTGCCATGCGCTGCGCCATGAGCATGGCCAACTGCTGCATGGAACTGAGGGCGCTGAATCCGTCGCTCGACATCTGCATTCAGTCGACAGCGCGCTTCATGCCTGTTCTGGTAAACAAAGAGGAAGTGGCGGCAGGCGCGTGCGATTCCCTCCGCAAAGAGCAGTTCCAACAGTTCACCGACAGCATCGTTCAGCCAGCCCGTTTCCTCGAAAACTTGTTCGCCGACTATCGTGATGAGGCTGCGGGAAGGCAGATGATGCTCGACTGCTGGCACATCTACGCCGACATGCAGAACCTGCCCGAACTGGGCATTTCGTTCCGCGACCTGTTCACTCACGATGAGTTGTTCCGCCTGTGGCAGTGGGACAACGCCGAAGATCTCTATGCCTATGGCATCCTGCCCGGCTGTTCGCGCCGTTATCATCGCAACAGCCACCGCATCGTGGAAGACATTGTGAGCCAGGCCGACAGTGTTTTGAGGTCGGGAAAACCGGCCGTTTCGCTGCGTTTTGGCCATGACACGAACCTCGCCTCGCTGGCCTATCTGCTGCAGTTGAGTGGTTGCAACGGAACGCCACAGGACTATCGCGATGCCTGGAAGCACTGGGCCAACTATCAGGTAACGCCCATGGCGGCCAATTTGCAGGTTGTTTTCTACCGGAAACCCCAGCAAACACTCAGTCCCGACGATGTTTTGGTGAAGTTTGTATACAACGAAACGGAGCGCAGTATTCCCGTTGCTACCGATTGCGCGCCTTATTACCATTGGAAAGACGTGCGCCAATGGATGACGGAAATAGCGCGATAGCATCAGCATAACATGCTTTTACCCATAGAACGCCGCCTTCTGTCAGAGCGCAGAAGGCGGCATTTTCAGGTTGTTTTGTATTAAGGATATCGACTAAACAAAAAAAATCTTGTTCCGGAATTCCCTTTTGTTGGCCGAAAGATGAACATTAAGATTCTTTTAAGGAAATTATTATTACCTTTGCTTTTGATATAACACACAATAGTCAAATGCTATGTTGGAAGCACCTTTTGGCGATGATAAACCATGAAGGTCATATTTTGCAGTTGGAAAGACGAAAAAGTAGCAAGAGAGTATAAACGAAGTATAATATTAACCTTAATTAATTGAATGTCTTATGAGATTAAGTAAAGCAAGTAATCTTTGTAGCGGGAGCCTGAAAATGCTCCTGTTGTGGGTGTTGCTGTTCGGATCGGCAATGCCTGGTTTGCAGCAACTCTACGGCAGTGTCAGGGCAGCGACGCTCACGGGGCGTGTAGTGGATGCCGACAGCCATGAACCTGTCATCGGGGCCAGCGTGTTTGTCAAAGGCACCAACAACGGAACGGTATCAGATACTGACGGCCGCTTCTCCCTTGTAGTCAGCCAGTTGCCTGTCAGGCTGGTGGTTTCTTTCATTGGCTATGCCACGCAGGAGGTGTCAGTCAGTTCTTCCCAGCCGGTCACTGTTCAACTCAAGCAGGAGAGCATGATGGTAGACGAGGTGATTGTCACTGGTTACGGAACGTTTAAGAAGTCGGCCTATGCTGGTTCTGCCTCGAATGTGAAAGGCGATAAGATGAAGGACATCCCTGCCATTTCGTTCAAGGACATGCTCCAGGGTAATGCCCCGGGCGTGCAGTTCGCGCAGTCATCGGGTCAGCCGGGTTCTTCTTCTTCACTGAACATCCGCGGTATGGGCTCTTTCAATGCCAGCAACTCACCGTTGTATGTCATCGACGGCGTGCCGATGCGCAGCGGCGACATCAGTGCCGTGAGTTCGAATGCCGGACTCGACATCATGTCAACGCTTAACAACGACGACATCGAGAGCATCACCATCATCAAGGATGCCGCTGCCGCTTCTCTCTATGGAAGTCGTGCCGCCAACGGTGTCGTGGTCATTACCACCAAGAAAGGCAAGGCGGGCAAGCCGCAAATCTCTTTCAAGGCCGACTGGGGAAAGTCTGATTTTGCCATGGACTATCGCCCCGTAATGAGCGGTGAGCAGCGCCGTAACTATATCTACGAGGGCCTCTACAACTACCGTTTCTATTCCAAGGGTGATACAGAAGAGGCTGCCAGAGCCTATGCCGACGAAAATATCGACGACTATGCCCCGAAGCCCTGGTGCGGTTATGTGGACTGGGACGACGTCCTCTTCCGCAAAGGCAGCCATGCCAACTACGAGGCTTCTGTCTCTGGTGGCAGCGACCGCTTTAAATACTACGGTTCGCTGGCCTATCTCAAGCAGGACGGTATTACCATTACCTCCGGTCTGGAGCGCATCTCGGGCAGGATGAACGTTGACTATCTGGCCACCGACAAGTTAACGCTCGGTGCCAACATCCTCTTCTCGAATGTCAATCAGGATGTGTATGAAGAAGGCACGTCATACACCTCACCGTTCTATACCTCGCGCAATGCCGTTACTCCCTCTGATGCCGTTTACAACCAGGACGGCACTTGGAACCGTGAACTCATCCGTATTGCCGACCGCAACCCGAAACTGGCACAGACCTACGACTTCCGCCGCAACTATGTTACGCGCGCATTCAATACTATATATGGTCAGTATGAGTTCATCAAGAACCTGAAATTCAAGACCACCGTGGCCTACGACTTCCTCATTACCAAGGGAAAGCACTGGGCCGACCCGCGCACTTCCAACGGCGACGACATCAATGGCGGCATGTCGAAGGAATATGACGAAATGCGGAAACTGGTGTGGACCAATCAACTCACCTATAACACCACCATCGCCGAGAACCACCATCTCGACGGATTGCTGGGCTATGAGATTGACGACCAGTACAGCGACTACCTCTCGGGCGAGACATCCAACTTTGCCACACCTTCGCGCAACGACATCAGCAACGGTGTGAAGACCGAGTCGGCAGGCGGAAGCAGCAGCCGCAGCAGGCTGGTATCATATATCGGACGTGCCAACTACGACTATGCCAACAAATACTATCTGGGTGCCAGTTATCGCGTTGACGGCAGTTCACGCCTACATCGCGACCATCGCTGGGGTTCGTTCTGGTCGGTTTCAGGCGCATGGAGAATCATCGAGGAAGACTTCATGAAACCGTCGAGCAACTGGCTCACCGACCTGAAACTGCGTGCCTCTTATGGTGTCAACGGAACGCTGCCCTCCGATCTCTTCGGATATATGGGACTCAGTTCGGTGAGCGGCGGTTATAACCTCGAACCCGCCATGGGCATTTCACAGATAGAAAACAAAGACTTGAAGTGGGAAACCAACTACAATCTTAACCTCGGCATCGACTTTGCCCTGTGGAACCGCCTGCGTTTCACCGTGGAATACTACACCCGCACCACTAAGAACCTGCTGATGGACATGCCGATTTCCATGACCAACGGCTTGGAATCTTATCTGATGAACATCGGTGAAGTGAAGAACAAGGGTGTGGAAGTGGACATCAATTCCACCAATGTCAGGACGAAGAACTTTGAATGGACCACCTCGTTCAACATCTCTCACAACAAGAACGAAGTGGTGAAACTCGACGGAATGCAGACCGAGATCATCAGCGGCACGCAGATTCGCAAGGTGGGCAAGCCCTACCGCACGTTCTACATGGTGGAATTTGCCGGTATCAATCCCGAAACGGGTGCTCCGCAGTTCTACACCAACGACGTGGACGAGAAAGGAAACTACGTGAAAGAAGTTACTGAAGACTATGCTGAAGCCAACGCCATTGCCCTCGACAAGCACGCTGAGCCCACCGTTACGGGCGGTTTGTCCAACCAACTGCGCTATCGCTGGTTCGACTTCAGTTTTATGTTCTCCTATCAGTTCGGCGGTTACGGCTACGACACATGGGCACAGAAGACCGAGAGTGCAGGCTACGACTCAGAGGCCAACATCCCTACTTATTATGCCGACTGCTGGAAAAAGCCGGGCGACGTGACCAACTATGAGCGTATGGACTACGGTCCCGCCTACACATCCATGCACAAATGTACCACCACCCGACGCCTGCACAGCACCGACTTCATCCGTCTGAAGACCATCACCCTGGGCTTCACGCTCCCGAAGGAATGGACGCGCGCTGCCGGTGTCGACTCTGTGCGCCTCTTTGCCTCTGCCAACAACCTCTGGACATGGGCTGCCTACGACTACTACGATCCCGAATCCGTGTCGGGCGGAGCAGCCATCTGGGGAACACCGCCACTGAAGACAATCACCTTCGGCTTAAATGTAAACTTCTAACCCTTAATTATCCAAGAAAATGAAAATGAATAAATATATTCTCATCATCGCCGCTACGGCAGCCATGGCATCGTGCGGCAACGACTGGCTCGACCTTGAGCCTTCCACAAGGGTTGAGTCAGCAACAAGCATCAATCTGGTCTCTGAGGCCAAATACGCGCTCAACAGCGTATACAACACCATGCAAGATGCCTACGCCTATTCAGGACGACTGGTTTACTACGGTGATGTGACTGGCGACGACATGATGGCCGTGAGTTCCACCAAGCGCACCGGCAACTACTATCGCTTTGGTTTCTCGCGCGACAATGCCCCCTCCACCCACTGGAGTTATCTCTATAACATGATTGCCAACTGCAACATCGTGCTCAATAAGATTGACAACCTGCCCGCCCAGAACGACGACGAGAAGGTGCAAGGACAGCAAGTAAAGGGTGAAGCCCTCACCTTGCGCGCCATGGCCCTCTTCGATCTCTGCCGTTTCTATGGCTATCCCTATCTGAAAGACGGTGGCAAGAGCCTGGGTGCATCTATCGTTACACAGGCCGGAAGCATTGACAGCAAACCGGCGCGCAACACCGTGGCCGAATGCTACACGCAGATTATCAGCGACCTCACCGCGGGCATCAGTCTCATAGGCGAGGATTTCCAGAAAGGACACATCAACAAGTGGGGCGCCCTCACGCTGCTCAGCCGCGTCTATCTCTACAAAGGCGACAATGCCAATGCGCTGAAAACAGCACAGGAGGCCATCGCCGGAGCCGAGAAGAACAAGTATGCCCTCTGGACCAACGATGAATATCCCACCGCATGGGCCAACGACGCGTCGGCCAGCAAGCCGGGCGAAGTGCTCTTCGAAATCGTCAATCTCACCACCGACAGCCCTGGCAAGGAGAGCCTTGGCTATCTCCATTCGAGCAGCGGCTATAAGGACCTGTGCGTTACAGGCTCGTTCTATTCACTGCTCAGCAGCGATTCCAAGGACGTGCGCCTCAAACTGGTGAAGATAGCCAGCAAGATTGGCTATTGCAACAAATACCAGCCGCAAGAGGGCGAGGCCGTTACCGATGCCAACATCCCACTGATTCGTCTCTCTGAGGCCTATCTCAACGCTGCTGAGGCTGCCCAGAAACTGGGCGACAACGACAACGCCGTGAAGTATCTCGACCCCATTGTGAAGCGCGCCAACCCCAGCATGACTGTCCAGGGCGAGACACTTACACTCGACCGCGTGCTCACCGAGCGCCGCAAGGAACTCTTCGGCGAAGGTCACCGCATGTTCGACCTTATGCGCAACGGCCTCAAAGTGGAGCGCAAGGATGTGTCGGTCAGCGCCATTTCCAAGACACCGAAGCACTTCTCGCAGTATCTTGACTTCGACTGGACCTTCCACATGATTGTGCTCCCCATTCCCAAATACGAAATGGACACCAATCCGCAGATGGTGCAGAACCCCCAGTATTGAGTGCGCAGACTCCCCGCCGTCAGCGCAAAGGCCTGAATTCTTTGCGCCTGGCGGCAGAAGTTTAAATAAATCATAAATCATAAGTTTTTCGCGAGAGAATTTTGTTTCTTTCGCGAAAAACTTTTATCTTTGTAACAATTTATTACAAACTACGTTTATCAAATCAAAACTAATAATTAAACTACGCGTATGAAAGACTTGAAAATGTACATCAACGGCCAGTTCGTTGAGAGCCGTTCAGGAGAGTGGATTGAAGTGTTGAACCCCAGCACCGAGGAGGTGACGAGCCGCCAGCCCGCTGGAACGGTGGACGATGTGAACGAAGCCGTGGAGGCTGCCTATGTGGCTCAGAAGAAATGGGCCAAGGTGCCTGCTGCCGAGCGCGCCGTCTATCTGCACAAGATTGCCGACGGCATCCGTGCCAACTTCGACAAATTCCAGGAGATTCTGGTGCGCGAGCAGGGCAAGACACAGGCGCTCGCTGCCACTGAGGTAGGCGTTACCGCCACCTATTTCGACTATATGGCTGAGTTTGCGCGCCGCATCGAGGGCGAGGTGATTCAGAGCGATGCGCCCAATGAGACCATGATTCTGGTGAAGAAGCCCATCGGTGTGGCTGCCGGCATCCTGCCGTGGAACTTCCCCTTCTTCCTCATCGCCCGCAAGGCTGCTGCTGCCCTCATCACGGGCTGCTCCATTGTCATCAAACCGGCTCAGATCACTCCCGAGAACTGCTGCGAAATATGCAAGGTGGTTCACGATAGCGGACTGCCCGCAGGTCTGTTCAACGTGGTTACGGGTAAGGGCTCCGTGGTAGGCAACGCCCTGGCCAGCCATCCCAAGGTGGGCATCGTGAGCCTCACGGGTTCTGTAGGTGCCGGTGTGAAGATTATGGAGGCCGCTGCTCCCAACATCACCAAGGTGAGTCTGGAGTTGGGCGGCAAGGCTCCTGCCATCGTATTCCCCGATGCCGATCTGGAGTTGGCAGCACAGGCCATTCTGGAAAGCCGCATCGGCAACACGGGACAGATCTGCAACAACGCCGAGCGCGTCTATGTGCATAAGGACGTGAAGAAGGCCTTCACCGACATCATCGTGAAGAAATTCGAGGCTGTCCGCTACGGCAACCCCGCCATTGACAAGGACGTTGACATGGGCCCGCTCGTTGAGAAGGCTGCCCTGGAGAGCGTAACGAAGAAGGTGAACCATGCCGTGGAGCAGGGAGCCAAGGTGCTTTGCGGCGGCAAACCCGTGGGCGGCAAGGGCTATTTCTATCCCGCCACGGTGCTCGACTGCTGCACGCAGGACATGGACATCATCCATGAGGAGACCTTCGGTCCGGTGCTGCCGCTCGTTGAGTTCGACAACATCGACCAGGTGATTGAGTGGGCCAACGACTGCGAATACGGTCTGGCATCGAGCGTGTTCACAAAGGACATCGATACCGCCACCCGCATCTGCCGCGAAATCGAGTTCGGCGAGACCTATATCAACCGCATGCACTTCGAGGCCATCCAAGGCTTCCATGCCGGCGTGAAGAAGAGCGGCATCGGTGGTGCCGACGGCAAGCATGGTATGGAGGAATATCTCGTCACCAAGGTGGTCTATCTCGACACACACTACGAGTAATCAATTCTCTGCAAGGGAGCGGTACATCGGGTGCCGCTCTCTTGTTTTATTGGCATTTCCGCGGGCTTGGGTTGCGCGGCGCAGACGTTGATGCGGTGGCTTGCGCTGTCTAAACCATTGCTTTTCAATCTTCATACCATTGCTTTTCAGTCGCCAAACCTATGATTTGGCCGTTTCGTTTGGCTGGAACCGTTCAGCAAATTATATTAATTTACCGCGCAAATTATATTAATTTGCTTTTCAAATTAAGTTAATTTACTCAGCAAATTACATTAAATTACTTTTCTGCTACTATAGTATGAATGCTCCAAAGCATCAGTTTCGCGTATCAAAAGCGACACTCTGCAGCAAGCAGCGTAATGACATGCTTTCTGGGGCGCAGGTTCCGATGCACCAAAGCAGTGCTTTTGCAGGTGAAAAGTAATCAAATGAAGATGGAAACGCAAATGCCTAATCGTGTTTATGATGAATAATGGAACCATGAATGGCCGTCAACTCCCGTGAATCATGAACTCATTCGCCAAACTGTTCCAGGGCAGGAAGTCCCACTTCCTGTCGCCATTGGTTCACGCGTGATGCATCCAATAGCGGAGCGAGGTTCCCCTTGCCATCAGTTTGGGTGCCATATCGCTGGGGCCTGCCCTCGCGCACGTCAATGCGGTCGCGAAGCAATGCAAGGAATACGGGTGCGATGTCACCACGAGACACGGCAGCCTCCATTTGTGGCAAGAACCTTTGCTGATAATCCAGACTGGCATGCTGGAAGACAAGCCACACGGCTTGATTGCCAAAATCGCCCACTACGTCCTTGCGTGGGAATCCGTGTTTCGAAAGGATTTCGGCCACACGTACAAGGTTTAGGCTGTCGGTCATCAGTGCGCGGCGGGCAAGCCGTTCATTCCGTCTGGCATTGGCTGGATTATTCTTCGCGGCCTGCGACCATAGCAGTCGGTCGTACTGGTCACGCTCAAAGATATTTTCCAGCGTCTTTTTGAGTTCCAAGTCGTAATGCCACTGATGGCTCCTCACCTTGAATGTGTCGTTAAGTTCTGTGCATGGGCTCATCAACGGATCCTCATAATAATCCTTCTCCATGGCCAGACGGTGGCACAAATAGGCCAGTGCCGCTTGGCTGTCGCCGATGGAGGCCATCTTGTTTGCCGTTGTAGACAGTTGACTGGGTAGTATATAGCGATTATCTGAGAAGGCAAGGTCATACGCCTGGCGAGCCTCGTTGTAGAGGCGTGCATCAAATAGCGAATCGGCATGGAAAATGATTCTCCAGTAATCATCTTGCGAGGCAGGGCATGTCCATTCGGTTTCATTCAGCCGGTGACGTTTCAAAGCCAATTCCTTCAAGTCGTCAAGCATCACGCCCACCATCTCGATGTTGCGAGAGTCGCTCACGTCCCATTGGAAGGTGCCGTAGGTGGGATATTCTTTCCTTTCGCTCTGCAACACGTAGCAGTAGCCCGTCGTCCTTCCCTGCTGCAGGTATCGGTCTATGCACACCACGCGCTGGTTCTTTTTCGATACCAACACGTTGCGCCAGATATTCTCTTTGGCCTGATGCGCAGGCGGTTGGTCATCAAACAGGTTGCAAACCCAATAATCGCCGTCGGGACGGATTTCTGCATCTGGTCTGGCATGGGCGTATTCAGCATTGGAAAACCTGAATGCTGGCATGTTGCCAGAGGTGAACCAACGGATGGAATCAACACGAAAAGGCAACTCTTTCAGAACGCTTCTCTCAAACCGTTGCTGTTCCGTTATATGATTTGACTTGCAGCCCGCAAGCATCCATGCGAGCAAGAGCAATGTCAAGATTGCAATAATGTTCTTCGTTTGTGTGGCACCACCATGTAGATGGCAGGAGATTGCACCGCCCTTGGCGGTCTTGTTGTTTCGCATGTTGAATGTGATAATAAGTTCTGTAATGCTCTGTTTCATTAACTACATTAACCCCGAAAGGCGATAATCAGCAATGCAAATTTACAACTTTTCCAGCAATTACAGCCAACTTGCCCTGTTAAATTGATGAGGATGACCAATATTTTTTGCCTATAAAGGAACTTTTGTCAAGGCATCATGCGTGGAATGGACAATAGGTGAATGTACGTGAAGGGCCTTTTTATTTGGTTTTATTAACATAAAGCGGTGCAAGATTCTGTCCATTCTGTTGTTATTTTCATAAACAAAATATCGTAGACTATGCAAATGAGAATGACTTGTAAGATTGTTATGGGGCTGCTCGTGCTGGCAACGGCACTGGCATCTTGCTCTTCCGACAAAGATGAAATGATTAACGGAGATGCGGGCGCGGTCAACATGCTGTATCCTGAGAAGACCATCCAGTTGACCAGCGAGCAGCGCAGTTTTGTAAATGCCAACAATATATTCTCGCTCAACCTGTTCCGCAACATCAGCGAGACCAACGGCAACAAGAGCACTTTCTGCTCGCCGCTGAGCGTTACCTACGTGCTGGGCATGCTGAACGCAGGCGCTGAGGGCAACACGCAGAAGGAAATCCAGAACGCATTGGGATTCGGCAACGCCGATGCCACGGCTGTGAATGCCTACTGCGAGAACCTCATTAAGTCGGCTCCCCAGGTGGATCCGAAGGTGACGCTTGAGATAGGCAACAGTATCTTCGTGAACAACAGCATTGGAAAGATTGCCCAGCCTTATCAGCAGGAGATGGAGAAATATTACGAGGCGAAGGTGGAGGACATGGATTTCAGTAACGTGAGGAATGTGGACAGGATCAATGACTGGTGCAAGGAAAAGACCCACAGCATGATTCCCCAGATTCTCTCTGATGATGAATTCTCTAAGGATGTGGTGATGTATCTGCTCAACGCTATCTATTTCAAGGCCGACTGGGCGGAGAAATTCGATGAGAAACTCACGCAGAAGGCCGATTTCCGCGCACCGTCGGGAAAGAAGAAGGTGGACATGATGCACCAGAAGGTGCTGGCCACGTATGGTGAGTCGGGCGACTATACCTCTATTTCTCTGCCCTACGGCAACGGCGACTTCTGCATGCGGCTGCTGCTGCCCAAGGAGGGGAAGAGCCTTGACAATGTGCTGGAGCGCCTTCGCCATGAAATGTCGCACGAAAAGAGCCTTTGGCCCGAGGAGTTGCATGAGGAAGCGTGCGAGGTGGACGTGAAGGTGCCGCGCTGGGACACGTATTCTGATATTCCTTTGATCGAAGTGCTGCAGCAGATGGGCATCCGCCAGATGTTTGACTGGAACACTGCCGAACTCACGAAGATGGCTGAGCATGGCACGCTCTATGTGAGCATGATGAAGCAACTGGCCAAGATAGAGGTGAACGAAACGGGCTCGAAGGCTGCCGCCGTGACAATAGCGGGTGTCAACTATACCACCAGCATCGCTCCGTCAAAACCTGCCGAGCCGCGCAAGGTGGAGTTCCATGCCGACCGCCCCTTTGTCTATCTCATCACGGAGCGGGGCAGCAACGTGGTGTTCTTTATGGGAAAGTATACGGGAGAGTAGTCCATTGGCCTTTGTCAATGGGTGCGCCCCTGTACCCCATTTGGGGGTAACGACTATACGATGGGCAGGCTGATGCCATTGATTTTCTGGTAAATGTCGAGGGCATACACGTCGGTCATGCCGCTGATATAGTCGATAACGGCCATGATGCGGTCTTCGAGCGACGGGCTGCAGATGTCATACTGGCTGCTGAAGCGGCGTATGAGTTGCTGGGAGTGGAACTTCTCCGGGTGCACGGCGGCCTCGGTGAGGCTTTCCATGAGCGTTTCAATGATTTTATATCCTGACAGTTCCACGTCGAGCACGGGGCGGCTGTTGTATATTTTCTTCACCGAGATGGCAGTGCAGCGGCGGTAGGCCTCGTGCTGGCGCGTGCTGATATGGTCGATGAGGCTGCCTTCGAAGGTGCCGCTGAGTATCTGCTGCTCGTGGTCGGCAAACACTTTCACACATTCGTTCTCCAGTTTTCCGATGACGCAGGCGCGCATGTAGATCACTTTCTCGTTGTCGTCGGTGATGCCTTCGTCGGTGATGCGCCTGAGAATCTGCTGGCGGTCGTGCTCCTCGAAGAATCCGAGCAGCATGTCAGCCGTTTCGTCGAAGGTGAGAATCTTCAGTTTGTGGGAGTCCTCAATGTCCATAATCTCGTAGCAGATGTCGTCGGCGGCCTCCACCAGATAGACCAGCGGATGGCGCGCATAGCGCAGCGGCTCCCCCTCGGCCGACAGTTTGCGGATGCCCAGTTCCTGGGCGATGCGCTCGTAGATGGCCTGCTCGGAACCGAAGAACCCGAATTTGCCTTTCTTTCCTGCTGCCATTGATGAGAACGGGTATTTCACGATGGCGGCGAGTGTGGCGTAGGTCATCACGAAACCGCCGTCGCGGCGCCCCTTGAAGCGGTGGGTGAGCAGTCGGAAGGCGTTGGCATTGCCTTCGAAATGGGTGATGTCGCTCCAGAATTCAGGAGTGAGCAGGCTGCGCAGTGCTGCTCCTCCGCCCTCGGTGAAGAAGGCCTGAATGGCTTTTTCGCCGCTATGCCCAAATGGGGGGTTACCCATGTCGTGGGCCAGGCATGCCGTGCTTACAATGGTTCCGATGTGGGGCAGCAGCGACTGCTGCAGTGCGGGCTCGCGGCCGATGAGGATATTGGCCACGTCGTTGCCCAGCGACATGCCCACGCTGGCCACTTCGAGCGAGTGGGTGAGTCGGTTGTGCACGAAGATGCTGCCCGGCAGGGGGAACACCTGTGTCTTGTTCTGCATGCGGCGGAAGGGTGCCGAGAAGATCAGCCGGTCGTAGTCGCGCTTGAATTCTGTGCGGTCGTCGTGGCGCTCGCTGTGGCGGCTTTCCTGTCCGAGCCGCTTATAGGAAATGAGTTTGTTCCAGTCCATGTTGATTATTTTCTGCAAAATTACGAATAAAAATCAAGAAAGCCGCAAGAAGAACCATGTTTTCTTGCCGAAGCGGACAGCCGGGCAGGAGGCTATAGAGTCAATTCGACTGAAAAATGGTGTCGGATATAACAAAGTCGCATTTCGCAACGTTCATACTCATCAGGTGTCGTCAGTTTTTGCCTGATTCGGAATTGCTAGTTGCGCGATGTCGCAATGATAGGAATAATAATCGTAAGTTAAATGCAAAATGTTACTGCTTATTAAACACCAATACTCCAAATGACTCTGACTTCTCTGTAATAGTCTCAGATCTTTGGTCAAACTTCAGTTTCTGTTCACCAAAAGCCTCATATTCGATTGTCACATTGCTCCCTGAACATTTCCAAGTAAATGTGGATGGGCCACCACCTTGTATGGTAAAGAATCCTGTTTTGTCAGAATTGAATACGTAGGTGTCATGAGTTCTATTGCAAAAATATTTTCCGACTATTGGGTCAGCAACTTCTTTTACCTTTTCATCAGAAGAATCTTCCTGTGAAAGTTCTTCTATATTCAATGCTTCTTCATTGATTAGAGTTTCCTTCTTTCCAGCAACAAGATTCAGTGACGCATAAGGCGTTCCATGTATTGCTGTTCCTTTCAGATAAGTACGGACAATGATTTTGTTTATCCCGACAAAATCCTTCTCTCCCTTTTGGATAAAATAATCCTGTAAGAGTTCAAGGCTGTCCTTCTGCAATGGGTGGTCTATCTCTATATTATATACAAGATTCTGGCCTGTGGAAATGTGACCATCAGATGAAACTTGTGGTTCTTCTGTTCTTAGAAGGACGTATTCAGGAAGATTGATTGAGTTATCTTCCTCCACAACTTTTGGCTGCTGAACTTTGTTTCCACATTCTGTAATAACTAATGTAGCAAAAGCAAATAATAATATCTTTATAATTTATAAGTTTAATAGTTTTGATTATTGAACACTGATTCTTTTTCGGTTAAAATATCTTTTGCCTTTAGATCGGCAGGTTTGCTTAATTTATCAGCGACACTATTTGAAGTGTTATGTACAAGGGACGTCGCTTGATGAATTTTACGTTTCGATCAACAATATCAATGATGATAGAAAAGACATCTTTAATAACAGAGAATTCTTTCAGCAACCCCTTGTAGTGAATCATGTCTGCTGCATTTTTTTGTTTCAATTAGAGACAAAAAGAAAAACGTGGACAATCACTTCGTCTATGTTTTCCGGGTATCGGCAAATGACCCAAACAGCTTTGAACGAGTAATGTGCCCACGCTGAGCGCAGGCATCCATCTTCACTCTTGCTGTTTTCTTCTATTTTGCCGATTTCGGAAAACAAGATTGAAAAGCGGACGCTATTCCTTTATGTCGTTTGTTCTTTTATATCTCCATTGGCATATCTGTTTTTGAGATTGCACATTATTGTTATTGTTAGAATATGGCTGCAATGCGACGAATGTGTTTGAGTTTCTCCATAAAAGACTCATCGCGCTCGGCCATCAGCATGTCGTATTCGTTCTGCATAGCAAGCAGTGGGGCGGCGTCCACACCGAGGGCGGCCTCCATCATCATGGCCAGTTCGGGACTGAGCGAACGCTTACCGTTCAGCATCTCGTTGAAAGCAGAGTAGGAAATGCCTATCTGCTTGGCCAGTCCTCGCTGCGAAATGCCACGGTATTCCAATTCGTCCTTCAGCACCTCGCCGGGGTGTGTGGGCTGATAGGGCTTCAGGTTGTTTGCTATCATCTGCGGGTCTATTCCTTCAAGTGTCGTCATGTCTCGTCCTCCTGTTCATTTATAATGGTTTGGCAAATCTGTGATGTTACATATCGTGGCAATCTGCTTGCCAGCCTCCATGCCTTCAGTGAACTCAATACGGTACTGGTCGTTAACACGAACCGAGGATATTCCCTCCTTGTCGCCGTGCAGTTTCTCATAGTGCAAGGAGCCGTACTTGGTCAATCCTAAGACATTCTCCTGCTGTTTCATCAGGTTGACAACCTTCACATATTTGCCGACAATCTGAGGTTGGAAGCGGTGGCGCTTATCACTTGCCTTGCCCTCGGTGTAGAGTTCCTGTAGGTATGTCTGCTCGAATGTAACTATCATACGGCTGCAAAGGTACAAAGTGTTTTGGGTGTTCGCAAATTTATGAACAACTATTTTATGCTTGAAGGCAGCAATGTTCACCGCCAGGCAGGGGCGGAATATCAAAAAAATAATTAATTAGCCGCCGAGATGAGCCGTAAATGGATAGTTTTTTGTATTTTTGCATCGACATAGTGAAATCATAAAAACGGTAAACAGAAGAACGATTATGTTTGGCATAGGAACACAGGAGATATTGCTCATTGCACTGGTGGTGCTGCTGTTTTTCGGCGGAAAAAAAATTCCCGAACTGATGAAGGGCCTGGGCAAGGGCGTGAAGAGTTTCAAGGAAGGCATGAACGAGGCCGGACTGGGCGAAGACGACGCGAAGACGGGCTTGAAGAAAGACGCACACGACGGCAGCGGAAAGGATGCAGCAGAGTAAGGACGGGGCATCCATGTCGTTCTGGGAGCACTTGGACGTGCTCCGCGCGTTCATCATCCGCATCGTGGTGGTGTGGCTGTTGTGCTCTGTTGTGGCCTTTTTCTTTAAAGAGCAGGTGTTCAGCATCATCATGGCACCCAAGGATTCCGGCTTTATCACCTACCGCTGGCTGGAGTTGGTGAGCAGGCACATCGCGGGAACGGGGCTCAGCGATTTCTCCGTTCAGATTATCAATACCGGCCTGGCACAGCAGTTCATGCTCCACATCAAGGCCTCTTTCTTTGTGGGACTGCTGGTGTCGGCACCCTATGCCATCTATCAAGTGCTTTGTTTCATTCTTCCGGCTCTCTACGACAACGAGCGCCGGGGATTGTATCGTGCCGTGGCAGGCGGCTCTGTAATGTTTGTCATCGGTCTGCTGTTCAGTTATTTCGTGGTGTTCCCCCTGACGTTCCGTTTTCTCGGCACCTATCAGGTGAGTGCCGATTTGCAGAATCTGATTTCCATTCAGTCGTACATCGATACCATGTTGTCGCTCACGCTGTCGCTGGGCATCGTTTTCGAGGTGCCGGTGGTGTGCTGGCTGCTGGCGCAGACGGGTCTGCTGAAGCCCCGGATGATGTCGCGCTATCGCCGCCATGCCGTGGTGGTTATCCTGATTGTGGCCGCCATTATCACTCCCACGCAAGACGTGTTCACCCTGCTCATCGTATCCCTGCCCATCTGGCTGCTCTATGAGGCCAGCATCTGGGTGGTGAGACTGCAGACGAAGCCCTGACCGATTAAGAACGGGCCGCAATGGCATCTGGAAGAGAAAATAGTGAAAAATAATCATAATTCTTTATTCTTCATTCTTCATTCTTCATTTATTGTGTTACCTTTGCAAGTTGAAACAACGAGAAAAAGACTATGATAAAGATAAAGGTTGTAAACAAAGGGCATCAGCAGTTGCCTGCCTATGCCACGCCGCAGAGTGCGGGAATGGATCTCCGTGCGAACATAGATGAGCCTATCGTGCTGCATCCCATGGAGCGCCGACTGGTGAAGACGGGACTGTTCATCGCCCTGCCCGAAGGGTATGAGGCGCAGGTGAGACCGCGCAGCGGACTGGCTTTGAAACATGGCATCACCGTGCTGAACACTCCCGGGACCATTGATGCCGACTATCGCGGCGAGATTGGTGTTTGTCTGATTAATCTGTCGCAGGAGGATTTCGTCGTCAACGATGGCGAGCGCATTGCCCAGATGGTGATTGCCCGTCACGAACAGGGAGATTTCGTGGTGGTGGAAGAACTGGATGAGACGGAGCGCGGGGCTGGCGGCTATGGACATACAGGAGTGAAATAGTTAGCAGCGGAGCATCCGTCGTACATGGTTTCGGGCTTGGAGTCAGGATTTCTTAGAAAGTAATACATCGTGAAGAGTAAGGAGTTGGTGATGAGGAAAGTGATGAACACTCGTTGCAGATGGATAGCGGCAGGGCTGACAGGGCTTTGCTTGTTCCTTGTCGTGGGTGTCAGTTCATGCGTTCCCGCGATGGCTCCTGCCCTTATCGGTGGAATGAGCGGCGGCATGGCTGCTTCCAGAACGGATGCCAAGGCTGGGAAAACTCACAAGAAGTCGGCGCGAAAGGTGCGGAAACCTGTGCGAAACAATGTACACACCTTATCTTATAATGATGTGCAGCGGCTGAAATATTTCTATTTCGAAGCCATCAACCAGCAGACCAAGGGTAACTATGACGCTGCATTCGAACTGCTGAGCCATTGCCTGACCATCGATCCCTTTGCCTCAGAGGTGTATTTCACGCAGGCTGCCTATTACGCAGAACTGCACAACGACTCCATGGCACTCAGTTGTATGGAACGCGCCGCCGAACTGGACCCCTTGAACGATACTTATCTGGAACGCCTGGCCATGACGTTTATCAACACGAAACAGTATGGGAAAGCCATAGACTGCTACGAACAGGTGTATGCCAACGACCGGAAACGGTCGGACGTGCTGGCCTATCTGCTCAATCTCTATAACCAGCAGCGCAACTATAAGCAGATGCTCCACACCATCAACCGCATTGAGCAGGTGGACGGAAGCAACGAACAGACCACTCTCTCGAAGATGCGCGTCTATGCCATGCTGGGCGACAAGCAGGCGGAATACAATGAACTAAAAGAACTCTCCGACCGCCATCCCAACGATATGAACTATCATATCATGATGGGAAACTGGCTCTTGCAGAACAACCGCGACGACGAGGCGCTGAAAGAGTATGAACTGGTGTTGCGGGAAGAGCCCGACAACCTGTCGGCAAAGATGTCGATGATTGACTATTACCGCACCACGGAGGCCGATTCACTGGCAAACGAACTGCAAGAGCAGTTGCTCATCAGCAGCGGAACGCCGTCGTCGACCAAGATGACGCTCATGAGGAAGGTGGTGGCCGACAACGAAGAGAATGGCGGCGACAGCACACAGGTGCTCAGCCTCTTCAAGCGGATGCTGGCCGAACCGCAGAAAAACTCAGACATGACGGAACTGTACGCCGCCTATATGACGCTGAAGAAAATGCCGAAAGACAGCATCAACGACGTTTTGCGGCAGGCACTGGTCATTGCGCCCGACAATGCCGCCGTGCGCGCCCAGTTGATCCAGTCGGCATGGGAAGACAAAGACTTCGACGAGGTGATCAGTCTGTCTATCCCTGCCACGCAATACAATCCCGAGGAGATGCCGTTCTATTATTATCTCGGCATGGCCTATTCGCAAAAAGACATGCGCGACGAGGCGCTGGACGCATTCCGCAGGGGCGTGGCGCAGATTAACGAGAAGAGCAATAAAGACATCGTTTCCGACTTCTATGCCATCATGGGCGACATCCTGCACGAGAAAGGGCGCAACGAAGAGGCATTCGCTGCCTATGACAGCAGTTTGCAATATAAGCCCGACAATGTGAGCGCACTGAACAACTATGCCTATTATCTGAGCATAAAGGGCCAGCACCTGGATAAGGCGGAGCAGATGAGTTACCGCACCATCAAGGCAGAACCGACCAATGCCACGTTCCTGGACACCTATGCATGGATTCTTTTCAAGCAGCAGCGCTATGAAGAGGCCAAGATATATATCGACCAGACCTTGCAGAACGATTCCGTGCCCAGCGGCGTTTTGCTGGAGCATGCCGGCGATATCTATGCCATGTGCGACGATATCGAAAAGGCTTTGGAGTTCTGGCAGCAGGCCGTTGATGCCGGCAACGACAGTAAGATACTGGCGCGGAAAATCAGATTGAGAAAATATATAAAGGAAGAATAATCGTCATGATAAAGAATTTGAATATGAAAAAACTGAATATGAAGAAAGCAAACATATCGCTGAGCGCAACTGCCAGCATGCTGGTCGTCTGCATCGTTGGATGCCTGGTGGCTGCTTCCTGCGGCTCGAAAAAGAGTCTGGTGAAGGACGAAAAGCCTGTTGTTGTGCAGACACCGGGCAGTAGCGGCAACCTTTCCCAGCAGGAAAAGGAAAAGCAGATGCAACTCCAGCGCATGCAGTTTGCCAAGAAGGTGGCCGACAATGCCGTCTATAACAAGTGCATCACATCGAAAATCGACTTCAACCTCAAGTCGGGCAGCAAGGATATCACCGTCAGCGGCAAGTTGCAGATGCGCCGCGACGATGTCATCCGCATCCAGTTGAACGTGCCCATCCTGGGTATGGAGGCCGGACGACTGGAGTTTACGAAAGACTATGTGATGATTGTGGACCGCATCCATACAGAATATATCAAGGGAGACTACAACAAAGTAGACTTCCTGAAGAACAACGGACTCGACTTCTATGCCTTGCAGGCACTGTTCTGGAACCAACTTTACCTTCCCGGGACGGTCAAGATGGGTGATGCAGAACTGAAAAACTTCGACGTGACACTGAACGAAGGAAACCAGAATTCGGTGGTTGCCCTGCACCGCGACAGGATGAATTACGAATGGCAGGCCGACAACAAGGAGGGCCTTATACGCCAGGTGGACGTGCAATATTCAAGCAGCAGCCACGGCAATACGAAGGTGACATGTGCGTATGACGATTTCACAACGGTGGGCGTGAAGCAGTTCCCGACCTTCATGACACTCGATATGAACACTTCTGCCACCAAGAAACCCAAGCAAATCAAGGTGGGAATCCGCATGCGCGGAGTGAATACCGATGAGAAATGGGATGCCCGCACCACGCTGTCGAAGAAATACAAGGAAGTGAGTGTTGACGATGTGTTGAAGAAACTGATGAGCCTGTAAATGAGAAAAATACTCTCCATACTCCTGATTCTTTCCTGCATGCTCACCAGCAGTGCGCAGACGAAGAAGGCGGCAACCGCAAAGAAGAAGGCCGCAGTCACCGCTACGCGACAGAAAACCGCTGCCAAGACACCTGTGGCCAAGAAAAAAACAACCACGTCCACGGTGAAAAAGAGCACGCCAAAGACCAGTTCTGCCAAGGCGAGAGCCAATGTGAGCACAGCAGAAATCAGAGGACTGCGCAATCAGCGCGCCGCCATCCAGAAGAAAATCAAAGAGCAGGAGCGCTTGTTGCAGGCTAACAAGGCCGACGTAAAGCAGCGACTGAACAACTTGCTCACGATAAACAGCGAGATTGAGCAGCATCAGCGTTCCATCGAAGGCATAGAACAGGACATCACCCACATTGACGGGAACATTGATTTGCTCAAGGCCCAACTGACCACGCTCGAACAGCAACTCGAAGAGCGCAGGCAGCGCTATGTGAAGTCTATGCGTTACATGGCGAAACACCGGAATATTCAAGACGAACTGATGTTCATTTTCTCTGCCAAGAGTCTCACGCAGATGTATCGAAGGCTGCGATTCGTGCGTGCATACGGCTCTTACCAGCGGGCACAAGGTGAGCAGGTGAAGCAGAAACAGGAACAGATAACGTCGAAACATCAGGAACTGGAGCGCGTCAAGAAGGAAAAGAACAACTTGTTATATAAAGGAAAGAAGGAAAAAACGGCCCTGCAGGACAAGCAGCAAGAGCAGCAGAAGATGGTGACCGACCTGCAACGGCAGCAGAAAACCATTCAGGGCATCATTGATGAGCAGCGGAAGAAAGATCAGGAACTGAACGCCCAGATTGACCGTCTGGTGGAGGAGGAAGTGGCGAAAGCGCGAATCCGCGCTGCCGAAGAAGCACGCAGGAAGGCTGCCGAGGCGGCCGCTGCCAAGAAGAAGCGCGAAGAAGAGATGGCTCGCAAGAAAGCCGAGGCCGAGAGAGTGGCCAAGGAGAATGCCCGCAGAGTGGCCGAAGCCCGTGAGCGTGAGCGAAAACTCAAGGAGCAGGCGCGTGAGGCTGTTCGCAAGAAGAATGCCGAAGAAGCCGCAAAGGCAGAGCGCGAAGCCTTGGCAGCGCAAGCCGACCGCGAGGCTGCTGAGCGCAAGGCGGAGGTGGACAACCGTCGCCATCAGCACGAAGTGGCTGAGGCAAAGCGCGAGAATGAGGCCGCACGCGAGATGAACACCGAAGACCGCAAGTTGAGCAGTAACTTTGCCAACAACAAAGGTCGTTTGCCGATGCCGCTTTCAGGAAAGATTGTTCGCCATTACGGACAGTATAGTGTGGAAGGGCTTCGCGGTGTGACGCTCGACAGCAAGGGCATCAACATCAAAGGCAGTGCCGGTGGAGCCGTGCGTTGCATCTTTAACGGTGTGGTGAGCCGTGTCTTCGGTTTCGGTAATACCAAGGTGGTGATGGTTCGCCACGGCAGTTATATCTCCGTTTATTGCAACCTGGCTTCTGTAAGCGTGAACGTGGGTCAGCAGGTGAGCACCCGTCAGACATTGGGCGCTGTGGGTGGAGACCAGACCTTGCAGTTCCAGTTATACCGCCAGACCACTAAACTGAACCCAGAAGTCTGGTTGGGACGTTGATGTTGGCCGTGCTTTCGCTTGTCATCAGACAGTGTTCTGTTGTTTGTCGTCAAACGATAGGCTGCTGGTCTAATAATCGGATATAGGTTCCGATGGCCTGCTCTATCTCTGCTATCTTGATGAATTCATCGGCGGCATGCGAGCGGCTGCTTTCGCCAGGTCCCAGTTTGAACGAAGGAAAGCGCATCAGCGCCTGGTCGGAAAGGGTGGGGGAGCCAAAGGGCACCATGCCCATTTCCCTGCATCTTCTTACCAATGGGTGCTGCGGGTCGATTCTTGAGGAATGCAGATGGAACGACCGTGCGGTGGCTTTGCTCTTGAGATGTTTGCAGATGAAATCAAACACTTCTTCATTTTCATAGAATTCATTGGTGCGGATGTCTACCACCATGTCGCAATGGTCGGGTATCACGTTGTGTTGTGTACCGGCATTGATGACCGTAACGTTCATCTGTGTCTCGCCAAGGAATTCGCTCACTTTCTCAAAGCGGTAGTTGCGCAGCCATACCAAATCGTCAAGGGCTTCGTAGATGGCATTCACACCTTCGTTTCGTGCGGCATGTCCCGATTTTCCCAGTGCTTTCACGTCGAGCACCATCAGTCCTTTCTCGGCAATAGCGGGCTGCATGCCAGTGGGTTCGCCTACGATGGCCACGTCAATCCTTGGCAGCAGCGGAAGCACGCGCCTGATTCCGTTCACTCCCGACACTTCTTCTTCGGCAGAGGCAAGGTAGATGACATTGAATGACTGCGGTCTTGCAGTGAGATGGCGGAACACCTGAAGCAGCGAAACCAGTCCGCCTCCGCAGTCGTTGCTGCCCAGTCCGTAGAGTATTCCGTCTTCAATCGTGGGCGTGAAGGGGTCGCGGGTCCACGATGCCACAGGCTTTACCGTGTCGATATGGGCGTTCAGCAGCAGCGTGGGACGATGTTCGTCATATTGCGGATCGATTATCCAGACGTTGTTACCTTCTCTTTTGCAGCACATCCCCATGTCGGTGATGGTTCGTTCCATGATGTCGGCCGCCTGCTCTTCGTTGCGGCTCACGCTGGGTGTTGCGATGAGTTGTGTGAGCAGTGCCACAGCGTCTTGCGTATAGGTGTTCATTGTTGTCATGTATGGTATGTTAAAGACGGAAATGCTCAGTTGCGTATGTTCGGCAGCCAGTAGGTGACGATGCCCAACAGCGGGAGAAAGGCGGTGAGTTGGAACACATACTGGATGCCTTGTGCATCGGCGAGCCACCCGAACAGTGCCGATCCGATGCCGCCCAGTCCGAAAGAAAGGCCGAAGAAGGCACCCGAAATCATGCCCACGTTGCCGGGCAGCAGTTCGGTGGCATAGACGAGAATGGCCGACATGGCAGAAGAGATGATCATTCCCACGATGACTGCCAGCACGATGGTCCATGTGAGATTGGCATAGGGCAGCAGCAAGGCAAAGGGCGCCGCCCCGAGAATGGAACCCCAGATAACGTATTTCCTGCCGTAGTGGTCGCCCACTTCGCCCCCGACGATGAGTCCGATGGCCGAGGCGAAGAGGAATCCGAACAGCACATACTGAGAGGATTCTATGGACATTCCGAACTTGTTGATCATGTAGAAAGTGAGGTAACTCTGGATGTTCGCCATGTAGAAGTCCTTTGAGAACATCAGAATGAGCAGCACTATCAGCGCAATGGTGATTTGATGGCGGGGCAGGCGGCTCTCATTCTCCATGTCAAACTTCGACTTTCCCTTGCCGTATGCCTCCAGTTGCTGCCGATACCATTGGCCGATGCGCACCAGCAGGCAGATGGTGACTACGGCAAGCAGTCCTAACCATCTCAACGAACCTTGGCCGTGGGGTACGATAAGCAATGCCACCACGACTGGACCGATGGCCCGCCCGATGTTTCCGCCCACCTGAAAGATGGACTGTGCCATGCCTTTGGCACCGCCGGAAGCCATGCGCGCCACTTTGGAAGACTCCGGGTGGAGCACCGACGAACCGCAGCCAACGAATGCAACGGCTAACAGGATGAGTAGAAAACTGTTGGCCACCGATAGCAGCAAAAGTCCCGCCAGCGTGAAACACATGCCGAGGGCCAGCCCGTAAGGGCGCGGATGCTTGTCGGAGAAATAGCCCACCAGCGGCTGTAGCAGCGAGGAAGTCAGTTGGTTCACCAGTGTGATGGCTCCTATCTGCAGGAAACTGAGCCCTAATGACTCCTTGATCATCGGGTAGATAGAGGGGATTACCGACTGGAACATGTCGTTGAGCAGATGCCCGATGCTCACCAAGACAAGCACCGAAACCACTGCTTTTTCTCCGTTATTGTTCTTTCCCATATACTGTTTAGTGGCTTTTGATGCTTGCAAAGTTAGTGTTTTTCTTTTTATTTCATGCATGTCTTTGCTGCTAAAAAACCAAATTATTGCAGTTTTTTTTCGTTAGTTCAGATTTTATTGCTATCTTTGCATAACATAAAAGATATAGGCCTATGCAGAATAATTGTCACCTTTCAGTGCTCATCCATGAGCAAGCAAAGAAATACGGGGAGAAAACTGCTTTGAATTATCGCGATTTCGGTAGCCTGAAGTGGAAAACCATCTCGTGGAATCAGTTCTCCGAGCGTGTCATGCAGGTGAGCAATGCCATGCTGAATCTTGGAATAAAGGTTCAGGAAAACATAGGCGTTTTCTCGCAAAACACCGTTCAGTACCTCTTCACCGATTTCGGAGCCTTTGGCATTCGTGCCGTCACGGTGCCGCTCTATTCCACGAGCAGCGAACAGCAGATACAGCACGTTGTGGGAGACGCAGAGATAAGATTCTTGTTCGTGGGCGAGCAGGAGCAGTATGACAAGGCGCATCGCGTGCTTCCCTTGTGTCCCACGCTGGAGAGAATCATCGTCTTCGACCGTTCCGTGCGCATGGTGAACGGCGATCCCAGTTCGATGTATTTCGACGATTTCATGCTGCTGGGCGAGAACAATCCTCGTCAGACGGAAGTGGAAATGCTGTGGAAGCAAGCCCGTTGGGACGACCTTGCCAATATCCTGTATACCAGTGGAACCACCGGCGAGTCAAAGGGCGTGATGCTTTCCTATGGACAGTATCATGCTGCATTCGAGGCCAACGACAAGTGCGTGCCCGTGGGAGAGAAAGACCGCGTCATGAATTTCCTGCCCATCACGCATATTTTTGAGCGTGGATGGCTGATACTTTGTCTGACTGAGGGCGCGGAAATCATTGTGAACACTTATCCGAAGGAAATCCAGCAGTCGATGCGCGAGATGCATCCCACGTGTATGTGTGCCGTGCCGCGATTCTGGGAAAAGGTGTATATCGGTGTCAATGAGAAGATAGAGAAGGCCAGTGCCGTTCAGCGCAAACTGTTTAAGCGTGCGTTGAGCGTGGGCAGAAAATACCATGCAGAGTATCTGAGCAAGGGAAAGCGTCCGCCGCTGTCGCTGAAACTGGAATACGAAACATTCGACAAGACGCTGTTCTCGCTGGTGCGCAAGCAGTTGGGATTAGAGAACGGCAACTTCTTCCCCACGGCAGGTTCCTATGTTTCTGCCGAAGTGGAGGAGTTTACCCACTCGGTGGGCATCTGTATGATTGTGGGCTACGGCCTGACGGAGAGCCTCGCCACTGTTTCGTGCGACCATAAAGGCGAGCCGTATACCATCGGAAGTGTGGGCCGTCCCATCGAAGGCATCAAGATACGCATTGGCGAGAACGATGAAATATTGCTGAAAGGCCCGACCATCACACAGGGCTACTACAAGCGCGACGCACTGAACGCACAGAGTTTCACCGAAGACGGCTTCTTCAAGACGGGTGATGCCGGCTACGTGCAAAACGGAGAACTCTTCCTCAAAGAGCGAATCAAGGAACTGTTCAAGACCAGCAACGGCAAGTATATTGCACCGCAGATGATTGAATCGAAATTGTTGGTGGACAAGTTTATTGAGCAATTGGCCGTGATTGCCGACCAGCGCAAGTTCGTTTCGGCATTGATAGTCCCTGCCTTCGAGGTACTGGAAGAATATGCCAAGGACAATGGCATCTCGTATAGAAACCATGAAGACCTCTGCAAGAACGAGGCCATCATACAGATGATAGCCAGCCGCATAGAGACTTTGCAGCAGCAACTGGCCAGTTATGAGCAAATCAAGCGCTTCGTGTTGCTGCCCAAACCATTCACCATGGAGTCGGGCGAACTGACGAATACGCTGAAAATCAAGCGTGCCGTGCTCAATAAGAACTATGCCGAGCAGATAGAGGAAATGTATAAAGAATAGGTATGCGTTCCCCGGATGCGGGAATGAATACAGGGAACAGTGACAAAATGATTACACAAGATCAGTTGAAAGATGTCTTGGATCGTGCCGACAAATTGAGGCACTATCTGAAGATTGAAGAAAAACAAATAGAATACGAAGAGGAAGAACTGCGCACGCAGGCACCCGATTTCTGGGAAGATCCCAAGCGGGCGCAAGAGCAAATGAAGAAGGTGAAGGGCATCAAGCGATGGCTTGATGGCTATAAAGAAGTGCGCACCTTTGCCGATGAACTGCAGTTGGCTTTCGATTTCTACCACGAGGAAATGGTTACCGAGGAGGAAGTGTACGCTGACTACAGCAAGGCCATCGCCGCCATTGAAGACCTGGAACTGAAGAACATGCTGAGACAGAAGGAGGACCCGATGGACTGCGTGCTGAAAATCAATTCGGGCGCTGGCGGCACCGAGAGCCAGGACTGGGCATCCATGCTCATGCGAATGTACATGCGTTGGGCTGAGGCTCACGGACATAAGGTGACTATTTCCAACCTTCAGGACGGCGACGAGGCCGGCATCAAGAGCGTAACCATGGAGATTGAGGGCGGCGAATATGCTTACGGTTTCCTGAAAAGCGAGAACGGCGTGCACCGTTTGGTGCGCGTGTCGCCATTCAATGCGCAGGGAAAGCGCATGACCAGTTTCGCTTCGGTGTTTGTTTCACCACTGGTCGATGACACCATCGAGGTGTATGTGGATCCCGCCAAGTTGTCGTGGGACACCTTCCGCAGTTCCGGTGCAGGAGGACAGAACGTGAACAAAGTGGAGTCGGGTGTGCGACTGCGCTACTGGTACACCGATCCCGATACGGGAGAAGAAGAGGAAATCCTCATTGAAAATACCGAGACGCGCGACCAGCCGAAGAACAAGGAGCGCGCTCTCACCTTGCTGAAGTCGCAATTGTACGACCGCGCCATGAAAAAACGACTGGAGGCACAGGCTAAGATTGAGGCTGGAAAGAAGAAAATAGAGTGGGGAAGCCAGATTAGGAGTTATGTATTCGACGACCGTCGCGTGAAAGACCACCGCACCAACTACCAGACCACCGACGTGGACGGCGTGATGGATGGCAAGATCGACGGGTTCATCAAGGCCTATCTGATGGAGTTCCCCGTGTCAGAAGAAGAATAACATAAAACTTAAAACCTAAAAATATTACAACTATGAGTCAGAAAAGAAAATCCCAGAGGGCTCGCCATGCCGAGAAAGAAGAGCAGAAGGCAAAGAAGGTCATCAATTGGATCTTTGGTGTGTTAATCGTCTTTGCGCTTGCCTTCGTTATCATCTCCATGCTTTCTAATTTCTAATGAGCGGATTCGAGATTGAAAGAAAGTTCCTGGTTCGCGGAGATGCCTATCGCCAACAGGCAGAAAGCAGCAGCCGAATCAGGCAGGGATATATCAGCAGTGGCCGCGGATCCACCGTCAGGGTGCGCATCCGTGGCAGCCGCGGATATCTCACCATCAAGGGACCTTCTGAAGATGGCGGCATAAGTCGTTATGAATTTGAAAAGGAAATCACGCTCGACGAGGCGGAACACCTGATGGAACTGTGCGAGCCGGGCATTGTTGACAAGACGCGCTATCTGGTGAAGTGCGGCTCGCACGTATTCGAAGTGGATGAGTTTCATGGCGACAATGCCGGCCTGGTGATGGCTGAAGTGGAACTGTCATATGAGAATGAACCGTATGAGCGGCCTGATTTCCTCGGCGATGAGGTCACGGGCGACCGCCGTTTCTATAACAGCCACCTGCGCGGCATGCCGTTTATTCTCTGGCGCGGAACCATACCCAAAGCATTCCGGCACATAGAGTTAGAGTAGCACCTGTGGCGTTGGCTGCGAAATCTATCCAGTCGCCGTTGCGGTTGCCGCCTGTGCAGTATTCCTGAGCCAATTCAACCACTCCGCTCATCAGCACCGGGGCGAGCCAGCCCCACCATAACAGACTCTTTATGCTTATCTCAAGGCGTGACCGATGTTTCGCCTTGCGATGGTTTTTATGATATTCCATCCATATCACGGCGCATGTTCCGGCATACATCACCATGTGTGTCCATTTGTCGATGAATGCCACGTGCTTGAGTCTTGTCTCAGGAACAGGAATCAGGCAAATAATCCATATCGTCAGAATGCAAAGGCAGGAAAAGGGATATTTCTTGACTATTTGTAGTGTAGAATTCATTTTTCGTTACTCTTTTGGTGCAAAAATACGATTTTTTTTATAATTTTGTAGGCAATAAGAGCAAAAAAGTATGGAAGATTTTCGTGAAAGGGGCAACTTCGGAACGAAGTTAGGCGTCATTTTGGCCACTGCCGGCGGTGCCGTAGGACTGGGCAACGTGTGGCGCTTTCCCTATGTGGCGGGCCAGAACGGCGGTGCCGCGTTCATTATTATATATATAATATGTATATTGGCCATGGGTATTCCCGTGATGTTGTGCGAGTTTATCATCGGCCGACATGCGCAGTCGAACACCGCGCGCGCCTATACCCGCCTCTCCAATGGCACACCATGGAAATGGGTTGGCTATATGGGCGTGCTCACCGCAGCCCTGATCATCGGCTATTACGGTGTGGTGTCTGGCTGGACGCTACAGTATGTCTTCGCCTCTGTCATGGGACACATGCACGGCACCCCCGATTATTTCAAGGATTATTTCTCTGATTTCTCCACCAATCCCATCAAACCCATCGTGTGGATGGTGCTTCTGGTGGGCATCACTCATTTCGTGATTGTGCGCGGTGTGCAGGACGGCATCGAGAAAGCCTCACGTCTGATGATGCCGCTGCTGTTCATCCTGTTGCTCGTGCTGGTGGTGTGCTCGCTGCTGTTGCCCAATGCATGGCGGGGCGTGGAGTTCCTTTTCCGTCCCGATTTCAGCAAGGTGACGGGCAAAACCTTCCTTGAGGCACTGGGGCAGGCCTTCTTCTCACTGAGCATCGCCATGGGATGCCTGTGCACCTACGCCAGTTATTTCAAGCGGGAGACCAATCTCGTCTCTTCAGCCTTCCAGATAGCGTCCATCGATACGCTGGTGGCCATCCTTGCCGGACTGATTATTTTCCCCGCGGCTATGTCGGTAGGCGTGCAGCCCGACAGTGGTCCGTCGCTGATTTTCATCACTCTCCCCAATGTGTTTGAGCAGGCTTTCGGTTCCATGCCCATCGTGGAATACGTGGTGAGCATCGCCTTCTATCTGCTGTTGGCCATTGCCGCCCTCACCTCCAACATCTCGCTGCACGAGGTGAGTACCTCTTTTCTCTCAGAAGAACTGCGCATCGGCCGGCGCGAGGCTGCCATTGTGGTGTCGTTGATGTGCGTGGTGGTGGGTGCCGTCTGTTCGCTTTCGCTGGGCCATTGGGAGTGGGCGGCTCTCTTCGGCATGCCTTTGTTCGATTTCCTCGACTGGTTCACGGCCAATATCTGTCTGCCCGTGGGCGGATTCTTCACCTGTCTGTTCGTGGGCTGGTATGTCGACCGCAAGATTGTTCATGATGAAATTACCGACTGGGGAACCCAGAACTATACGCTTCTGGGCATCTTTCAGGTGGTGGTCAAGTATATATGTCCCTTGTTCATACTCTTCATCTTCCTGCATCAGTTAGGGTGGGTGTGATGAGTCTCATGGTTAAGCGTTTTTTTAGAGTAAAGATATAGATGATGGAACATCGCGGCGCATTCGCATCCCGTATGGGAATCATACTGGCAACGGCTGGTTCGGCCGTCGGGCTTGGCAACATCTGGCGGTTCCCCTACGAGGCCGGGCAGAACGGCGGAGCAGCCTTTATCCTTGTTTATCTGTGCTGCATCGTGGCGCTGGGTGTGCCGGCCATGCTCTGTGAGTTCATCCTGGGGCGGCGTGCACAGGCCAATGCCTCGCGTGCCTATGGAGCCTGGCCGTGGAAAGGCGTGGGCTACATGGGCGTGTTCACGGGATTCATCATCATGGGGTTCTACAGTGTGGTGGCCGGATGGACGGTTCAGTATGTCGTGGCCTCGCTTGTAGGCCATCTCCATGGCGATGCCGAGTTCTTCAAGCAGTATTTCGCCGACTTCACCAGCCATCCCGTGAAACCCGTATTGTGGACGGTCTTTTTCCTCATTGTCACCCATTTGGTGGTCATCCGTGGCGTTCAGCACGGCATTGAGCGGGCTTCCAAGATCATGATGCCCGTGTTGTTCGTCTTGCTCCTGCTGCTCATTGTCTGCTCGCTGCTGCTGCCCGGCTCGTGGGCAGGTGTGGAATTCCTGTTCAAACCCGATTTCTCGAAAATCAACAGCACCACCTTCTTCGATGCTTTGGGGCAGACTTTCTTCTCGCTGAGTGCAGGAATGGCCTGTCTGGTCACCTATTCCTCTTATTTCGGCAAGCAGGTAAACCTCACGCGGTCGGCCTTCCAGATAGCCGCTATCGACACCCTTGTGGCCATTCTCTCCGGTCTGATGATTTTCCCGGCTGCCTTTTCCGTGGGTGTGAATCCCGACAGCGGCCCGTCGCTCATCTTCATCACGCTGCCCAACGTGTTTCAGCAGGCCTTCTCAGCCATGCCCGTGGTGGGCTATATCATCAGCATTGTGTTTTATCTGCTATTGCTTCTGGCCGCCCTCACCAGCATCATCTCCATGCACGAAACGCCCACAGCCTTCGTCAGCGAGGAGTTCCGCGTGGGCCGCAAATGGGCAGCGCGCCTGGTCACCGTGTGCGCCATCGTTGTGGGAGCGCTGTGCTCTCTGTCGCTGAATGCCCTTCCCCAACTGCGATTGTTCGGCATGCAGTTGTTCGATTTCTTCGATTACCTCTCAGCCAATATTCTGCTCACGGCCGGCGGATTCCTCACCAGCATCTATGTGGGATGGGTGCTTTCCAAGAAAGATGTGTTCGACGAAATCACCAGTGGCGGCACCCTGGGCGGACGTTTCTTCCATGTGTTCCTCTTTGCGGCGCGTTTCATCTGTCCCTTAGGCATACTTATCATCTTCCTCCACCAACTCCACATCATCTGATAGTGCTGCTTGTGACTGTCGTTATTTCTTGATCAGCGTGAAGGAGATGTTGACGGCGTAGACGGGTTCCTTGCTGCTGGTAATCCGGTGGACGAAGATGGTATTCTGAAAATTGTATCGCTTGCCGCTGATAATGTATGGGGCTTCGGCGCTGAGCGAGAAATTTTCTTCTTTGCTGGTGGCGAACTCTTCGAAGTTGAAACCCTCGCGGAAGAGGTCGTGGGCGTAGTGGAGGGCGAAATCCTCAGCCCATTGGAACGAGGAGAAGTGAAATACAAATTCGTAGTTGGCGTATTTCTTCCCGTTTTTATACCAACTGGTGCTGAACAGTCTTTCTCCGTAGAGCGAGGGAAGCGTGTTATGGGGCTTGCCGAACACGGTTATGTGTTTCTTGTCTGCCTGTGAGAGGGTCCATCGGTATCGCGCGCTGATGGTCTTAGCCAGTTTCTTGCCGTTGTCGAATACCCTTGGGATGGAGAAAACTACCAGTGGGTGCTGATAAAGGGCTGTCGCGTCTAATTTGTCTGTGTCTTGGACGCGCAGGTCGATGGTAAGTACGGGGAAGGTTTTGCGCCGCTCCAGGTTTTTCTGGATATAGTCCATGACGGTCTGCTTGCCTTTCTTGTTGGCACGCAGGTAGGCTTTGATGAGCCATTTGTATGCGCTTCGCTCGTCTTTGGCCACTCCGTGAAGCCGGCCTTCGTGGTAGTTCTGGCCCAGCATGAACATGGAGTTGATGTCGTTTTTTTCGGCTGTATCCTGCAGAGTCTCTGCTGAAACCAACTTGTTTTTCGTTTCCTGCCTTACCACTTCGTCGTGGCTGACGGTCTTATAGTTCTTCGCGTTGGGGAAGGCGCGCTCGAAAGAGGCCAGTATAGGTCCCCATTTGCGCTCCTTGGTGTTGAATCCTTCCTCCATCTTCTTGAGTTTTGACATGCCGAGGTGGGCATTGTGGAGCACGATATCAAACCAGACTCGGCTCTTTGTGGTGGGTGTAATGTCCCAATGATGTGCTATACGGCGAGATTTTTTGTCGAATCCGATGAGGGCGATGTGCGGCTGGTCTTTCGTATCCACCTCAAGGGCGTAGTTCGAACCAACACAGGTGAGTTGTTTGTCTTTCTCTTTCCATTCCAGAGCCGTCGAGAAATTCTCTTCGATTACCTTTCCCTTGCTGTCGGCGATGGTAAGTTGGGGGGCTGAGAGACTGCTGAAGGTGATGACAACCATCACGTGCCGGCCTTTGAGATGTGCCAGAGGGTTGGGTTCCGCCTCCATTCCGAACCACGGGGCGAAAGAGGAGAGCGCGCCCATTGCATCGTCGCCGAAGGTGCCTTCGTAGGAGGCGATGGGCGTGGTGGCTGCGGATGTGCGGGGCTTTTTGGCCTGTTGGCGCGTGGTTGTGGTGCGACGGGTTGTTGTGGAACGGCGGTTCTGCGCTGTGCAGGGTATGGCCAGCACGAGGGCCAGCATGAGGATAAAATGCTTCATAGGGGTAATCGTTTACTTTGTTGTCTGGCAAAGTTACGAAATAATGCTGACATACGGAAGCAATTCTGGAGAAATAACGCAGTTCGCCCTATAAATAAAGGCATTTCCATGTGGGCCGATGGGTGGCAGCAGCATTTCCCGTGCCGATGCATGTGTAATTATTGTTAATTATCTTTCAGCATGTTTCATCTATTGCTGCAATTTTCGTAACTTTGCGTATTATTACAGATAAAAACAGCGATATGAATATGAAACGGTATGTTCTTGCGATGCTTTTCGTGGCCGCGATGCCCTCTTTGCTTTGGGCGCAGGATGCAGAAAACGACTCCGTGGTGAACGTCATTGCGTGGTTCTGCAAAGGCGACACGCTCACTTATCAGCAAAACGCCTTGAAGGCAGAAGTGGTTGGCACAGACACCACCATAATAGATGGCATGTGGCGCGAGTTCCAAATCTGCGTGAAAGACTCCACCAAGAAGAGTTTTCTCATGGAATATACCCCGCTTGACATCTCGCTCATCGACTCCACGTCTGAGATGGGGCGCATCAAACTTGCCGCAGCGCGCGCTGGTATGGGCTCGCATATCCTCTTTACCACTGATGAATTGGGCGCTTTCAAGGAAATCACAAACTGGAAGGAAGTCTATGAGCGGGGCATTACCTATGGCGATCAGGTGGTCAACAAACTATATAAAGACAATCCAACCCTCTATGCAATGGTTTCCAAGGCCGATGTCATAAAGCAGTGGCGAAAGCAGTTTGATGCCACACATGGTACGAAAGCCAAGATGACCGAGTCGCTTAGCAATCTGTATTTGCTCTTTGCCTATCATGGCAAATGGTTTACCGTAGGCGAGTCGGATGTGGAATCGAAGGATGGAAAGGTGCACTATATCGTTTCAAAAGGCAAACTCGACGACGAAGAATATTCCACCGACGATGACTACCAACTGGCTATCATCGTGGAGTTTCCCGAGGAGAACGGCGTGAACACAACCGTTTATTACGATTACAATTATTTCGTAGACGGCTGGCCATGCAGGTATATGATCACCACCGTGGAGAAACATGCCGACCGGCAGGTGATTACCCAGGAAAGAGTGGAGTGGGAGCAACGTGCGTGGCGATAGCCGTGCTCTCATGAAAGTGCATGGGAAAGGGCGGAAACGATGCCATAGTCCCATTTCTTTTCGCCATCAAACAGCATGCTGATGATTCGAAAAAACGCGACAAAAACCTGCTCCCGTTTTTCCTCAAAATAGAAATGGAATTTAGGCAAAACGGACGTTGGAAAAGCAAAAATGTAAGGATTCATTACCGCAACGCACATTTCGCTGCGCAAAACCTATGCTTTTACCCTTCAAAACCTATGGTTTCACTGCTCAAAACCTATGGTTTCACTGCTCAAAACCTATGGTTTCACCCCTCAATAACTATGTTTTTGCAACCCAAAACCTATGCTTTTATCGGCCAACATCTGATTTCCTCGTTCAAGAATAATGCGTTTTTGATATAATCACCTGTTAGCCAGTAGATTGCAAAACGTGTTTTAAAACGCTCATATTTCGCGCCAATCTGACTGTCCGTGATCAACATCGCCCGTATGAGAGCCTTCAATTCGGATTTTCCATGACAATTTCACGTGAACACAAAACCGTCCCACGTTCATATATATAATGTCTTGCAAAAACAATGAAAAGCCGTTGAAATGGCAATAATTAACATTAATTTACAGTTGAAATAGAAAAACTGTACACAAATGAGCTGTTTTCCCCATTTTTGTAGTACCTTTACCGCCGTTTTAGGATAATTTTATGTATTAACATTAAAAAAGAAAGGAAAAACAACATGAAAAAGATTCTTATGTCTTTGTTTGTTGCCGCAATGACAATGACTGTGAATGCTCAGGTTTACGTGGGCGGTTCGATTGGTGTCGGTAGTGTGAAACTGGGTTCCAACGATGCTGAGACCACCTATAAGTTTGTGCCTGAGATTGGTTATAACCTCAACAGCGACTGGGCTATCGGTGTGGCTTTCGGTTATCAGAAGGGCGTTTGCAGCCTGGGCAAAGGCAATTATGACCAGGATGTAGACACCGAACTGCTGCAGGTAAGTCCCTACGTGCGCTACACGGCTGTAAAGTCGAAACTTGTAAACGTGTTTATTGATGGCGGCGTAGGTTTTGGAAGTTATAAGGATATGGGCACACAGTTCCAACTGGGTATGCGTCCGGGCATAGCAGTTAACTTGAACGAGAACATCAGTTTCGTTGCTCACGTGGGCTTTGTGGGCTTCGATAGTTTCAGTCCGAAGGGCGACGGCGACAGCAGCAACAATATTGGTGTCGACCTCGACGGCAATAACGTCTCGTTCGGTCTCTACTTCAACTTCTAACACGCGGCATCGGCTTGCCGCCATGATATGCTGTGCCAATGAGCAGTCGACTTGCGTCCTGCCATTGGCACAGTTTCTTTTCGTTCATAAGAGACGGTTCCCCTGTTCATTCCCTGAGAGATTTCGCTTCCCTAAGTTAAACTATATGATCCGGATTTTAACCGGACAGCAGTGAATGAGAATAAAAAAACTTTTTTTCATAATTTAATTTGATAGTTTGTTAATATTGATTTTGATAGTCCAAAAGTAATAGTGAGACAGAAAAAACGTGGACAATTCGCTCTATCTGATTCTGAGGTCTTCGACTACCTATCACTCAAATAATGGAATTAAGCCCACGCCAAGCGTGAGCATCGCTTTTATTCCGATGAGTGATTTTTGAAAGTGTCGAAGTTTCAGAATCACAGAATTAAGCAGACGCTTCTTTCCTATATGTCTTTTATCCGTTTTAGGTCATAGGCACATCATTTTTAAGTTCACACTTCAAAAGTAGGTATTTCTTTTCCAAACTAACAAACTTTTCCTGATTTTTCTTTCAAAATAGTGTCTAATTCTTCTCTACTGTTGAACTGATAGCCCCTTTTCCCTATCCTTATATATCCCTCCACATCGTCAGAAGGCTCAAAAAGACTTTTAATCGATACCCCCAAAGCATTAGCCATCTTTTGTATTTTGCTGAACACGTACAGCATCCCCAAGCAACTTGTTCCAATCTTGACGAAGGTGTTGCACAAGGTGTTTAAGGAGTATAACCAAGAACGAAGCACCACAAGAACGCTCTTACTCAAAAACCAGTCCGAGATAGAGAAGAAGTTAACTGCCTTGAAGGTACGTTTCGGAATGGGCGAGATAGACCGTGACATCTACAATGCTACATCTGAGCATCTGAACAGCCAACTGACACAGATAGACAAAGCACTCCAAGAAGCAGAGCGAGACCTATCGAACGAAAAGAAATATATTGCTGACGTTATTGCAATGTCTTGTAAATTAGGCTCTTTGTGGCAAGATGGCAATTTCCGCACACGCCAGAAACTTCAAAATTTTGTCTATCCTGACGGAATATTGTACGACAAGCATTTGGGCTGTTATCGAACAGAAAACGAGAACGAGGTGTTCCGTATATTTCGCAGTATCTCAACAAGTTACAAGGTTGAAAAAGAAAAAGCGGCAAAGGAAAATGCTCCTTTGTCGCCTTTGGTCGGGATGAGGCGACTCGAACGCCCGACCCCTACGTCCCGAACGTAGTGCGCTACCAACTGCGCTACATCCCGCTTGCTTCTGAAAAAGCGGTGCAAAGATACGTCAAATTTCTGAAATACGTGCATCTTTCTTCAGAAAAATTGTCTTTTTCTTTATTTTCATGCATTTTTTCATTCCTGTAATCCTTAGATGAAAGGCTTTGCTGCTGCGTTTGCGGGGCTGCGCATGGCGGTTGTGGGCGGCTTGTCTGCGGTATCTTTCCTGTGCTACGGCTGTCGCGGAGTGCGTAAATACTCATTATTGGGTATTGTTTAATTAAATTAAAAGCACTACTTTTGCAGCAATTTTTATGAAACATGTCTATAAAATAACCTATATTTAATTATGTATCGTACTAAAATTGAGCAGGGTCTTCGATGGAAACTATGCGGATTCTGCATGCTTTTCCTTCTTGAATCCCATGTGCCTGCCGTGGGGCAGCGCAACGTGGAGCGCCAGGGAAAAGACGTTTCTACGGACTGGAACGACGGAGTGATTCACGGATTGGTGGTTGCGGAGAACGGAGAGCCGCTTCCCGGCGTGACGATTAAACTGGTGGGAACGGACAAGATGTCGGTGACCGACTTGGACGGCCGTTTCACGATGAAGCCAGACCATGCTGCACCGCCTTACAGACTGTCGTTCAATTATATCGGCATGAAAGAAGAAGTGCGCACGGTGGGCGAGGCCGGTCACTTGAAAGTGGTGATGCGCGATGACGACCATGAGTTGGCGCAGGTTGTGGTAACGGGCTACCGTACCACCACCAAGCGCAATATGTCGGGTTCTGTGGCGGTGCTCACCGATAAGGTATTTGCCAACAAAGTGCCTTCCACGATGGACAATCTGTTGCAGGGACTTGTGGCCGGTGTGGCCGTTTCTAACAGCGGTCAGCCCGGCAGCACGTCGAAGATACGCATTCGCGGAACGAACACCCTTACGGGAGATGCCGAGCCGCTGTGGATTGTTGACGGTGTGCCATTGCAGGACGATCTGCCCGAGATCAGCAATTCGCAGTTGAAATCTGGCGACTTCAATGACATCTTCGTGCACGGCATCAGCGGCATCAACCCCGACGACATAGAGAATGTTACCATCTTGAAAGACGCTTCGGCTGCTGCCATCTATGGTTCGCGGGCTGCCGGCGGCGTAATCGTGGTTACCACGCGGCAGGGTAAGGCCGGAAAGATGAAGGTGAACTATTCTGCCAACCTCATCAGCCAACTGAAACCGCAGCGCGATGCCAAGTTGATGAATGCACAGGAGAAACTGCTCTGGGAGCAGCAACTGTGGGATGAATATAGTGCAGAGCGGTTTGCCACGGGTGCCTCGCATGTGCCTGTGATAGGCATCGTGGGTATGTTGCGCTCAGGAAAGTTGGGGAAAGACGGCCTTTTGTCTACCAATGAGAACTTCTCACCGCTGACATCTGCTGAGCAGGATGCCTATATCGCCAGCCTGGGCAAGCAGTCGACCAACTGGTTTGAGGAGATTTTCCGCAATTCTTTCTCCATGAACCATCATGTTTCGGTGCAGGGCGGCTCAAAAGTGTCCACCTATTACGTGTCGCTGGGCTATACCGGCAACGACGGTTTGCTGAAAGAGTCTAACTATAAGCGCTATAATCTGACCACAAACCTGAACATTACGCCTGTGGACAGGCTGAAGATTCAACTCGGCATTAAGTTCTCGAGAGAGCGGTCGCACGAACCGTATTCTTCGGTCTCACCTTTCCAGTATGCTTATTTTGCCAATCCGTATGAGAAACCTTACAACGACGATGGCAGTTACCGCTCAGACATGACCTATTTCAACCTGGCGAGCATGAACGATGGCAACCAAGAGTCGCCGGCTCTGCCTGTTGAGGGCTTCAATATTCTGAGAGAGATGGAGCATACCGCGAAGACTGCCGACAAGGCCACTGTGTCGGGGCGGCTGAATGCTGAATACGGGATTACCGACTGGCTGCGACTGACGGGTCTTGTGTCGTATACGCACGATACGAACAATACCGAGAGCCTGAAGGAAGCAGACTCCTATTCCGCCTTTATCGACCGTTTGTGGTATCATAAGGATCTGATTGACTGGACTCCCTATGGTTCGCTGATGCAGTCAAATTCTGCCGGCGACAGTTACAATGCCCGCGCGCAGGCCAATTTCTCCAAGAATGTGAACGACGTGCACGACATCTCCGTCTTCGCGGGTGCCGAAATCAGAGGGAACAAAACCAAGCGGTTCTATCTGAAACAGTATGGCTACGACCCCGACACGCAGATTGTGACGTGGCCAGACAATCCCAATGCGCAGGCTTCGGATGCCAGTCAGTATGAATCCTTATACGAGTCGCTCATGGGGCGCGGACTCACCGACAACCGTTTCGCCTCGTTCTATGTCTCTGGCGACTATATGCTGATGAACCGTTATCTGTTTAATTTCTCTTTCCGCACCGACGGTTCCAACAATTTCGGTAGCAAAGAGCAGTTCAACCCCACCTATTCTGCTGGTCTGGGCTGGCACATTGATGAGGAAAAATGGATGAAACCGCTGAGCCCCGTGGTGTCAAGGATGACGCTCCGCCTGTCAGGAGGATTCACGGGCAACGTGGTTCGCGGCGTTGACAAGCAGTTGGTGCTCAACTATGGCACCAATTCGTGGAACGGAATCACCACGGCTTCTATCAGCAGCAGCGGCGCTCCTAACCCCCATCTGCGCTGGGAGAAGACGAGAGATGCCAAGGTGTCGCTCGATTTCGGACTGCTGAACAACCGCCTGAACGGTATTGTGGAGGCCTACTATAGAAAGAGTTCCGACATCATCACCTCAACCGCCCTTGTGTCTACCACGGGATTCACCTCTTTCAAATACAATACCTCGGAGATTGTGAACAAGGGTATCGAACTGACTTTGCAGTCGACAGTGATTCAGAAGAAGGACTTCACCCTGCAACTGGGCGGCAACATTGCCTGGAACCGCAACTATCTCACGGCCTATCAGAACACGCAGGGCGCGCCCAACGTGAGCGAAGGATGGTTTGTGGGCTATCCCATGGCCTCTGTGTTCAGCGGAAAAGTGCTCGGCATTGACCCCAACACGGGACTCTATCTGTATCAACTGCGCCCGGATGCCAACATCAAGAGTTACAACAGTCTGAACTCTATTGACAACTACCGCTATTACCTGGGCACCGCCACGGCACCCTACACCGGCGGTTTCAATGCCCGCTTGAGTTACAAGCAGTTCAGCCTGAGCGTGAGCGGCATGTTCTCGCTGGGCGGTCTGGTGAACAACATGATGACCTCTCCGGCATCTATTGCGTCGGTTTCATCAAGGAAGGCCGAGGCTCCGCAAAGCGAATACAGCGACCTGTATCGCAACCACCTGAACGTATACAGCGAGATGACCAACCGATGGACACCCGCGAACACCACCAACGTGAAATATCCGCGCATCGTGGACCCGCTGGTCGACATCATCGGATATACCGACTACATCCCCAGCAACGCGAGTATCGTGAACGGAGCCTTTATGGAGAAGGTGTCGTTTGCCAAGATTCGCGACATCACCCTGTCGTATAGCACCCCGCAGCAGTTGCTGAAATATGCCGGGCTGTCGTCGCTCAACCTGTCGCTCACGCTGAACAACTTCTTCACGTTCACCAATTACACAGGTCTCGACCCCGAGAATCCGGGAGCCATGTATCCCACCACGCGCTCCGTTTCGTTCAATCTGAGCATCGGCTTCTGACCGTGGCACAGCAAGAAAGTAGAATCATAAAACAGACATACGACAATGAATACACATATATATAATAATATGAGAAAAACCGTTTCGAGGGCAGCCTGCTGTTGTCTGCTCCTCGTTTCCGGCCTGTTGGTTTCGTGCAGCGACTATCTCGAAACAAAAACCTTCGGCAAGAAACTCCCCAAGAGCAACGACGACTATGAGCAACTGCTGGCCAATCAGTTGCGCAACCTGGAGAACAACAACGACACGTATTTCGGCTCGTGCCAGTTGGTGTCGCAGTGGGAGAGTTATTCAGACAATACTAACGCCAGCCTGAAGTCGGCAGCGCAGGCCACTTATCTGCCCGACTACGTGGGAGCCAATATCGGTGCCACGCAGTATCGCATACAAAACCTATACGGCCGCATCAAGGACCACAACATCATACTGGGCAATCTGCCCGAACCCGACACCGAGAAGGGCCGGTTGCTCACGGCCACCTGCCATGCCATGCGCGGCGCACTCTATTTCTACGCCATGCGCGAGTGCTGCGAAGCCTACGACCCCAGCCGCATCAGCGAGATACTGGGCTTGCCCATCGTGGACGAGTTTAACATCGAGGGGCAGCCGGCACGGTCGTCCCTGCAGCAGACCATCGACTTCATCGTGGGCGATTTGCAGCAGGCCATCGACATGAATGTGGAGGACGACAAATATGTTTTCAATGTTGACGTGGCGCGCGCCTTCCTGGCCCGCACCTATTTCTGGGGTCAGCAGTGGCAGAATGCTATCGACCAGGCCAAGGTGCTGCTGGATAAATTCCCCCTTCTCAGCGGCGACGACTATCTGAACATGCTGAAAGACCAGACGGGAAAGTCGGGAAACACCATCTTCAGGACCTATCGCACCGGTGCTGCCACCTATTATAACAATGCGCTCACCCATTCAAAGAAGCGCCCCGTGGACGTGAAACTGGTGAACCTCTTTGCCGAGAAGGGACGCGACATTCGCTATACATTCTCGTTCAACAAGAACCTGCAGAACCAGAAACCGCTGGTGCTCCGCATCAGAAGCGCCGAGATGTGTCTCATCATTGCCGAGAGTTATGCCCATCTGGGCAACAATGCCGAGGCGCTGAAATACCTGAACATGCTGCGCGAGCACCGCATCAGCAACTATGAACCGCTCACCGAGGCCACGCTGCCCGCCGTTGACCGCTCGGCACTCATCCAGCAGGATGCCACGGGACAGCCGCTCACACCGCTGATGCAGGCCATTCTGAACGAGCGGCGCAAGGAACTCTACATGGAAGGCGACCGCTGGTTTGAACTGAAACGCAACGGCGGACCCGAGTTCTGGGTGGGCTATAACGGTGTGAAATATGTCACCGAGCACTATCTCTACACCTATCCGTTCTCCATCCGCGACATACGCATCAATCCGGCCATCAGGCAAAACCCCGGATATCCCGACTAATCAACAGAGAAAACCTAATAGAAACCGATAAAAATGAAAACCATAGAGATGAAGACAAACAGCATTATCATGGCTGCCGTGCTGGGCATGGCTGCCTGTTTCACGGCTTCGTGCGGCGACAGCGACGAACTGACTCCCGAGGTGACCACCTTTGCGGGCGAGGCCATCGAACTGCCTGCTCCTCCTTATCTCACCAACGAGGAGCGCGACCTCATAGAAGTGCAGCGCAATGTGGTGAAAGAAGCCATTAGCAACTATACCAAATAACAACAATAACGATGAAGAATATATATTCACACATAAGGAAATCAGCCGCCGCACTGGCCCATTACATGCTCTTTTTCACGGCATGCATGGTGGCGGCTTGCTCAAACGAGGAGATGGCAACGGTGGCCGACAACTCGCTGTCGTTCACGCGCCCGGCATTTATACTGCCCGCCGGAGGCACCGTCGACGTAACGCTGGAACTCAACCACCCCGCAACGCGCAGCCTCGCTGTGCCTTTCACGGTGGGCGGAACGGCCGTTGAAGGCGAAGACTTCGAGATGGATGCCACCCAGTTTCAGTTCAATGCGGGCGACAAAACGGCTTCCGTGCAACTCACATCGCTCGGCAGTTTCAACAACGACCGCCAGGTGGAACTCCTGCTCAACGACAACGTGGAGGGCTACGAACTGGGATTCATCCGCAAGACGGTGGTGCCCATCCAGGCGCAGCCGGTGCTTGCCGGATCGTTCAACAAGGCACAATATGAACTGAAAACAGAAGTGGAGGTGGCGCTCACGCTGAAAAGCGGTTCAAAAAGCGTGACCTATGCCAACTATGAAGTGCCTTTCGAGGTGGCACCCACGTCAACCGCCGTGCTCGGAACGCATTTCGAAATAGTGGGAGGCAAGCAGGTGCTCACCATGACCAAGAACACCAGCAGCGCACTGGCCACAATCCGCTTCCTGAAAAAGGAGGAGGGCAAGGACCAGATTGTGCTCCGCCTTGCCGATTCGCCCTATTTCATCCAGGGCAGCGGCAACACCACAACCACCATCACTATCTCCGGACCTACGAGAGCAGCCGAACTGGTCGGCACGTGGACCTGTCAGGGACTGACCAACGCCCAGGCCATCAAGGAGGCAGCCCAACTTGTTTCGCGGCTGTCGGATGCCGACGTGCTTCCCGATAACTGTCCGGCCACCGACAAGATTACCTTCACCGACAACGGCGACGGCACGCTCTCGCTCGATGCGTCGGCCTTGACGGGCGACCTGGCCAAATATTTGCGCAATGCCACCTATTCCATTGCCGAAGAAAAAGAGGAGGAACTATGGGAAACCAACTACAACCTGCCCGAGAAGGGCTCCGTGGTGACCATGAACGCAAGCCTCGTCAACTACTTCTTCTCGGCCACGGAGATAAGCGAGCGCAGCGCCCAAGTGGGATTCCGCCTGCTCGACAAGGGCAAGACACTTGAGATGCGCATCTATCAGTATCAGCCCAAGGACTTCCTGCCGCTATCTTATCAGGCCAAGGCTGCCGACACGTATTCAGGCCGCGATGTGATGAAGCGCGGATTCACCCTGATCTATCAGTTCAAGAAATAAGACTGGCACTCGGATTTCTTTTTCGGTTTTCATGGGCGAAAGCAATGCTTTCGTCCGTGAAAACCATTGCTTTCGCCTCGCCAAAGTATCTGTTTGGAAAAGTAAATCAATTTAATTTACCGTGCAAATCAATTTAATTTACTTTGCAAATTAATATAATTTACTTTTCAAATTAATATAATTTACTCTTCCGGAACTGCGCTTTCGCGGTTCCGTTTCTTTGCTTTGCTGCCTCCATTGGGCCTGTTTCCAAGATAGAAACAGACGTTAGAGCAGGGCGGGCAGTTGGTGCAACTTGGTGCTGTTGCTGCCTTTTATCAGGATGCAGTAGCCTTCCGGCATTTCCTCGCTGATGGCTTTCTTCACCTCTTCCACATCGCCGAACTTGCGATAGTCGCACTGGCAGCGGCCGAACTCGTCGCCCACGAGCCACACATTGGTCAGTTGGCACTCCTTCATCAGTTCTATGGCCTTCTGATGTTCGTCGGCCGAGGCGTCGCCCAGTTCGCGCATGTCGCCCAGGATGGCCATCTTCGGCTTCGGCGTGTCGATGGCAGCAAACGAGCGGATGGCCGCTGCCATGCTGGTGGGGTTGGCATTATAGGCATCCACAATCAGCGTGTTGCGGTTGGTCTGCGTCAGTTGGCTGCGGTTGTTGCTTGGCACGTAGTTGGCCAGTGCGTGGTTGATGCGGTCAATGTCCACGTCGAACTCCATGCCCACGGCGATGGCGGCCAGCATGTTATAGATGTTGTAGGCACCAATCAGGTGGGTTTGCACGGTGAACGGCTCCGAGTCGCCCTCTTCTTCGTCGTGGATGTACCAGCGGAATTTCAGCATGGGAGCGCAGGAGATGATTTCGCCCTTCACCACGATGTCGTCGCTCTTGCCCATGCCGTAGCCGCTGCGGAAGAGGATGTTCCGCTCGTCGGCCATGGCGCACAGGTCTTCGTCGTCGGCATTGATGAACACCAGACCGCCCTCAAGGCTCTTGGTCTGCTGTGCGGCCAGATAGTCATACAGTTCGCCCTTGGTGCGTTTCACCCCTTCGAAAGAGCCGAAGCCCTGCAGATGGGCGCGCCCCACGTTGGTGATGAGGCCGCAAGTGGGCTCCACGGTCTCAACAAGCGTCTTGATGTCTCCAGGGTGGCTGGCTCCCATTTCAATCACGGCCATGTCGTGTTCTTCCGAAATGCGGAACAGTGTCTTCGGCACGCCCACGTCGTTGTTGAAGTTGCCCTGCGTGAAGAGCACGTTGTTTTCTTCGCTCAGCACGGCGGCCACGAGTTCCTTGGTGGTGGTCTTCCCGTTGGTGCCGGTGATGCCGATCACGGGAATGTCAAACTGCCGGCGGTGCTCGCGCGCCATGTCTTTGAAGGTCTGCAGACAGTCGTCGACCACAATCAGGCGTTCTTTCACGTCGTCAGGGCAGCCGTCTTTCACTGTCTGTTCGTCAATGATGGCATAGGCGCACCCTTTCTCCAGTGCCTGCACGGCAAACAGGTTGCCGTTAAACGAAGCCCCCTTCAAGGCGATGAAGATGCTCCCCTGCGGGCAGTCGCGGCTGTCGGTGGTAATCACGGGGTGCTGCTTATACAACTGGTATAGTTCTTGTACACTCATTTTTTCGCTTATTTTTTGCAAAGGTACAAAAGAAAACGTGAGGCGCAAAACTTTCCGCACATTTTTCATGGATTGCGTTGTTTGAGGCTTGTGTGTTCTGATATGCATAATCATCCTCTTAGGATTAATTATTGCCTCCTTTTTATGCAATTTTGTGCTAAACTCATAGTAGATTCTCAGATTTTTTGTATATTTGCACCAGTATTTATATAAATGACAAAGATATGACTGCAATTACCATCAATGTACCAAACCATGAGGTCAGTTTCTTCAAGAAAATGATTTCAAAGATGGGCTAGACGTACAGCGAGGCCGATATTGTGACCACTGCTGCTACGCCTAAGGAGCAGACACTTGCCAAAATAGACCATGCCTTGGGTCAACTTCGTGAGATGAAAGACGGACAACTCGAAGGTATCAACGCAGAGGACTTGCTCAAAGAACTGTAAGATTACAGCGACTCCCGACTTCGCTCGCGAGTTGAAGAGACTCTGCAAGCATTATCCCTCAATGAGGCAAGACTATAGCAACTTTCTCAATGAATTGCGCAAGAACCCGTTAAAGGGAAAAGAACTCGGAAAGCATATGCGCAAAGTACGCATATCCATTGCTTCAAAAAGAAAAGGAAAAAGTGGCGGTGCAAGAGGAATTACCTATATCGTCCTCTTTGAGTCCGAGGGAGCAGACATCACGCTTGTCACAATATACGACAAGTCGGATCAAGTTAACATTACTGATAAGGAATTGAGGCCTCTGATAAAGAAAAACGGGTTGGAATAACGAGTTATAGTTAGAAGTAGGGCTGACCGAAGGGAAAGGACGTTTTCGGACGTTACTATTCCACAGGAAATCAAGGAAGTTAGGAATGTGGAAGTTGTTACATTGATTTATGCGTAAGTTGCTATAAACTAGCCCATTTGCGCTAATTTGCATTATTCTTAGACTTATGAACTTGGACGAATATTGAGGCTGTTCCGTTACCAAAGTGTTACCTACGATTGTTTGGGTAATATGTGTAGAATCGTGTAATCTGTACAAGATTCTTTGTGGTTCGGAATAATATACATATTCTGACATATTTTGCATAGCAGGGGATGCTCTGAGATTGTTTAATTTTGCAACCCAAATTCAGAGTATGATGAAAGTAACAAAATTCAAGGTGCTACTGTACCTGAAGAAAGGCAGCACAGACAAACGAGGAAAAGCACCCATTATGGGGCGCATCACCCTCAACCGCTCGAACTTGTTCGCTTGTCAGAGCAAGAATTCGATGGTGCAGTTCTCCTGTAAGTTATCGTGTACCACTAATCTGTGGAATCCCCATTCTGGCATGACAAGCAAGTCCGCATTCATCAAGGCGCAAATCTTTGGCGAGCCATTCCACGTGGTGACATTCGACAATAGTCAACATGAATATTATGCCAAGTTAGGCGACTTTCATGCTCAGTTTCGTATGGTAGGCAACCGCCCGGCCTTTGGACGCTTTGCTTGCAAAGAATTAGAATCAGACGTTGAAAGAGTTGAAAAGTCATTTCTCAGATCGTAGGGCGATGGCACTTGTATGCAAGTTGGAGAAGTACATGATGCAGTTAGTGCAGATTATGCACAAAGTGAAAGATTTGACAGACAATATCAGAAAAAGTCTGCGGAAAAGTGGGGAAAATGATATTAAAATGTGATTATTTGCTAAATAATTGGGCGTTGTGTGCGTTCTTTCAGAGAAAATGAGTAACTTTGTACCAATAACAATAGAAATCCATTATGGACAAAGACATTAATCGCATCAAAGTCGTGCTTGCAGAGAAGAAAAGAACCAATAAGTGGTTGGCAGAGCAGTTGGGATGTGCCCCAACTACGGTATCTAAATGGTGTACCAATGACTGCCAGCCAACAATGGAGACATATCTCAGAATTGCAGAACTGCTTGATGTGGAACTGACAGAATTAGTAAGAACAAAGAAAAGTCAAATGTAACACCCCTCTTTTTGAGTTCTTTGCAAGCAAAGCGGCAAGCCGAGCGAGTGGGTAACTATAATACATTTAGTGGGTAAGTTGAAAACAATATTTACTTAGAACAGATATGGCAAGCAAAAAGAATCACAGCATAGAAGAATTGGTTGAACAATGGGCTAAGGAGCAATTGAAAGGGATTAAACTCTATTACAAAACAGATTTCATTAATCCTCAGATAGAAAAGGCTCTTAAAACAGCACCTTCAAAGAAAGGAGGGAAAGGGCCGAACTATCCAGATATTAAGTGCATGATTCCGACTGGTGAGGNNAGAATTGGTAAGAACAAAGAAAAGTCAAACAAACCACCCCTCTTTTTAAGTTACTGGTTAACTATAATACACTTAGTGGGTAACTCGGAAAAGTTAGTGGGTAACTCGAATTTAAGATAAATAAGATGGCTAAAAAGAAAGCAAACGACGACCTGAAACTTGAAGCCTTCCCTGAGGAAATCACCGAGAACGGCGTAAAGATTTATGGCGAGACATCATACGAAAACCAGATGGCGGTGCTGAGCCACTATCTGCACAATGAAGGATCCGATGAATCGGAAGAACGGAAGACGGAAATTATTTCTGCTGTCCGTGAATTTCTTTCGCGCAAACAATTCCGTCAGGACAGAGACAAAGACGAGATGAGTGACGAGGAGGTCTGGCGTGTAGCCGAAGATGCCACACAATACGACCTTTTCGCTGACTTCTTCAAAGTACCGTTCCCAGCTCCCAAACATCCCAAATTTACCTTCATTGATCTATTCGCTGGCATAGGTGGCTTCCGCATAGCGTTCCAAAACCTCGGTGGCAAGTGCGTTTACTCGTCAGAGTTCGATGCTAAAGCGCAGGAATCCTATTTGGCCAATTACGGTGAAATGCCTTTTGGCGACATCACAAAAGAGTCAACGAAGAAATACATTCCGCAAGACTTCGACATTCTTTGCGGTGGCTTTCCATGTCAGGCGTTCTCACTAGCTGGCCGTCGCCTCGGTTTCAAGGACGAAACTCGCGGAACGTTGTTTTTTGAGATAGAGGCCATTCTCCGCAAGCATCAGCCTAAAGCCTTCTTCCTCGAAAACGTTAAGGGACTTGCTATACACGATAGGGGACGCACACTTAAAACTATACTTGAACATTTAGACGATGCAGGGTATGATGTTGTGCCTCCGCAGATTCTCAACGCAATGGATTACGGAGTACCACAACATCGTGAGCGTATTTATATAATTGGTTTCCGTAAAGACCTCGGTATTAATGTTGAAGATTTTAAGTATCCAGAACCTACTACACCTGAGGGGAAACGTGTGAAATTCCGTGATGTGATGGAAAAGAAAGTGCCATCGGTCAAATACTATCTGTCTGACGTGTATGTTGAGACTTTAAAACGTCACAGAGCCAGACATGAAGCAGCTGGGCATGGATTTGGCTATGAAATAATAGATCTCAATGGGATAGCAAATGCCATAGTTGTAGGTGGTATGGGAAGAGAACGCAATCTTATAATTGACAAGCGTTTGAAGGATTTTACTCCTGTTACAAACATAAAAGGTGAAGTAAACAGGGATGGTATACGTCGCATGACCCCTCGAGAATGGGCCAGATTACAAGGTTTCCCTGACGAGTTTAAAATTGTTGTAGCAGATGCTTCTGCATATAAGCAGTTTGGTAATTCGGTAGCTATACCTGCAATTCAAGCCACAGCAGAACAAGAGTTAAAAATATTGAATATTATATAAGCCTATGTCATTTTTCTTTTTCGACCAGAACGGAAACTCCAACAATAGTAAACCATGCGAAGTCAATGCAGATATTTTGAATCTCAGAAGCAGGTCTGACGTATTAGAACTGGAGGCAAAATTGTTGGTTCTTCGCCTTTTACAGTTGAGGGATTTCAACAAGACAAAAATATCTTCTGTCAAACAAGATGGTGTGGAACTGCCCAAATTGAAGCATCTGAAAAAATTGGATTTGACAAAAATATCAATTGAAGATATTAACAGACTATCTGACTTGGCTGGATATAACTTTACATGCAAGGTTAAGGGCAGTAATCGTGTGTTCTCGAAAGTGAATATCGAGATTAACGGGAATAAATATGGTATTAGATGTTTTGACCATACGGAAAGGCCCTTAATCAACCATAGTACACGAGATAAATATCTGAAATTGTGTAATAAATCAGGTGCTAGTATAAAAGATTTGGATGATGCGGTTGACTTCTATTGGGAATGTAGAGAGGCTGGTATTTTCAACGAGGATTGTATCTATACTTCTCCACTCAATCCGTTTTTGGATATAAAAGACACTTTACGCAAGCTGCTAACTTATATTGCTTTTCATGCCTATGACATACAGAAGGATGAGAACGATCCTTCATTTGAGGTTGAAAAGCTGGATGGATATATCGACTATACCAACCCCTGCGACGAAAGAACATGGGACGTTCTGGATGAAGATCATTTCTTCGATAAAGTTTGGACTCACCTTAGATTCTCGTTTCGAGCTGACCGAGGTATGCCAAGTCACGGTACTGTAATGCCAGCAGACAACTGCATCGCACGATGGACGAGGGAATGGGTTAATAGAAAAGGTGAAACCGTATACAAGGGTGCCTTACACATACGTATCTGTAAATATGAAACTGCAATAAACGACACACCGTTCGATGAACTATTCCTAGTAAAACACAAGGTAGAAATCAGGGAAGTAAAGGTTAACCAAGGTGATAAGGATGAGTATTTGCTCAAGCTTTTCCTCGTTGAGTGCAGAAAACAGAAAAGATGTATACCAATTGGCGATAAGGTAGAAGAAGTCAAATCTGTACAGAACTCAAAGCGTGAAGATATAGGATACCCAGAAAAAACTCTGAATTGGAACTCGATAAACCCAGGGTTATTGGTATACTTTTGTCAACAAATACACGCGGATAAAGCTGGCGCATTTGACAAAGCCGATGTGTTCATCAACGATATTGGAATATCTGTGAAATCACAGCGAGGCGCTGCACCGTCTATAATAAACCAGACTCCTCGTGACAAGATTTTAAGAGTAATGAAGGCTATTAACAGTCCAATAGCTCCATTAGATCACATTGTGAACAGATATTGGTTCTTGCGTGAGAATGGAGGTTGTGAAGATGTATTCGGGTTAAACAAGGATAATCCCTTTTCCATTGACGAGAGTGGAAAGTCTAACCTCCCGTATTTGAAGCCGCTTTTGAACTATTTTACATTTAAAGGAACAGGAACTCGCGATTCAAATGCTCCAGCTTCTTATGTATTGTCGGTTACTAATCCCGAAGACACAACCACATGGGTGTATTATACCGAAGAGACTTTTGTTGATTCTGTATGGAAAAATTTGGTTTTTTCCATCAGAGGGAAAGGACTTCCCGCAGAGATTACAGAAGAAATCCTACCTTGGGTCAGAAAAATAGATGGAGTAAAGAAGGGTACCTTAAATGTTAGGGTAAAGAAATAATGAGTTGATAAAGATGGGGTATCCAAACAAAAAGCCAAGAAAAAGCTATATGTCGTTCTCTCTTGAGCCTCTTGATATGGATTTGACTTTCCTTGTCGAGCACCATCTAATAGAAAGGATTATCGAACTGGATGCAGACCATGCAAAAGTACACCTATTTTTATAGAACCGTAAGACTCGGATTAACAAACGTACAAGATGGAATATACAGATTTCAAAAGGCTCATAGACAGTCTGTTGGTAAAGAATAAGGAAACCGAATGGATAGAGTTCAAGGAAAACTTCCATTCCAAGGAAGAAATTGGAGAACGGATTTCAGCCCTTTCCAATAGCGCATTCCTTTGCAATATGCCATACGGCTATATGGTTTTCGGCATAAATGACGATACGTTAAAGGTTGTTGGGACGGACTTCTATGCAACACGGAAGAAGGTTGGTAATGAAGAAATGGAGTCATGGCTGCCAACTCGCCTTAGTCCTCGTATTGACTTTGAGATTATCGATGATTTCGATTATGAGGACAAAGGGCATGTCTGCGTATTCAAGATTCCTGCTGCTACGAATCAGCCTGTTTCTTTTCTTCATGAGGAATATGTCAGAGTTGGTTCTACAACGAGGAAGTTAAGGGACTTCCCGCAAAAGGAGGCGAAAATATGGAAGGGTGGACAGAAGGCTTTAGAGAAAATCGTGGTCAAGGAAAAATTGACAGCGACACAAGTGCTCTCTTTGATGAGTGCAGAGACGTATTTTGACATGATGAAACTACCTTTGCCTTCAGATACAATGGGTATCATAGACCGTATGCTTGCGGAAAAGATTGTGATTCAAGACGAGGTGGGATACAGCATCACAGAACTTGGTGCCCTGTTGTTTGCCAAGCATTTGTCTGATTTTGATGATTTGAGAAGGAAGATGGTACGAGTCATTGTATATAAAGGAAAGAGCAAACTTGACATAGTTCGTGAGCAATCTTTTGATGCTGGCTATGCCATTAGTTTCAAGACGATGGTTGAGTGGATTAACAGCCAACTCCCTGCCAATGAAGAGATTGGTCAGGCACTCCGTTCTACCGTCACCATGTATCCAGAGATTGCCGTCAGAGAGATTGTTGCCAACATGCTGGTACATCAGGATTTCAGCGAGAAAGGCTTCCCGATGGTTGAAATATATACTGACCGAATAGATGTATCTAACCCTGGTCAACCTATTATCAGTGTAGAAAGGTTTATTGACGAATACAATTCACGCAACTCATCATTAGCAGACCTCATGCGTCGGTTGGGCATTTGCGAAGAATTAGGTAGTGGTCTTGACAAGGCTGTGGCGGCTATTGAGTTGTTCCAATTACCACCGCTTCGTTTCACAGTTCAAGAGGCCCGAACAACTGTAACATTGTTTGCTTATCGTAAGTATGCAGACCTTGACAGACAAGAGCGTATATATGCTTGCTATCAGCATGCTTGTCTGAAGTATGTCACTAATGACAAGATGACCAACCTCACACTTAGGGAACGTCTTGGAATAGACAAACAGAACTACCCGATGGCATCACGTATTATAAGGGATACTTTGGTCGCAGGAAAGATTAAGGAGGAGAAGACGGAGAACCAAAGCCGGAACAATAAAGGGTATGTGCCATTTTGGGCTTAGGGTATGTAACTGGCATGTAACTGGAGGCCTGTTTTTATGGATGAGCGTCTTTTGACAGTGCCGATAAATAAGGGGATTTTTAGTTGCGAATAGTATGTAACTGGTATGTAACCCGCATGTAACTGAGAGGGGAAATTTTATCGATTATGTCACTTATGTTTGGTGGGAAGGCAAACAAAAAATGTAAAGAGATGCAAATAGTCCAAAGAATGTTTGGGCATTTGCGGATTCTTTTGTATCTTTGCATCCAGAAAGGGCGTTCTTTGGATTTGTGTAAAACGTGTAGGAATATGTAAGTTCTCTCGTTTCCAAAGTGTTACCAGTTCTTTTTGTCATATAGGTAACACGCTGATTTCCAGAAGAATTTAGAATTAGCATCGTTTACGAACGTTACTGTCTGTACATTCAAACTTCGCAAACTTGAATCTTCTTACAAAGGTAATGCAACTGAGACATCTGCGTGGGTGTATTATATAGCAAACCTTCGTTTACCATTAGCATATGTCATGGTGAACGTCGGGTTGGATTATATAGATTCACTCGGCGTGGGCTGGCTTGCGTTGCTTATGCTGAGGGTGATTATATTAATCTGAATGGGAAAAAATATACAATATGTGACCCCACTTATATAGGAGCACCGATTGGTGCGACCATGCCCGACATGGATAACAAAACAGCAAAGGTGATAAAACTTCATTAAAAGAGTGTTGTTTGTGCAATGCTCTTTTTTGTTTTTGTCGTTTCTCCTTCCTTGAATTGCATTGACGGTTAGCATCGTTTTCGGGGATACTTGTCGGCGTTTTTCGTTAATCTTCCCAAATCGCTTCTGTATGTCGGCATTAATTTGTATCTTTGCAAACAGATATGGACTATACTCTCAACATCAATGGCAGGCTGCTGAGTCTGAGGAAACCGGTGGTGATGGGCATCTTGAATGCCACGCCCGACTCGTTTTTCGAAGGCAGCAGGCAGCGCACGGAGGCAGACATCGCGTGCCGTGCCAGTGAGATTGTTGCCGAAGGCGGGGCTGTCATTGACGTGGGGGCCTATTCCACGCGCCCCGGAGCGACACCGGTTTCGCTGAACGAGGAGATGGAGCGCATGCGCTTCGCCCTCTCGGCGGTGCGCAGGGAGCAGCCCGATGCGGTGCTGTCAGTGGACACGTTCCGGCCAGAGGTGGCGCGGATGGCTGTTGAGGAGTATGGTGCAGGAATCATCAATGATGTGTCGGGGGGGAATCCCGGCGGGTCTTTCGGTGGTGAATTGCCGATGACAGAGTCGGGAAACGGCGAAATGCCGGCGATGTTCCGTGAGGTTGCGCGCCTGAAGGTGGCTTATGTGCTGATGTCGTCTGATGCCACGCTGAGAGACATGCTGCTGTTCTTTTCTGAGAAAGTGCAGCAGTTGCGCTCGGTCGGTCAGAAGGACATCATCATTGACCCCGGTTTCGGCTTCGGCAAGACCGTGGAACAGAACTTCGCACTGATGAACCATCTGGAGAAACTGCACGTGATGGGACTGCCTTTGCTGGTAGGCGTGTCAAGGAAAAGCATGATATGGAAGACGTTAGGCGGATCGCCCGATGACGCGCTCAACGGAACCACCATGCTCAATACACTTGCCGTGGCGAAGGGAGCCCGCATCCTGCGCGTTCACGACGTGAAGGCAGCGGTGGAGGTGGTGGCGCTGAGCGAAGCCCTTGCCGCGAATGGCGAAGAATGATTGGTTGCAAACGATTAACGAATAACAGTCATGTTTGATTTCGGAATAAAAGATATAGTGGACATTGTGCTGGTGGCAATGATCCTTTACTACAGTTACCGGGTGATGAAAGAGAGCCGGTCGCTGAACGTGTTCATCGGTATCATGGTGTTCATCCTGGTGTGGCTCTTCGTGAGTCAGATTTTGGAGATGCGTCTTTTGGGAAGCATCATGGACAAATTGGTGAGCGTGGGTGTGCTAGCCCTTATCATCCTGTTCCAGGACGAGATTCGCAAGTTCTTCTATAACCTGGGTGCCCATCAGCGCATGCAGACCATTACGCGGTTCTTCAAGAGCGACCATAAGAAGGAGAAGATGGTTGACAAGGAACTGGTGATGCCCATCGTGATGGCATGTATGAGTATGGCCAAGAAGAAAGTGGGCGCGCTGATTGTCATTGAGCGCACCTCGTCGCTGGATGAAATCGTGAAGACGGGCGACGTGATAGACGCCAACATCAACCAGCGGCTGATAGAGAACATCTTCTTCAAGAATTCGCCGCTCCACGACGGAGCCATGGTCATCTCGAACAAGCGCATCCGTGCTGCCGGCTGCATCCTGCCCGTTTCCCACGACGTGGATATTCCCAAGGAACTGGGACTTCGCCACCGTGCGGCCATGGGCATCTCGCAGGAGAGCGACGCCCTTGCCATTGTTTGTTCAGAGGAGACGGGGCGCATCAGCGTGGCCATAAACGGTGCTTTCCAACTCCGCCTGTCGGCTGAGGAGTTGGAAAGCATCTTGACGAAAGAAATGATTTTCGATTGACGGGAGTATTATTTGAACAGTTCGTCCAAATAAGTATAGAAAGCGGAATCTTCGCCCACCACCACCTTGGCAATCTTTCCCTGCGGGTCGACCACAATCTTGGTGGGGTAGCCTTGAATGGCGTATGTGCTGGTGATGTCGCCTTCGTCCTGTGGGTTGAAGACGTGCAGCCAGGGCAGTTCGTTCTTCTTCACGGCCTCTTTCCATTTGTCTTGCGTGTCGCCGCAGTCGATGCCGAGGATTTCAAACTTTCCTTTGTACTTGTTGTAGTAGTTCTTCATCTCGGGGAATCCCTTGATGCACCATCCGCACCAACTGCCCCAGAAGTCGAGCACCACGTATTTGCCTTTCAGCGAAGAAAGTTTCAGCGGTTTGCCGTTGATGTCGTTCAGTGTGAAGTCGGGAGCCACATTGCCTTCCTTGATACTCTTGGCGGCCTCTATGCGGGCGAGTTCCTTTTCAGCCTGCTTGCGCACCGTTTCCACCACGGGCTTCATTCTGCCTTCCTTCACACTCTTGCTGAGCATATTGATGGCTTCCATGGCCTTGTCGGCAGGCAGTTCCGACAGCAGGGTGACGCAAGCCTCGTTCTTCGGGTGCTTCTTGATGAACTCCATCTGTGTGTTTTGCATGCGCATCTGTATATCGGCGGCCTTCAACTGATAGGTTTTCATGATGTCTTCCTGCACTTCACCTTTGGCCATGCGGGCTTCGCACTCTTTCACCAGTGCCACCTCCTCGCGGTGGATGGGCGTGATGGCCTGGTCAATCTCGTTGAACTGCTGGTAGAATTTCGATCCGTTGAGGAAATACTCTGCCTGCCAGTCGCCGCTAATCTGGCATTCCTCGCCGGGAACGCCGCAGAAGGGCATCTGTCCTACGGGCACTCCGTTCTTCATGTTCAGCAAAGCGATGTTGCAGGCATGGGTGAGCGGAATGGTGACATCAATCTGTCCGTTGGTGGCTTTCACCGTGTCGCTATACAGTTTCTCGCCTTTTTGAACCTTGTCGGCATCTACAACGATTACCACTACGGTGTCGTTTGTGTTCTTCAGGTTGGTGGTGATGTGGAGTTTTCCTTCTTCACCGCTCGGCGTTGTCGTACAACTTTGTGCCAGAGTTGCTGCAGCCAGCACAAAAAACGTTTGTTTTAAGATTTTCATTTTGTATGTAGTAATAGTTTTCTTTTGTTATTGAAACAATTCGTCCAAGTAGGGATAGAACGAAGGATCTTCGCCCACAAACAGCCGTGCAATCCTGCCTTCGGGATCGATCACCATCTTGGTGGGGAATCCGTCCACGGCATAAAGGGTGAGCACGCTGTCTTCGCCCTTCGCATTGATCACGTGCTTCCACGGCAGTCTGTTCAGTCTCACGGCCTCTTTCCACATCTTTTCCGTCTCATTGCAGTCGATGCCGAGGATCTCCATCTTTTCTTTGTATTTCTTGTAGTATTTCTTCATCTTGGGCATGCCCTTCATGCACCATGTGCACCAACTGCCCCAGAAGTCGATAACGACATATTTGCCACGCAGACTGCTCAGGCTCAGTTGTTGCCCGTTGATGTCCTGGAGCGTGAAGTCGGGTGCCTCGTTGCCCACTTCCAGCGCCTTGGCAGCCTCCACGCGTTTGAGTTCCTCATCGGCTTTGCCCATGGCCAGCGCGATATAGTTCTTCATCCGTCCGTTTTTCACGCTGGCATCTATCATCTCGTAAGCCTCTTTCACCTTGTCGGCTGGCAGTTCGTGGAGCAGTACGGCGGCACATTCGCTTGTGGGATGCTGTCTCACAAAGTCCATTTCTGCGGCAGTGATGCGATCCTGTATCTCGCCGGCCTTTTGGTTGTAATAGTCCATCACGGTGTCTTCGTTCTCGCCGGCAGCCAGTCGGCGGTCGCATTCTTTCATCAGTTCGGCGCTCTCTTTCTGCAGCGGTGTGGTCGTCTCGGTCATGGCGTTATACTGACTGTAGAATTCGGAGCCGCTCAGTTGGCAGTCGCCCAGCCAGTCGCCCACTACGGTGCACGATTCTCCAGGCACGCCGCAGAACGAAAACTGGTTGGTGGGCTGCCCGTTCTTGATGTTGTATACCACCACTGGGCATACCTCGTCCATCACGACGCTGGCCTTGAACTCACCTTTCGTGGCGGCCACCGTGTCGGTGCGTATCGGCAGGCCGTTCTGAATCCGGTTCACGTCGGCCGCCACCACCACTACGGTGTCGTGCATGTTCTTCATCGTTCCTATGATGCTCAGTCTGAGCGGTGCTGCTGTCTGGGCGTTGGCGTGCATGCTAACGGCAGCAAGCATCGTACAAACCCATCTGAAAAACTTTGAGTGCATTCTTTTTGTTACTGGTTAAGAAATTAGGTATTGACATTCTTTTCGCGGCAAAATTACAAAGTAAATCCTCAACAGCCAACCGAATGATGCTAAACACCTTTAAAATTATAGATTTTTATATTACAAAATGCCTTTGTCAACGTCTGTTTAGAAAACATTTAAAATATATGAATATGCCTATCAAGAAAACAATCCTTATGTCTGCCGCCACACTTATGGCAACGCTGGCAGCAGCACAATATCCCACCATTCCCGACTCCATCAAAGAGCGCATCGCGCAGACCGAAAGCCAATGGGAGACGGCTTCCATGAGAGCATGGCACCGCGCACTGCCCATCGTGATGGAAGAGCATCGCCAGGGGCGCATCTATTGCCCGTGGGCATCCAAACCCGGAGACTTGCTGAAGGCCGACATCCCGGCCTTTCCCGGTGCCGAGGGTGGTGGCATGTACACACCGGGCGGCCGCGGCGGCAAGGTGATGGTGGTGACATCGCTGGCCGATTCTGGTCCCGGCACCCTGCGCGAGGCCTGCGAAACGGGCGGTGCGCGCATCATCGTGTTTAACGTTTCGGGCGTGATACGCCTCCAGTCGCCCATCCATATCCTGGCTCCCTATGTCACCATTGCCGGACAGACAGCCCCAGGCGACGGCATTTGCGTGACCGGTCACTCGTTCTTGATTGATACCCACGATGTGGTCATCCGCCACATGCGTTTCCGCCGCGGTGCCACCGACGTGGCTTTCCGCGATGATGCCCTGGGCGGCAACGGCATCGGCAATATCATCATCGACCACGTTTCCGCCTCATGGGGACTCGATGAGAACATGTCGATGTATCGCCATGTGTATGCCCGCGACCCGGAAGGACACGGACTGAAACTGCCCACAGTGAACATCACCATCCAGAACAGTATCTTCAGCGAGGCGCTCGATGCCTACAACCACGCCTTCGGCTCCACCATCGGCGGCCACAACAGCATGTTCGCGCGCAACCTCTATGCCTGCAACATCAGCCGTAACTGCTCCATTGGCATGAGCGGACCATTTAATTTCGTGAACAATGTGGTGTTCAACTGGTGGAACCGCTCTATTGACGGCGGTGACAGTTCGAGCAGTCTGAACATCATCAACAACTATTTCAAGCCCGGCCCCATCACGCCGCTCGACCAGCCCATCTCTTACCGAATCGTGAAACCTGAGGTGGGACGCGGTAACCGAGGCACCCGTCGTTTCGGACAACTCTATGTTTCGGGCAACATCGTTGACGGAAACAAGAAAGTTACTGCCGACAACTGGAACGGAGGCGTGCAGCCCGAAGGCCGCGACGACAACCCGGAATTCCTGAGCAGCATCCGCAGCAACGAGCCGTTCCCCATGTCGCCCGTCACTGTTATGGACACGCGCCAGGCCTATGAATATGTGCTCAACAACGTGGGAGCCTCGTTCCCCAAGCGCGATGCCGTGGATGCGCGCATCGTGAAGTTCGTGCGCACGGGCAAACCCTTCTATGTGGAAGACGCTCAGCCGTTTGTTTCGCCCTACGTCAAGCGCCGTCTGCCCGCCGATTCCTATAAGCAGGGCATCATTACTCATCCGCAGCAGGTGGGCGGACTGCCTGAATACAGCGGCACGCCCGTGCTCGACAGCGACGGCGACGGCATGCCCGATGCATGGGAAAAGGCCTGCGGACTCAATCCCAACGACCCCTCTGACGCAGTCAAAGACTGCAACGGCGACGGATATACCAACATCGAGAAATACATCAACGGCATCGATCCCAAGAAGAAAGTGGACTGGAAGGACCTGAAAAACAACCACGACACGCTGGAAGGCCGCAAGAGCCTGATGTAACATCGCGTCGCTTCATCACCAAAGCCGCACACCGATGCGGATAATACGGATATTGCCTTGAGGACTCGGCATCCTGTCCCCAGGGCAATATCCGTTTTTTATTGTTTCCCTGCGCCCTCTTCCCGTTCTCTTTTTTTAAGGAAAGAAACCCGTGTTGTGAACTTTTTGTGCACGTGCGCCCGCTACTTTTGCACCCGAAAACACCAATATCTGCATAACAACAGATTGTTTTTCCGGTAACTTTATTATTAACAGTCTAATTTAATCATTCAAAACACATGACAGACTACATGAGAAAATCGACAAATGACTCATTCCGTGAGCAACAGAAAGCCATGAGAGCACAGATGAAGGAACGGGCGCGAGAGCGTCTGGTCGATGAGTTCTGCGAACTGCTAAGCCACTCCGAGAGCGAGCACCTGAAATGGAAACAGGCCGCCATCGACCTCATGGAGGGACTCTACATGGTATGGATGTCGCAGCGGGTGACCAACGGCGAGGGCTCGCCGGCCAGTTTCCGCGAACTCGTGGCGCGCGGCTGCACCATCCTCCACATGCACATCCCAGCCAATCCACACGCCTGCGTCTACAAGGCCAGCCTGCGCCGTGGCATCCGCCGCGCTCCCTTCTTCGACCGCTATCTGCTCCAGATGGAGCGCAATCCTGCGGGCTGCATCCTTAGCCGATACATTGGCAAATGAGCAGGATGCCATTCAACAACCATCAATCTTCATTATTCATCAAAAACCATGAAAAAACAAATGGACATGAACCAAAGACTCTCTGCGCACTTCACGCTGCGCGAGATGTGCCAGAGCGGCACCGCAATGAAACGAGACATCAAGAACATCCCCACCGAACCAGTGGTAAGGCGGCTGCGACTGCTGTGCCAAAACGTGCTCGAACCCCTGCGCCTGCGATTCGGCGTGATACGCATCACCAGCGGATACCGCTGCGAGCAACTCAACGCTGCCGTGGGAGGCTCGCCCCACAGCCAGCACCTGCTGGGCGAAGCCGCCGACATCCACATCGCCTCGATGGAGGTGGGGCGCAAGATGTATGAATATATCCGCGACCGGCTCGACTACGACCAACTGCTCTTCGAGCACCGCATGAGCAACGGTGCCTGCTGGCTGCACGTCAGTTACAAGCCCTTGCGCCAGTTGAACCGCCATCAGGCAGTGCCGTATTATCGTGCGGCCTGAGGCCGGCACCCGTTCTCACATACCAGGAACGGAGCGCAGAAACGCAGAAATCCCGCCCTTCTCCGGGCGGGATTTCTTTTTCCCTCGCAGGCAGATCCGTCTTCATGCCTGCATCAAAGTTCATTCGGTCGTCAGCCTCTCGAAGTCCACGTTCTCAAAAAAGTCGCGCTGAATGGTGCGGTCGCCCTTGCCCCGCCGCCACCCGTAGGGCGTGTAGTTGCACCGCACACCCTTGATGTTGCGCTTCGTGAACTCGAGCGGCGAGTCGGCACCCTCGCTTTTCGGCGACAACTGGAACCGTCCCAGTTCGCCCAGATCCACCACCATGCCGTTGAGCAGACCCTCCTTGATCACCTCATGCACCTCGCAGAGCACCGCCCTCACGTCGCTCCGTTTCATCGAGCAGTTGTTCTGCACCCGTTGTTCAATCTCGCTCATCCCCAGCGTTCCCATCTTCACGGGAATGGCAAACCACTTGCCGTAACTCTTGTTCGACCTTACTTCGTTCCTTTTCAATTTGTAGAATAATGCCATAATCATTGCTTTTGTTCTGCAAAAGTAGCGAAATACAAGGCCGAAAGCAATGATTTTCAGGATAAAGAGCAGGCTATTGCCTCAGCAAATTAATATAATTTACCGTACAAATTAATGTAATTTACTTTTCAAATTAAGTTAATTTACTCAGCAAATTACATTAATTTACTTTCCCATTCTGCCTCGTTGTCCCGTACAAGCCAGTACTTTCTTGCATGGAAACCAATGCTTTCGATGCTTTATTCAAGCATGGTGGGAAGGGATTTTGGCGTTCAGCCTCTGTCGTAGTGGGGCATTTCGTCGGGGAGGACGAAGGAGAACTCCACGAGTCCGCGCACCTCGCCATCCTGTCGCCACGGTGTTTGGAAAATCAGTTTGCGCTGTCCGTGCTTGGTGATGGTGTAACAGTGCGGTCGGTTGTTCTCCAGCATGTCGCGAATGATCGACTGCGAGCGCTCGTTGTGGCAGGGCATGAGATTCTGACCCACCATCGACTGCCCGTCTTTGTTGAATGTCTCGCGCGAGCGCTTGTTCATAAAGATTACCGTTCCCTCGGTGTCGCACACAGTGACGGCCCCTTCAATGTCTTCTGCCCAGTTGAATTGTTCCATAGTTTTCTCCTTTTTGTGGCAAAGTTACGAAAAACCGAGAGCAGAACACGATTTTGATTGTTAATCTAATCAAAATCATCTATATTCATTTGTTTTAGGCAACTATATAGAATTAGACCCCAATAATTGAGAAATGTAGTCAGAAATGGCTACATTTTTTTGTGTGTTTGATATTTATAAATAAAATGGCTATAGAAGAAGTACGAAAAAACAAAAGTGCCAAACGTCCGAACTTTCATAAGGGGAGTTTATCTCACAGTCCTTCTCAGACGAATGGCGATGCAAAGGTACAAATAAAGGTTCATCCGACATTTCGAGTG
>DGWC01000053.1 GCA_002395135.1 Prevotella sp. UBA4268 | reverse complement strand
GCAGTTTGCGGAATAAGAAACTGGCTGCGAACAGGCGGTTGAAGGTGCGCTATTTTGCCCAGATTTGCGTTGTCGCTTTAGGAAAACTAACCCGCCTCAGAGTCCAATTTCTGGGTTACGATTTGGCAACCTAACTCCTTCAGCATTCCTCCCTAATTTGCTTTCTCCTTCAATTTGAAGTTCCTCGTTTTTCCCTTGATTGCCTTTATTTCAGGCCGAATTGCGTTAATCTTCCAAAATCGCTTTCTTTTTACAAGCTTTTTTTGTAACTTTGCGGTCTTTTCGCGTTAAATTAAACAGAATATTAAAAAATGATTGAAGAAGCAATTATAAAACCCATAGAGGACTATATGGCTGGCAATGGTGAATTGCACCGTTTCCCCATCGTGCAGAGTGCAAGAGACTGCTGCCGGACAGGACTCCAGAAGGAACTTCACAACCTCATGCTCCCATATTATAATATGTATATCGATGACTCAGCACGGCTGGACTGGACTTCAAGGGGTATCATAGCGGAGGTGGCGCACCTTGACCCATACTTCGGCAGTTGGGCATCCAGCCAGGACTTGATGAAGATGGCCCGTGCCTGGGCTGTAAGGGGGAGTGGTGACGAATTACTGACGCTGATGGACTGCATGATACAAGGTGGATACGAGCCTTGGGGCAGTGTCGAATGCTATGAAGAGGTGACAGAGGAGTTGCGCTATCAGCGGGTGAATGGCAATAGTAGCAGTGGAGAGATCTATTCATTGCTGCATGCTTTCATGACGATTGTCCTTTCTTCGCATCGCTATGACAAGCACAAGGATATGTTTCAACTATTGCGGAGTCACTGGGACTTCCTGCGGCATGTATATAGCGTGATTACTGGCAGCATCATTGGGCTGGGTTTCCCCAATTTCGTAGGGTTGGCCAACAACCTGAAGAACACAAAGTATCAGCCCTATCTTCATCTGGTCTACTGGTTTCTGTCCGACAGGGCAGATGAACTGTGTACCAAAAAGCAACAGAAGGGTATGATGAAGGCGTTGGCTTCGTTACAAGACATCATGGACAGGACTGACCCGAACCCCGAACTCGACGAACTATGCCAGTTGCTTTTCCCAAAAGATGTGAAGGAGATGTTGATCAATCATCCCAAGACGCCTTACCGACAGTTGGAGAGTGAAAACAAGGTGCTTGAAAACGAGAATAAGGTGCTGAAAGTGGAAAACACCGAGTTGAAAGCCGAGAAGAATGCTCTTAACGAGAAACTGAACGCACTGGCTCGGCAGCAGGAGGAAATAACTCTCCAGATGGCAAGTGAGTTGAAGAAAGCCTTTGTCAAGGATGCCATTCCCTTTTCAGAGATAGAGGAAGAGCTGCTGGAACTACCGCCAAAGACTGTTGGCAATGTGTTCACCATCCTGAACGATATGCTTGGTGGCAACGATGTGTGGCAAAAACATTTCAAGGAACTGCGTAAGAAGGTGCGCAAGCGTGAGAAGGAAAAAGATGTACCTCTGATAGATGCCCGTCAGATCACAATGACAGGCAATGATGCGACTTACAATGAGAATAATGATATAGTTGAATAAGCGATATGGCAAGAAAGATTATCATGACTGGCGATGAAGCGCAGTACATAGAGCGTCGCGGAGCAAACTCCGTGGCTGACGATAGAGAGATACGCATGGAGGGACGCCATGCACGTTATGAGGAACATAGCGGGTCTCAGGCTAAGCACTTCCCTCAGAACCATAATGAGGCTGTCGGCAAACAGTGGTTTGATTTCCTGATTGCCAAGGGTTTTATTGAGCGAGATTCTGAACTTGACAGTTGGCTCTATCAGATGGGATTCACCAGCAGTCAGCCTGCGGAAGTAAAACCTATCGCATGGCTCAGAACTGTTGAGACTGCACGGCTGATGCTTACCAAGATTCACGGCAACCTGCTGGAGTCGAAGCAACTGACAGTAGTCAGAATGAACGAACTGGCATCGCAATGTTTCACCAAACAGGGCGAACCACTCAAATTATCAAAGCCCAGGAAAGAATATTCTGCCGATGCTGACGAGATAGCCAATTTTCTTCCGACCATTTCCGACCTATAGCAAAAGCCCTTTGTAGACTGGTTTTTGCATGATTTCTCCCGACTGTTTCCGACTAGGAATGGTCGGGAGAAATCGTGTAAGCACCTGATATTCAATAGTATATTTGTTGTACCTTTGCACTGCAATCCAATCCTGGAAGGGGAAAGATTGCGGCGCTGTTTGACATGTTGACACTTACACACTTACACACGTACACGCACACGCATGTATGCGTACATTATTTAAATTTATGAATATGAAACAGGAAATACATAATAAGGATTTGATACGAGGGGCTGGGGCTGACGCACGACAGGCTCTTCATCTACTACTCAACGAAGGACGGGAAAAAGAAACGTCAGACCTATCTCGTCTGGACTCAAAAAGGTCTGGAATTCATAAGGAGTTTGATAAAAGGAAAAGGCAAGGACATTTAAAAACAACAAAAGCAATATGAAGAAAGAAAAGAAGATGATGGCTATGTACCATCGTGTGAATGCGATTATGACGAAGAGTGACGAACTGAGCCGCAAGCTATCGCTGAAGATAGTGGAGGAGGTCGCTGGCGAGGAATCGGCAATGGTGGCGCTGTATGCGCTGGCAAAGACGGTGTTCGACGTGGTGGACGCTCAGATGGCGGCAGGTCATAAGGACGCACTGAATAAATTCATCACCCTGCTGGAGGCTGAAATCCAAGCCAAGGCGATGATGCAAGGTTTGAAGTAAGGAAGAAGATCAAGGATAAGGTTTGTAAATTGTAACAGGTTTAAAGAAATGGAAAAGACTGTTAGGATTTTGGATCAGTCGGCACTTTCTACACGAAAGTACACCGACAAGAAGAGTGGTCAGGAAAAGGTGATGAATGCCGTTACCTTCAAACTGACTGATGGTATCGACACGTTCTTGGGCGAGGTGACAGGCGAACGGGCTGTTAACTGTCCGATGTACGACAAGAACTATTTCTACAGGGTGCAGTGCTCCATGGTTGTCAGAGACTGGATGTCTCAGCAGACTGGAGAACAGATGCAGGCTACGACAATCTATATCGACAAGATAGCGATGGCATGACTTTAGAATATCTTGAACTTATGGAAGAGATGAATCAAGTTAAGAGTGAAGAATTAAGAGTTAAGAGTTCTTCACGCAGGAAGCTGCAGAAGTCGTTTAAGTCGAACACCCGTATCTATGATGACGGTTCGATTGAGGTTGACCCACAAGCTCAGGGAGAGCCGTCACAAAAAGACGTGAAGAAGGTGGGTAAGAGTAAGCGGTATGTTACCAACGGTAAGAATCCGCTGACTTGCATTGAGTTGAAGTGTCCTGAGGATGTGCCGGATAAGGCTGCTTTCTTTCACAAGGAGCTGGCGAAGCTGACTAAGGACATTCAGATTGAGGAGCCGCAGATGCTTGAGGGGGAGTTCCTGTTGGATGAACCCTACGTGAAGGTGCGCTTTGCGGCAAAGGAGCACAAGGTGGTGGCCTGGCTCACATTCGAGGCTAAAGGACTGATAGACGTAAGGAGAGAGCTGTACAACCTGACAAGCAAGATTGACAAATGTTTTGTAATCAACAGCGATTCGATTTGCCCACAGCCATAGTGACCGCTGCAGTCTTCAACAGTTTGGTGGACAGTGCCCAGACTAAGTGGCTTACGACTCAACACCGTAAGCTCAGGGAGGCACTGCCCTCCATTCTTGAGGGGGATGCGGAGTTGTTGGCGCAGTGGACCGGGGACGAGAATTTTCAGAAGTTCTGCCAGGGGCAGGAGGCGAGCAAGAAGCGTGTGGCTGGAGGTAAGACGAAGGGTGAGGTGTTTAAGGCTCTCACCATCGAGAAAAAGCTCCAGACCTATTGCGACTCTCTGAAGAAGTCGCTGCCGTTTGTGATTTTCATTGCAACTTATATCGAGACCGTTTCTGCAAGCGGTAAACTGGGTTGCTGGAGAAAGCAGGCGGCATGCAGGCTGAACGGGTTGTGTGTGATAGACTTTGACCACATTGAGGGCGATGTCAGGGAGGTTTGGGCTGAAGCCTACTCGCTGCTTAGCGACGAGGACAAGGCCCGTGTGCTGCTGGTTTACGTCACACCGTCGGGACATGGGCTGAAGGTCATCTTCATTGCCGACCCGCAATACAATCTGATTGATAATCAGAAGGTTTTTGCAGAGAAACTTGGAGGTGAGAAGTTCGGTCTGACGCCTGACTCTGTTTGCCGCGACGCTTCGAGGGGTGCCTTTTTGACTACACGTGAGGACATTTTATTGATTAACGAAGAAAAACTGTTTACGTATGAGAACAAGGCGTTTGGTGAGCGATATGATGCTCTATATCGAGACGGTCATTCACAGAGTGCGAAGGAAAACTTTACTCTGGGGCCAGGCCCCGAAGTAAAGGACTTGACTTTGGGGCCTGACCCCAGCGTCAAGTACAATGATGTGCCGATCCAGAAAATCATCGAGGCTTGGATGGAGGGCAGGAACCTCGCCAATCATCGACACGACACGCTGGTGGAGCTGACGGATCATCTTCGATACTTGATTGGTAAGAATCCTACCAAGATTACCGAGGTGGTGATGACGTTGCCCTGGGTGCAAGACCTTGCTGCCGAGGGTGAGGATGTGGCAGGAACAGTCAGTTCGATAATGGGCTGGCGGTATAAGCAGAAGAAGCCAGAGGAGGTGATGGAGGCTCTACGGAAGAGCGGGGCCAGCACACAGGGGGCAGACCCCCAGTGCTCCACAAGTTCCGCACAGCTGGGTCAGTCCCCGAGTGCTGACAACGACGTTTACGGAGTGCTGCCGCTGGATAAGTGGGCAGAGGAGCTGCTGGAGATGGCAGAGTATTACCCCTGCTTGAAAGAGCTGTTCCTGAATGTGCATCCGCACAAGTTGCCTGCGGTTTGGTTCTCCAGTGCTGCTATGTTTGGTACGCTGATGACCCGCTCGTGGTATCACTTCTGGTACGAACCTGAGATTGTGCGTAGATTGAACTATTGCATCTTCATCATTGGCGACCCGGGAGCTGGTAAGAACGTGATTGAGAAGTTCTACTTCAAAATCTGCGACCCGATGATTCAGGCCGATCAAGGTCTGATTGAAGCGGTGAACCGTTACAAGGAAGGTCGAACGGAACGCAGCACCTCGACAAAGGCCCAGAAGGGTGAGGCACTGAAGAAGCCCGTTGTGGGCATCAGGGTGCATCCTGCAAGAACGGCTACCGGTGAGTTTATACGTCACATGATGGCGGCTGTCGAGACGGTTCAGGGACAGCCCTTGAATCTTCACATGTTCTCGTTTGATGCTGAGCTTGACAACGTGACCCGTCAGAACAAGGGCGGCGACTACAAGGACCGTGAGATTCTGGAAATCAAGTCGTACCACAACGAGACGGATGGCCAGATGTATGCCAATTCGGAAAGTGTCACAGCGATGTTCAAGGTTTTTTGGAACTTTGTATATACCGGGACACCTTATGCCCTACATCGCAAGGTCTCACAAAGGAATTTTGGTACAGGTCTGAGCACGCGACTGGCTGTGATACCCCTGCCCGACAAGGGCACGGCAAAGCGGCATCAGGAGTTGCAGGATGACCAGGACGAGACGTTGAAGACGTGGGCTTACCGACTCGACAAGGTAGAGGGGGAGTTGCCTATAGAACCGCTGAACGATGAGACTTACGAGTGGCAGACCAGCCATTTGGAGATTGCTGAGTTTAATGCGGATAAGGCAGACAGAACTTTGCTGAAGCGAATTCCGTACTACGGCATAGGCATCTCTCTACCCTTCATCCTGATGCGCCATTGGGATGAATGGCAGGAGTCTCGAAGCCTGGCGATAGACGAAAGAGACCGCCGTTTGTGCCGACTGGCTATGGAGATTCAGTACCGCTGCCAGCAGTTCTTCTTTGGCGAAATGGCATTTAACTACTTCGCCGACCAGAACAAAGAGTTCGTGCAGCGTCGCCGTACCACCCGCTATGATGAATGTTTCCGAAAGTTGCCCGACGAGTTTAAGACGCAGCAGTTTAAGGACTGTTTCAATACAAATGACTCGGCAACGTCGCGTGCTCTGAAGCGCCTGAAAGCCGATGGTCTCATAGAGAAACTGAGCTATGGTGCCTATCGGAAATTGGTTCAGGAACTGCCGTAAAGGTGAGGCGCAGTTTTTGCACTTTTGCACTTTTGCAAACTTGACTTAAAGGTTTTTAATTCAACTTTCTGAAGTAGAT
>DGWC01000041.1:53048-65658 GCA_002395135.1 Prevotella sp. UBA4268 | reverse complement strand
TCATCTATTTCTTCGAGATTGCCTGCGGCATCAGCGGCAACGTGCTCGGTGTGAATCCGTTCAACCAGCCCGGCGTGGAGGCTTACAAGAAGAACATGTTCGCCCTGCTCGACAAGCCCGGCTATGAGGCAGACAGTAAGGCCATCAAGGAAAGACTGGCCAAGGAGAACTAATCATTGACTATTGACAACCGAGAATTGAACATTGACAAACGATAATTTGAAAATAGCAGTTCAATCTTATCTGGAGAAGCACGGCTTTGGGCATTTTATGCCGAAGGCTGTGCTTTTCGACATGGATGGCGTTCTTATAGATTCCATGCCCAACCATGTGGTGGCTTGGAGGGAAAGCATGGCGCAGTTTGGCATTCGCTTCACGAAAGAGGATTCGTATATGACCGAAGGCGCGCGTGGCGTGGACACCATTCGCAAGATGGTGAAGGCGCAACAGGGAAAGGATATCAGTGAGGAAGAAGCACAGATAATGTACGACGTGAAAGCGCGGATATTCGGCGAACAGCCCAAACCAGCCCTCATGGCCGGTGCGTATGACTTCATGGCAAAGTTGCAACATGACGGTATTGCTATCGGAGTGGTGACAGGCAGTGGTCAGCGTCCGCTTTTCCATCGCCTGCTTACCGATTTCGCCCCCTTTGTTACGGAGGAGAGAATGACGACGGCCTATGACGTGAAACGTGGCAAGCCTGCTCCTGACCCTTATCTTGCCGGTATGCGCAAATGCGGGGTGATGCCGTGGGAAACCATTGTGGTTGAGAATGCTCCTTTGGGTGTCAGAGCCGGGAATGCGTCGCAGGCGTTCACCATCGGTGTGAATACGGGTCCGTTGCCGCCTCATGTGTTGAGCGAAAACGGGGCCGACGTGGTGTTGGATTCCATGCAGATGCTTTGCGACATTTGGAATCTGGACGACTTCAAGGGATGAGTCAGGCGCTTTTCTGTTGGTGAGAATGCGAAAAAACGCAAATTAATGCATGGGTTATGATGTGTTTTCATTTTTTTGCGCTATCTTTGCAAAATAGAATCATTATACAGACAACAGGTGGGACGTACAAATCCTTTTTACTCGTTTCTCAGTCACAATAAGTATTGGATTGTGCTGATTATCGGTGGGTTGATAGTAGGTGTTCTCGATGAGAACAGTTTCTATCAGCGCATCAAGTATGAATTGCAGATTAGTGAACTGAAAGAGCAGATCTCTGAGTTCAACAGTCAGTATGAAAAGGATGAGGCACAACTCAAGGAACTGCGCCGCAATCCCAAAGCCATCACGAAGATTGCTCGTGAGCGCTATTTCATGAAGGCTGACGATGAGGATATTTTTGTGCTGAGCGGTGATTTGCAACCCAAAACGGAGGAGAAAGATGAGACAGTTAAGTAGAATAGAGTCAATCGTCTTTCTTCTGGGCGGTGCCTTGATGGTGATTGGCGCGGGCATGTATGTATTTGGAGTGCATCGTCCGGCATGCTGGTTTTATATGGTGGGCGCTGTTTGTTTCACCTTCATGCAGTTTCAGCAAAGGTATGAGGGCAGTAATTTCGTGGTACGTCGCCTGCGCCGTATGGCAATTCTTTCGGATATTTGTTTCCTGCTTGCAGGAATCCTGATGATTGAGAATGCTTATAATTTCCTGTTGCCCTTGTTCGTGAACCATGTCAGGAACGGGCTGAATGCCTATGTGACCTATATCATGAACAAGTGGGTTGTCGTGTTGCTGGTGGCTGCCATTTTTGAAGTGTATACAACGCACAGAATCAGCAATGAACTGGAAAAAGAGGCAAAAAAACGCTAAAAGTGCATGCAATTGTTTTAAATAGCATAAAAAATTTTCTTTACTTCAATAATACGTTGTACATTTGCAACGTATAGCGGGCAGACCTGCTGATGGAATTTTATACATTATGAATAGAATAATCTACATACTGCTGAGTGTGGCTGCATTGACATCGTGCGCCAATAGTTATAACATTCAAGGGTCGTCGGACGTTTCCATGCTCGATGGGCGCATGCTCTATCTGAAGGTGATACAAGACAACAACCTGAAGAATGTGGATTCGTGCGATGTGGTGCATGGACAGTTCCATTTCACAGGTTCAGTAGACTCCACCAAGGTGGCGACGCTGTTCATGGACGATGAGAGCATCATTCCCGTTGTCATTGAGCATGGAGACATCGTGGTGAAACTGGACAATGCTCAGCAGAATGTGACAGGAACACCGCTGAACGACCGCTTGTCGGACTTCCTGAAAGAATACAACAAACTGGAAAACCAGATGGCCGATCTCGGAAGAAAGCAGAGCCAGGCCATCATGAATGGCGAAGATGAGAATGAAACCAATGAGAAACTGGCGGCAGAGGCTCAGGAAATTGCTCAGAACGAGGACAAACTCATCACTTCCTTCATCACGGAGAACTTCGATAATGTGCTGGGACCGTGGGTGTTCTTCATGATTACTGCCAACTATCGCTATCCGGAACTGCAGCCGTGGATTGAAGACATCATGAGCAAGGCCACCGACTATTTCAAGAACGACAGTTACGTGAAGGATTATTACGAGAAAGCCAAGCAGAACGAGGCTATCATGAACGGAATGGCAGAGCCGCAGGGCGTTCCACAGCAGCCTGTCAGTGCGCCATTGCCTCAGGCTCCAACGCCCAACCAGATGGCAACGCCGGCCGATTCTGTGAAGCAGTGATGTGTGAAAAGTGAACAAATCAGAAGATATTCAGCATTGAAAACACGTATATCCAATGGAATCATTGTCAATGAAGGCCGCTCGTTTAATGGTTCGCTGATCATTTCCGACGACCGCATTGCCGACATTATAGAAAAAGAAGGAACATCCCATGAGCATTTCGACCGAGAGGTGGATGCCACGGGATGTTTTGTTTTACCCGGAATCATCGACAGCCATGTGCATTTCCGTGAGCCGGGATTAACGCAGAAGGCTGACATCGAGAGTGAAAGCCGGGCTGCGGCCTATGGGGGTGTCACGTCTTTCTTTGACATGCCCAACACAATTCCCCAGACAACCACGCTCGAAGCGCTGGACGAGAAATTCAGATTGGGCAGAGACCATAGCCATGTGAACTATAGTTTCTTCTTCGGGGCAACGAATGACAACGTGAGCCTGTTTCCCCATTTGGATGTTCATCGCATTCCCGGCATCAAACTGTTCATGGGAAGCAGCACCGGCAACATGCTCGTTGACAAGCAGGATGCTCTTGAAAGTGTCTTTCGCATGGCTTCACCACTGCCGGTGATGGCGCATTGCGAGGACACGGGCATCATCAATGCGAACATGAAGGCTGCCAAAGAGAAGTATGGCAGCGATCCAGATGTATGCCATCATCCTGAAATAAGGAGCGAGGAGGCTTGTCTGCAGTCAACGCGGAGTGCCGTCAGCATGGCTGAGCGGTTTGGCTGCCGCCTGCACGTGGCGCATATCTCCACGGCCAAGGAACTGGAACTGTTCGGTAAGAGCGACGGGATAACGGCAGAAGCCACCGTGAGCCATCTCTTTTTCTGCGATGAAGACTATTCACGTCTTGGAACGCTCATCAAATGCAATCCTGCCATCAAGACCAAGGAAGACCGTCGGGTACTGCGCCTTGCCCTGAGCGATGGAAGAATTACGACGATAGGAACCGACCACGCGCCCCATCAGTTATCTGACAAGCAGGGAGGGGCAGCCAAGGCCGTGTCGGGCATGCCCATGTTGCAGTTCAGTCTGGTGGCCATGCTGGAACTTGTTGATGAGGGCGTGCTCACCATAGAGCGTTTGGTGGAATTGATGTGCCATCATCCGTCGCGCCTGTTCGATGTATACGGCAGGGGCTACTTGCGTCAGGGCTGCAAGGCCGATGTGGTTGTCGTGAAGCCGCACTCACCTTGGACTGTCGATGAAGACTGTATTCAGAGCAAGTGCAAATGGAGTCCGATGGCTGGGCATACGTTCCAATGGCAGGTGCTGCATACTTTCTGTAACGGGCACCATATATATAATAAAGGTGTATTTGACGAAAACTATCGAGGAGAAGAGTTGCGTTTTAGGATATGATAGCAAGAATACTGATATCGTTGATTGTCCTGATAGCATTGCCTGACTTGTATCTGCATTGGCACTATCTGAACAAGAGGAAAGGATATACATCTCTATGGCGAGTCATTTATTGGATGCCGGCAGTGCTCATGCTTGCCTATACCTTCGTGCTGGCATCGGTGAGAGGCTTTGCACCGGAAAAGACGGAGTGGCTCTTTCTCTATCTGTTGCTGCTGGGCATCCTCGTTGTCCCCAAGGTGGTCTTTGCGCTTTGTTCGTTCATCGGCCTTCTTTTCTGCAGACTGTTGCGCAAACGCCAGAACTGGGGAAATCTGATAGGTCTTGTGCTGGCCCTGTTCTCCGTAATCATTGTGCTGTACGGCAGTTTCATCGGCAGCCGGCGGCTGGTGGTGCGCCAGGAGGAGTTCTGTTCTAAAATGCTGCCGCCTGCTTTCGACGGTTACAAGATTGTGCATTTCAGCGATGCTCATGTGGGCTCGTATCTGGGTAACACCCGTTTCATGGAAAAGGTGGTGAATGCGATTAACGAACAACAGGCAGATGCCGTGATATTCACTGGCGACCTGCAGAATATGATACCATCCGAACTCGACTGCATGCAGTCTGTCCTTTCGTCTGTCAGTGCGAAAGACGGTGTTTGGTCGGTGCTGGGTAATCACGACTATTCTTTTTATACCAAGGCAGATTTCGCTACAGAGGCACTCAACGAGAGTCTTCTGCGCAGCAAAGAGCGTTCAATGGGGTGGAAACTGTTGCTCAACGAGCATCAGACCATCCGCAGAGGGGGCGATACCCTTGTGATTGCCGGTATGGAAGATTCCGGGAAATCGCCATTCCCGCAGAAGGGCGACATAGAAAAAACCGTCAGTGGAATTCCGAAGGGGTCTTTTGTCATCATGTTGCAGCACGATCCTACCGCATGGAAGAGAGAAATCCTGCCGCATTCCGACGCGCAGTTGACGCTGAGCGGACATACGCATGGCGGTCAGTTGAAACTCTTCGGGTGGTCGCCTGCCTCGGTGGCATACGATGAATGGGGCGGTATGTACCATGAAGGTCATCGTGCGCTGAACGTGTCAACGGGCATAGGCGGATTTGTTCCCTTCCGTTTCGGGGTGCCTCCCGAAATCGTCGTCATCACGTTGCGTGCAGAAAAATAGATACGAAAAAATGGCAATAGTCCAACTATTACCATTTTTTTCTTCCCCTGCTGAATGCAGAAGGATGTCTGTCTCCGGGGACATTTCCCCTTATTTCGCGTATTTGCTTGCCAGTCCTTCAATGTATTTGCATATGATGCCGATGCCTTTCAGGTTTTCTCCGCCCTGCGGAATGATGATGTCGGCATATTTCTTGGTAGGCTCAATGAATTGTTCGTGCATGGGCTTGAGCACTTCCAGATAGCGGTTAAGCACCATGTCTACAGTGCGGCCGCGTTCCACCACGTCGCGAAGGATGTTGCGGATGAGCCTTTCATCACTGTCGGTATCCACGAAGATCTTCAAGTCCATCATGTTGCGCAACTTTCTGTCTACGAGCGTCATGATTCCTTCGATGATAATGACGGGTTTGGGTTCCACATGAACCGTTTCTGGCAGTCGGTTGCTCAGTACATACGAATAGGTGGGCTGCTCGATGGATTCACCACGTTTGAGCATGGCAATCTGCTTGTGCAGTAATTTCCAGTCGAAAGCGTCTGGATGGTCGAAATTGATGAGTTTTCGCTCCTCTGGTGTCATGTCAGAAGTGTCGTTGTAATAAGAGTCAAGCGGAACCACGGCCACGCAGTGGGGCGGCAGTGCTTCAACGATTTTCTTCACTACGGTAGTTTTTCCCGAGCCGGTACCACCGGCAATTCCTATAATAGTCATAATATGTGTGTATTTTCTATATTGTTTCTTCTTTGGATTTGTCCTTGTTCTGGGTGCATGCCTCGCAGTAAACACTTTCTGGAAAGAACCTGGCAAACATGGGCGCATACTTTTCTGCTTTCTTTTCCAGTTTCATCGGATAGGCTCGGGATGAACTGGGCATGCGATAGAGCAGCATCGTGCGGCCGTTGAAGACAAACGGCTCGCTGCTTCCCACTGCCGGCTGTTTCATTTGGAAATGTTGGGTGAACACATCCGTGGCTTTTTGTCCGGTTGTCACCACGCACGTGCAGTGCGGTATCTTTTTGAGCAGCGCATCCAAATCGGTTTCTTCAACAATTTCAAGGTCTTTGTCGGATGCCGTGTTCTTAGTGCGTATCACAGCGCATGCCGTGTCGTACAGACCGATACCTGTTTCGCTGAGAAACGGGATGATGGCATCGCTGCGGAATCTTTTTTCATCCTTGTCCACGAAATAATCCTTGTCGTTAAAGAAGACGATTCCCACAATCCTCCACATGTCGTTGGTGAAGTTGGGATAAAAGAAATCCATGCACCAGCGTTTCTTGGCCGGAGGAAAACTGCCGAGCATTAGCAGTTTCGTGTTTTCCGGGAGGAACGGCTGCAGCGGATGTTTCTCTGTTTCGCTCATGTCTGGATGTATCCTGCCGTTATTTCTGCTCTTTCACGAGATAGACCACTACTGGGAGGTGGTCGCTGTATCCGTCAAGCCAAACGCCGCCGGCATGTGTTCTCTTGGGACTTCCTTTATATTTCCCCTCTGTCTGCAGCAGATAGTCGCGAATGAAAATCTGCTTGTTCAGATATGTCAGTTTGCTGTAGTCTTTCTTTCCTTTCCGGTCGAGCAGGTTGGGAGTCATTACAATCTGGTCGAACAGGTTCCATGCACTATTATAGGTAAGCGTTCCTTTTCCTTGCTTCACCAGAACATTATACCATGGATTATACATTTCTCCGTCATTGGTCTTGTTGATTTCCGACTTGCACTTCAGTCCTTCCGTCAGACTCTTGTCGGAAGGATCGTCGTTGAGGTCGCCCATCACAAACACTTTCATGTCGGGATTCTCTTTCAGCAAGGCATCTTTGATGGCACGAACTTGTCTGCCTGCCGATTCGCGATAGAACGATGTGCTGAAACGGCTGGGCCAGTGACATACAATTGCGGTGACGGGTTCGTCGGCCAGCGTACCGGTAACGGTAAGAAAACCACGTGTAAAGAAGGCACTGTCTTGCTCAAGTTCTTGCACGTAGGGGTGTAGGGTGACGGAATTCACTGTGAAAAGGGCCGGATTATAGAGCAGTGCACAATCCACACCGCGGCGGTCGGGACCTTCTATGTGTGCGAACTGCATGTTGCGGGCGCGCAGCGGCTCCTGCGAAACGAGATCCTGTAGTGCTTTGGCATTCTCAACCTCAGAGAGTCCGATGATGGCGCAGCCCAATCCCGGCAGTTTGTCTGTTCCCATGTCTGCGAGTGCGCGGGCCATGTTCTGCAGTTTGTGGGTATATTTGAGCGCATTCCATCTGTAACTGCCTGTGGGGAGGAACTCGTAGTCGTTTTTCCCTTCGTCATGACAGGTGTCGAATAAGTTCTCTTGATTATAGAAGCCTACGGCATACACAGAAAATTTCTTCTGTGCGTTGGCGCTTAAGGCAATGATAAACGAAAGCGCCAAGATGAGCAAGTTCTGTCTTTTCATGATTTGGTAAGTTTTATGTCGCAAAGTTACAAAATTAATCGGAATTATCCATCTAATTATTGAAGAAATCTAAAAAAACATTTTGTATTTTAAACAAATATACCTATATTTGCAGAAAAATAGAATCAAAACTACTATTATGCAGAAAAAGTTAAAATTAGTTGTGATCTCTCTCTGCTATGCTTCGTTGGCAATTGCCCAAACGGAACAGACGGAGGGACAGAAAACCAGTTCGTCCGTCGAACAGGCTTTCACCTTCACTGAGGCGCAATTGGGCGAGGATGACGATATGTCGCAGAATGTGACGATTATCAACTCGAACAATAACATTTATGCGGGTGAAGTGGGATTCCTATTCTCGCCTGTGCGTTTTCGGTACCGTGCATTTAATCAGAAATACAACGACGTGTTTATCAATGGTGCACCGGCCAATGACATGGAGACGGGACAGTTCCGCTATTCCATGGTGGGCGGTTTGAACCAGCAGACACGTAACGTGGAATTTGCATTGCCGTTTGAAAGCAATAACTTTTCCATGCCCGGCATGGCTGGTAGTAACAACTACAACTTCCGACCGGCGCAGATGGCAGCAGGCCACCGCATCACGTTGAGTGCAGCCAACCGTAACTACACCATGCGCGGAATGTATACGTACAACACCGGACTGAACGAGAAAGGTTGGGCCTACAGTGCAAACATCACCTACAGATGGGCCGACCGCGGCTATGTGGAAGGCACGTTCTATAATGCGCTGAGTTATTTCCTCGGGGTGCAGAAACTCATCAACGACCAGCATTCCATCTCGCTCGTTACTTGGGGAAATCCCACGGAGCGCGCTTCGCAAGGTGCCTCTACGGATGAAATGTACTGGATTGCCAATGACCGTTACTACAATCCCTATTGGGGATGGCAGGGCGGAAAGAAGCGCAACTCGCGCGTGGTGAACGATTTCGCTCCCACCGTGCTTGCCACATGGGACTGGAACATCGACCATGATACAAAACTGGTGACCAGTGTGCTTGGTAAGTATTCCATGTATAAGAGCACCAAGTTGAACTACAACAACAGCGATAACCCGCAGCCGGATTACTGGAAACTGATGCCAAGTAATTATTTCGACGTGTGGGATGAGACGGATACCTACAACCGCACTGAGCAATGTCTGGAGAACTGGATCACTGCCCGCGACTATCTCAGCGTGAAGGCTAACCGCCAGATAGATTTCGACCGTCTGATTTATTCCAACCGCCAGGTGTCTTTGCAGGGAGGTGATGCCATGTATTATATCCAGGCAAAGCATAACGATGTGCTGAATATCAACGTTTCTTCTACGTTGAACACGCAGTTGAGCAAGAATACCACTTATAATCTGGGCGTGAACTTCGGCACCAACAACGGCCGCCACTACCAGACGATGGAAGACATGCTGGGTGCCACACAGTTCCATAACATCAACACGTATGCGCTTGGCACTTATGACGAGGCAGACGACCGCGTGCAGTATGACGTGAATCATCCCAATGCACTGATTTGCGAAGGCGATAAGTTTGGTTATGACTACAGCATTCTTGTGAACAAGGCAACGGCTTGGACAAGTATCTATACAAATGTTGGCGGTTGGCATTTGATGGCAGCCGGCAAAGTGGCAGGCACTTCGATGCAGCGCGACGGTAAAATGCGCAACGGTATGGCTGTAGACAACTCCTATGGCAAGAGCGGAACGGCGAAATTCCTCGATGGCGGCGTGAAGGGAAATGCCACATGGAATGCCGGAGGCGGACAAATATTCTCCTTTGGAGCAGGATATGAGTGGAAGGCACCTACTGCATCCACAGCCTTTGCTTCGCCCGAAATCAACAACGACTTCGTTGCCAACTTGAAAAATGAGCGTATTATCAGTGCCGACTTTGGCTATGCATACCAGAACTCATGGGTGAAGATGAACATCAACGCCTATTACAGTCTGATAGACAATGTCACAGAGTGGCAGAATTTCTATTACGACGATATTAATTCCTTCTCTTATGTGTCTCTGACCGGACAGCAGAAAGAGCATTATGGTATCGAGGCCGGTGCGCGTTTCAAGGTTACATCAGCCTTCGACGTGGTGTTGCTGGGTACTTACAGTGATGCCAAGAACAAAAAGAATGCAAATGTGAGATACATGAACTCCACCAAGGGCGTTTATGTGGATGATATCTGCTTCAACAAGAATCATCGCGAGAATGGCACTCCGCTCACTGCTGCCAGTTTAGGACTCAGTTACCACAGTCGCGGTTGGTATATCGACTTGAACTGCAACTGGTATGACCGCATTTATTTGTCAAGTGCTCCTTGTTTCTATTATCAGCAGTCGCTCGACAACAGACATGCCGTATATAAAGATGTATATGACAACGAAGGAAACTTCCTTCCCGGTGTGCTCGAACAGTCGAAAGGCCATGGAGGTATCATGGTCGATGGTTCCATCGGCAGAAGTATCCGCCTGAAGAAAGGCTCACTCTCTATTAATTTGATGGTTGCCAATATCCTGAATAACCAGAACATCACCACTTGGGGATTCGAACAGGGACGCTCTGACTATACCAGCAGCGGTAATGTGCGTGCCTATAAGTTCACCAAGAACCCCAAAGTGTTCTATGCACTAGGCACCAACGGAATGTTGAACCTTGCCTATAGGTTTTAAGTAATTATAAATCATAATTCATAAACAGACATGAAGAATCTGAAATATATCATTACAGGATTGCTTTTCGGCGTGCTTACCGGTTGTATGGACGGTGGGTACGATGAAACATGGACGTCGGATGCGCCCTATGGCAACAACAGCATTACTGAGTCGAACCTGCTCACCATTGCACAATTGAAGAGTGTGTATAGCAATGTGCTGAAGACCGACTATCGTGATGGCGTTAGTTATCAGCAGGTCACTGAGAATACTCAAATAAAAGGATATGTGACAGCCAACGATATCACGGGAAACATATACAATGAAGTATGGATTCAGGATGCTACCGGTGCCATCTGCGTGGCCGTGCAGCAAGGAGGAATTTGCGGATACCTGCCCGTGGGTGCCGAAATCATTGTGGAACTCAAGGGCTTGTATGTGGGTAACTACCGCAAGCAGGTGGAAATCGGCGTGCCATATACCAACAACCGCAACCAGACATACGTGAGCCGTATGAGCCGCATGGAGTGGATGTCGCATTTCAAGATTACTGGCAATAAGAAAGTGATAGAACCCGAGGTGTTTGCCGAGGGCAATACCGCCACCAGTTGGAATCTTGACAACGATGCCGGTAAACTGGGAACGCTGAAGAACGTATCGTTCAAAAACGGCTCCTATTATGATTCAGAAGCGGGAAGGGCAGTATCGCTCTCCTTCAACAGCAGTTCTGTCTATGCCGATCCGGAGGCTGGCTATTCCACTTCGTGGTACTTCAACGAACAGAAAACCACCGTGATGCTTTACACCAGTCCCTATTGCGACTTTGCAAACAAACTGCTGCCTCACGGCAAACTGAACATCACGGGCATTCTGAAACGCTACGACAGTAGTTGGGAGATCATTATCCGCAGCCTGGACGATGTTGAAATCGTGAATTGATTCCATTCCAGACAGAAGAATTGACTTGAAAAAGCATAAACGAGAAAAATCAAATAATAATATAGACATGAAAAAGTTATTTTATTCAATGTTTGCGTTTGCCATGGCGGCAATGACATTAACAAGTTGTGAGGATGTACCCATGCCATACGACATGCCGGTGATTAATCCTGATGGCGGTGAAGATGTTTCTGGTAAAGGTACCGAGAGCGATCCTTATGATGTGGCATCAGCCATTGCCAAGGCAAGTCAGGAGAAAGTGTTCGTGAAGGGTTATATCGTGGGTTATGTCAGTGGTCAGGTATTTTCAGAGGGTGCAACCTTCTCTACATCGGGCGAAGTGTCGGCAACTAATTTGCTGCTGGCTGCTTCAGCCAATGAGACAGATGCATCGAAGTGTATGCCGGTGCAGTTGCCATCGGGAACTGTGCGCACGGGTCTGAACCTGAAAGACAATCCCGGAAACCTGAAGAAGGAAGTACTGCTCTATGGTGATATCGCCACCTATTTCGGCGTTCCTGGCTTCAAGAACACCAGTTATGCGAAGATCGATGGCAAGGATGTGGGCAACAAGCCCGGTGGCGGTGACACACCAACGCCCAGCACAGGTGTCTATAGCATGGACTTCAAGTCGAAAGGTCAGGGCGAATGGACTATCTCGGACAAGACAAAACCGTCAGAGATTGCAAGTATCTGGAAATATGATAACAGGTATGGTATGGTGGCCACTGCTTATGCCAGTTCAGTCAATTATGACAGTGAGTCGATGCTGGTTTCTCCTAAGTTCAATCTCACAGGTGTGTCAAAGGCTACGCTGAAGATTCGTCATGCCATCAACTTCTTCCTTGACATAGACACCGCCAAGAAGCAGGCATTGGTATTGGCATCCACCGATGGCACGAACTGGACAGAACTCACCCTGTCTAATTGGCCGACCAGTTTGGGCTGGACATTCTTTGATGCAACAGCCGACATGACCTCTTTTGCTGGCAAGAGCAATGTGCAGATTGCCTTGAAGTATATCAGTACGGCTACCAAGGCCGGCACTTGGGAGATTGAGAGCGTCAGCGTTGAATAAGCGTGGAAAGTTGCTGATTACAGTATCCCGTTGTGAAGAAGAGCACGTAAATGCTACCGTCACAGCGGTATAAATCAAAAAAAAGCAAAAATATTTGGTGGGCTGCAAAATTCTTTGTAATTTTGCAGCCCATAATGTGAATAACAGAATTATAAACAATATTATTTAAACAAGAAAATGAAAAAAGGTATTCATCCCGAAAACTATCGCCCCGTCGTGTTTCGTGACATGTCCAACGGCGATATGTTCCT
>DGWC01000041.1:0-52986 GCA_002395135.1 Prevotella sp. UBA4268 | reverse complement strand
ATATGTTCCTTACAAAGTCTACAGCGAAAACAACAGAGACAGTAGAATTTGAAGGCGAAACTTACCCAGTGGTAAAAGTAGAAATCTCAAGCACATCTCACCCGTTCTACACGGGCAAGAGCAAACTCGTGGATACAGCAGGTCGCGTTGACCGCTTCATGAGCCGTTATGCCAAGAGCACCGCTAAGAAGTAATATATACCTTATTATATATACAGCACATAAGTGAAGTGTGTCATCGTGTAGTTGCATATGCACGCTGGCACACTTTCTTTTTCCTTCACAGCAAAACAATCACTAACACCCACGATTCTTATGAAAATCTACAAGCCTGTTTTCCTTTTGTTGTCGGCTCTTTGCCTTGTGGCATGCGGTGGAGATGACGACGAGAATGAACAAACAAGTGCCGGCACCAACCTGAACCGCAACAGCACGTCGGCCTATTCATTGGCTGGGCGCATGGAGTTTCCCCATCTGGCCAGTGGAAACAGCGTGGTGTTGATTCACAAAACAAACGACCGGGTGGATCCCGACGGCGTGAACTATGCTGTGGAGTGGGATATCGACAAGAAATCTCAGCGGTGGACATGCTATCAGATGACAAAAAGTAATGGCGTGTCCAAGGTGTCACGCTATAACGGTTCCCCGCTATATCCCTTAGACCCCGATCTTCCCACCGGTTATTATCTCGACCGCCCAAATTCTGATTACTCGGTGTCTGACTATTACCGCGGTTCCGACTTCGACCATGGTCATATATGCCCCAGTGCCGACCGCCTTTATTCAAAAGATGCCAACTATCAGACGTTCTTCCTTACCAATATGCAGCCGCAATACAGCAAGTTCAACGGCAGCGATGACAACTACAAGGGGCTGAGCCTGTGGCTGGCCATGGAGAATCAGGTGAGAGACTGGGTGCCAACGAACAATACCGACACCATGTACGTGTGTAAAGGTGGCACTATCGGTGATGTCAATCTCAATGGAACCAAGAGCAGTGGCGTGCTGATGCGCATTCAGCAGAAACTCATTGTGCCTAAATATTTCTTCGCAGCCATCCTTTACAAGAACAGCAGCGGCTACCGAGCACTTGCCTTCTGGTTTGAACATACCAACAACGACGTTCCTTCGGGAGCCCGCCTGTCTGACTATGTGATATCCATTGACGAACTGGAAGAGAGAACAGGCATCGATTTCTTCTGCAACCTGCCCGATGACATAGAGAAAAAGGTTGAGGACAGTGTCGCACTGAAAGTCTGGGGTACCATGCGCTATTGATTTGCCATGAATTATCGGCAAATCAATTAAAAATAATTAAAACAGCGGAAATGCTTTCCGCTGTCATTCTTTTTCATTATCTTTGTAGCGATTACGAACAAATCTTACAAACAGAAAATGAAAACAGTTTATGAATTCTCTGTCAAAGACAGAAAAGGAAAGGATGTCTCATTGAAGGAGTACGCCAACGAAGTATTGCTCATCGTAAACACGGCCACTAAGTGCGGATTCACTCCGCAATATGATGAACTGGAGAAACTCTACGAGAAATACCATAGCCAAGGTTTTGAGATTCTCGACTTCCCTTGCAACCAGTTTGGACAGCAGGCTCCGGGCACCGATGAGAGCATCCACGAATTCTGCAAACTCAACTTCGGCACCGAATTCCCACGTTTTAAGAAGGTAAAAGTGAATGGCGACGATGCCGATCCGCTTTTCAAGTTCCTCGAAGAGCAGAAAGGGTTTGCTGGATGGGACATGGAGCACCCCATCGCCCATATCCTCGACGACATGCTCTCAAAAGCCGATCCTAACTACAAGGAAAGTGCCGACATCAAATGGAACTTCACCAAATTCCTCATCAATAAGAAAGGTATGGTGGTTGCCCGATTCGAGCCGACTGAAAAGATGGAGCACATCGAAAAGCAGATTGAAGAACTTTTAAAATAACATGGAACACATTAAATTATTAATCATTGGCAGCGGACCGGCTGGTTACACTGCTGCCATTTATGGCGGCCGCGCCAACCTGCATCCTGTGCTGTATTGCGGACTGCAGATGGGCGGCCAACTTACTCAGACCACCGAAGTGGAGAATTTCCCGGGCTATCCCCAAGGTGTGGATGCCAATCAGATGATGATGGAAATCCGCGAGCAGGCCGAGCGATTCGGCACAGAAATGCGCGACGGTATCATCACAAAGGTGGATTTTAGCAAAAAACCTTATGTATTGACAGTAGACGATGGTACTGAAATCTCGGCCGACACCGTGATTATTGCAACGGGTGCCAGTGCCAAGTATCTGGGATTGGAAGACGAAGAGAAATATCGCGGACAGGGCGTTAGCGCCTGTGCCACATGCGACGGCTTCTTCTATCGCAAGAAGGTGTGCGCCGTGGTGGGTGGTGGCGACACAGCCTGCGAAGACGCTCTCTATCTTTCGGGACTTTGCAAGCAGGTATATCTCATCGTGCGCAAGCCATTCCTCCGTGCTTCCCAGGTGATGCAGGATCGCGTGAAGGCGGCAGAAAACATCGAAATCCTCTTCGAGCACAACGCAACAGGTCTCTATGGCGAGAACGGAGTGGAAGGTGTTCATCTGGTGAAGCGCAAGGGCGAGCCCGACGAGAGCCACTATGACATCCCCATCGACGGTTTCTTCCTCGCCATCGGACACAAGCCCAACAGCGATGTGTTCAAGGACTGGGTGGATACAGACGAGATTGGCTATATCAAGACCATCGGACAGACACAGGCAACCAAAGTGCCAGGCGTGTTTGCTGCTGGCGACGTCTGCGATCCTGTCTATCGGCAGGCCATCGTAGCAGCCGGAAGCGGATGCAAGGCAGCCCTCGAGGCCGAGCGCTATCTGCAGACGCTCTGATTTGTTTCTTACAGAATTGATTCGTATTCATGTCACCAACGCTCTGAACGATTCCGTTTCAAAGGAATCTTGCGTGGTGACATGAATATTTTTATTTGGCGACGCCTCCAGATCAAAGGCATAGCCATATCTGTTACAGGAGCATTGCCCTTTTCGAAAAAACACAGAGTTTTCATTCGATGAGTTGTTTTTTTTAGTGGGGCAATGACTTTATCTTCAGTGTCTGCACCATGTATATGGCAACCCACAAAACAGGTATGTTCACCGAAATCAACGACGATTTCTTCTACTATCTCACCCCGCTCGACACGCTGGTGTGCATCCTTGGAGCCATTACCGTGGTGGGGATATTCCATTTTCTCCTGCCCCATGAGCCGCAGAAAGTGCAGGCCTGCGTCCAGCAAGTGTCCACAGACGTTACGCGCATCTACCTCATCCACTGGTTCTTCGTCTGCTATCTGGTGGGCGGACTGCTTGACGGTGTGCTCGGTCTGACCATCAGCGAACCCGTCTTGCTGCTCATCGCCCTGGCCATTCTCATTGTCTCTGCGTGGCTGGCTCGCCGCAAGCCGTTCTCACTCATCAAGATATAGCAACGGGAAGACCTTTCTCCCTTCAAAGTAAGTAACTTCTGGCTTGGCCGTGTGGATATCTGTCACCGGACAGATCAGCACGTCCTTATCAACAAGCACGTTATCTTTGTGATAGACTCCCGTGAGTGCTATCCCACGAGTCATCACAATAATTCCTTTTCTCTATTTCGTTTGCTATATCTTTATAACGTTTTCGTTTCTTGTTCTATTACCTGATAGTCAGATTGTAAAAGTTTCCTGCCACTAATGTCTTTAGAATCAAGTACAGTCCCCATGATTCTTGCTCCCGCAGCCTTTGGCTGCTTGGAGGAGAAAAAGAAAAAGCAGGAGGCTATTCCTGCTTCTATTTGTCATTGTAGTGGCCTTCCAACTGAAATATCAGAACAGTTACGACATCATCGTAAATGTCATAAACAACTCTGTCATGGCCAGATAAATGTCTTGAAAACGTAATACTCCTGCCGCCCTTTAGAGGCTCTGGATGTCCTGTTCCTGTCTTAGGGTGTTCTTCAAGTTCAGGAAGAAGGTCATATAGTTTCTTGAATGAGTTTGGGTTGGACTTCTTCCATTTCTTCAGAATTCTGGCGGCTTCCTTAGTGTAGTCTATTCTATACTTCATAGGCTATCCATCCACTTCTGAGCATCCGAAGCACTTTCAAAATGCAAGGTCTTGCCCTCCTTCATCTCCTTCTCAGCCTTGGATGATAATGCAATAAGACTTTTACTGTTTGCTTTCTCATCATCCAGAGCATCTTCTGATGCAAGAAGAGAACGAAACTTTCTCTTGTTCGCTTTTGACTGTGCCTGATACAATGCCCAAAGAGCATCCACAGGGGATATTTTCTGTACATTTATTGCTGCCATAATTCCTATACTTTTTGCAAAGATACTCCTTTTATCACAAACTTCCAAATGATTTGACAGTTTTAACCAAAAAGAGGATAGTCCTGCTTTTTATAAATTACTGCTTGCATCTGCCTCAGATAATCTTTGTGTTGCAGTTCTTGCATACTTTTTAAAGAAAGCGTCTTTTTGCAGTTTTTTTCTGGTAGGTCTTTTTTAATATATCGCCTGAGAATTGCAACTTCTTCTATATATTCTTTTTTCATCGTCTGCTGTTATTTTGGATATAAATGGGGGTTATTCCAAAAGCGGCAGAAAAATACTTAGCATAGTCTTTTTGGGAATCAGTACGTGAACGAGAGGGACTCTGTGTTCATTCAATACGCTGCCCGTCTTCTCCCCAAATGAACACGGAACCTGTTAATTACTTCTCTTTATTTTACAATCCTTCCCAATAACGTATCTTTATACCAATACCTTGTCAATGAAATGGGTTCATATTCGGGCAAACTCTCGAGGTACTCCAATTCAAACACCAGCCTCGGCTCTTCGTCCTTCGAATTAGGATGTATTTCTGCCTTGTTTCCAATTCGGGCAACCCGAATCAGATAGAGGTCACGAACTCCTTTTTCTTTAATGTAGGGCATGAAGTAATACAGTTTGTTGATGGCAACGGTTGAAGGGAACGTCTTTGTTTTGCCAGTATAATAAATCTTAGTAGGCTCTTCTTTCAGGAAATATTCTTCGTTGTCCTTCTTTACTAGCCCGATCAGCAAGTGCTTTGCGGGGTCGAGCGTGTATTGCTTCTTGGGGCGATTAACCACCAAAGTCCTTTTTTCCTCATCAGCAAACAACCCCAAATCAAGCATTGGTTTCGCATCCCTATTTGTAAAGATAGGACGTGATGAAACGGGGGCTTCATCATAGATAAACTGATAGAGGCTTCTCCCTATCTGCTCCACGATGCCACAAACGAGTGCATTACCCATCAGGAAGGCCCGCCTGCCATCAGACACCTCGGGGTGAAGCGTATGATTGTCAGGGAACATATTCATACGTTCCAATTCAATAGGCAGCAGCCGACGGTAGCGACCAGACTTCGTCTTCACTACATGCTTAAAACGCGATGGAGCTGTGCCTCCTTCGCCCGTGATAATAGTACGTGAAGGCTGGTCGAGATAGTCAGGGAAGGCCATACCGCCCTCAGAGAAGGTATATTTGAATCCCTCTTTCGAAATTCGTTCTATTTTCTTCGCACCCTTTTCATATTCCCACTTAGGCAACTCTTCCTCAGAAATAAAGAAATCTTCAGGAACGAGATTTTCATCTACAAGATTACCGCCCAATGTCTGGCGTGGCCCATCATAGACGGCATCTGCATCAACGGAATATACATGGCGGTCAATCATCATTCCGGCATTGCCAAATGGACTAACTTTCTTCCCTTTATTGAAGGAGTCGGAAACTTCCTTAATAGAGCCTTCGATGTTGAAATCAGAAACAGTTCCCGACTTAGGTCTGAATTCAAAAGCCTTGGCCATCACGCCATCGAACTCAACCCAGTCTTCCATCCGTTCTATCTTCTTAGCAACGACGGAACCTTTCAGATATCCCACAATGTATGTTCTTCGTCGTCGTTGAGGCATACCATAGTCGGCAGCATTGATGATTCTCCACTCTACAATATAGCCGAGATCAGCAAGCGACGCAAGAATGATTGCAAAGTCGCGCCCTCTTTGAGTTGCAGGCGAATTGAGCAGACGGTCCACATTCTCAAAGAAAATGTATTGTGGCCGCTTGTCTCCTTTCTCGTTGAGAATACGATATATCTGCCACCATAGCACACCTTTCTTACCTTCAATACCGCCCGACTTGCTCAGCGTAGCAGCCACCGAATAGTCTTGACAAGGAAAACCGCCAACCAGCAAGTCGTGATCGGGGATATCTTCGGTCGCAACAAGATTGATGTCTTTATTGCTGTGTCCTTTTCTTCCAAATCGGGCTTGATAAACAAGCGACGCATCCTGGTGTTGTGTTGACGGCTCCCACTGGTTGTTCCAAATAGTTTCGTAGGCATCCGACGCACCTTCAAGTCCGATGCGGAAACCGCCGACACCAGCGAAAAGTTCAACAACTCGTATGTTGTGTTTATTATTCATTTTCTTCAATTATCTTCTTTACGTATTCACTATTAAACCAATAGCAGTATTTTTTAGCAAAGCCACCATTGGGATTGTAGGTGAAGTCAGCGGCAATCCTGCCTTTGGGTCGAACGTGGAAATTTCTATGATTTTTGATTTTCCAAAAATATAATGGGTCAATATGATTCTCCAACACACACTCGCGGATATTGTTCCAATAATCCTCTGCTATATCGATGTCCTCATGCGGCATAGTCCAAAAAAACACCTTCTGCAAAACGTATCTTTTTTCTTCTTTGCCATTTATAAAGATATTCCTGTTCGGGTCTCTACGATAAACGACAAAAAGAAATCGGCTTGTAAACAATTCATACAATCGAGAGTCATACCAGTTTTCGTTGTCGTAGACTTCCTCATAATCAATATTCTCAAACGACATGCTTTCTTTAATACTGCCATTTTCTTCTATGCGTACCGTCTTCATAGTCAGGCCAGCCTTCAGGAATTCTTCAGAACGGTTAACGTTGCTTACTTCGGGAGAAACTATTGCGTTTGCAATGTCGAAATACTTAGACTTTGAGTTAGAGTCCTCTTTGGAAAGCGCGGCCGAGATTTCCTTGTAGTCTTTTCCGATGAACGGGGCAAACCTAGAAAGAATGATATCTTCAAAGGAATGTTCTTTGAGTTCGCTTGTATTCACGACTTCCTCGGCTTGAAAGTCGAAATTGACAACTGCTCGTTCTCCAGAGTCTTTGATGTATTGGAGAACTGTTCGCATGTAGGCAGTTTTCAATGAGAACGCTCTTCGTGGTGCACCAATCGTGGAAAAGGGCTGAGTTCTTAATGAATCGCCCTTTTGTCCTTTTCTGCAAGCACCAAGATACTCGGTATCCCCCTCTGAAAGAAGGTGGGCTTCTCCACGCTTTATCTTGTCAATGATAACTTCATAATCGTGCTTTATCATCAATAAATCCTTTTCGGGAATTTTCCACAAAGCGACAAAAAGGAAATATCGGTCATATTGTTCTAATTTCCCATCATAAAGATAGAACAATAAAAGCATCAGCCGACATTTGCAATAGAATAGCGACATTTCAAAAGGCTGATTCACCACCTCATTATAATCAATCATATCAACAACAAGCCGTTCCTTAATCTGAAGCGACAAATCTTTTAATTTCTTTAGTCCTGTTGTCTTCAGTTCGACTCCTGCTTCTTCAAAGTCTGGTGTCGGGTCACTATTGGCCTTGTAGTGATAATACAACTCTTCAACCATCTGTCCGAGTGTACCCTTTCCAGACATGTTATAGCCTTGAACAGCCTCGTCGCCAACAATTTCACGAAGCGTGTGGTCTATCAAAGGAATTGCATATTCAAAAATAGACTTAGGGGAAGTTCTATCGTATTCTAAATTTTTCACCCTGCAAAAATAGCAATAAGAAATGAGAATGCAAAACTCTGGAAAGATATTTTTTTATATAATCCAATCTTTAGTCTCTTGTGGGGCGTAAAAAGAAACCTAATTGTAACTCAGAAACCAGATTATGATTCTATGTAGTCAAAAGTCTAAGGGTATAGTCTCTCTCAGGCACCCGTTTAAAAGGTTCCGCGTCAATTTGGGTGGTGATTCCAGTCCCATTTCATGCTACTATATACCATCTTAGCCCTAAGAACTACGAATGAACACTGTCCCCTGCACTGAGCGATTCCTGTGCATGAAATTGTCATGAAAAATATGAGTGGAAGGCTCTCATACGGGCGATGCTTAGCAGAGACGGTCTGATGGGGGAGAAATACGAGCGTTTTGAAGCATGTTTTGCAAATTATTGGTTGATAGGTAATTACGGAGAAAATGGGTTTTTCTTGAACGAGGAAATCAGATGTTTGCTGAAAAAAACATAGGTTTTGGGTTGTAAAAACATAGGTTTTGAGGTGCGAAACCATAGTTTTTGAGGGGTGAAACCATAGTTTTTGAAGAGTAAAAGCATAGGTTTTGCGCGGCGAAATGTGCGTGGTGGTAATGAATTTTTACGTTTTTGCGTTTTCAATGCCTGTTTTGCCCAAAATCAATTCCTATTTTGAAGGAAAACGGAAGCATGGTTTTGTTGAGATTTTTTATCTTTTGCCGAACTTTTGTTAGCATAGGTCTTGACATATGGAATCTGTGTTTTTGTTGATACAAAAAAGGCAGCCATGATGATGGGCTGCCCATTTATGATAATGATGTGATTTTAATACCATTGCACTGAATTGGCATAGCCAGAGCGCTTATCGTATTTCAAGGCATCGGTCAGCGTTGATGCGTTGCACCTGAAGGTGAAGTTGTAGGATGTGTATGGGGCAATCACCACCGAGCACGACATGTTGAAACAGTGCAGGTCGCGCGAAAGTGATGCGGTGGTCATTGACAATTTCTTCTGGTCGAAGTCGTATCCGCTGCTGAAGTTGATATTCCATCCGTCGCTCAGTCGGATGTTTCCGCTGATGTTCAGGTTCTGCGAGAACTTGTATGGATAGCGCATGCGCTTGGTGTTGAACTTTCCGCTTGTGTTTTCGTGCATGCTAATGCCGTAGCCAAAGGTGATTGACCATGGCATGGAGAAACTCATATATCCGTCGGCATCGGTCTCTGCCTTGCCGGCATTCTCTTTCTTGGCGGCATATTTTCCGCGCTCCAAGTCGTCGTCGATATTGGTTTCCACATCGAATTGGTCATCATCTTCGTCATCGTCTTTCGTCTTTTTCGATGTGTCTTCTTTGTCATCGCCTCCGCCAAACCACTTCTTTATCTTCTCGGGATTGAGCGTGAACGAAATGTTCTGAGAGGTTCCCTGGAAACGTCCGAACCGTCCGTAGCCGTATTCGGTGTGGTTACCCACATAGGGCTTGCCGTTTTCGTCCAGTTCGTAGGCGTAGGTGGCAAACACGGCGTTCATGTTGAAGGTGTAGTTCTTCCACCATTTCAGACGGATGCGCATGCTCAGGTCGCTCAGCGGCTTTTCTTTGGCTGCCATGTTATATGACATGGACATGCCCAATTCGTCAATCAGGCTTATCTTCTTGAATCCCGTGCTGTCTTTGTCTGACTTGACTTTCATCTCCAGGTTGTTACCGATGTCGAGCGAAATGCTACCGGATTTGCCTCGTTTGGGCGATCCGAACATACCATATTGATAAGGTTCGTATTCCACGAGCGACACATTGCCTTCGGCATCGGTCTTCTGGTATGTCTTGTAATACCCGTATCGCTTCGTTCCGAAATCGGGCGTGTAGTTGAATGAAAGCGAAGGAGTGAGCACGTGGCGGATGGTTTGCACCTTGTCGCCAAAGATTTTCCTGATGGGAGTCCAGAATCCGTAGAGTTTGGTGTTCATTGAAACGCTTGCATTCCAGTTGTAAAGATTATAGAAACCGTAGAGGGTGTCGGTGACTTCCTTTTGATGCACTTCGTCCCATGATTTTTCTATCTTGTTGCTATACATGCGGTCGGTGATGTTGAACGACGGAGTGATGTTGATATAGTTGAGCATCACGAATGAGGCGTTGATGGGTATCTGGTGCTGCATGCCGTTTTTCCAGTCTTTCACCAGATTGGAATGCAGCAGCATGCTCTCTTTTGTATTGATGGAGTTAGACAGACGTCCGGTATAACTCAGGTTAATCTTCTCATACCATCGTTCTTTGCCAGCCATGTGCTTGCGTTTGAACGGGTAGAAGCGCGAGATTCTGATGTTTAAGTCGGGCAGGGTGATGGCTACCGAGGTGTCGCGCATGTTCTGATCCAGGTTCATTGTTGCGTCAACCGACATGCCTATGCTGGAAAAAGTGGTTCCCCAGTTTACAGAAGAGGTTCGGGTGCTCTGTGTGATTGCCTGCGGGTTGTAGAGACTGGTCAGGTTGTTGCGCTCAAAACTCGACGTGGCGAAGTTGACGCTGGCTCTCAGTGAGTTGAAAGGGTTGGCCTTGGCATCCTGACTGTGGCTCCATTGAATCTTGAAACTCTCTTGCTCGGTAAAGTCGGGCATGCCTTTGTCGCCGTTTTTCGTGTCCTGATAACTGAAGAATACGCTTCCCGAATACTTGTATCGCTTGCGGTAGTTGCTGGCTGCGCTCAGTCCCCATGAGCCTTTGGTGTAAATCTCGCCCAGGAGTTTCAAGTCCCATTTGTCGCTCATGGCGAAATAGTAGCCACCATCTCGCAAATAGAATCCGCGTGCGCTCTCATCGCCATAGGTGGGCATGATGAAACCGCTGGAATAACTCTTCGTGAACGGGAAGAACCCATAGGGAATGGCCAGGGGCAGCGGCACGTCGCACACAACAAGGTATGCCGGGCCGAAGATGACATCCTTTCCCGGGCGCACTTTGGCTCTGGAAAGAGAGATATAGAAGTCGGGATGGTCGGCATCGCATGTGGTATAGGTTCCTTTTGCCAGATAGAGCACACCGCTGGAGTCGCGTTTTGCCAGTTTGCTGGTGAGGTATCCCTCTTCCTGCTGGGTGATAACCTGGTTGATGAATCCCTTTTTGGTCTTGAAATTAAACGACATGGTGTCGTTTTCATATTTGTCTGTGCCCATCGTGAATACGGGCTTCCCTTTGATTTCGGTATTTGTGGAGTCGGTAAAGGAACCTGTTGCATGCACAAGATTACTGTCAAGGTTCATGTAAATCTTGTCGCTCTGGAGGTTCATGATTTGATAATCCACCTTGCTGCTGCCAAAAAGATGGACGGTTTTGGTGGTGGCATCGTAGACGAGAGAGTCTTCTGCGGAGTATTGCACAGGAGCGTCGATGCCGTTTTTCTTCTTGCGGTTCAGGCTGTCGAGCCGTATGGAGTCGTCAATCACCTTGTTGTGGTGATAGATGGCCAGTTCCAGCGAGTCCATCTTTGTGGTGTCTGGTTCCTTGTTCTCGGTGCTGTCGGCAGTGATGACGGTTGTCTTTGCTTGGTTTTTCCGTCCTCTCGGCACTTTTTTGATGACCGTATCGGCAGCCGCTTTCACGTTGTTGCTGTCGTTCACATCCTGCTGTCCGGATATCATGGTGTAGGTATACGGCGTGCCGGCCATCATGAAAATGAAGGCAGACAACAGCAGAAATATGATAGAATTCTTTCTCATCTTTTTATTCCAAGGTGCAAAAGTACGAAAAAGAAATGATATACCGCTTTCATTAACTGATAATTAACTTATTTAATTGATAATTATCAAAACGAAAACGTGCATTGGCAATGCCTGAAAAGGGCATTATCCAAACATCTGATGCCATTTGCGGAAACGCTGCACGCCTTCCTGCCCGAACTTGGAGAGGCTTTTCTCAGCCTGTTCGGCTGTCTTTTCCTGATCAAGACGTGTCTTTGAAAAGAACTTGTCGGCATAGCAGATGAGTTGTTCTTCGAGCGTCTCTGGCAGGAACGACTGGACTGGCAGCGGCAGATGCTGGGTGGTGATGTCGTGAACCGACAGTCCTGCTCCCGTATGTCGCTCACAAACGCGGGCATGGCGCGGGAATCCCTCACTGCGCAGCAACTCTGCGCCGATGCGGCCGTGACAGATATACGGCTCGCTGCCATGGCATTCTATGCCGGGAGCATCGCATCTGAAGATGCCGATGTCGTGAAGCATGGCTGCTTCTTCTACGAATTGCCGGTCGAGGGCCAGTTCGGGATGGGTTTCGCAGATGTGCAATGCCTTGTCGGCCACGGCGCGGCTGTGCTTGAGCAATATCTGTTTCAGGGCATTGTCTTCTGGATAGTATTTGTCGATGATGTGCCGATAGTCCATGATGGTGGGTAATGATAAAAAACCGGGAGCCTACTGCTTGCCTGGCATTGGTGTAAGAACAGCATGGTGCCGTCTTGACCAGAACAGCAGTAAACTCCCGATTCTCAATTTTTTTCAGTATTCTGAAATGTTATTCAATTATTCTGCATGATCGCGCTCAATCCATGCAAGGGTCTGGCCTTTCTGAACCTTGGCACCCTGCTTGGCTGCGATTTCTACCAACTTACCGCCAAGGGCAGCGGGTATTTCGGTGATTTCGCCCCATGGAGTCTGGATGTAGCAGAATGTCTGACCTTCCTTATAAGTCTGTCCGATAAACGGTTCCACGCATGGTGCGCACTCGCCGTCGCCGTTGAACTCATAGTAGATCTGGCCCTTTACCGGTGCTACCAGTGCGTCGGCCTTGGCATGCTTGAACTCAGCAATCTTCTCTGGCGAGAGGCTGGCACCCAGTTTGGCATCCTTCATCTTCTGCAAGTCAGCCAGGAAGTTCTTCTTTGCCTGACCGCTCTTGTAGTTGCGATACTGCTCGGGATGCATAGCCAGTTCGTAGAGTTCCTCGTCGTCTTGTCCGTATTCCCATCCGTTCTCGTCCATTTCCTTGCGGAAGTCGTCGAGGGCATTGGGAATCAGTGTGTGAGGATCGGCATCTGTGAATTCGCGACCTTGCTTTGCAGCCAGTTCCACGAGTTCCTGATCGATGGTTCCTGGTATCTTTCCGCTCTTGCCGAGAATCATTCCCCACATAGCATCGTCCATCATCACGAAGCGGCCTTTGCCTTGGGCAATGGTAAGGAGGTTCATCAGGGCGATGTTCTTCACATACTGGCTGAACGGAGTTACCAATGGAGGATAACCAACGCGTGGCCATACATAGGCAACTTCATCGAACAGTTTCACCAAGAGGTCGTCAGTGGTCAGTTCGGGCTCACCTTTTGCTTTCAAGGTCTTGTTAATGATAGAGTGAATACCTGCCAGGTCGGCCATCATAGAGCCCATCATACCGCCAGGGAGACCGCAGCCGAGAAGCAGAGAACTCATCAACTTGTTGCCTGGATTGATGAAATAGCCCAGCCAGTCGTCGATAAACTCCTGTGTGAGAGCACGTGCACGCATGTAAGCGTTCATGTTGATCTCCTTCACTTCGAATCCCTCGTGCTTCAGCATGCTCTGTACGGAGATGATATCCGGATGTACCTTACCCCAAGACAGTGGCTCGATGGCTGTGTCGATTACGTCGGCACCGTTGTTACATACCTCCAGGATGGAAGCCATTGACAAACCGGGTCCGGAATGTCCGTGGTATTGGATGATGATATCCGGGTGCTTGGTCTTGATAGCCTTGGTCAGTGCACCCAGCAGTGCGGGCTGTCCGATACCTGCCATATCCTTCAGACAGATTTCTTCTGCGCCGGCGGCAATTACTTGCTCAGCAATATTGCTGTAATATTCAACGGTGTGAACAGGCGAAGTGGTGATACACAGTGTAGCCTGTGGTGTCATGCCAGCTGCCTTTGCCCACTTGATTGACGGGATGATGTTGCGCACGTCGTTCAAACCGCAGAAGATACGAGGAATGTCAACACCTTGAGCGTGCTTAACTTTGTACTGCAGTTCGCGAACATCATCAGGAACGGGATACATGCGGAGTGCGTTCAGGCCTCGGTCGAGCATGTGGGTCTTAATGCCAACCTCATTGAACGGTTTGCAGAAAGCGCGCACAGCAGCATTCGGGTTTTCTCCGGCAAGAAGGTTTACCTGCTCGAAGGCTCCTCCGTTGGTCTCAACGCGGTCGAAAACGCCCATGTCGATGATTGCCGGAGCAATGCGTTCCAACTGGTCTTTGCGGGGCTGGAACTTTCCTGAACTCTGCCACATGTCACGATAGACGAGGCTAAACTGGATTTTCTTTTTCATGATAGTTTAAATCGTTAAAATAGTTGATACGTATATGCTTTTAGATACTTTGTCTTTGCGTACTTGTATATTATTTGCAAATATAGATATTTTTTCTTAATGTCGCATCAAAAAACCAATTTTTTAACTATCTTTGCATCATAATTTTGAAAATAATGAAACATTTCGTACTATTTATAGCGACTATTGCATCATTGGTGTGTATCGGTTGCAGTTCTGGAAAGAAAGAGGCTGCAGAGACAAAAACGGTGGGGACGAGCACCTCTATTGAGGGCGATTCCACTCTTTACGGTCTTGCCTGTGACGGCTGCACAGACTCGGTGCTGGTGTTTTTGCCCGGGAAAGGTGGCGATCCGGTGACTTATGACATTATCAACGCCACGATGAAGCGCCGCGTTATCGGAAAACCGAAGGTGGGCGACTGGGTTGCGGTGATACTAAATGGAGAGAATCCCCGCAAGGCCGACATGGTGATAGACCTGGATGAATTGAAAGGAACATGGGTGGAATTGGTGAAACCGACCAGACGTGAGCAGGTGGCTGCCCTGGATCTGGATGAGGAAGCAAAGCATATTCAGGATTCCATAGTGGAGTCGTTGATGAAGCCTGTGGAGATCGGGTTTTCGCTAAAGCGTCATTATACCGCCCAGCCTTTCGGACGACGTTTCCGAAATACTACATCCGATACGGAGAGTCCGGTCATCTTCCCTTCGCCGAAGTTCTATACGGAGTGGCATGTGGTTAACGGAAAACTGGTGTTATCCATCAGTGAGCGTGTGAGACTGGAACACAGCGACAGCACCAAGATGATGGTGGTGGGGCATGACACCGTTGACTTCATCTTGATGACTAAGGATTCGCTCCGTCTGAAGTTCAAAGACGGGGAGCGGGGCTATTATAGGAAAAACCAATGATTAAACTGAACCGTGACGGGCAAATCGCTCTTCGGCCAGGCGCTCATACTTTGTTCCAGGTATTCCGTAGTTGGCAAAGGGATAAATGCTGATGCCTCCACGCGGCGTGAACAAACCTGTCACCTCAATATATTTAGGCTCCATCAGTTTGATGAGGTCTTTCATAATGATGTTCACGCAGTCTTCGTGGAAGTCTCCGTGGTTACGGAAACTGAACAGATATAGTTTCAAACTCTTGCTTTCCACCATTTTCTCTGCCGGAATATACATGATTTTGATTTCGGCAAAGTCGGGCTGGCCGGTGATGGGGCACAATGAGGTGAACTCCGGACAGTTGAACTGCACCCAATAGTCGTTCATTGGATGCTTGTTTTGGAATGTCTCTAAAACAGAGGGGTCATAGTCCATCGAATATGTCGTGTGAGCACCAAGTGCCTGCAGACCTTCGTCTTTTCTTGTATCTTTCATCTTTTATGCTTTCTTGTTTTTTGCATGGCGGGTTTGATATCCCCTCCAAATGGATTCTTTATATGACTTTGTAGACAAGCCAGCCTACATAAGCAACATACAATGCCGTGAGAACGGCACCTTCCCAACGTGCTACCGTGTATTTGGTAAAGCAGAACAGCCAAAGCAGTACCACACTGCCCAGCATGGCAGCAAGGTCTAACGTGGTGATTCCCTGAATGTCCATAGGAAGAACAATGCCTGTTATACCCAGTATCATCAGTATGTTGAACACATTGGAACCGATGACATTGCCAATGGCAATGGCAGAGCGCCCTTTGCGGGCGGCAACAACGCTGGTGGCCAACTCGGGAAGTGAGGTGCCCATAGCGACGATGGTAAGGCCGATTACCGCATCGCTTACACCCAAAGCACGTGCAACCGATGTAGAACCGTCGACAAACAGATGACTGCCTCCTACAAGGCAAACCAGTCCCAGAAGCATCAATCCGGCGGCCTTCCAGGGACTCATGTCTTCAATCTTTACTTTCTCCATGTTGGGATCGCCACCTTTCAGTCCCATCCTCACTGTATAGGCAATGAAGAAAATGAATCCGGCAAACAGCAGGATAGAGTCAAATCGCGACACTTCTCCGTCGATGCAGAATGCAAGCAATGCCACAGAGGCGATCATTGAAAACGGGATGTCTTTTTTTACTGTGCTCTTGCTGATGGCCATAGGTGCCACCAACGACGAGATTCCCACAATCATCAGTGTGTTGAAGAGGTTGGAACCGACGATGTTTCCAACGGCGATATCCGACGTTCCCTTGATGGCCGACATCAAGGATACGAAAAACTCAGGCATGGATGTGCCCATTGCCACAACGGTAAGTCCAATAACAATCTGTGGAATATTCATTCGCTGAGCCAGAGCGGTGGCTCCATCTGTCAAACGGTCGGCACCCCATAGCACCAACACGGCTCCTATGATGATAAACAATATACTCATATCGACGGCAAAGTTACGAAATAATCGGCATTTTATGCATAAAAAGGACAAATTCTTTTGGCTTACACATGATTTTGCGTAATTTTGCACGCATTATGAGCGTGATTATTACTGTTTTTGTGTATTTCCTAGCACTGATGGTGTTCAGCAGACTGACAGCAAGGCGGTCGGATAACGAGACGTTTTATCGGGCCAATCGCCGCAGTCCGTGGTATATGGTAGCCTTCGGCATGGTGGGTGCCAGCATCTCTGGAGTGACGTTTGTCAGTGTGCCCGGCATGGTGCTTCGTCAGGATATGACATACGTGCAGACTTGTCTTGGCTTTATTCTTGGCTATTTCCTGGTGGCGTTTGTGCTGCTTCCCGTTTACTACAAATGGAATCTCACCACGATTTATAGTTACTTGCAGCATCGGCTGGGGCGCAGCGCCTATAAAACAGGTGCATGGTTCTTCCTTTTGTCGAAGATGACGGGTGCTGCCGTGCGCTTTTATGTGGTCTGTTTAATTGTGTCGAAGGTGCTCACGGCAAACGGCTGGAGCCATAACGGGACACAGCCAGACAGCGGCTCACACGTCATATTCCTGATTACGGTGGTTGCCATGACGGCTCTGATTTGGCTTTATACCCGCCGTGGAGGCATCAAAACGCTGGTTTGGACAGACACGTTCCAGACTCTCTGCATGTTCACCGCCCTTTTCCTGATTATCATGCAGGTGATGGGCATGCTGGATCTGTCGGTAGGAGAGGCCGTTTCAGCCATTGCCGGCAACGAGCACAGCAGGATGTTTGTGTTTGACGACTGGTTTTCGCGCCAGAATTTCTGGAAACAGTTTCTGAGCGGTATCTTCATTGTGGTTGTGATGACGGGACTTGATCAGGATATGATGCAGAAAAACCTTACCTGCAAGTCGTTGCGCGAGGCACAGAAAGACATGTGTACCTATGGATTTGCCTTTGTTCCGGCTAATCTGCTGTTCATGTCGCTGGGCGTATTGCTGGTTCTGCTGGCACAGAAACAGGCCATTCCGCTGCCGCAGAATGGTGATGAACTGCTGCCGATGTTTGCTGCCACCGGCCGTTTGGGGCTTGCGGTCATCGTGTTTTTTACCATTGGCATCGTGGCAGCCTCTTTCTCGAGTGCTGATTCGGCTCTTACGGCCATGACCACCAGTTATTGCGTGGACATCAAACAACAGCCCGAGGATGAGCAACTACGCAAACGGGTTCATATTGGAATGGCTGTCGTGTTCATGCTGATTATCCTGTTGGTATATGCCGTGAACTCTACCAGTGTGATAGATGCCATCTACATCCTTTGTTCATATACCTACGGTCCGTTGCTCGGCTTGTTTGCCTTCGCACTGCTTACCAAACGGATGCCTTCTGACCGTTACGTGCCCTTCATAGCGATAGCCTCGCCTGTTGTGTGCTATCTGCTGAATATTCTGGCCATACAACTGGCAGACTATCATTTCGGCTATGAGTTGCTGATGCTCAATGGTGCTCTCACTTTTGCGGGGTTATGGATTACGGGAAAAAGTGCCTCTGCGGGCAAGGATGCTATTGGATGAGTTGCTGCAGGGATTCTTCTTCGCCAACCACCCAGATGATATCTCCCTTTTCAAAGCGATAGGAAGGTTTGGGTTGTGACAGGTTTTCCTTGCCTTCTTCTATTCCCACCACCATGCAATTATAGTGGTCGCGGATGCCGCTCTCTTGCAATGTCTTGCCAACAAACGGACTGCTGGCAGAAAGAATCATGCTTCGCAGTTTCATCTCGCGTTTTTCCAGTTCCATGTCTTCTCCAAACACTTCGGATTCAACGGCATGGCGGAAATTGGTAAGTTGTTCGTCGCTGCCGATAACCTGCAGTTTGTCGCCGGGGAATATCAGTGATGAGCCGTCAGGAATGTTCAGTCTTCTGTTGGCACGCAGAATACTGCTTACGTGCACCCCATATCGGTTGCCAAGATTCAGTTCTTTGAGCGACTTGCCCATCCATAGCGAGTTGGCGGGAACCTCGAAATCGGCAATGTGGATATTACGGTCGAGCAGTTTCCCCTCATAGAGCGGGCGCTTGTGTCCATGAACCTGAGCCTCGATATCGCGCGATCTCAAGTTCAATATGAATAGCCGCTCCAGCCGGATGCTGCGGTGTTTGGTCCATCTAGACACGATGATGAGCAGCAGGGCGATGAAACCGATGGTGATCATCAGCGCATTGGAGAATCGTGTGAGGTGGTTACAGATGTAGAAAATGAAGGCCATGGCAATGACCATCCTCACCAGAATGGTGAAAAGCAGCGGAATGCGGTTCACATTGCTCTCTTTCCATAATGCCTTGAATTCTTCGCTGTGGTTCTTCTTCATCACCATGGCCCTCAGGAAGGGTGCAATGAGCAGGATGGTGAGCACCCCCGTGATGGCATTGGCATACCATTGGTATTTCTCTCCCGGGAAGACTCTCTGCATGATGGGCAGTACGAATGTGAACATCAAAGCAACAGAAGCAGAAGAAAGAATGCCGTAAATCAGCGTGTTGCGACCTATCTGTATGAGTAGTTTCTTCCATTTGCTCTTTTCTGTAGTGTTCGGATGGCTCATGGCGAGATGGTTCAGCGAGCGCACCCACTTTTGGGGGATTCTGTTTTCTACGTAATTATAGCATGGGGTGGCCAGTTTAATCATATAAGGTGTAAGGAATGTAGTGATTACACTCACGGCCACAACTACAGGATAGAGGAAATCGCCAATCACATGGAGTGATAATCCCAATGAGGCAATAATGAAAGAGAACTCACCAATCTGTGCCATGGAGAAGCCGCACTTCATCGCCGACTTCAGGGTTTCGCCGCCAAGCATGAATGCAATGGTTCCGAACAAACCCTGTCCCAGCAGAATGGTCAGCACCAGCACCAAGATGGGGAAGGCATAATCCACCAGTATCTTCGGGTCGACAAGCATGCCAACAGACACGAAGAAGATGGCACCGAACAGGTTTTTCACAGGTTCCACCAGTTTGATAATCTTCTCTGCCTCGATGGTTTCCGCCAAAATACTTCCCATGACAAATGCTCCGAAAGCAGAACTGAAGCCTACTCGCGTTGACAATACTGACATGGCACAGCAAAGACCCAGTGAAACGATGAGCAGCACCTCGTTGTTCATCAGTTTGCGCATTTTCCTGAGAAACAGCGGGATGGCAAAAATGCCTACCACAAACCACAATATCAGGAAGAAACCGATCTTCACCACCGAACCAATCATCTGTCCGCCATCGGGATTATTGCCGCTGGCAATGGCGGATAGCATCACCATCATCACAATGGCAAGAATGTCTTCCAGAATCAGAACGCTCATCACCAGTCCGGCAAACTGCTGCTGGCGCAGTCCCATGTCATCGAAAGCCTTATAAATAATAGTGGTGGAACTCATGGCCAGCATTCCTCCCAGGAAGATACAGTCCATTTTGCTCCATCCGAACAGTTGTCCCACGATGATGCCCAGCATCATCATACAGAAAATAATGGTCACTGTGGAAATGATGGGTGAGGCCCCCATCTTGAGAATCTTCTTGAATGAGAAGTCGAGTCCTAATGAGAACAAAAGGAACATCACGCCGATGTCGGCCCATGTGTGGATGTCCTGATGGTCGACTACCGATGCCAAATAGGGCATATGAGGACTCACGAGGAATCCTGCAACTACATAGCCCAATACCAGCGGCTGCTTCAGACGCTTGAAGATGAGTGTGACGATGCCCGCTACCATCAGGATCAGGGCGAGGTCTTTTATGAGTGCTGGTAATTCTCCCATCTGGTTTTATTGGTTATAGAGAGTGGGCAACGGCCCACTCTCCACATTGGATCAGTCGTTATATCCTGCTGTCAGTTCACAGATTCTCACGATGGTCTGCATGGCTTTTTCCATTACCTGAATGCTAATGAACTCATACGGACCGTGAAAATTCACGCCGCCGGCAAAAATGTTGGGGCAGGGAAGACCCTTGAACGATAACTGCGCACCGTCGGTTCCGCCGCGGATGGGTTTCACGCGTGGAGATACATCACAGGCCTGCATGGCTTTCAGTACGATGTCGATGACGTGCATGTTGGGGTCTATCTTCTCTTTCATGTTATAATATTGGTCTTTCACCTCGCATGAAATCACCTCTTTGCCATATTTTTCCTGCATCTTTTCCACACAAGTCTTAACGAAATGCTTGCGGTCTTCAAACTTCTCACGGTCGTGGTCGCGGATGATATAACTCAGTTTCGCGCTTTCCGTACATGTGTCCATGCCAGTGAGGTGATAGAATCCCTCGTAGCCTTCGGTTTCTTCAGGGGTTTCGTTGCCTGGCAGCATGGTGGCAAACTCGGCAGCCAGCCTGCTGGCATTGATCATTTTGCCTTTGGCATAGCCCGGATGCACGCTCACGCCCTTGATAAACACCTTGGCACTGGCAGCGTTGAAGTTTTCGAACTCCAGTTCTCCCAAGTCGCCGCCATCCATGGTGTAGGCCCACTGACAGCCGAATTTCTCTACATTGAAGTGATGGGCACCCATTCCGATTTCCTCATCGGGGTTGAATCCCATGCGGATATCACCATGAGGAATCTCCTTATGGTCGCGCAGATAGCACATGGCCTGCACAATCTCTGCGATACCCGACTTGTCGTCGGCTCCCAACAATGTGGTGCCATCGGTGACAATGAGGTCTTCGCCTTTGTGATCCAGCAGTTCTGGGAATTTGGCGGGGCTGCTCACGATGCCTGGTGACAGTTCTATGTCGCCGCCGTCATAGTTCTCCACAATGCGCGGTTTCACGTTCTCGCCAGAGCAGTCTGGGCTTGTATCGTAGTGAGAGATGAACCCGATGGTGGGCACTTCTTTCTTGATATTCGACTTCAGTGTGGCATATACGTATCCCATTTCGTCCATCTCCACATCGTCAAACCCTTCGTGTTCCAACTCTTCTTTCAGGTATTTGGCAAAGATGAGTTGTTTCGGTGTGCTGGGTACGGTAGTGCTTTCCTCGCTCGACTGTGTGTCGAACTTCACGTAATTCAAAAATCTTTCTGTAATATTCATGATAGTGTAGTTGATAGTTTCGTGTTGCAAAGATATAACAATTAATCGAACCGTGCAAGCATCTGCCCCTCTTTTTTGGTGCTTACATGTTCTGCAAATGTGCTGTTTATCTCACATTCACCACGAAAGAATCCACTTGTCACTCAAATCTTTGTCATTCTTCATAAGAAGAAACCACGAAAAGACTCGTTACTTTTCTTTAATATCCTTGACTGTGCGACTGATAACAATGCTCTTTGATTTCAGTTTTGGATATAGACGCCAGTAGAAAATTTTCAAGATGGCAGCAGTAGAGGCTCTGTCTACATAGTGCAGCAGTTGGGCTTCCAAATGATAGTGGCCGTCCTTGTCAGTAAGCACAATGTTGTCAAGTCTGTAAGAACTGTCATTACCCCATGTCTTGCCGATGAGTAGCGTATACTTCCCGAAGTCAACATCGGGCAGTTTCTTGGTTCCCATGTAGGCGTTCTGAAACTCCTTCTGGCTGTTGATCATCAGGCATTTTTCGTCATTATACTCTCCTTTTTCAAAGAAAGTCTTATGCTCATTCCCTTTGTCGTCCCAATAAGGGTTGTGCAGTTCTTCATTGAAAAATGCTGCCAGAGGGTTGGAAATATAGATGTCGGGCTTGTCCCATCCTTCATAAACCACGCCGCCAAGTACCTCTGGGTCGTTGTCAATGAGTCTGTAGTCAATGACGGTTTCATCGTCATCATCGCTGCTGCAACTGCTCAGTCCGGCCATTGCCAGTATCAATGCGCTTGTCCAAAATAGAATATTCGTTTTCATATGGTTATCTGTTGTTACTTAATTGCTTTTTGAAATAATAGGCATAGCCGTCAGCGGAAGCACAAGCGTCGAATAGTAAATAGCCGTTTTTGATGCTGTAAGTGTATTCGACACCCGACTTATGAAAACCGTCTTTTACATCAATGATTATGATAGGAACATCCTCTTCAACCCATTGATAGGTGTAGAACCGATACCTTGTGGTAGAAGTCGTGTATTGATATGTGCCGTCTTTCAGAAAGTATAGTTCTTGATTTGTATCGGTCTTGACTGTAATCTTGCTTTTCGATTCGTTGATAGCGATTGTTATTTCACCGGGATCATATTCTCGTGTGCCGCCCCACCCATAACTTGCTTTCATTAAATGCCATGTTCCGTTAAGTGATGTGGGGTTATCTTCAAAGATGATATCCTTGTAGTCGAAATCCTTTTCATCATTACTGCAACTGTTCATGGTTACTGCGAACAGCAGCAGGATGCCTATAGATAAAACACAAGTCCTTTTCATATTTGTCACGTCGTTACATTTATTACTACAGATAAAATGCAGGGATAGGTGGAATCTTGCATGGTAAAAGGTGAGATTAACATACTTTTAACAAAAAGAGTCATTCCTCCCGCTCATAGTCGCCCCATTCCTCTAGGTATAGCGTGTTGCCTTTTATACTGGCACTGATCGTTTTTCCTGTTGGCACAAGGGTGGGGTCGAAGGTTAAGTCTCTGGCACTCTTGGCAAATCCGTCCTCAACCGTAAAGCCGGTATTATATTTATAAATGGTCACTTCTGCCTTTGTTCCGTTATAGTCAATGGTATAGGCAAAGGACTCGTTGTGTTGGCCGTTAAGCATTCTGTAGCCGGTGTTGTCTGAACGGAATACCCATATCACCGTCCTATGTTTGTCGTTGGCTATATATCCTTTCCATCGGCCAACGATAGGACTATTGTTGTCTTTTGTGGGTGTGCCGTATTTCTTCCCCATGTTCACCGTTAATGACTGATAACTGTCGCTTGCCTGTTTAAACCAGGGATAGTTTACCAAACTTCTGCCACCCACGAGCGTCTGCATACCATCATATGAACGGCCCAGGTATTCTATGACATCACCTGCTTCGAAGTAGCATTTGTAAAAATAACCATGATAGCCATATTCGTTGCCACCATGATAATCGGTCAGTTCATAGCGGAAAGGATCGAGGGCGATGTCTTTCTTCCCGTCTTTGTATTCCTTGATGGTGCGCAGGTAGCCAGTACCGTCTTCGCTCAGATTCATCACCTCGGTTATGGTGAAAGGAAGGTTTGCATAGAGTGATACTGTGGCTTTCTGATGGTCATAGTCTACAAGATGCTGCCAGTCGTTCTGCCAAATGCCGACAAGATAATTAGGTGCATTCAGCGCATCTTTGACAACTTCTACGTTCATAACAAGGATGCAACGGATGTCTTTTGCGTCGCTTTTCAGTTGCTCGTATGTGATATCGCGCCTCTCTCCCTTTTCATCATAGATGTTGAAATACGAATTGGAGAGCATATTTCTGAAATCATAGAGGTGCTCCCCCTTATAATCGAAATTGAAAACAATCGTTAATGCGGAGGCACCCCAACTCTCGGCAATTTCCTGAATGGAAAATGGAAGATTCTCCACATTGATACGACTGACGGGAACTCTTTCTTCCAAGTAATATGCTTGTTCAAACCGCTCTGTGATATCCAATATCTGCAGTTTGATGCCATTTCTGTTGAAGCGGCGGATTATGGTACTGGCATCCCTTTTAGATGCATTTCTTGTATAAACAAGACCTGTCTCTCCCCATAAATTGTCTTCCACAGTGTCATCCTCACTGCTGGAACAACTCATGGCGAAGCCGCCCATGCCACATAAAATGAGCATCATAGTCCATAAAACGCTTAACTTCTTCATACATTAATTATATGTTTGGAGTTCTGACGAGCACTCTGTGGTGAGTGATGCCGTTTCATCTGTTCATTGCAAAGATAATCTTTTTTATCTATAATGTGTAAAAAAGCACAGAAATACTGCATGGCTGGAATGTGTGTTTATGATTTGTTAACATTGAGGGCATGCCTTGTTCGTTTTTTTTACAAATATATTCCCTTCGGTCGAAAGGTGGATGAAGCATGGAAAGGGGAGAAAAAGCAGCGAGAAATGATGCTTTTCGGGTAAGAGTTACGTACTTTCTTCTTGTTTTTTCGGTAGTTTCCACTCGCACGGCAGGGGTGGTCTCTTTTCTTGTTTCTGCGATAACGGCTATTCTGAAAAAAGATAAAAAACTGTGCATTTGTATATTTTATGCGGTTTTTTCTTGCACAAATGACCAAAATTGAGTAATTTCGCAGCCATGTGTAACATGCACAAATGCTAATGGGTAAAAGGATTTAAACAAAACTATAAATGTAATGAGCAAGCAGAAAAGGTTTATTCTACAAGAGAACGAGATTCCAACGCAGTGGTATAACATACAGGCTGACATGGTGAACAAGCCCATGCCACCGCTGAATCCGGGTACACACGAGCCGCTGAAGGCTGAAGATTTGTTCCCTATCTTTGCAGAGGAATGTGCAAAGCAGGAACTTGACATGGAGCATGCATGGATTGATATTCCTGAAGAAGTGCTTGAGAAGTATAAATTCTACCGTTCCACGCCACTGGTGCGTGCTTATGAACTGGAAAAAGCACTCGACACACCAGCACATATCTATTTCAAGAACGAGAGCGTGAACCCGTTAGGGTCTCACAAAGTGAACTCTGCTCTGCCGCAATGCTACTATTGCAAGAAGCAGGGAGTGACAAATGTGACCACGGAGACGGGTGCTGGACAGTGGGGAGCCGCTCTTTCGTATGCAGCAAAGGTGTTCGGACTGGAGGCTGCCGTCTATCAAGTGAAGATTTCTTTGCATCAGAAGCCTTACCGCAGCATCATGATGCGCACGTTTGGAGCCACTGTCGAGGGCAGTCCATCCATGTCTACCCGTGCCGGAAAGGACCTGATAACGAAAGATCCCACACATCCCGGTTCGCTGGGTACGGCTATTTCGGAGGCAATAGAACTGGCGATTACCACTCCAAACTGCAAATACACGCTGGGTTCGGTGCTCAGCCATGTGTCGTTGCATCAGACGGTCATCGGTTTGGAGGCTGAGAAGCAGATGGAAATGGCAGGCGAATATCCCGATACTGTGATTGCCTGCTTCGGCGGAGGCAGTAATTTCGGCGGATTGGCATTCCCTTTCATGCGCCATAACTTAAAAGACGGCAAGAAAACGGAGTTTATTGCGGCAGAACCTAACAGTTGTCCGAAACTGACACGTGGAAAATTTGAGTACGATTTCGGTGATGAGGCCGGTTATACACCGCTTTTGCCTATGTATACATTAGGTCATGACTTCAAACCTGCCAATATTCATGCGGGCGGACTACGCTATCACGGTGCAGGAACTATCGTGAGCCAGTTGATTAAGGACGGATTGATGCACGGTGTGGACATTCCTCAACTGGAATCGTTTGATGCCGGTGTCCTTTTTGCACGCACTGAGGGCATCATACCTGCTCCTGAGAGTTGCCATGCCATTGCTGCCACCATCCGTGAGGCAAAGAAATGCAAGGAAAGTGGTGAGCAGAAGGTCATTTTGTTTAATCTCTCGGGTCATGGCCTGATAGATATGACTTCCTACGACAGTTTCATAAACGGCGATTTGCGCAACTATGAACTGAGCGATGAGGAGATTGCACGCAACCTGGAGAATGTTCCCAAGGTGCTGTAAGGCATTTATTGGTCGGTTTCGGGGCTGATGATGTCGCGCAGAATCTCTACGGCTTCTTTCACCGAGCCCACCATTTTGATGACCATCGACCGTTTGCCGTTGTTATCTTTAAGGTTACAGCGGCGCGGTTCGCAAATCAGATAGTTGAGCACACTGTCGAAAGTGCTGCTCTGATAATAGGGACTGTTGGCATTGCTCACGAAATAGAGCATCAACTGTCCCTTTTTGAGTGTTATTTTCTCACATCCCAACTGTTTGCCCAGCCTTCGCAGAGGTACCACTTGCAGCAGTTCAAGTCCTTCAATGGGTATTTCTCCGAAGCGGTCGCGCAGGTTTCGCTTGTATTTCTCCAGGTCGTCATCGTTTTTGATGTTGTCGAGTTCGCGGTAAAGCAGCATGCGTTCGCTGCTGCTCGGCACGTAGAGTTCGGGGAAATACATCTCAAGGTCGCTCTCGACGGAGCAATCGTCAACAAACTGCGTGGAGTCGATGAGTTGTTGAGTGTCTTTTGTGGCTTTTCCGTTGCTGTCTTCTTCGCTGGCAAAGAGGTTGGCAAACTCGTCGTTCTTCAGTTCTGTGACGGCCTGTGACAGAATCTTCTGATAGGTTTCATAGCCCAAGTCTTCCATGAATCCGCTTTGTTCGGCACCGAGCAGGTTTCCTGCACCGCGAATATCAAGGTCTTGCATGGAGAGATTGAATCCGCTGCCCAGTTCCGAGAATGTTTCCAGTGCCTCCAGGCGCCTTCTTGCTTCTTGCGTGATGTTTGCCATGGGCGGTGCCAGCAGATAGCAGAACGACTTTTTGTTAGACCTTCCCACTCGTCCGCGCATCTGATGCAGGTCGCTGAGACCGAAATGGTGGGCATCGTTGATGATGATGGTATTGGCATTGGGTATGTCTATTCCGTTCTCCACGATGGTGGTGGAGAGAAGCACGTCATAGTCGTAGTTAATGAAGCCCATGACAATTTTTTCAAGTTCTTCGGGTTTCATCTGCCCGTGGCCAATTGCGACACGCACTCCAGGTACGTTTTTCTCAATCACTTTTGCGATTTCCGGCAGATTGGATATGCGGTCGTTCACGAAAAACACCTGCCCGTTGCGGCTCATCTCGAAGTTGATGGCTTCGCCGATAAGTTCTCCGTTGAATGTGTGTATCTCTGTGTGAATAGGATAGCGGTTTGGCGGTGGTGTTTGTATGATACTCATGTCGCGTGCGCCCATCAGTGAGAACTGTAATGTGCGCGGAATGGGCGTTGCGCTCATGGTGAGCGTGTCCACATTCACCTTCATCTTACGCAGTTTCTCTTTTACTGCAACGCCAAACTTCTGTTCTTCATCGATGATAAGCAGTCCGAGGTCGTGAAATTTCACCGACTTGCCAATCAGTTTGTGGGTTCCTATGATGATATCAATCTTTCCCGATTCCAGACTGGCGAGTATTTCCTTCGTTTTCTTTGCGCTTCTGGCTCGCGAAAGGTAGTCTACGTTCACAGGAAGGTCTTTCAGTCGCGATGTGAAAGTCTGGTAATGTTGGTAGGCCAGCACAGTGGTAGGCACGAGGACCGCCACTTGCTTGGAGTCGCAGGCGGCCTTGAAGGCGGCACGGATGGCTACTTCTGTTTTCCCGAATCCTACGTCTCCGCATACCAGACGGTCCATCGGACGCGTGCTTTCCATGTCTGCCTTCACCTCATTGGTGGCTTTCAGTTGATCGGGAGTATCTTCATAGAGGAAACTGGCTTCCAGTTCGTGCTGCATGAACGAGTCTGCACTGAAGGCATATCCTTTCTCATGGCGCCGGGCAGCATACAATTTAATAAGGTCGCGCGCGATGTCTTTAATCCTTTTCTTGGTCCGCTCCTTCATTCGTTCCCATGCACCGGTGCCGATTGTAGACAGTCGTGGCGGGGTCTCGCTGTCTTTGCGCTTGTATTTGCTTATTTTATAAAGCGAATGTATGCTTACGTCCACTTTGTCATTGTTGGCATAGATGATGCGAATCACTTCTTGATAAGCATCTTGAGATGGATGTGGGTTATGGGGAGAGGGCGGAATGGGTACGCGTACCAGTCCGGCAAAACGCCCGATGCCCAGGTCGACATGTACAATGTAGTCTCCGGGCTCCATTTCCTGCAGTTCTTTCAGCGTCAAAGCCACTTTTCCAGTGCGTGCGGCATCGCTTTTCAGGTTGTATTTATGGAACCGGTCGAAAATCTGATGGTCGGTGAAGATACATAGTTTCAGCGCGTTGTTGACGAATCCCTCATGAATGGTGTGGTCAACAGGGGTGAAATCAATGCTTCCGACGGTTGTTTGCTCGTCTGTTATGTCCGTGTGTTGATGGCTGGTGATTTCTTCGAAGATGTCTTTTAGGCGTTCTTGCTGTTTCTGACTGTCGGCCAGAATATACAGGTGATAGCCTTTCAGCAGATAATCCTGTAGGGTTGCTGCCAGCAGTTCAAAGTTCTTATGGAACAATGGCTGTGGCGTTATGTCGCAACGGATAGTGGCATCAGGCGTGAAACTTGGCCTGCTTCCGAATTCCACTTGGCGGAAACAGCCCGCATCCTCAAAGTATTGATGGTGGCTAAGCAGCATGTTTTCTGCTTTCATATCCTGCAGAATCTGCTGTCGCTCCATTTCGGGAATGCCCTCTAGCCGCTCTGTGATGGCCTGCGATGAGAATCCGTCGTTATAGGTGCGCTCAATGATGTCGCGCACAAACAGGAAGTCTTTAGCCACAAGGATGGCATCGGCAGGCAGAAACCTCATGAAAGAAGTCTTGTTATTGCCGGCATCGGCCAGTTCTGGAACGATTTCAGCCATGGGTCGCTTGTCTTTCGACAATTGGGTATCCACCTCGAATGTGCGAATGGAGTCGATTTCGTTACCGAAGAAATCGATACGGAATGGATATTCACTGCTGAAAGAGTAGACATCAAGGATGCTGCCGCGAACAGCAAACTGCCCCGGCTCATAGACGTAATCAACTTCTTTGAACCCCAGACCTGCCAAAGTCTTCTCCAAATCGCTTACATCCATTTCGTCACCTGTTTTCAAAACAATGCTTTGCTCCGCCAGTTTCTGTTTAGAGACAACCAGTTCGGATAGCGATTCCGGATATGTGACGATGAACAAAGGGCGAACAGCCGTTTCTTCCTGACCAGTCTGACTCGACAGTCTGGCCAGCACTTCTGTTCTTAGAATCTCGTTGGCTGCATCGCGCTGTCCGTATTTCACTTGTCTGCGATAAGAAGACGGGAAATAGAGCACCTGCTCATTGCCGAGCATCTGAGTGAGGTCGTGGTAGAAATAGCCGGCTTCGTCTGCGTCAGAAAGGATAAACAGTATGGTTTTTGCATGAGACTGCTCATTGTCCCATACGCGTCGCGTAACAGAAGCAAACAGAACGGCAGGAGCCGAGGCCGACAGACCTTGAAGGAAAATGTGCTTGAGCGAAACATTCTCCAATGCTTTTGCCAATGCCGCAGACTGCGGCGAGTGACCATATAAATTGATTAAATCTTGTACTTTCATCTTAAAGCTCGACAAAAATACAATTTTTCTCTGACATAATCACCAAAGAATCTTTTTTTTTGTTATCTTTGCACACAACAAAAAGATAATATCTATGAATACAAGCGACTGTATCGTCATCATTCCTACTTATAATGAGAAAGAGAATATAGAGAGAATCATCCGAGCCGTGTTCGGCTTGGAGAAGTGTTTCCATATCTTGGTGATTGACGATGGCTCGCCCGACGGCACAGCATCCATTGTGAAGCGCTTGATGGCCGATGAATTCAGCGACCGTCTGTTTATTTTGGAGCGCAGTGGGAAACTGGGGCTTGGCACGGCATACATCGCCGGCTTCAGATGGGCATTAGAACACGAGTATGATTATGTCTTTGAAATGGACGCTGATTTCAGTCACGATCCCAACGATCTGCCACGTCTCTATGCCGCATGTCATGATGAAGGCTACGATTTGGCCATTGGTTCGCGCTATATATCAGGTGTAAACGTGGTGAATTGGCCCATTGGCCGTGTCTTGATGAGTTATTTCGCATCGAAATATGTTCGTTTTGTCACAGGATTTAAGGTTCACGACACCACGGCGGGCTTCAAATGCTACAAGCGTCGCGTGCTGAAGACCATTGAACTTGACAAGATTCGGTTCAAGGGATATGCTTTCCAGATAGAAATGAAGTATACCGCCTATAAGATTGGTTTTAAGATAAAAGAGGTGCCTGTTGTCTTTGTGAACCGACGCGAGGGCGTTTCCAAGATGAGCGGCGGCATCTTCGGCGAGGCTTTCTTTGGTGTCATGCGCCTGCGTTGGGACGGTTTCTTCAGGAAATACCCGAAGATGGCGGATTAGCAACAGCATTGTTGGGAGGGAAGCAAGATGAAATATGTTTATCGGTTGTATCAACTCTGCATCGCAGCACCCATTATCATTGTGCTGACAATCCTCACCTCGGTGACGGTTGCCGTAGGAACGTGGATTGGTTTCGGGCACTGGGCTGGCTATTATCCTGGCAAATGGTGGGCATGGCTTATCCTGAAAGTGCTGCTCATACCCGTCAAAGTGACTGGGCGAGAGCATCTTAAGCCCGGGCAATCATATGTGTTTGTGAGCAATCACCAAGGTTCTTTCGACATTTTCCTCATCTATGGACATTTGTGCCGCAACTTCAAGTGGATGATGAAACAGTCGTTGCGCAAGATTCCCTTTGTGGGTTTTGCCTGTGAGAAGTCGCACCAGATATTCGTAGATAAGCGTGGAGCCAGTAAGGTGAAGAAGACTTATGATGATGCGCGCCGCATTTTGAGTGGCGGCATCAGTGTAACAGTCTTCCCAGAAGGTGCGCGCACGTTTACTGGTCACATGGGGGCTTTCCGCCGAGGTGCGTTTATGCTTGCTGATGAACTGCAACTGCCAGTGGCACCGCTCACCATTAATGGTTCATTTGATATTCTGCCTCGCATGAAAGGATTGTCGTTCATTACATGGCATCCGTTATCGCTCACCATTCATGAGCCCATTCCTCCACAAGGGCAGGGGGTAGAGAATATCAAACGCACCATGGACCAGAGTTATGAAGTCATCATGTCGGGCCTGGTTCCTGAATATCGGGGATTCGTAGAGAACCCCGACCAGTAGTCTATTCCACGATTTCAGCGTCCTCTATGTTGTCTTCCATGCTCGTCGTGGTGGTTTCTTCGAGCCGTTGTTGTGCCTTTTCGTAATCCTTTTTGGCTTTATAAATCTTGATGCTGTTGATGCATTCCACAACACCATACAGTATCAGGCACCAGCCCAATATGCGGAATGGCATGGCCATGCTCTCAAGCGGATTCACGAGCATATATATTCCGGCCAACAGGATGATTGTCGGGAACAGCCAATATATAAAAGGTACGCGCGAGATTTTCAAAATGCCAGACAGGTTGAAATATTGGTTGATGGCTCCTAATATCAAGATGGCAGCCAGAACATACATCACGCCGTTGATGAATGTAGACGGCATCATCGAAAGAATGGCTCCAAGAATCATACTTCCGAGACCCACCAAGGGAAATGTGGGCTTGATGGAGCGCAGGATGTCTCTCTTGTCTTCCGGGGCATCAGCACCGTCGCGCATCTCTGCGATGGTGGCCAACTGCTCGGCAGTGCGCTCTGCTTTTCGCTTTTCAACATAATACATGATGACCGAGATGAGGCCAGACACGAAAAACAAGGCACCAATGGCTATCGTGAGCCATTGAAGCATTTCAGTGCGATACATCACCAGCAGATAGCCCACCACACATGCGCACACGGCGCGTACGATTGAACTTTGTAATATTCTCATTTTGCTTCTCCTTTTTTATGTGATTCTTTTGCAAAGATACACTTTTTCTTCGTCATTTGCGTATGTCGTGGATTTTTTTATGTTGTTTTTTTGCGTTGAGTTGCTCATTCCATGTGAATTTGTGTGGATGGATTGCTATTTTCCAAATAGAAATATGTATTTTTGCAGGCAAAAAAGAAGGATATGCAAACGATACTGTTATTGGTCAGGCACGGTGAAACCGTGGATAACGTCAACCAGATTATGCAGGGGCAGACACAGGGGCAATTGACAGAGGCAGGGATTGCGCAAGCAGAAAAACTTGCTTCGGAACTGGCAGAAGAGAAAATCGATGCCTTTGTGAGCAGCGATTTGAAGCGTAGTGTGGACACCTGTCAGATACTGGCGGCTGCACATCAGCAATCTGTTATGCAGACACCACTGCTTCGTGAGCGCGACTGGGGCGGTTTTACTGGCAGGTATATTCCCGATTTAAAAGACGCGACATGGCCCGATGACATTGAGACACAGGAGGCACTGCTGTTGCGAGCACAGAAGTTTCTTGATTTCATTCGCGGGGATTTCCAAGGGAAAAAGGTTGTTGCCGTTGGTCATGGTATTATCAACAAGGCTATACAAGCAGTGTACTTCGGCAAGACCATGCGGGAGATACCCAGAATGACCAATGCCGAAGTACGTTACTTAACCTTATAACAATCTTTTTCCTTAAATCAACTAATACCTGACAATCTATTTATTAACCCTAATTCGAGAGATTCTTTTTTTATTATCTGCGGCCGCCGAAATGACCTCCACTGCTATGGCCGCTACTGCCACTGTGGCTGCTATGGCTGCTTGCTCCACGCGTTGCACCGCCAAATGAACCGCTGCGCGAGGGTGAACTGCTGAATGACGAGTTGCTGCTACGTGAAGAAGAACTGCCAAACGAACCGCTGCGCGAGGATGAACTGGCACTTCTGCTGGGTGAGAAAGTGCGGTTGGGAGTTGACACATTGCTGCGAGAAGAACTGCCACGGCTGTAGTTGGAAGCACTCCTGTTCTCGCTGCCACTGAAGTTTCCGCGACTGCCTACAGTGGTTCGTGTGCTGCTCTCACGCTGGTTGAAACTGCCGCTGCTGCGAGAAAAACCAGATACTCCGTTGCTGCGAGAAACGCTTGAAACGCCGCTGCTATGGGTGCCATTATATGTACCACTCTTACGTGTGCTGCCATATGATTCACCGTTACGAGAGCCTCCGAAAGAACTACTTCCGCGGTTTCCGCCGAAACTGCCAGATCTGTGGTTTGCATTCTCGTTGTTGCTGCGGCCCACCCTGCCACGGCTGTTGTTGTAGTTTCCACTTCTGTTGCTTCCGAAATGGCCTTCATGGCTACGCTCTAATCCCCTGCTTCCTTGGTTGCGAACGAAATTTCCACTATGATTACGGAAGTCTCCGCGGTCGAATCCATTGCGCATACCGAAGCCTCTCAGGTTGTGGGCGTTGCGGTGAACAGCACCGAAAGTGCGTCCGTGATACCAACTATGACCGCCGTTCATTCTCCAACTGTGGCCTCCACGATAGGTTACATAGAAGTGAGGACGTCCGAAATAGAAATAACTGCGGTGAGGATAGCGGGCGTAGATTCCGAAGTGCCAGAAACCAGCATCCCAGTAGAGGGGACGATAGAAGTAGGCAGCATCCATAAAAGCACGATATTGCCAGTCGAGCAGGATGTAACTGAAATCGAGGTTGCGTCTTGTCCAGTATGTGCTGTACAGGTCGTCAACAGTCTCTACACTCATCAGATAGTCGAGATTGATTTCATATGCTGCCTCATACTGATCCTCTGTGAGGTTCAGTTCGTATGCCATCTTGTCCGTGAGGAACAATGCTTGGTCACGTGCCTGTTCATAACTCATGGCGTTTGCTGATACTGTCATGGTGAACAATGCGGTCAGGACAATCATTAACTTCTTCATAATCGTATGCTTTTTAAGATTAATACTCTGTTTTATCAGTTTTCTTTGTTTTACGTTGCAAAGAAACAAAGATTTTCTTACCTTTGCAAAGGATTTTCCCTATAGTGTAAGGGGATTTTCCCTATTGTTTAATAATGATGCTTGAAAGAGCCTGCAGTGGCAACTGCTTTCAGTTCATACAGATAAGAAATGTATAGAATAATAATTGTTTCTCTATTGCAGTTGGCGGCGACGATGTTTGTTGCGCCAGTCTTTGCGCAAGATGGTGACAATGGCCGTCTTGCCAAGGGTTTGCAGTATGGACTGGAAATGCAGGCCTCTCTTTCTGAAGGGAAAACTCCGTTATGGATGAATGCAAACAAATATGGGCTTAGTTCTCTGGAAGAGTCGAATGGCTATATGCGGGCAATGGTTTGCCGGTCGCTCAAAGAGGATTCCATGCGCAGATGGGGCATCGGATATGGTGCCGACGTGGTTCTTCCGGTACATTACACCAGCAATTTCATCATCCAGCAGGCTTATGCCGACATGCGATGGCAGAAGGTTTTGTTATCCATTGGCAGCAAGGAGCGGCCTATGGAACTAAAAGACGGAGAACTCTCCACGGGTTCGCAGACTTTTGGCATCAATGCGCGTCCAGTTCCTCAGGTGCGTTTTGAAATCCCCGACTATCTTACTCTGCCGGGAATGCGTCATTGGGTTCATGTGAAAGGTCATGTCGCTTTTGGCAAAATGACCGATGAAAACTGGCAACATGACTTTACTCAGAGAAAGACGAGATATGCAGACGGTACGCTTTATAACAGTAAAGCGGGCTATCTGATGATAGGAAAGAAAGATGGACGGCTGAGATTGGAAGTGGGACTGGAGATGGCAGCACTGTTCGGAGGCACGGCGCATGGCGTTTTGACTTCCGATGGGACTGTGCAGACGATACAATGTGGTAACAGTATCAAGGATTTTATCCATGCGTTGGTGCCCGGCGGCAATTCAGAAGGGCAGACGGTCTACCTCAATGTGGCTGGCAATCATCTTGGAAGTTGGGTGGGGAGGCTCAGTTATCATTCTGACGACTATATGGTGTCTGCCTATTTTGATAAGTATTTCGAGGATCATAGTGCCATGTTCATGCTTGATTACGACGGCTACGGGCAGGGAAACAATTGGGATAAGCGAGAAGACAACCGTTTCGTGCTATACGATATGAAGGATATCATGCTGGGAGGAGAACTGGTAATGAAGCACGCTCGGTGGCTGAATAAAGTCGTTGTGGAATATATTTATACGAAATATCAGAGCGGTCCCATCTATCATGACCATACGAAAACCATACCAGATCATCTTGGTGGCAATGACAATTATTACAACCACTATGTCTACCCGGGATGGCAGCACTGGGGGCAAGTGATGGGCAATCCGCTTTATCGTTCTCCCATCTACAACACCAACGGGGAAATCATGATTGAGAACAATAGGTTTACAGCATGGCACCTGGGCTTCTCGGGGAATCCTGCCCGTCGGTTGCATTATCGTGTGCTGGCTACTGTGCAAAACGGATTTGGCACATACATCAAACCTTATAACAGAAAACATCATAATCTGAGCGTTCTTATGCAAGCAGAATACGGCTTTGCCGGCAAATGGAGAGACTGGAGTATAGAATGCGGGTGCGGGTTTGACAATGGGAGCATTCTCGGACATAACAAAGGAATACAGTTGAAGGTTAAGAAGACAGGATTATTGGGAAGATGAAAATAAAGTTTTTTATAGCGGCCGTCGCGTTGCTCATGTGTCTTGTGTCATGCGACTTGGAGGTTTCCGACAACGGGAACCTGGACGGTTTCTGGCATCTGGAAAGGGTTGACACGCTGAAAACCGGCAGAATGACTGACCTTTCCGACCAGTTCCTGTTCTGGTCAGTGCAGATGGATCTCATGGAATTATCGAAGCGTGACCACGATACGGCTTTCGTGTTGTTCCGGTTTGAGAAGAAAGACGGTGTTCTTCGCGTCTACAATCCCATGCTTTTCGATGGAACTGACTCGGAAATACCTGTTGACGACCTGTCGGTGCTGATGCCTTATGGTATCAATTCATTCGACGAGACACTTCGTGTCGTTACTTTGAGCAGTGGCAGAATGGTATTGGAAACAGACAGACTGCGTCTTTCGTTCACGAAAATGTAAAAACAGTGCCTTTTCTTGTTTATTCAAAAAGCGATGGTTTCTCCCCTTTGCTGCTTATTTTTTTGTTCAAGAGCAAGTGGAAAAGGGTATAAACCAGGATGTCTGCCACAACCGTAAACGTTATACCGATATATGAATGCAGTATGTAATTGATGAGGCAGAACAGCAATGCCAGTAGAAGAATCACGCAAAGCGCCTGGTGCTGAGAACACCCCGCACGCAGCAGTTTATGATGAATGTGGTTCTTGTCGGGAGTAATGGGTGAGCGGCGATTTCTGATACGCAGGAAGGCCACGCGGAAAACATCAAACACGGGAACGGCAATCAGCGTGAAGGCAATCAGTAGTCCATTGCCCGGATAGTGGGGCAAATGCGGATTCTCCATGGAAATCTTCAAGCAAAGAAAAGCCAACAGGAATCCAATGGTAAGCGATCCCGTGTCTCCCATGAATATTTTCCTGTTTTTTGAGGCATCACCTTGTATGTTGAAATAGAGGTAGGGAAGCAGCACGCCGATGATAGCCGCAATCACGGTGGAATAGGCTGTCAGTCCCCAGATACTGAAAGCATAGAAGAACCCCGCCATAGCAATCATGGTTAGCCCTCCTGCCAGACCGTCTATACCGTCTATCAGATTAATGGCATTCGAGATAAAGGCCACGATGACAACTGTCAGTGGCATGCCTATATAATAAGGTATATCATAAATGCCGCAGAAACCATGCAGATTGTTGATGTATAGACCAGAGAGAGGCAGTGCGCAGGCAGCAATGAGTTGGACGGTGAGTTTAGTCAAGGGTCCAAGGCCTATAATGTCGTCGATGAGGCCGGTGGCGTAGATGGCGGCGGCACCTATGAAAAAGAACAATGTCCATAGGCTGATGGATATTTCAGAAGTCCCGTTCAGTTGATAGATGATGAACGAAACGATGCAACCAACGAACACACTGGGCAGAAACACCACGCCTCCAAGCCTCGGAATGGCATTCTTGTGCACTTTCCGTGCATTGGGAATATCGTATAGTCCTTTCTCCTTGCAGTAGTCAAGCACTTTGGGGATGGTGAATAGCCCGAAAAGACAACTGGTGATGCCTGCTATGAGTGTATATAGAAATAGTTGATTTGTTCCGTTCATGTCGTTTCTATTCTGTTAGATAGTTGGCGGTAAACAGCCATGTGCTTGTCAACCACATTCGTTATCGAGAATTCTTTCTCGGCTTTCTCCCTTCCCCGCAGTCCCATCAGTATGCGCAGGCTGCGAGTCTTTATCAGTATGCGCAGTTTCTCTGCCAGAGCGTCGCTGTCTTTTACGGGTACCAGAAAGCCGTTTCTGCCGTCGTCCACCGTGTCTTTACAACCGATGGAGTCGGTTGTGACAATGGGGCGCCCGATGGCATTGGCTTCGATGAGTGAACGGGGAACGCCTTCACGGTAGTAACTGGGCAGTGTGACGATGTGCGACTGCATGAGCAAATCCCTTACGTCGCTCCGATAGTCGAGCCATTTGATATATTTTCCGTCGCAAAGTCGTTGCAGTTCCCTTTTCCTGATGGCCAGCGGGTTGTCAGACAGTCCGCCGCAGAGCAGGAATGTGACATGATCCTGCATTTCGGCACGTAGTTTTTCGGCAGCCTTAACGAGCACGAGGATGCCCTTTTCTTTTACCATCCGCGCCGTGAAGATAATCTGAATATGCTTGTCGTCGGGTTCCGGCGTGTAGTGGAATTCTTTTAGGTCCACGCCAGAGCCTTTGATGAACACACAAGCATCTTCCGAAATGATGTGATAATGCAGAAACAGGTCCATGTCTTCATGGTTTTGGAAGATCACGGATACGTTGTCGCGATGGTTGGAAAATCTCATGACGCGCAAAACCATACGAGCCATGAACGACGGTTCTTCTCCAGAAAACAATACACCCAGTCCGCTGACGGCATTCACCACGGCAGGAACTCCTGCCAGCCGAGCTGCCAGTCCGCCCCAGAGAATATTCTTGATGCCCACATGGTGCACAATATCGGGCTGTTCGCTCTTGTATAGGCGATAGAGGAAGCGCAGCGTGCGCATTTCTTCCCATAGGTTGAGGCCCGTCGGGTTAACGGGCAGGTCTATCATGGGCAGTCCCAGTGCCTCTACATCTGCGCGCCGCCCCGTGTCCTTGCATACTATGCACACGTCAAAGCCCTCTTGCTGTGCTTTCACAGCAATCTCTTTGCGATGGGACAAGAAAAAACGGTCTTCGTTGACAATGATGTAGAGTTTCGCCATGCGGTGCTTTTTAGTATGTTTGCTTTTCTTTTATAACGCGAAGAAGTGTTATAAATTGTATCAGCCATAAATATTCTTATACCATTTTTGGAACACATACAGGTTCCACAATTTATTCTTGTGGTTCTCCTTTCCTGTAAGATGTTCATGGAGAATGGATTGAATGAAGTCATGGTTGAATAGCCCTTGCCGCTCAATTACCTCTTTGCTGGTGAGCCGGAGCAGGTCGTCGCGTAGTTCATTTCTTAGCCAATGGTCAACGGGCATATCAAATCCCTTCTTGGCGAACCGTGTCGTAGCCTTGGGCAGTATATCTCTGAAAGTCTCCTTCAGGATGTATTTCTTGTTGCGTCCGTGAAGTTTGAGGTTGTCGGGCAGCGCCAGAGCAAGTTCCAGTATGCGGCGGTCTATGAACGGAGCGCGGTTTTCCAGCGAGTTATACATGCAGGCACGGTCCACTTTGGGGAACATGCATCCCTCAAGTACACTCTCCACGTCGAGCAATTGCTGTTTTTGCAGAAAGGAGAATCCATCGCCGATGGCATCGAAACGCTGCTGGTAAAGCGTCTTGATGTCCTGATAGGCATCGGCGGCAAGCAATTGGCGGCGCTGCCCGTCACTGAACCCCAGGCAAAGCATGTCGTAATATAGGTCGAAACCGCTGTGGCTGGCTGATCCGATCACTCTTTTCACCTTCCTGAGCCAGTTCACCGTGTGGCTGTTGACGGGGCATGCCGCCACCATTCTCTCAAACACGGCGCGCAATGCGTGAGGTACCATTCTGTATCGTTTGGCATAATAGGCAGCCAGGTATTTCTCATAGCCGGCAAACAATTCATCTGCGCAGTCGCCCGTAAGCACTACTTTCACGTCGCGACGGGCCAGTTTCGCTACGTAACAGGAGGGTATGGCAGAAGAGTCGCCGAAGGGCTCGTCGTAATAATCAAGCAGACTGTCGAGTGTCTCTGTCATATCTTCAAACCGCAAGATGTGTTTCGTGTGCCTTGCTCCTATATGGTTTGCCAATAGTTCTGCGCGGTCGCTCTCGTCGCATTCGCTTTCGTTGAACCCGATGGAGAATGTCCTGACGGGTTCTCCGGTCTGTCGGCTCATCAGAGAGCACACAATGCTCGAGTCGATGCCGCCGCTGAGGAAGGCTCCTGTAGGTACATCTGCCACCATGCGCATTCTCACCGATTCGGTGAGCAGTCTCTTCAGCCGTTCCTTCGCCTCGCTGTCGGTGATGTCAAGTGGCTTCACGGCCTGTTTTACGTCATAATACCGGTGTGTCGTCACAGTGCCGCCCGGTGCGATGGTCATCCATGTGCCAGGCATCAACTTGCGTACAGGTTCATAAATAGAGTAGGGGGCGGGGATATAGTCGAGTGTAAGGAAAAGGTTCAGCGCCGTCTTGTCGATGGGAAACTTCTGTTCTTTGGGAGCGAATGCCTTGAGTTCAGAAGCGAACCGGAATGCATCGGCATCCTGAATATAATAGAATGGCTTCTCGCCGAAACGGTCGCGTGCCACGTGCACCTCTCCGTTTCTGAGGTCATAGATGGCCAGGGCGAACATTCCTTCCATTCTTTCCAGGCACGCGCGCATGCCGTGTTGCCGGTAATATTGTGCCACCACCTCGGTGTCGCTTTCGGTATTGAATACGATGCCCTGTCGTTCCAGTTCCTCGCGCATTTCTTTGAAATTATAAATTTCGCCGTTATACACGATCACAACGTTACCATTGTCAACGGCCATTGGCTGGTGTCCCGTCTTCACATCGATGACCGACAGCCTGCGATGTGCCAAAGCCACATGCTTATCGGTGAACACGCCACTGTCGTCTGGACCTCGCCGCGTCATTCTGTCAGCCATTTGCTTCACCTTGGTTTCATCAGAGTTCCCCTGATATTGTATGATTCCTGCTATTGCACACATGTTTTCAACGAATCCTGTTTCTATCATAAACGCAGATTTCGCGATTTTATTTGAATCCTGTGGCAACTTTATGACATCGATGTTTCAATAGCGGAAATTGCTTCATTGAAACTGATGCAAGACATATTCTACTGCAGAACGAAACTTGTTTAACGAGAGTTCGATATGAGAAGAATGTAATGAATCTGCTTTTCCCGATGATTTCAGTGTTCACTGACGATTACTTTGGCAGCAGGTTGTGTGTGATGGAACCAGTGGAACAGAGTGGTTTTTGTGCATGAAATTGTCATGGAAAATCTGAATTTTAGGCTCTCATACGGGCGATGCTACGCAAGGATGGTCATGGGGCGCGAGATACGCAAGTTTTGAGGGACTTTTTGCAATCGGCTGATTGATAAGTAATTACACTGAAAACGAATTTGTCTTGAACAAAGAAATCAGATGTTTGCTGAGAAAAACATAGGTTTCGGGTTGCAAAAGCATAGGTTTTGAGGTGCGAAACCATAGTTTTGGGGCAGTGAAACCATAGTTTTTGAAGGGTAAAAGCATAGGTTTTGCACGTCGAAAAGTGCTTCGCGGTAATGAATCTTTACGTTTTCACGTTTTCAACGCCCGTTTTGTCAAAAACCGATTTCTATTTCGAAGGAAAACGGCAACATGGTTTTGTCACGTTTTTTCGAAACGACATCATGCTGTTTGATGGTGGGAAAAATAGAATTCAGCCATCGCTTCTGTATCATCAAATACCATATAGCACATGGTTAGAGGTGAACACGCCACTGAGGTTTGGGACCTCGTTGCGTCATCCTGTCAGCCATTTTCTTCACCTTGGTTTCATCGGAGTTTCCCTGTTATTGTATGATTTCTGCTATTGCCCACAAGTGGCATCTATTTGTTTTTTTATCTGGTTGTATATTTGCAGATAGTTGTCGGTCATGGTCTGTATTGAGAACTGGCAGATGAACTTGTCGTCTGGGCGAGAAATGCTGTCGGCGTGCTGAATGATTTCGGCCAAAGCGCGGCTGTCAGACGGAGGGAACAGTTGGGCTGGACCCAACAATTCCTCGAAGGCAGGAATGCGTGAGGCTATGACGGGAATACCACATGCGGAGGCCTCGATTACAGTAAGGCCGAACCCTTCCGACGTGGATGTGGACACATAGATATCGGAAGCCTTCAGAATGGAGCCAATGTCTTTTCTCGTGCCCGTCATCTGTATACGGTCAGAGAGTTGCAATCTGCTGATTTCTTCCTGTAAACTGCCTTTCAGTTCGCCATCTCCTACGATAATTCCTTTGTACTGCTGGGGCAGGAAACAGAACGCACGAATGAATGTGCTGAAATCTTTTTCGGGGCTTAAGCGCCCGATACTGCACACGACAATATCGTCCTTGTGCAAGGATAAATCCGTCCGGGGGATGGGGTTGGCATGAGCCAGCGTCTTGGTGTCTATACCGTTGCGAACCACTACATACCTGTTGCCAGGCGTATCACCTGTCCATGACAGCAGCGAATGCTGCACCGTGAGTGACACTGAGACCACTCTGTGATAGCAGCGGTAGATCTGTCGGTCGAAGAATCTGAACCAATTAAATTTGCGGCGAATGCTATTGGTGGCGTGTTCGGTGGTTATCCAGCCGACACTTCTTGGGCAAAACTTACTGACAACCAGACTCCATGCCTGCGGAATGGAGTGGTTGGTGTGCACGATGTCATAGTGTTGGCTGCGGATGAGTGTGATGTATTTCAGTGCTTTCCATGGTGAAAAGCGATGGCGCATGTTCAGGTTCACGAACTTAACACCACCTTGGCGCAGCAGTTCGGCATAGTGGTAGTCGTCCTGTCGATGGGACAATATGGTCACATCATGCCCCTTGGTTGCCATAGCCATGGCAAGTTGGGTGATGAGTTTCTGCACACCACCGTTTGTATCACCGAATTCTTGTATGTAGAGTATCTTCATATCAGAGTCGATTAAGAAGTATTCTCAGTCTAAGCCAGCAGTTGTTAGAGCGCGCGCCCATAGTGAACCGACTGTCGGTGAGCAACTTGGCTTTCAGACGGAGATGGTGGCGATATTGGGCAATGGTGTTCACGATGTCTCTGTTCTCTGTGGTCATGTCTGCGCCATATAATCTCAGTAGTTCTGCTGCCATCCTTTCGCGTGGGTGAGGGTAGCGGTTGCTCTTCATTTGTTTTATGCGGCGCTTCCATATTTCGCTCTTTGTACGCTTGTCGCCAATCTGGTTGTTCTCGTGCTGCCGGTAGAGAATATGGGGCTGTTCGTCGTAGACCACTTGGCCGATGGATAGTGCTACCACGTAGATCCAAAAGTCGTGGGCAAATAGAAACTCCGGCGGGCGACGGCTGAGCATGGCTTGCATTTGCCTGTTGAATACCATCGTGCAGCCCGCTGTGAAGCATTTCAGCAATCCCCGGCATAGGTCGACGTTGCGGTTGCCTTGGTAGACGGGCTGCTGGGGCTGTCCGTTTTCGAACCGGAAGAGGTTCGAACCATAGAGCAGACAGCCGTTGCCCAAGGTCGATAGTTGGCTTGTGGCCGCCTTGAGTTTGTCGCTGAGCCAGATGTCGTCTTGGTCGCTGAGAGCGTAGAAATCGGCCTCGGGAGCGTGGTAGATGAGTTGCATGAAACTCTCTGCCCACCCGATGTTCTCGCCTTTTGTCCATTCCAGCAGTCCGCGCTGCATGTAATCGTCGAGGATGGCATGGGTGCCATCGGTCGAACCGTCGTCTCTTACGCGCAGGCGAACACTGACTCCCTCCTGATTGATGATAGAATCAATCTGCTCGGCGAGGTATCGTTCGCCGTTGAAGGTCGACATGAGGACTTGTACCGTAGGGTTCATCGTTGCTATATGATGATTATTATATGTTAAAACGCAGAATCGTGCATTTTATTTTGTGGTTCCGAGAGGTTTTTTACTTGCGCAAGAGCGTAGTTATTAGCATCGGTTTTTACAGAAGTTATGCTATTGAGCACTGAAATTATAGTTCTTTCGAGAAACAATGTCAGAACCTATGGCTTTGGCTCTGTGGCCAGGATTTCCTGCGTGTCTGGTTTTGGACGGGTGGATGTTGGGCGTAGCGTAAGCGAAATACGGTTTTGTGTCATCAGGAAGAGGAAGAATAACAGTTGGATGAAGAACACCAGGCTTAGCATGATGTTCTCCTGATAGAACTGCATGATGAGTATATATATAAAATAGGTGTAAAGACAGCGTCCCATAGCACTGCCGTTGCGGAACATCCGATACACCCATCCCGACACGGTGCCATAGATAAAGGCGAAGAATGCCACGCCCTTGTAGCCAAAGTCTTGATAGAAAGGCTGGAAAATGGTGTATACATTGGTGGGCAGAGGCACCCAGACAAACTCCTGCAACTTGGAATTGATCTCGAAATGTCCCATCCCAAATTTGTTCAAAAGCACGTAGACAACCTCGAAAGTGTGGGATCCGAATTGGGTGGAAAGGTCACGCATGACGCGCTCGAAGGCTACCGGCGGCGACAAGACATAGATTGCGAAGAAGTCGATGAACGTCATGTCCATTTCCTCGGTGTCGGATTGGTCGGTTCGGGCCAGATTCATGAAGAAGAAGAACACAACAATCACCACACCCACAATGGCGATAGTGCGAATCTTGATGTATCCTTTTTCGAAGAGTACAAACATGGTGGAGAGGCACATCAGCAGTATTCCGCCCTTCTCCATAATGGCAAAACATGAGAGAATGTTAGCAAAAAACACGGTGATGAGTTGCCAGCGGGGAATGCGTGGATATAGCCACAGAGCCACGAGAAGCAAAGTCTGGTTGATGACGAGCGAATAGTTTAGGATTCCGTAACTGGTATCTCCATAGACGGCAAACATGCGTATGTTATAAAGAAGGTTCTCCATGTCAAACATCATCACAAATTTCATTATTTGGAATAGATAGAGCGGTGTGATGACAATTGAGACAGCATAAAGAATATTAAATACAAACAAATTTGCCTCAACAGGACGAGAGCCGGCAGAACGTACTGGCGCATTGGGGTGGGGCAGGGTAATGAACGTGATAATCGAAGATGCAACGAATATGGGCAGCCACAATGCCAGGCAAGTATAGAATCGGCTGCCGAGCGGATAAAGCACATCTTTCTGGAACTGGAACAGGAACAACAGACCCACCCATACGGCAATAGTAATCATCCAGGGCGAGAAACTGTCGGCAAACCTGAAATGCATGCTCCCGGGCATGGCCTCTTTGCCCATAATCCACCACTTGGTAATCACCACAGCAATCACCAAAAATGCAAGCAGATAGCCCATGACGCTGGGACTTGTCGGTGAAAGGGGAACCGTGGCACGCTGCAGGAGTGAGAAAAAAAGGGGCTCTTGACGATAGAGAGCCTTGTCGCGATAATACTGTATGGAGGCTTTGCTAAACACGTCGTAGGCTTTCTGCTTCTCGTCCTCCAGATACTCTGCTTTGGCCAACTCACTTTTTGAACTGATGTCTTGGTGGGTGTCGGCAAACGTTTCGTAGGCTTCGCGCGCCTTTTCGTAGTGCTCCTTGCTTTCAGCACGTTGGGCGTAGGAGTGCTCCATTTCGTTCTGGGCAATGGCTTTCTTCTGTCTGGCAATCTCTTCATGAAGTTTAACCCTCACCGAGTCGGCCATCTGAGCCGCAACAACGGGGTCTTGGTCTGTCACCTGTATGGTCAGTGTGGAGTATTTCTGTGACAGGTTGTACTGGATGTTATCGAGAATCAACTCCTCCACCTCCTTTTTCCCCTCCCACCACGGCCGTCTGTGGTGCTCGCGGAGATAGTCGGCATAACTCATACTGTAGGCAGGAACTGTTACCTGGGCCATCTTCTCGGCAAACGACGTGGTGCTCAGAATCTGGCAATAGGTGTTCATGTCTTCGATGCTGCTGATGGTATTGGTCTTGTAGTTCATCCAACTCGCAATATCCTGCAGGCCCACTTTCATGTCGTAAGTCACATACTCGTTGGCAACTTTCACCTGTGCGGCATATTCCTTAGGCAGGGAACATACCACAATCAAGGCTGCCGCTACGGCCAATAAGCATGCTGTGAGATACGACTTGAAATGGTTCATGGCTGATTGCGCGTAAATATGGTGTTGCGGTTGCGGTAGGTAAGCACGCACAGATGAATCGCTATTCCTATGAGAATGAACACTGCCATGATGAACACTTTAGGCGTATTACTGTGCTTGACAGGCACCGTTGCCGACTGAACAACGGTGAAGGCAGGAGTGCGTTCCTGAACCTTTGCCCTGGCCAGTTGTAGTTGCTCGGTCACCTGGGTGTAGATGTTGTATTTCAGTTGCATCTCATTTTCCAAGTCTTCCAATTTTCCGCGGAACGATTGTAGTTGCAGTTCCTGGTTGGTATCTGCATACGAACTGTATAGGCGGCGTGCTTTGGCATACTGTTCCTTGGCTTCGTCAAACAGTTTCTCCATGTATGCCATGTCGTTGCGTGCCTTATTGGTGCGGTAGTTGGTAATGAACATCTGCAAGCGGGTCTTTACGGAGTCGGCAATGCTGGCAGAAATGAGCGGATCTTGGTCGGTAATCTCAATTGATATAACGCTTGTCTTCTTGTCAACGTTACAATTGATGTTGCCGGAGATGCTTTGTGCCACCTCAAATTGGTCTCGTGTCAGCCTGAAAGGGTCGATATCCTTACCCTTGGTGTCGTTTCCTTTGTCCTGGAGGCTTCTGATGACTTTGATAATCCACAGTTTCGGATATGACCACCATGCCACTTTCTGCTTGTCTTTCATGTAATCGTAGTAGTTCGTGCTGATTTTTCCGTCGGCAGATACCACGTGGATAGGGAACAGACTCACGAGGAAGTCGGTTGACTTCATCAGGTCTGGATAGATTTCGGGGAAAATAGCGTCGCTACCACCACCGAATTGCATGTCCATTCCTATCATTGATGCAAGTGAAGAAATACTCGATGTGAGATTGGTACCGCTTGCCGTTTCGGGAGCAAGTACCACTCTGGCCTTGTAGATTCTTGGAATGCTGAATGCAACAACGATGCCAATCACGGCCGAACAGATGCACGTTATCAACAGTTGCTTCCATGCAGAACGTACAACAGTAAGTAACTGAAGGCAGTTGATTTCCGTTTTGTTTCCTTTCTTCATATTTTGTCCTTTCTTCTTTTCTTGATAATGTTTACCTTATAGCGAATCTTATAGTGCAGATATTTCAGTAATGAACCGTAGCCGATGGCACGGAGCGTCTGATAGTGTAGAATATTCGATTGAAGGATGCTTCGCAGGTGGGTCAGCCTATAGGTGATGTTGAGCATATTCTTGTCAGCCGCTCCCACGGCATTGTCTTGATGCTGGCGGTAGCAGACATAGCAGCCGTCAATGCGCGTCACTATACCTCTGGCCTTGAACACCGACAGCGTGAGCCATTCGTCGTGCATTTGTGCCTGATGATAGGGACGCACCATGGATTTCTTGGCTGCTTGGTTGAATGCCATTGCGCAACCGGGAATGAACGCAGTGGCTCCGCATTCGTTGAAATTAGTGATAAATTCCGGGTAAATGCCTGCTTGGCTGAAGAATGAAGGGGAAATGGTATGCAGTTCTTCGTCTACTACTGTTGCATCAGAGTAGACAATCACCGACAATTCAGTATGTTCGGCTTCTGTCTTCTGCATCTTTTGTAGAAAAAACTGCATCTTTTCGGGATGCCACACGTCGTCCTGATCGCAAAAAAAGTAGTAGTCGCTTTCCACGTGCTCCATCAAACTGAAGAAATTATCTTTGGCTCCATGCTTGCTGTCATATTCCAGAATGATGATATTATCGTGTTTTGCTGCATATTGATATAAGATTTCCAGCGTGTTGTCAGTGGAGCCGTCATCGTGAACATAAAGCACCCAGTCATGGAATGTCTGTGCCAGCAGCGAGTCAATCTGCTCCTTCAGATACCTGCTTCCATTGTATGTGGCAAGCAGTATGGCTGTTTTCTTATTGTTCTTATTGCTTCTCACTTCAGCCATATTCCCTTTGCTTTATTGTTGATGATTTTGTTGAACTGAACAATGTTCATGATGATTCCCGGGGTGTTGACTATCGACATGGCTATCAATATGCCTACGGCCGAATGGAAATGAGCAGTCGTGAGGAACACCAGTGGGATAAACAGGATGGCAGATGCGGTTGTCATGATAAGTTGAATGTGTAGTGCGCCGATTCCGTTGAGGAAATTGGAATAGGACAGACTGCTGATGAGAATCATCATGTAGATTCCCATGCACACAGTTGTGCTCATCGTGATGGTCACTTCGTCGTGCACCCAGATGTGATAGACAAATTGTGATGCGCAGATCATGACGATAATGGCCGCTGCTACGACCATCAGCACTTTCTCCATCTGTTTTTTCGACTCACGAATCCATTTAAAGTCTTTTCGGGTATATGCGTCGGTGGTGGCACTCCAATATGGGGTGTTGATGATGATGAACAGTGTCAGTACGATGCTGAAATAACGGTGAGTTATCTGGTAAGGATTAACTTCCTCGGGCGAAATGAGTTTTGAAATCAGAATATTGGATGTCGTGAATAGTAAAACACCGCAAATTTGCAGCACGAAGAATTTTATGCCCAGCGTAAACAGACCTTTTGCCACTTTGATGTCGAAGTAACGGAAAGACGGTTGCAGTTGCGGGTATCTTTTCCAGAATGTGTATGGATAGGCCAGCAGGTAGACAACCAAGGGTGAAGCCGTATTCACAATGGCGATTAGCATCAGTGAGTGACTTCCTGATTTGTAGATGAGAAAAGTGAAAAACAACGCAAGTGTTTGCCCGATGGTAGTGAGCAAGTTGCTCACTGCAGGAAGTTGGAGCCCTAAATAGAAATTGCCGATGAACTTGAAAATAAAAGTCATGCAAACAAACAAGACACTGGCTGCAAGAATATTACTTAAATCGGGAATATACGCTTTGTTGATGTTCAGAAAAGAATAGATGTCTGACAGTTGAATAAGGGCAATAAGCAATAATGAAACGGGAATGATAATCAAAACTAACATGAAAAATGCCGAGGAAACAGTTTCGCGTGCTCTCTTCGTGTTGTTGTCTACCATGTGGATAGCCAGTTGGTTTCTTAATCCATTGCCTAACCCGATGTCCAAAGAGTCAATCCATACCAGAATGGAACTGATGGTGAGCCACACGCCGTTCTTATACTGTCCAAGGGTGAATAGAGTCAGCGGAACCATCAGATAAATAATCAAGGCCGACCAACCTTTTATCAGAAACGAAGCGAGAATGTTCTTCCTGACAAGGGCAGTGCGCTGGTCGCTACTTTTGATTTTATCGTAGAGTCGGCTGAACATATAACATGGAATGTGTCACTTCAATATATTTGCCAAGGTTGCTATCATCGTGGCGATGCTTGCCACGCTTGTTCCGATGGTCAGTATTTCGGCTAATGTCTTGCCGTCGCGTATCGGCTTACTCGGAACAACGATCTCGCAGCCGGGCTGGGGCTTCACTCCGCGGCCCACCTTTGCCACTTTTCCGTTCATATAGATGATGATGGCATGTGATTTCCTGGCGCGGTTGCCATAGCCTCCGGCTTGGTTCACATAGTATTTTGTGTTCTTTCCTTGCTCAAAACCGACGGTGTTGGGATACATCACGTCACCGGAGATCTTCACCGTGTTGGTGAATTGAGGAACAATGATGCGGTCGCCTTCACGAAGCACTACGTCTTCGTCGCCTCCTGGGTGCGACAGAGCCTTGTCTAATTCTATTCCTACGCTATAAGTATCGCCGATATCCAGTTTCCTCAGGTCGAGTGTGTCCTTGCCGCCACTCTGGCTGTTCAGCAGTTTCAACAGCGATTCAGCACGCATTCGCTCTTCTTGTGTACGCCTGCGTTCCAGTCTTGCACCTTTAATATATGCTCGGTCGTTCACTCCACCTGCTGCTGCAATGATGTCGCTGAGTCTTTGGTTCTTCTTTGCCAGCGTATAAGTGCCACCAAACATCACTTCTCCTTCCACCGTTACGTTTTGCTGCTTGTAATAACCTGGGCTTTTGCGAACATATACCTCATCGAATGGCTCGAGTTTGAATCCCTCTTCACCGTCAATGACAAACCCGTCTTTCAGGGCAAATGTATAGGTGCGTGCGATAATGGTATCGGTGGTAAAGGCTTTCGGATCGCTTAGCCTGCGCGCCACATCCACTTTCACTGTTGAGGCGGTCTCTTTCAGTCCGCCTGCCTGCAGGATGAAATCTTCAAGTGTTTCATGGTCTGCGTATTTATATATGCCAGGATAATTCACTTCGCCATGGATGGTGATGGTCTGTTCCTGCATCATTTCTTTCTTGGTTGGTACAAAAAGCACATCGTTTGGCTTCAGCGGGATGTCTGGGGTGGTGCCTTTCACGATGCCGTCTATGTCAACGGGAACCACTTCGAGTGTCCTGTCGGCTTTCATTCTGTGCATGACGGCATGGGCGGTGAATGCTTCTTCGCGAACCCCCTCTGCGTGTTCAATCAAAGATTTCACGCTGCTGATATCGCCTCCCACCTGATACATGCCCGGGCGGAATACGGCTCCTTTGATTTCCGCCATGTTTGAGAAGCGGGGAAGGATAGAATCCACGCTGACGGAGTCCTCGTCGGACACGTGGAATGATGACATGTCGAACTCGTCGACATTGTAGACAGAATATTCGCGGCCTGTTTTCCGCACCACTCTTACCGATTTCGTATAGGCATCACCGGTGAAACCTCCTGCGTATTTCAATAGCGTTCCCACGCTCTCGTTCTTGCGCATCTCATAAAACATGGGGCGTTTCACCTTTCCAGTCAGGTTAACCAGGCAGTCGTAGGCTCCCACCACGATCATGTCGTTGTCAGCAAGTCTCACGTTTCCTGTCTGTTTCCCGTTGAGGATATAGTCGTATACATCGACGGTTGAAATCAGTTTGTTGTTGCGATACACCTTTATATTTCTCAGTGTACCGATGTCGCTGATGCCGCCTGCCATGTAAAGTGCATTGAAAACCGTGGCAAACGCAGAGAGTGTATATGTTCCCGGAACCCTCACTTCGCCCATCACGTTCACCATGATAGTGCGTGTCTGACCTACCGTGAGCCTGATTTGGCTGCTGCTATAACGAGAACCAAGGGTGGAACGTAAGTGGGCGTTGGCTTGCGATACGGTCATGCCTGCCACCTGAACAGGTCCGTAGCCTTCGATGGTGACGGTTCCGTCGGGCGAAACGGTGCTTTCTATGGTTTTTTGCGATGCTCCATAGATGTCAATAAATACCGCGTCGCCGGCTCCAAGCCGATAGTTTTGCGGAGTGGCAATGTTCATGGGCGGCTCGAAAGTGAGTTCTTTGTTGTTGAAGATGTCGCGTCCGAACACTTTTCGCTTGTTCTTCTGATGCTCTGCCATCAGTTGTTCGAACAGTGCGGTAGAATCGGGCATGATGCTGTTCAGGTCTTGCTGCATCAACATGAACTCCTGATTGGTTTCGTCATATACAGGATTCTGGGTGCTTTGCATATCCAAATCCTTTATCTTGTAAGACGAAACCTTGCTGTTGTTATTGTTTTGTTTGGCATTGTTCTTCCGTGTGCGGTCGTCAGCGGAGCCGTTGCTGCTGTCGCTGCTGTTGGATAAGGCGCCAAGTCCCTGTTCTTTTTGCATGCGTTCCACCTTCTTTCTCACGCGCATCAACTGCTGTCTGTCAACGCCCTTTTGCATGAGTTTGATGACTATTTGCTGGGTGGATGTCCCGGCCTCGCGCTCTTTCATGGCGAACTGTATAATCTGGTCGTCGGTCATTGACGACTGGGCGTTCACAGATGTTGTGAACAAGGTGAGCAAAAAGATAAATATAATAGACTTCTTCATAAATCAGAACTTTTTTCCTGTAATCAAATTGGCTGCTGTCTTGAACAGTATTTTCGTGTCAAGCCATAGCGAGCGTGTCTCCAGATAGTGCAAATCCATGGACAGACGCTTGAGCATCTTCTCCATGGTGTCGGTATAGCCGTTGTAGAGAGTGGCTTCTGACGTGAGACCCGGTTTCATCATGTAGATGAATTTATATCTTGCGTCGCATTCCATGATCTTTTCAATGAAGTAACGACGCTCCGGACGCGGCCCTACGAGCGACATATCGCCCCGCAACACATTCCATAGTTGGGGCAGTTCGTCCAAATGGTGGCTTCTCAGAAACACCTCTAACGGGGTGGAGTTCGTATGGTCGCATTTCGCCACCAGTTGCGGAACGCTGTCTTCTATCATAGTGGTCATCGTGCGAAACTTATAGATTGTAAATGGCACACCGCCATAGCCGATACGCTCCTGACTGAAAAAGACAGGACCATTGCGCTGCATTTTCATGAGCAGAGCAATGCCCAGGATGAGCGGTGAGAGTATGACAAGCCCTGAAAGCGAACAAACGATGTCGGACGCTCTCTTTGCCCATCGCTGCCAGGCTCCCATCCCGTCTTTTATGGTGATATCGTTATTGTTTTGTACGATTATTCCTTTTTTCTTCATTATTACTATATTATATTAACACCATTTTTATAAAAATGTTGCAGATGATGGCATTTTTTTTTCATAAAACATGGTATATTGAAAGAAAAGGTGTATCTTTGCAGCGCAAAAGTATGATGAATACCTGGGGTTGACTGGATTTGACAGCGGGTTGAAATGGTACGTAAGCACGCGGAGCGTCGGCTGTTTGCTCCTAAATATCAGCGGTCAAACAATTAATTGGCGAAAACAACTACGCTCTCGCTGCTTAATCGAAGCACAGTAGATTATTGGCTTAATTCTGTCACCAGGTGATAGAACGAGACGTCGCTCCGAGGATGTTGTTCCGAATCCAAAGATTCAGCGGCGCAGAAAACATCGGAAATAGTCGTTGTATGCCTCGATGCATCGATGAAATTTTAGAGGATAAGGCATCAGTTGGTGGTCCAGGTCTTGCTGCTGCTCGAAAACCAAAGGCTGGAATAAGCGTGTAGAAAGCGTATGGTTTCCCTGTTTGGACGAGGGTTCGACTCCCTCCAGCTCCACAAAACGGTAAAAAGCGTGTCTTTGAAGGCACGCTTTTTCGTGTTGAGAATCTGTTTTCTTATGTGCCAATGCATTGGACTCAGTCGGCAAGACGTTGCCTTATGAGTGGAAAACAATGGTTTCGTTTTCCAAAAACGCAGGTCTTCTCTTGTAGGAACGATTTGCTTTTACGCTTAATCTTTTATTCACCGATTATTGTAACCAATAGTTTTCGGGCTCCGCCATAGTTGCGATATTCACAAAGATAGATGCCTTGCCATGTTCCCAAGTTCAGCCGTCCGTTTGTGACAGGTATCGTGATGCTTACACCGCTCAGCGTGGATTTCGCATGGGCAGGCATGTCGTCGGCACCTTCTAAGGTGTGTTCATATTCCGGTTGGTTTTCCGGCACAAGGTGATTGAAGATGGTTTCCATGTCGGTACGCACATCCGGGTCTGCATTCTCATTGA
>DGWC01000019.1:2453-4817 GCA_002395135.1 Prevotella sp. UBA4268 | reverse complement strand
TGGAGTATGCACCGGCAGATTTTACCGCTTCCGTCTCTGCCGTTTACAGCTACCGCCTCGACAACGGACCCTGGCAACCTATGCAAGACGGCACGGTAAGCCTCAACAATATCCCGCCGGGCAGCCATCAGCTATATGTACGCGAGCAGTCGTTCGATGGCGAGCAGACCACCACCTACCCGCTGCTCGCGATCCAAGTGGCCCGTCCCTGGTGGGCTTCATGGCCGGCCATCATCGTCTATTCCCTGCTGTTGCTGCTGCTGGCATGGTGGGTGTGGCACTATCTGAAGAGTCGCAACCTGGAGCGAATGCGCCGCTACGAACTGGCCACGGAGGCCGAGCACGAAAGAAGGCTGCAGCAGATGAAGACACAATTCTTCACCAACGTGAGCCACGACCTGCGCACACCACTCTCGCTCGTGGTGTCGCCCGTGGAAGAACTGCTCCATACCGTGAAAGATCCCGAGACGCACGGCGTGCTGGAGATAGTCGCCAAGAATGCCAACCGCCTCTACGACCTGGTCAACCGCCTGCTCGATTTCCATAAGCTGGACGAGGACGGCGAGCGGCTTCATCTGGTGCATACCGACCTCGTGGCCTTCGTCAGGAATATTCCGGAGACCTTCACGCTCGAAGCCGCCAAGCGCCGCATCGACTTCCAGGTGACCACCACCGAACCGCAGCTGATGATCGACGTGGATATGGAGAAGTTGGGGCGCATCCTCTTCAACCTCATCGGCAACTCATTCAAGTTCACCCCCGACGGCGGCAGCATCCATATCGACATCAGCCGCGAGGAGGAGAGTGCCAAATTGGTTGTGTCGGATACAGGAGCAGGTATCTCAGAGGCTGACAAGCCTCATGTCTTTGAAAAGTTTTATATGTCGAAAGACAAGAAACTCAACCGCCATATAGCCAGTACAGGCTTGGGCCTTTTCATCGTAGGCGACTATGTGAATATGCTCGGAGGCAAGGTTCAGCTGAGTGACAATGTGCCCCATGGTACGGTCATCACCATCACGTTGCCGCTCAAACAGCACGACGAGGTGTGGATGGAGATGGAGGATGATACCGAAAGCCTCAACCTGAAGGGCACCGCCGACCTGGATGAACACTGCCCCACGCTGCTCCTCGTGGAAGACAACCACGACCTGCTCTCCTACATGGGAACCATTCTCGGCAAGCAATACCGCATCATGAAAGCCACCGACGGGCAGCAGGCCCTCAATATGCTGGAACAGGAACAGGCCGACATCATCATCTCCGACGTGATGATGGAGGGAATGGACGGGCTCGAACTATGCCGCCGCGTCAAGGCCGACATCAATCTCTCGCATATCCCCTTCATCCTGCTCACCGCCAAGACCCTGGCCGAAGACGAACTGGAAGGCCTCCGCATGGGCGCCGACGACTATATCACCAAGCCTTTCCACATGGACGTGCTGCGCCAGCGCATCAGCCGAGTGCTGAAACGCCGACAGGAAAGCCACGCCCAACTGCGTGAGAGCTTAGACCTGGAACCTTCAAAAATCGCCATTTCATCGCTCGATGAACAACTCATCAAGGATGCCAAGCGCATCATCGAGGAGAACATCGGCAATCCCGACTTCACCATCGACCTATTGAGTGACGAGCTGCACATCCAGCGCAACAAACTCTTCAAGAAGATCAACGCCCTGACCGGAGTCACACCGCTCTATTTCGTACGCATGATTCGCATGAAGCGTGCCTGCCAGCTGCTGAAAGAGAGCGGTCTCACCGTTGCCGAAGTAGCTTATCAGGTGGGCTACAACTCCCCCAAACGCTTCGCCCAGCACTTCAAGAACGAGTACGGCGTCACGCCCAGCGAGTATATAAAGAGACCCACCCCAGCCCTCCCTTAAGAGGGAGGGAGCCCAACACCTAACACCCAAATTTTTGAGTTTAAGGGTGCACGGGTGCCACATCGCCTTTGTATAAAGGGCTGGCACCCTCCTCACGAGGGTGTCACGGGTGCCACGAGGGTGCCACCGAACAAGAGACCCACCCGAACCCTCCCTGTTTAGGGAGGGAGCAAGTACTTCTTCATCAGATATCATACCAATTCTTAATAACAAGCATTCCCTCCCTATACAGGGAGGGATAGGGTGGGTCTCTATTTTCTCTAGAGAATTTGTGGCTTCCGATGATGTTTTGCATGGTTTCCGATGATACTTTGCTGAAAATTCTCTAGAGAATTTATCAACGCTAACGAAAACCTTACCCCAATGACAAGCTCCCTCCCTAAACAGGGAGGGCTGGGGTGGGTCTCTTTCCTAAACAGGGAGGGCTGGGGTGGGTCTCTTGTTCGGTGGCACCCTTGTGGCACCCGTGACACCCTCGTGA
>DGWC01000019.1:0-2348 GCA_002395135.1 Prevotella sp. UBA4268 | reverse complement strand
ACAAAGGCGATGTGGCACCCGTGCACCCTAAAATCGAAAATTTCGCGCGCACGCGCGTAAGAATTTTCATCCTTCATCTTTCATCTTGGAAACGCGCCAACGGCGCCCCTTGATGGTATCGAATTGTAACAAAGTGGGGTCGCTTTTGTGTAAAATAAAAGATTTTGCGACAATTTTGTTTGTAATTTAATATGGAATCAATATACCTTTGCAGCGTTTTTCTGACAAAGCGGCAGAACCGTATTAACTCAAGCTTATAGGGATTTATATCTATTATCAAATATTCATTATTAACATTTTACGTATTATTTTTTAAGGTAATTATCATGATTACATCTAATCTTTACTCAATGAGTGTAAAAGAACTATGTGCAAGACTCTCCGTCTTGTTAGTTATGTGCGCTTTTGCCGTGTCGGCAAAAGCAACTCCCACTATCGAGCCCATCGTTGGTGAGGACAAGGGCTTCACAATTACAATTAATGAACCAGCAGACTTCGACATTTTCAACTCTGGCGACAACGTCTTTTACACTGAAGATGGTACGGTGATTAAAGTCAGTGAAATCAAAGAACTGGCTATTGTGACAAAGAATCCTCACAAGTTAGACAAAGACAAGGCTACGTCTTTACTGAACAATTGCACAAACCTTGACATCTTAGACCTTGAGAACTGCGATGTCGCTGGTGTAACCGAAACTGGTGGCGCCAACCCATTCTTAAGTAACGGTAATCCTAATCCTTTTAAGAACAGACTTAAGACTCTCGTATTCCCCAAAACCGCTGGAATGATTATTCCGGCAAGCGCATTTGAGGGTGATACGGAACTGGAGACGGTGATATTCCCTGACAATAATGGTACGTATGAAATCATGGCTTATGCTTTTCAAGATTCCAAAGTTAAAACAGTCAGTTTAGGCAAAGGATATACCATTTCTGACTTTGCGCAGCAGAGTGATGGAACATGGGGATCTGGGAAGGGTTCAGGAACTGGTATTTTTCAACATTGTTATCAATTAAAAAACCTCGTTTTAGACAACAGTATCACCAACTTGGGATATGCTGCATTTACTGCAACATTTGCACTTGAGTATGTTGTTTTGCCAGAAGAATTATTGCATATGGGTCCATATTGTTTTAAAGAAAGTGGCCTTAGGACAATAACGATTCCCGACCATTGTGATCTTTCATGCCCCAACAATAGTAGTCCACAGATTTTTCAGGGATGTGTAAGGTTGACAAATATCTATCTTAACACAGACAATGTTCTTTGTGATGTACAAGGTGTGATGGAGATGGAACAGACTACGAACTTCAAATGGAACAATAATGTTTCACAAGACGATCCAACATATTCCGTTAATGACTACACAAATTCAGGTGGTGGAACGTGGCATAGCTCATATGGGGGAAAGGATGAAAATAATCCTGGTGGTTGTCCTTTCCAGGATCAACATTATACAGTGCCTATTCTTCATTATCCTGGAACAAATACCGCGATAGATAATTACCGTATCCCCAAATACATGCATTATTCAAACGTGGATCCAGTGACTGGCACTACCTGGCCGAAAGCAAATGAAATCAACCCTTATGACGGAATGACAATTGATGGAGTTTATTATAGAGGAATTTCTCCATATGGCGAAGATGGTCAAAGCGGTTTTGCTGGTTGGAGACAGTTCCCACTTGGCAACAACATCTTTAAGGTACAGAAGGTATTCTACGACGAGCGTATCAAGGAAAGCCGCTGGTATTCTATCTGCCTTCCTGTCAACATGACCGAGGCGCAGTTTGTGAATGCGTATGGCGTAGGGGCAGCATTGAACGAGTTTTCGGGTGCAGTTTATGATGAAGAAAACAATATGATTGTTCTGAAGTTCGACAAACCTGCCGAAGTGAAAAACGGCTACTTGCTCCAGAAAAATGTTCCTTATATGATTCACCCCGCAAAGATAAAGTTCACTAAGAGAAAGGAAGTCGTACTTGCAGATCCAACGAATCCAAATAGCGGAGTAGTATTCGAAAAGGTTGAAGGACAGGAAGATTATGTGACAAAAGAGGTAATTGCAACCTTTGATGTGGAGAGTGACCTCTTCGTGAATTGGGACATCGTATTAAACGGTGGTCAGCCTTTCGGTGAAGCAATAACTGCAATTCAGAATGCAACAACCAACGCTCTCATAGATAACGCTGTAACACAAACTTTCTCGCATGAAAAATTCTCGTCTGTTGATTTCACGTTCAAAGGCAGTTATTTAGGCGCAGAGATTTACGGGCCTAAGGACGCCAGCGGTAAATATAAAGTGATGGGCACATCTCCGAAACTCCCTGTGGGTGCTTACTATTTG
>DGWC01000078.1 GCA_002395135.1 Prevotella sp. UBA4268 | reverse complement strand
GGGGTGTTCACGAGTTCAATCATCTTTGCGATGAGTTCCGGACATTTCTCTTTCTTATCTGGATACAGATGGCTGATGTTCGCCAGCGCATGTGAAAGCATCGAACAGCAATAGATGGCCCACTCGCCCTGATACTCGCGCCCGATCATCGAGGGGGCTTTGTTCATCAGCGTTTCAGGGTCGGAGACAACAATGGTCTTAACCAACCAGTTGGCCCGCTCCAGAATGTCCTGCTTTTCAGCTTCCCAGTCTATATGGTCGGGATTGGCGGTTACATTGTTTTCATCGCCTTTGATCATGCTTCCCGTTACCGATGTGAAAACGGAAGCCGCAGACAGCATATCCTTGATGGAATGCTTGTTGAGTAACTGTGATAACTTAGGTTTCATGTCAAATAGTTATAGATTTGTCATGCAAAGTTAAAGAAAACAATTGAAAAAAGCAAAACGAGCTCTATCTTTTTTTGCCCGAAAAGAAAGTTTTTATAACTTTGCACCGTCTATGAACTGATTGATTATAACAGAATTGGCAATGAAGCAGACTTATCCCGTCATATTACATCCCATGCCAGGGACGGCAGTTGTCCAACCCACGAAGGTGCGGGGAGGAAAGAACAAGAAGAAAGGTGCATCGGAGCTGGTGTCGATGGCGCGGGTTTTCAGATGTGGCATCAAGAATATCGGTGAAGATGTGTACATCAGCCTGAACGGTCACCGCTACGAACCCGATCTAGTCTATAGGGATGGGAACATCTGTGTTGACATTGAAATCGACGAACCTTATTCCGGATCAGGCCACCCGACTCACTTCCTGAAGGATGACGGCTCGAGCATAGATTCCGCCCGTAACCAGTGCTTCCTTAATGCCGGGTGGCATGTCATCCGCTTTTCTGAACAGCAGATGTTCTGCCACACAAAGGCATGCATGAAGGAGGTGTTCAAGCTGTTGCTGGAGGCAGGTGCCGTAAAAGAAATGCCTAAGAAACTTGCGGAGGTGCCCGACTTGGAACCTGTGCCTCGATGGACGGACGCGGAGTCTCGGGAGTTGAAGCGCAGGAACTTTCGTCCGTCATATCTCGGTTTCAACCCTGTGAAAACCACGTTCGGTGGAACCCTTCGCTGCATCTGGCTGCTGTTGCCCATTGCATGGCAATCGATATGGGACAGCCGTGTAAGGAAAGAGATGCTCTCCCAGTTGGGCAACTATGTCCGTTTCCTCATCCGGTAGATTCTGTCTGTTTCTGTTATGTATCGCAGATGATGCTTGTGTCCTTTGCTTTGGGATTCCCATAGAGGATGTGGGCAACCTCCCTGCAGCCACAATCGCAAAGGGGGGAGTGCTTGCAACGTGAGCATATATCAGGTTTGTAGTCACCGGCAGCAAACATGTTCCAGTATTCTACGTCCGTGATGACAAACTTGTTGAAGATATGCCCGACAATCCGTGGAGAGTGGTTGCAGGTACGGATGTTTCCTGAGGGGTCAACGACAAAGAAACCTTTGGCGGCGGCACACAGGTAACCGATATTTAGGTGCTGGTATTTCTTCGGTTCTTTGATGGCACAGAGGGGAATCTCTGTCCCTACGCTTCCGAAACGGTTGGAGTAGCCAAGGACTTCCTCCGCAACGTCCAGCATTTCGTTGGTTTGCTCTCGGGTAAGCTTCAGTTCGTCCATATGGGCAAACCCACGGCCTCCAGGCAGGAATCGGTTCAGCAGCAGGCTGTTGGCTCCATTGATCAATCCTAATGACAGAGTCTGGAAAAGCTCGTGGATGTTCCGTTGCGTCACGGTGACATTCACCGTGGTATTGATTCCCAATGCCTCGGCCTCCTGAAACCAATGAAGGACACCATCGGCGTTGTCTACTCCCGTATGGTATTCGAATGTCTCGTAACCAGGCAGACTCATGCTCAGTTGGACATCGAGTTCTTTGAATAGTTCCAGATACTCCTTCTTCATGGCACGCCCATTGGAGATGACGGCTATCTGCTGGTGGCATCTACTCTGCTCACCCTTTTCCCAGATGTAGCGCAGGATGTCCGTGAACCCTTCTTTCAATAGTACTTCACCTCCAGATAACGAGAACATGCTGACACCTTCGGCATAAAGGATGTCAATGGCCTTTTTCCATTGATCCGTATCCAGTTCTTGCCCGACTGGATAGCTGGAAGATGGAGCATACCAGGGGCATGAGCAGAACTTACACTGGTGGTTGCACCGGTATGTCAGTTCCAACACGACTGTTGACGGGAGCCTTGCCTTCATCTTTTTTCTACGTCGCAGCCTGTCATCCTGCTGATGATTTCTTCTTTGCCTTTTACAAACAAATCGTATACACTGTCCTCGAGGGGCTTTTCTCTGTTTTTAAGGTAGATTGCAACGGCATTATAGTCATACCAGGAACCAGAAATGGACACGTGGTATTCCTCTTGCCCTTTCGGCTTGAAGTAGAACACGTAGTAGGGCTTATTCTGATCTGTGATGTCCTCTCCGTTTACATCCTTTATTCCCAACTTTGAAGCACATTCTGCACACATCACGGTAACCTTGGCATCATAACCAAGAGCATATATGATTAGCCTGACTCTGCTTTGGATGCATTCCCCATTAGTTGCTTCGTCTCTTGACATATGATCTGTGATGAGTTTCTTGCAGACTTCACAATAGGCAGTGGTGAGCTTCGGCGGTGCAGGAGAATAGCACATAGCGGTTTTCCGGGCCTTAGGCTTTGCGGCCTTACCTGCCCGCTCTTTCAGCTTGCCAACAAGCTCTTTTTTGGTTTGTTTTTGTTTCATATTCGAATTGTCTTACAGATAATCATGGCGTAGTTATCGATACTGGGAGGTACTCGGGTATGCGAACGTCTCAGAAGTTCTATTGAATAGTATTGCAAAGGTACTACAATAATTTGAAAGAAAGAAAAAAGTGCGTAGGTTTTTCCTGAAGTTTTTTATGGAATGTGATTGATAAGTAGACTCTAAAACATGATGGCGGCAGCATTCGTTTCGTACATTGAAGCGGTAGTTTCGTACAATTAACGGCGGATGGTGTTGGCTGGAAAGGGAAATGTTTGTAAATTTGCAATGTGAAAACAATAACTGATGTCATTATGGATAACTTAGAACGATTTTTGACTGCACAGATTGCTTACAAATATCATTGGTAACATGGAATTGACTTTTGAGAAATGGGAAGACGGCAGATGGTTTGTCGTTCTTCCGGAATATGACGGCGACCAGGAAGACCTTGAAATGGTCGATGGTGCAGACGCGCTACTGGATTATCTGACGGAAGACGGATTGTACGTCACCGTCGACGTCAGCTTGGAAGATGTCGAGGAGCAATTCATTCAGCTAAGGTTGGTGGCACATGATGAAATAGGAGGCACCTATCAAGTGGAAAACCTCGACGGGTTCCGACAAGACATCTGGCTCTGCAATGTGGCGCACTTCGTATATGGTGAACATCCCGAAGTCATTTATTTCAGACAGCTGTAAGAATGGAAATACAGATTACGGCAATCAACTCGGAAGCATCAACAAACATCATGCCAAGACTGTAACTAACTGATATACAGTGACTTTCTGAAGATTTGTAAATTCAAAGAAAATGTTGTATCTTTGCAGCCGCGCTCGAGTGCTGGCTTCACCTAAGCAAGAAGTTCGCTTTCTGCATTCGGTTCGCACGGCACTTGCATCAAGCATATGCCGCTAACAGAAAAGACTGAGCAATGAGTAGAATCAACTGGAAAAACGTGGCCCTGCTGCCATTCATGCTCTGCGTGGGGTTCCTGCTTCTGCTGGGCAAGCTTTGCGGTCTGACCTACAAGCAGATCTCCGTGGTGTTCAACCTATGGGTGCAGGGGGCAGTGCTGATGCTGTCGGGAGTGGCTCCAGCAGCCGCAGCCATCTACAAACTGGTCAGCTGTGGCTCGGTTCAATGGGTGGTTGTGACAGTTCTGCTTCTTTTCTACGCTGCCGTTTATGTCTACGGCTTTGTGCGAATGTTGCTGCATTATCATCAGCCCTTCGACAGAGCTTTTGACCTATGCGTTAAAGACCTGATGCTTTGGGCAAAGAAGTGGCACACCCATTGGAGATGACCAATCTGATTATCTTCGTGCTGCTCTTCCTGGTACTTATCGGTGCAAACTGCTATGCAGCTTATTTCATCTATTGTATTAAATGACTATGTTTGAATTTATTTTAGTATTAGCATTTATTGTTATTCCGATCATTGGAATAGGCCTCCTTTTAGCAGGAGCAGGAATGTGCATTGACGAGAAGTGTCCTCCTTATAAAGGAATGACAAAGAAAGAAACGCGGGAGTATATCAGACAATTTATCCGTGAACATCCCGAATATACGGAAGATGATTTTTATTTGTAATTGACTTTTCGTACAACCAACGGGGTGTTTCGTACTTTTGGCAAGGAATTTGTTGGTGAAAAGGAAGAATGTTCGTACATTTGCAATGTAAAGTTTAACAAAGAATAATTAGGATATGGAGATTATCGGATTTTTAGTTGTTATTGTTGCTGTCGTCATTGTGGCTCTTGTGCGGAATCATAAGGAGGACCAGAAGACTATTGAGGAACTGCAGAGCAAGTTGGTGGCAGAGAAAAAGGAGAATGCGGAGAAACAGTCGGCAGACGGTCAGGAAGTGGTGGTAGAGAAGCGGTCGCGCGATTTGCTCTTGGAAACGTTGACGAAGATAGGGTGTCAGTATGA
>DGWC01000098.1:316-11043 GCA_002395135.1 Prevotella sp. UBA4268 | reverse complement strand
ATGGTGTTCGCCATCAACAAGATTGATAAGCCGGGGGCCAATCCCGACAAGATTCGCGAAGACCTCGCCAATATGAACCTCCTCGTCGAAGAGTGGGGCGGCAAATACCAGAGCCAGGAAATCTCGGCCAAGAAAGGTATCGGCGTGGACGAACTGCTCGAGAAAGTGCTCCTCGAGGCAGAGATGCTCGACCTGAAAGCCAATCCGAACCGCAAGGCCACCGGTTCCATCATTGAGTCGTCGCTCGACAAGGGCCGCGGATATGTAAGTACGGTGCTCGTTTCCAACGGTACGCTCAAAGTGGGCGACATTGTTGTGGCAGGAACCAGTTACGGTCGTATCAAAGCCATGTTCAACGAGCGAAACCAGCGCATCGAGAAAGCCGGACCTGCAGAGCCGGCCATCATCCTCGGACTCAACGGCGCACCGACGGCCGGTGACTCGTTCCACATCATGGACACCGAGCAGGAAGCGCGTGAAATTACCGGTAAGCGTGTGCAGTTACAGCGCGAGCAGTCGCTGCGCACGACGAAGAAGTTCGGACTCGACGAGTTGTCGCACCGCATCGCACTGGGCGAGTTCCACGAACTGAACATCATCGTCAAAGGCGATACCGACGGAAGTATCGAGGCTCTCTCCGATTCGTTCATCAAACTGTCTACCGAAAAGGTGCAGGTGAACGTCATCTCGAAGGCCGTGGGCCAGATTTCCGAGAACGATGTCATGCTGGCCGCTGCTTCCGATGCCATCATCGTGGGCTTCCAGGTGCGTCCCAGTACCGATGCCCGCAAACTGGCCGAGCGCGAAGGTGTGGAAATCAACACCTACAGCATCATCTACGATGCCATCGACGAGGTGAAGTCCACCATGGAGGGCATGCTCGACAAGGTGAAGAAGGAAGTCATCTCGGGCGAAATCGAGGTGAAGCAGGTGTTCAAGATCTCCAAGGTGGGCACGGTTGCCGGTGGCTTGGTCATCGACGGCAAGGTGCACAACAAGGACAAGGCACGTGTCATCCGCGATGGTATTGTCATCCACACCGCCAATATCGATGCCTTGAAACGATTCAAGGACGATGCCAAGGAAGTGGCAACAGGTTTGGAATGCGGTATCAGCCTTGTGAACTTCAACGACATCCAGGTTGGAGATATCATTGAGACATTCACCGAGATTGAAGTAGAACAGAAACTGTAATAATTGATCATTGACAATTGATGATTGATCATTGACAATTGACAATTTTGAATGAGCAACAACAATGAATTTGTCCGTCAGGTGGCCGAACAGAAATACGAGTTCGGTTTCACCACGGACGTACATACTGAGATTATTGAGAAAGGGCTGAACGAGAACATCGTTCGGCTCATCTCTGCTAAGAAGGGGGAGCCCGAGTGGATGCTCGACTTCCGCCTGAAAGCCCTCCGCTATTGGCAGGAGCAAGAGGAACCCAAATGGGGGCATGTGCATGTGCCGGAAATCGACTATCAGGGCATTTCCTATTATGCCGACCCCATGGCAAAGAAACCGCAGGGCGACGGCAAGATAGACCCGGAACTGGAAAAGACCTTCGACAAACTGGGCATTCCTCTGGAAGAGCGCCTCGCCCTGAGCGGCAACACCGCCGTAGATGCCATCATGGATTCCGTCAGCGTGAAGACCACCTTCAAGGAGAAACTGCGCGAGAAGGGTGTCATCTTCTGCTCCATCGGCGAGGCCATCAAGGAACATGGCGACCTCGTCAGGGAGTATCTGGGAACGGTGGTACCCTATCGCGACAATTTCTTTGCAGCACTGAACAGCGCCGTGTTCAGCGACGGCTCTTTCGTATACATTCCCAAAGGAGTGCGCTGCCCGATGGAACTGAGCAGTTATTTCCGCATCAACGCCCGCAACACCGGGCAGTTTGAGCGCACGCTCATCATTGCCGACGACGATGCCTACGTGAGTTATCTGGAAGGATGCACGGCCCCGATGCGCGACGAGAACCAACTCCATGCAGCCATTGTGGAAATTATCGTGAAAGACCGGGCTGAAGTGAAATACTCAACCGTTCAGAACTGGTATCCCGGCGATGAGCAGGGAAAAGGCGGCGTGCTGAATCTGGTGACCAAACGTGGTGACCTGCGCGGCGTAGACTCGAAATTGTCGTGGACACAAGTAGAAACAGGCAGTGCCATTACGTGGAAGTATCCTTCTTGTATTCTCAGGGGCGACAACTCGCAGGCTGAGTTCTACAGCGTGGCCGTCACCAATAACTACCAGGAAGCCGACACCGGCACAAAGATGATTCACATCGGCAAGAACACCAAGAGCACCATCATCTCTAAAGGAATCTCTGCCGGCCATTCGCAGAACAGTTATCGCGGACTGGTGCGCGCCGCGGCCACTGCCGACCACGCCCGCAACTATTCCTCGTGCGACTCGCTCCTCTTGGGAAGCGACTGCGGCGCACACACCTTCCCCTATATGGATGTGAAAAACAGCACCGCTATCTTCGAGCATGAGGCCACAACGTCTAAAATCAGCGAAGACCAATTGTTCTACTGCAACCAGCGCGGCATTCCCACCGAGCAGGCCGTGGGCCTCATCGTCAACGGCTATGCCAAAGAGGTGCTCAACAAACTTCCCATGGAGTTTGCCGTGGAGGCCCAGAAACTGCTCAGCGTTTCGCTGGAAGGCACCGTGGGATGATTCGCTCATGCATCAACGCATTTTCCATACAAGAAATTAAGAGAAGAAATCATGAAGAAGACCATTTATCTCATGCTGGCAGTGGGCATTCTCATGGGATGCGCCACCACCAACAGCCAGTCAGGACTGTCGAAGGCAGAAAAGAGGGCACTTGTGGAAAAGAGAGTGACCGAAATGCTCGACAACAGGCACTTCAAGATAGAAGTGGACATGATGCACCCGCTCAACTATCCCAGCAAGAATCTCACCTCGTATTTCTCGCTGGAGATACGCAACGACAGCATCCTTTCCTACCTGCCCTATCTGGGAAGAGCCTATCAGGTGCCCTACGGCGGAGGCAAGGCGCTTAACTTTGACGCGCCCATCAGACAGTATCAAGAGTCGTTCCCCAAGAAACACATGCGCCGCATCGACCTCTCTACCGACAACGGAGAGGACCTTCTCTTCTACTCCATCGAAGTGTTCACCAATGGAAAATCAACGATTTATGTGCAGTCGAGAAACCGCCAGTCGATTTCTTTCGACGGAGAAATGAAAGTTGACGAGTAAGGAAAATACATCATAAAATAGGTTAACAGGTATACAAGTTACAAGGAAAAACATTACCTTTGCCTCATATTACAACCAGAAAAAAGAATAACGATGAAAAAGATTTTATCTTTCATGCTCTTGGGCATGATAACCATGGCAACAGTGTCCATGCAGCAGGCTTTCGCCGGCAAGGCACAAGACTCAGCAATGACAAAAATGGCTGACGGTACTTATGTTGTTAACACCACGTCGCTGGCCAGCGATGTGAAAGGCTACCGCGGAACCACCCCGCTCAAAATTCATATCAAGGGCGACAAGGTGGTGAAAATCGAGGCCATCCGCAACCAAGAGACTCCTAAGTACTTCGCACGTATCAAGAGCGAGGTGCTGGGCAAATGGGACGGAAAGAAAGTGGCCAAGGCTGCCAAGATGAAGGTGGACGGTGTTACGGGTGCCACTCTTTCCAGCGATGCCGTGAAAGAGAACGTGAAGCGCGGACTGAAATATTACCAAGACCATAAATAGTCACCCCACCCTATATCATGAAAAAAGCCATCCTGATTCTTTTTGTTATCGTCCACGCCATCACGCTGTCAGCCCAAAAAGAGCAACGCGACTCACTGCGCTCACGGGCTTCGGTGGAAAATGCCAGTATTCTCACCACCAACGTGAACAAGATTCATGAGAGCCAGATGAACAACAAGGATCAGGTGACCAACGCATTGGATGCCATCCGCGGACGTGTTGCCGGTTTGCAAGTAGAACGCAATGGAGCCAATGCCTTGAGTGCCGTACGCCTTCGTGGCACCACCTCTCTCACGGGCGGCAACGATCCGCTCATCATCGTAGATGGTGTGATGGGCGACCTCACACTGCTTTCCAGCGTCTACCCCACCGACATCGAGAGTTTCACCATCATGAAGGATGCCTCTGAGACCTCACAGTATGGGTCGCGAGGCGCTGCCGGCGTGATTGAAGTGACCACCCTGAGGGGAAAGGCCGGACAAATGCACGTCAACTACAACGGCTCTTTCGGCATCTCTACCGTCTATAAGACGCTCAACATGCTCACTGCCGCCGGCTACAGTGACTATGCCGTCAGCACCCACATGCCCCATATCAACCTGGGAGCCTCAACAGATTTCCAGAAAGCCATCCAGCGCACTGGGTTCACCCAGCAGCACCACATCGCCTTCTACGGCGGTACCGAACAGTCAAACTACCGCGTCTCGTTAGGATATATCAACAACAACACCGTCATCAAGCGCATGGGCGACCGCACATTCATGTCGAACATGAACATGACGCAAATGATGTTCGACAACTTGCTGCGCATCGACATCGGTATGTTCGGCTCAACCGGCAAGAAAAGAAAAATCTTCGACGAGCAGAAACTATTCTATTCCGCCGCCGCATGGAATCCCACCTTCCCCGATTACCAGAACGCAAGCGGACAATGGGACGGCTATCCGTCGGCTTCACAGATTAACAATCCCCTGGCATTGCTGGATGAGAAAGACCACGACGAGAGTTCTCACATCAACACACACGCCAAATTAACCTTCAACCTGCATCCCAATCTCAAGTTGACGCTCTTCGGCACATACACCTACGACGTGGAACAGAATGCCCAATACCTGCCCACCTCGGTGTGGAACAAGGCGCAGGCCTACCGCTCCACGGCCAAGACTGAGAACCTGCTGGGCAATGCCGTTCTCAGTTACAACAAGAGAATCGGCAAGCACGATTTCGGTGCAATGGTGCTCGCCGAGGTGCAGAAAGACACGCACCGCGGCTTCTTCACCACCGTCACCAATTTCTCCACCGACCTGCTCGGCTACGACAACCTGTCGGCCGGCGCTCTTCGTCCGTGGGGCGGCACCAACTCTTATTACGAGAATCCCAAGATGACCTCATTCATGGGGAAAGCCAACTACACCTTTGCCGACAAATACAGCGTGGCTCTCACCTTGCGCGCCGACGGTTCCTCCAAGTTCGGCGACAACAACAAGTGGGGATTCTTCCCCTCTGTGTCGGGTGCATGGGTGGTTTCCAAAGAGAAATTCATGCGCAACCAGCGCCTTTTCAACTTTCTCAAACTGAACATCGGCTACGGATGGGCCGGCAACCAGGCAGGCATTGACAGTTACACCACCATGAGCCTGCTCAATCCCAACGGCTTCGTGGCAGCAGGCAACGGCAACGTGGTGTCGCTGGCATAACTCAAAAACGTGAATCCCGACCTGAAATGGGAGGTTTCACACACCATCAACTTCGGCATCGATGCCCATATGCTCAGCAACCGACTGCTGTTCTCCATGAACTACTACCGCACAAAAGTGGAAGACATGCTCTATCCCTACACCGTCAGCGTGCCGCCCTTCAAGTATGGAACGCTCGTGGCCAACATCGGATCCATGCGCAACCACGGACTGGAGTTCTCCATCGGCGGAACGCCCATCGTGACCAAAGACATCGGACTGACCATCAACGGCAACATCTCATTCCAGGGCAACCGGCTGCTCTCGCTTAGCGGCGACTACAACGGCGAACACTTAGAGGCTCCGTCGCAGCAGGCCATTGCCAAACTCAACGGTGCCGGATTCCATGGCAACAACGACGTGACCTTCCAGATTGTGGGACAGCCGCTGGGCTCGTTCTTCCTGAAAAAGAGCGAAGGGCTGGTAAAGTCGCCCGACGGCGGATATGAATACTCGGTGGGCAGCGGATACATTGCCGGCCAGGCCATGCCCAAGGTGCTCGTCGGCTCCAACGTGTCGCTCCGCTATAAGAACTTCGACGTGTCGATGCAGGTGAACGGTGCCTTCGGCCACAAGATCTTCAACGGCACCAGCCTCACCTACATGAATGTCACCTCGTTCCCGCTCTATAACATCATGGCAGATGCACCGGAAGCCAACATCCAGGATCAGGAAGTGACCGACTACTGGCTGGAAAACGGCAATTATGCCAACATCGACTACATCACCGTGGCATGGCAGGTGCCGCTTCGCAAGAACCGTTTCGTGGAAGGGCTCCGACTGACGCTCACCATGAACAACGTGGCCACGTTCACCAGTTACAGCGGCCTCACGCCCATGATCAACAGTTCAAACGTGAACGGAACGCTCGGCGTTGACGACAAACGCTCCTACCCGCTCTTCCACACCTATACGGTGGGCATCGGACTCAATTTCTAAGCAAACCTAACAGTCATGAACCACGCTAAATGTATCATCACGCTCCTGGCAGCATGCATCCTCACGGCATGCAATTCTTTCCTTGAAGAGCATCCCGACGGGTCGCTCACCGAAGAACAGGCCTACAACAGCATTGCCGATCTGAGAAACAATGCCGTTCTCGCCGTTTACAACAACATCGGCGGAAACCAAGACTCCAAGGGACTGCAAGGCACAGGGCGAGGCGTGTTCGACTTCAACTCGCTCACCACCGACGAAGCCATCATGCCCACAAGGGGAGGCGACTGGTATGACGGAGGATTCTGGCAGACGCTTTTCCTGCACACATGGACACCAGGAACGGCCTCGATGAAAGACATGTGGGAATATCTCTACCAGGTGGTAATAACCTGCAACGACGGCATAGAGCGGGTAAACAGTTTCATGGCCACGCACAACAGCGACATGCAGGAACTCATTTCTTACGAAGCAGAACTGAGGGCCGTCAGAGCCATGTACTACTTCTATCTGATGGACCTCTTTGGCAACATCCCCCTCGTCACATCTACCCACCTTAAGACCAACGACATACAGCAGAGCAAGCGTAGCGAAGTGTTCTGGTTTGCCGTCAAGGAACTGCAAGGCGCACTGCCCCTGCTGGCAACGCAGAAAAGCAACATACCCGGCGAATACTACGGCCGCATCACCCGACCCGTGGCCTTCTTCCTGCTCGCCAAACTCGCCATCAACGCTGAAGTGTATACGCACGACAACTGGACCACCACGCCCAAACCGTCGGGCTCGACCATCCTCTTCCAGCACCAGGCCAAGAGTCTCAACGCATGGGAATACTGCAAGGCCTGCTGCGACAGCATTGAGCAATACGACTACCAGTTGGAACCCACTTTCACCACCAACTTCTGCCCCACCAACGAATCGTCGCGCGAGAATATTTTCACCATCCCGATGGACCCCACGCTGTACAGCAACTGGTACACCTATTTCTTCCGCTCGCGCCATTACAGCCATGGAGCAGCCCTGGGCGGTGGCTCAGAAAACGGCACCTGCGCCACCCTGGACATCATCCGCGCCTTCCATCTCAACGAAAGCAACGAGGACCCGCGGTTCTACATGACCTTCTATGCCGGCACCGTGAAAGAAAACGGAAAGACGGTGATGGACGACGACGGCAAATCGCCGCTCATCTATTACCCCATGCTGGTGAAACTCGACCTCACCGGGACTACTTATGAGAAGACCACAGGCGCACGTCTGCGCAAATATGCCAACGATCCCAACGCCAATGCCGACGGCCGCGCCTGCAACAACGACATCGTGCTCTTCCGCTTTGCCGACGTGCTGCTCATGAGAGCAGAGGCTCTGACAAGAAACGGCAGCGACGGCAGCAGCGACCTGAACAAAGTGCGCAGCCGAGTGGGACTGCCCGCTATTACGGCAAACCTTGACAACATCATCAACGAGCGCTATCTGGAACTGGCATGGGAGGGCTGGCGCCGCAACGACATGGTGCGCTTCGGCATCTACGGCAACCCGTATACCGACCGTCCGCAAGTGCCCGACGAGGAAAACGGGCATACCACCGTGTTCCCCATTCCTGCCGATCTCATGTTGATGCACCCCTCGTGGACGCAGAATCCGGGCTACTAACCGTCTGCAGAGCGCACACGCCCCATCTACCCTAATTCACACCCTGCCCGCATTCTTCTGCGGCTATTGCCTGCAGAATAAATGGGAAAACATCCGCCATAGCATCGCTTTGGAGCACCGGAAAGGATGGAATCCACGCTCCAAGGCATTGCTTCCGAAAAGTAAATCAATATGATTTGCGAGGTAATTCAATTTAATTTGAAAAATAAATCAATTTGATTTGCACGGTAAATCAAATTGATTTGCTGATGCAGCACGCCGCTCCGCGCCCAGCAAAGCATTGGTTTCGACAAGCAAAAGCATTGGTTTGCAACAAGCAAATGAATGCTTTGCACAATACGTATGAACACTTCGAAGAATACAAATGAATGCTGACAACGTTACTAAGAATGCTTTCACGAGCAGCCACGCAGCGCATCACAGCGTCTGAAACTTCAGGCCGACAGAAAGGCCGAGCACATCTTTGAGAGGAACATTGCGGTCGAAATACTTGGCACGCAGATAGAGATCGCACGTTCCTACTTCATAAAACAGGCTGATGCTCTTGGAACGCCACCGCTTGTTCTGGGGAATCTGCAAAGTGGCACGCTGCCCCACTGCAATGTTCAGACGGAATTTCGTGGACATGAAATTGTAATACTTGCTGGGATAGCGCCCCGGCTGGCTCTTCCAGAACTCATCGCCATACACAGTATTGATATATACGCTCGCCGAGAGTGGCTCAATGCTCCATCCGCGTTTCAGACTGATGCTCCACGGCAGATAGTTTTCCTTGAGCGTCATCGTCATCTTGGCGCGCGAACTCTGGTGCTTGGGGATAAAGCCCACGAGCAAGTCGGTCTCCCATTGTTTCCGGTTGCCATAGTCCCAGCCGATACCTGCCGACAGTGCTCCCATGTTTCCCGCGTTCTGAATCACGAACTGCGTGGGTATGAGCGCTGCCCAGTGCTTGCGGTAGCGGTGCACGCGCTTGTCGTATTTGCTTTCTTCTCTTTGTTCCACGTAAATGCTGTCGGCCATCACGTTTGCGGCAGCCAGCAGAAATAACATGCTAATAAAAAACTTGCTCCATTTCATAGTTGTCGGGGGTAATGGTCATGATGCGGTAGTTGCGGTGCGAAGCGCTGTCGATGGCATAGAAGAGCAGGCCGTCGTTATATAGATCGTCCACCTGGTCATTGTGGTTGTGCCCGTATACGCAGCACATCAGGCCGGGGAAGAAGTCAAGATAGCGGCGGAAGGCTTTACACACGTTGTTGTTGAACTGGTCGCTGTAGGGCGGTGCGTGCATCACGAGCACGCTTCGGCTGAAGCGCTCCGCATTGGCAGTCGTCTCCTCTTCCATGAAGTCGAAGTTCGGCACGGCAGCCATATAGTCATACTCTGTGGCATTGGTGTTCAGGCATACGAACTTGACATGCGAGGCGATGAACGAGAAATCCATCTTCCCGTACATCACCTGGTAGGTCTGATCGCCCGTGCCAAGAAAATCGTGGTTGCCGATCAGGGCCACATAGGGACAGTGCAACTGCGAAAGAATGTCGCGCGCCCACACATATTCCTTGGCCGTGCCCGTGTCGGTGAGGTCGCCGCAATGGATCACGAAATCGATGTCGGTGCGCTGGTTCAGGGCGGCAATCTCGTCTTTCATGTCAGTATACCACCCGTGCGTGTCGCTGATGAATGCGATGCGCAGCGTGTCTTTGTCGGCGAAACGCTCTTCAATGGTTTTCATCTGCTTGCCGTTGATGTACGTTTCTCCGTCGAAATACACATCATAGGGATGCGTGTCGAACCAGTCTCCGCACGACGACAGGGCAACCAGCACCACGACGGCCATGATAACAGAGCGTTGTCTCAGTTCTTTTAGTATCATATTGTATGCTCTTTGCTGTCAGAATTCTCTTTCACTGTGTAGCAAAAGTAAATAAATAACACAAAACGGCGGGAAGGAAACTGATTAATTTTGGTTAAGAGGCGAAATAACGGATATAAAAAAAGACCTGTCGGCAATTCGCCGGCAGGCCCTCACTGTGTATGGTTTCGCAACTCTTTAGAAATCCATGTGGTCAAGAGAGTCGTTGAAATCCTTCGGCTCATGCTCAGCCATCGGATCGTGATACTCGCTGCGGCTCTCGTTGTTCTCAAAGCGGTTTTGGCGCTCGCCATTGTTGCGGTCGTTGCGCTGACGGCGCTCGCCATTGTTGCGGTCGTTGCGCTGACGGCGCTCGCCGCGCTCGGGACGAGGACGACGCTCGCGCTCCACGTATCCCTCTGGTTTCGGGATGAGCACGCGATGAGAGAGTTTATACTTACCCGTCTTTGCGTCGATCTCCAGGAGTTTCACTGTGATCTTGTCACCTTCCTTCAAGCCGGCTTCTTCAACGGTTTCCAGATGCTTCCAGTCAATCTCGCTGATGTGCAGCAGTCCGTCTTTGCCCGGCATAATCTCCACGAAGCAGCCGTAAGGCATGATGGAACGCACGGTTCCTTCGTAAACCTCTCCCACTTCGGGAACGGCAACGATGGCACGAATCTTGCGGATGGCAGCGTCGATGCTCTCCTTGTTGGGAGCGCTCACCTGCACCTTGCCCACACCATCTACCTCGTCAATCACGATGGTAGCACCGGTTTCTTCCTGCATCTGCTGGATAATCT
>DGWC01000098.1:0-213 GCA_002395135.1 Prevotella sp. UBA4268 | reverse complement strand
CGAAGGCCTCGATGCGCGGCACCTGCGGTTTCAGTTCTGCGCGCGGCTCGGCAATGGTCTCCACGAGTTTGCCCAGGATGTACTCGCGGCCTGCTTTGGCCTGCATCAAGGCTTTTTCGAGGATGTCGAATGACAGTCCGTCGCACTTAATATCCATCTGTGTGGCGGTAAGACCGTCGCGCGTACCAGTTGTCTTGAAGTCCATGTCGCCCA
>DGWC01000105.1 GCA_002395135.1 Prevotella sp. UBA4268 | reverse complement strand
CCTGATGTGATCGAAGGTTAAAAACATTAAATCTTCACCTTTTCGTATCTAATCAGAATCCTTACGGTCACTTTTCTACCGTTTAGAGCGTATAACACTGATAATCAACTAATAATAGATACAATAGTTGTACCAGCCTTGAAACGATTGAGTTTGAAAAGGGTGTTACGAACTTGAACTTTGCCAGTGGCGTTTTTGCTGGCAACGAAAGTCTGAAACATGTCGTATTCCCAGAAGGATTGCTAAATATCGGTGATAACATGTTCAATCAATGCCATAATCTTATGTCTGTTCGTTTACCGAACTCTCTTCAGCATATTGGTGCCGGAGCCTTTGAAGAATGCAGTTCGCTGACTTACCTTACAATTCCTGAAGATGTAAAGACAATCGGAGACGGTGCATTTGCAAACTCTGGAATCAAAGATATCTACCTGATGGCACAGGATGTAGCACACCTGCCGTTTATTCATGAAAATGCTTTTGGTGAAACGCCATTCACTGGAAACAATTCCTTGGCAATAGATATTGACGTTTTTGCTGATAGGCTCAAATTGCTTATAGAACGCGGAGAGATAGAGGGTTATACTGATCCAAGTGTAGTGGATACATGGAAAACTACAGGAAACTATCCTACTATGGGTGATGCTTATGATCAAAAAGTAATGGCATTGCTTCCGACAGAAGAGGTTGAAAGCATTTACCGTGACTTGTTTATCAATAAACCTACCATTGCGTATCTTCACTATCCTAAAGTAGACGATGAAGGAAATGCAACAGAGTTGAGCAATTTTATAGATGGTAATCCTTGGAAGGGGCAGGCTGGACTTCTTAACGGATTAGGTGGTTTCTATTCTCAAGGTCAGGCACATGACACTTCCGGTGCAAGAACATGGTACAGACCAATTGATGTTGAAAGTCCAAGGCTTGAAAATGCAAATCACTTAACAGAGGCCTACGGTATCGGTCCTGATGCAGATGGAAGGTATTGGCCAGATACAAATCACGCTGATGGCACATACAGGGCTAACTATGGAGACCCCGATAATGATATCAATGCAAACGATCCTTGGAAAGCAACATCTACCATTACTGGAACTTATAATCCTCTTTCTAATGGTGCTTATGAAGGATATTCAAGGTATTATTGGCGCAACTTCTTGCTGCAAAATGGTTATAGTCCAAATAATGATGAAGTATATTCAAAATTGTATGATGATACGTGGTATACATAATGATATCAATGCAAACGATCCTTGGAAAGCAACATCTACCATTACTGGAACTTATAATCCTCTTTCTAATGGTGCTTATGAAGGATATTCAAGGTATTATTGGCGCAACTTCTTGCTGCAAAATGGTTATAGTCCAAATAATGATGAAGTATATTCAAAATTGTATGATGATACGTGGTATACAATGTGCTTCCCGTTTGATTTGACTGATGAGCAGTTGGAAGCAGCATACCAGTCCAACAAGTACAACATTTGTGAGTTCTCAAGTGCATCTATTTATCCTGAAACGAAGACGGATGATAATGGTGAAGATGTAGAAGTGAAGAACCTGGTGTTGTGTTTCACCAAGATTGCCCGTACATGGTATAAAGATAAGTATGGCAATTATTATGAGCGTACGCGAGATAATGATGGAACTAAGCACTATTATGAGACAACGCGTAAATGGGTAGAAAAGAGTGACGGTACATCTGATTGGGATTTAACCGACATCAGTACAACAGAGTATACACGCACAACAGATAATGCTGACATATATGATTCTATTGATGGTATTCTTGCTTTGGCTGGTCATCCATACATGATTCATCCATATCAGGTTGAGAAACAGGATGGAACAGCAACACTCTGCGTGCTTCCTAAAATCACTTATAAGTACAACTTCAACAAACGTACAAGTGAAACTCTGACAGAAATTACAAGTAAGATTAATCAACTCTATGAAGATGAGGCTGTGACAAGACCAATATGTGAGGTGCCTGACAAGGATATAACCATCTACGAAAAAGAATGGGATGCTATTACCAAAGGTGACGGAAAGAATGAAGAATATGGACGATATAACCAAATGACAAAGACAGATAATGGAACATATACATTCAAGGGAACCTTTCTGCCTGCAACTGATGATGTCGTTGTAGCAGGTGAACCAACGGAAAAAGTTATTCCATATGGTGCATATTTCCTCGGAGTAGATCCTAATGGAGCGACTGCAAACGATAGAAAGTACCCTAAATTCTGGAGAGAAACCAGTACAAATACCGCCCGTCCGAGCGGACTTTGGAAACAATACTCTGCTATTATAATTCCTGATGCTGCGGCTTCAGCATGGGAGACAGAGAACTTGGTGCCTGACGGAACCGTCACAGGAGCAAAGGGGGTGCATATGATGTTTGGTGACTTCGAAGAAGCTACAACCACAGATATCAACGAAATCGTGGCTGATGCCGTTAAGAAAGGCCAGAAAGTAGAGAAAGTGAACGTAATAGTGAACATCAATGGTCAGGTGGTTCGTCAGGGCACAGACGTGAAAGGACTCCCACGCGGTCTCTACATTGTGAACGGTAAAAAATATATGGTAAAATAAGTTGAAACGTAAAGGAGAAAAGGTTATGAAGACATACATGAAACCAATAACAGAGATCATTAATTGCGTCTCAACAATTACACCACTGGCCTCAACTTCAATGCAGTTGAAAGGTTACCGTTATTTCAGATGGGGTAATGGAAAAGACCCGTATGGAAACGAAAGTTGGGTAAATGAAGGTTATAACCCCACAAACATTGTGTTGGGCGGTGATAATGAAGGAACCATCGACTCTCGCTCTAAGGGTGGTCTCTGGGCAGACGACGATGACAATTAAATAGTGTGATGATTCATTGATGGAATGAATCTTTCGCTGTGGATATAAAGCGGCAAGGCGGCACTTCTCCCTGCATGTGGGATGGAAGAACTGCCTTGCCGCTTTTTGTGGTCTATTTGGAAAAAACGGCAAATGGGGTTCTGTAAATGCACTATGCAGCCATTAGCGGCATTTACTCTATGAAAAATTTGGCAGAACAGAAATAAATGCCGAAATTTGCAGCGAAAATAAAGGAGATAAACATAATGATAGATAAAGTAGGACGATATGAGTTTCTGGCAGAACCGTTTCATTGCGACTTCAGCCAGCACCTTTTCATGGGCCATCTGGGCAACCACATGCTCAATGCGGCTGATTTTCACAGCAACGACCGTGGTTTCGGAATGAAGTATCTGCTGACTATCAACCGGGCATGGGTGCTCTCGCGCCTGGCCATTGAGATGGACGAAATGCCGGAGATGTATACAAGGTTCAATGTGGAAACCTGGGTGGAGAGCGCCATGCGCTATTTCACGAACCGTAATTTCCGAGTTGTGGGAAACGACGGGCACATCTATGGCTATGGGCGCAGCATCTGGGCAATGATAGATACGCAGACGCGCCAGCCCTGCAACCTGATGGATGTGAATAACGGCTCGATTGTGGAGTACGTGGAGAAGGATAAGGAGAACCCGATGGATAAGTTGTCGCGCGTGAAGATGGACCAGCAGGCAGAACTGGTGCGCACCATCGACACGTTTTATAACGACGTGGACATCAACGGACATATCAACTCGGTGAAATATATTGAGCACGTGCTCGACCTATGGGATATCAATTGGTATAAGGAGCACCAGATTCGCAGGTTCGACATAGCCTACGTGGCAGAGTGCCATCAGGGCGACCGGCTGAGTTTCTATCGTGAACAGACGGGAGAACATGAGTATTGCGTAAGGATTTGCCGACATTCACCAGCCGAGGAAAGCGGAGAGCAAACGGAAGTGGTGAGAAGCAAGGTGACGTTCTTGCCTGTTTCTAAGTGAAAGAAAATGGCTGGTTTTGCTAAATAATTCGTAATTTATTGCGCTGTTTTTATAATTATTTCGTAACTTTGCAGCCGTTTATGTTTAATCAATCCTGAGCCGCTCTTTTGTAAAAGAGGGGATGGACAAGTAAAAAAGACTGTTTTTGGATAAGACAGAAAGGTTCATAGGGATAATATCCACTTTAAAACAACAACATTTATGGCAGAAATGAATTTCGGTGGCGTTATCGAGACCGTAGTCACCAGTAAGGAATTTTCATTGGAAAAGGCACGCGAAGTGCTGAAAAACGAGACAATCGCAGTAATCGGCTATGGCATTCAGGGACCTGGCCAGGCATGCAACCTGCGCGACAATGGCTTCAATGTCATTGTGGGACAGCGTCAGGGAAAGACCTATGACAAGGCTGTGGCCGACGGATGGGTGCCGGGCAAGACGCTCTTCTCTATCGAAGAGGCTGCCGAGAAGGGTACCATTGTTTGCATGCTGCTGTCTGATGCTGGTCAGATTCAGGTATGGCCGAACATCAAAAAATATCTCACACCGGGCAAGACGCTCTATTATTCGCATGGCTTTGCCATTAATTGGAGCGACCGTACAGGGGTGATTCCGCCAAAAGACATCGATGTAATCCTCGTGGCACCGAAAGGTTCGGGCACTTCTCTGCGCACGATGTTCTGTGAAGGACGCGGATTGAACTGCTCTTATGCCGTTTATCAGGATGCAAGCGGCAAGGCTGAGGAGAAAACAATTGCCTTTGGCATCGGCATTGGTGCCGGTTATCTGTTTAAAACCACCTTTGAGCGCGAGGCAACAAGCGACCTGACGGGTGAGCGCGGCTCGCTGATGGGTGCCATTCAGGGATTGCTGCTGGCTCAGTATGAGGTGCTGCGCGAGAACGGACACTCTCCATCGGAGGCATTCAACGAGACCGTTGAGGAACTTACACAGAGTCTGATGCCTTTGTTCGGTGAAAAAGGAATGGATTGGATGTATGCCAACTGCTCAACAACGGCACAACGTGGTGCTCTGGACTGGGCTCCGCGTTTCCATGATGCCATCAAACCCGTGATGCAGCAACTTTATGAGAGTGTGAAATGTGGTAACGAGGCTCAGATATCTATCGATTCGAACTCGAAACCAGACTATCGTGCCGGCCTGGAGAAGGAACTGGAGGCCATGCGCAACCAGGAAATGTGGCAGGCAGGTGCTGTGGTGCGCCAGTTGCGTCCTGAGAATAATTAACAGCAAGCGGGAGTAGAAACCAACCTTCCCCTGGTGTTTTTACTCGCAAGGGGAACCGTTTGCAAAGAATATAGGTAGGCAGTGCAGACACATTGAATCTTTTTGGGGTTCATGTTTCTGTACTGCTTTCTTTTGGGGAAAGCGCGGTTGACTGCATTTTTTCAAATGAAAAAGAGCGTGTTTTAGAAATTAGTTAGTATCTTTGCCACACAGAAAAGAAAGGAAATATGAAAATATTGGGGAATATTATTTGGCTTTTGTTTGGTGGGCTGGCCACGGCCATTGAGTATGTGGTGTCGAGTCTTGCCATGATGGTTACCATTATTGGCATTCCTTTTGGCTTGCAGTCCATCAAGTTGGCTGTGCTTTGCCTGTGGCCTTTCGGCTCCAAAGTTGTAGAGAAGCCGGGAAAGGTGGGTTGTCTGAGCACACTGATGAATGTGATATGGTTCTTTGTGGGTGGCGTATGGATATGGCTCACTCATATTTTCTTTGGTTTGCTGTTGTATATAACCATTATCGGCATTCCTTTTGGCAAACAGCATTTCAAGATGGCAGGGCTGGCTCTTACGCCATTCGGACGGGAAATCGTTTCGTGAGCAGTATCTGATGGCCATCAGAGGGGTGGGATAGTCATGCCGTTCTCCTTCACCTTTCTCTAAGGAGAATTGGTATCAGAGGTGTAAAAGGTGGTTTTCAATGAAGATTTCTTCTTCATCGATGAGGCAGGAGAGGGCAGCATGAAGTTCATCGCTGGGGATGCGGAGGTTGTGTAATTCGGTGATAGCATGCTTCTTACCGTCGGAGAGCAGTTGTTTGATCTGCTCCTTTGCGGGTTTGATTTGCTGATCCGATAGATAGTCTTCGCGATGGGCAATGCAGACATCACACTGATGGCAGTCCTTTGATTTCGTTTCCCCGAAGTACCTGAGTAGTTGACGGCTTCTGCAAATATCGTCGTTCTTGGCATATCTGATGACTTCCTCAATGCGTTTTTCAAACTGCTTTTTCCTGTCGTCATAGATTTCGCGACTGATAACGATATGCTCCGGGGCTTCTCTTCTCTCTGTGTAGGTGATAAACGGTGTCTTCCGCTGAGGAATAAATTTCAGAATACGTTTCTCTGAAAGGTTTTTCAGAATCATATAGACCTGCTGGGCAGTCTGAAGTCCTGCTTGTTGAGCGACAAAAGCCTCGTCAATGTATTCGAAATTGGTGAAAAGTCCGCCATAATTGCGGAGCAGTGCGGTGACCACATTATTCTCATTGGCTGTCAGCGACTCTATTTGGTAGAAGTCGTTGCGGTCGATGATGAAATGCACACGTGCCTGGTTGTCGCGTTCTTCCGTATAGTTGATGTATCCGGCTCTGGTCAGAATCTTCAGGGCTGCGTCGGTCTGGATAGGGAAATGCTTGAACGTGGCACAGAACTTGTCTATGTCGAACACGAAGGAAGCACCATATCCGCTGCCTATACCTATTTGATAATAGTAGGCCAGGTGTTCATAGATTTCGCGAATATAGTCTTTTTCCGGGAAGGTGTCGGCCACCCGTCTTTTCAGTTTGCGCTCATCGCTATCGTTATAGAGCAGTGCGGCATAGGCTTTTCGGCCGTCGCGTCCGGCTCGTCCGGCCTCTTGGAAGTAAGCCTCCAATGAGTCAGGGCAGTCGAAATGTATGACAATGCGCACGTCCGGTTTGTCTATTCCCATGCCAAAGGCATTTGTGGCGACCATGATGCGCACACGGTCGTCGTGCCATTCCTTCTGTCGCTCATCACGAATAGCATTGTCGAGACCGGCATGATAGGCCAGTGCGCTGATGCCTCTTTTTATCAGTAGTTCTGAAATCTCTTTCGTGCGTTTCCTGCTTCTCACATATACGATACCGGAGCCATCTACTGAATGGAGAATATGGCAGAGTTCTTCATATTTGTCTGTCGTCTTCCTCACGATGTAGGCAAGATTCTTGCGCTCATAACTCATTCTGAAGACATTGTTTTCCTTGAAACCAAGGCGCAGTTGGATGTCTTCTATAACTTGGGGAGTGGCTGTTGCTGTCAGCGCAAGTATGGGAACATCGGGTTTTAGTTTGCGAATCTTTGCAATTTCCAAGTAAGATGGCCTGAAATCATACCCCCACTGACTGATGCAATGTGCTTCGTCGACAGTGATGATGCTCACTTTCATGTGGCGGAACTTGGCCTGGAAAAGTTCGGAGCCAAGACGTTCAGGGGAGACATACAATATTTTGACACCTCCAAACACACAGTTCTCCAATGTAACGAGGATTTCTTCGTGCCGCATGCTGCCATAGATGGCTGCGGCCATGATGCCAATCTTGCGCAGATGGGCCACCTGGTCTTTCATTAAGGCAATCAGCGGGGTAATGACAACGCATACTCCGTCGTTTGCCATGGCAGGAACTTGAAACGTAATAGACTTTCCCCCGCCCGTGGGCATTAGTCCCAAGGTGTCTTTTCCAGCACAGATACTCTCGATTATCTCGCGTTGGATGCCGCGGAAGTCATCATAATGCCAGTAATGGCGGAGTATTTCGCGGTAAGTCATGCGGTTTCGTCTTCACCTTCTGCAGGGCGTATGTCTTCGATCTGCAGTTGCACGTCATTGTGTTTGAACACGTTGTCTTCGATGGTATAGGCAATGTCGAAACTGCGCTTGCTCTTGATATACCGCGCCGAACCGCTCTGGCCGAATGCAATTCCGTTCATAACGTTGTTCGACTTGGAGTCAACGAGTTCGAGTTTGATGTGCTCCTGTTCGCGACCGACAACCTTGCTCGTTCCGAAATCATAGACATCGACGGTGCTGAACAACGGTTTTTGGTTGTCGGGGCCAAACGGACCGAAACGTTTCAAATCGTTATGAAGTTTGCGAGTGATGTCTTTGAAATCGATTTCTGCATCAATGTCTAGAATGGCTTCGATTTGTTCGGGCTCGATATGCTCTTCCACATATTTCTGGAACCTGCGTCTGAATTCAGGAACGTCCTTCCAGCGGAGCGTCAGACCAGCTGCATAGGTGTGTCCACCGAAATTAATCAGCATGTCGCGACAACTTTTGATGGCAGAATACACATCAAAGCCCGTGACACTGCGGGCAGATCCCGTTGCCAGATCGTCTTCACGGGTGAGCACCACTGTAGGACGGAAGTAGATTTCCGTAAGGCGGGAGGCAACAATACCAATAACCCCTTTCTTCCAGTTCTCGTCGTAAAGCACAATACTGGAATGCCGCTTCTGACTTTCTATACGTGCAACAATCTGATTGGCCTCTTCTGTCATCTGTTTGTCGATGTCTTTGCGCTGCTCATTGTACTGATTGATGTGCTTAGCCTTCTTTAAGGCGATGGCAAAGTCTTTCTCCACAAGCAGATCAACAGACTCCTTTCCGTTCTCCATCCTACCGGACGCATTGATTCGCGGCCCGATCTTGAAGACGATGTCGCTCATCGAGATGTCGCGCCCGTTGAGTCCGCAGATGTCAATAATGGCTTTGAGCCCGATGTTCGGGTTTTGATTCAACTGCTTCAATCCATGGAAAGCGAGTATTCTGTTCTCATCTGTGACGGGAACAATGTCTGCAGCAATGGCCACAGCCACAAAATCGAGAAGAGGAATAAGATTGGAGAACGGTATTCCATTGTTCTTTGCGAATGCCTGCATAAACTTGAAGCCTACGCCACAGCCGCACAGATGCTTGAACGGGAACATGTCGTCCTCGCGTTTCGGGTTGAGAATGGCCACAGCAGGTGGCATCTCTTCATCAGGAACGTGATGGTCGCAGATGATAAAGTCGATGCCAAGACTCTTGGCATACGCAATTTCATCGATTGCCTTGATTCCGCAATCGAGAATGATAATAAGTTTCACACCTGTTTCATGCGCAAAGTCGATTCCTTTCTTGCTTACACCATATCCTTCATCATAGCGGTCGGGGATATAGTAGTCTACATTGGAATAGAACTGCTGCAGAAACTTGTACACCAGCGCTACGGCTGTGCATCCGTCTACATCATAATCACCGTACACAAGTATGCGCTCTTTGCGTCCCATGGCATCGTTCAAACGATCCACGGCCACATCCATGTCCTTCATAAGGAAAGGATTGATGAGGTCGTTCAACTGAGGACGGAAGAAACGCTTGGCTGCCGATTCGGTGGTAATGCCGCGCTTGATGAGTATCTGTGCCAATATGGGCGAGATGCTCATCTTTGTTCCCAGCGCCTCAGCTGCTTTCTTTTCTTCTGGTGTAGGTGTTTGATAATTCCATTTGAAATGCATTTATATTATTTTTATTTTCCTTCGTAGACGGTATGCGAACATCTTTCTGCAGTGAATGAAAGACATTCCATTTTTCTGCAGATACATAAAATCCGCGCCCAAAGATAGTAAATAAAAATGAGATAGAAGACTTTTTTGCAAACTTTTTATGGAAAAGCATGAAAAAAAACTAAAAAATTGAATTAGACCTCTTGTCTATTCCATTATTTTCCCCATGCGCACTGCTGATAGTTGACGTGATAAGCATAGAAAGCATGACAGGCATGCCCATGAAAAAAGGCATGCCTGTCACGAAAAATTATTTAAGAGGAAATGGTATCAGATGCCCATTTTCTTGCGGATATCCTTGGGAATGGCATTCTTGTTTACCATGTAGTCCATTGTGTTTGCTGCGATGAAAGCCTTGGTCATGTACCAGATGCCTTTGTATTCACCGCTGAGACCCCATGAGTTCTTTACCATATAGTATTCTTTTCCATTCTGGTCTTTTGCAATACCATAGATAAGCATGCCGTGGTCATCAGTAAGTTCCCAGTTGTCGAAACGTGTTTGACGCATTTCCTGTGTCGGGGTAATCTCCGGAACAGTGCATCCCAACTTTTCAATCTCGCTCTTCTTGGCTGTCGGAGAGAGTTTGAGCCAATGTGCCATGTCGCTTCCTGCGAGGCTGTTCTCAGCGGCTTTGTTATCAATGGCATAAGCCAGGCCCTGACGGGTGAAGCCTTCTTCCGAAACATCGCCTCCCCAAGCAACCGTGTAGCCTTGCTCGATGGCGTTGTCAATGATGCGCATCATTTCGTCCATGGGCAGGTTCCAAGACAGAGGGTTGCGCCAGTTGTCCTGTACTTCAACGGCGAACTTCGTGTAGAAAGGATGGTGGGTATAACTTGTAATGGTCACGTAGTCGTCGAGGTTGATGCCAAGGCTTGCTGCAAAAGACTGCGGATTATACTTCTTTCCCTCATATGTGAATTCCTCCGGGCACTTTCCGAGATAAGCATCAAGGATGCCTTGGAATCCAACTTTCCATTGGTTGCTGATGGTCTTAGCCTTGCTGCGGGCAACGGCATCTACGTATGGAGAAAGTACAGAGAAGAATTCGTTGAAGTTGAACAGCGTGTCACCATAAAGGCTACCCGGTGCAGGCATTGCTTCTTCTGGGCAAATGCCATAGTTTTGCAGTGCATAGAGCACGTCATAGGCAGCACCACCCTGTGAGAACTGGCAGTCGCCGTGCAGGCGTACCACCTGGACAGCGCGATCCAGATAAGTCTTGTTGCATACAAATGCCTCGCAGAGGTCGTATGTCTTGCCCGTTTTCTTTAAAATCTCTGCCTCGAAATAGGAGAGGGTAGAGTAGTTCCAGCAGGTGCCACTGCGGTTTTGGTTCTTAATGCTTGTAATGGGGTTCTCTTTAATGGTTGTGAACACAGGCTTGTTGTTTTTCTCATTCTTTTCCTGTGCCATGGCGCTTGATGCTATCAGTGCAGAAAGCGCGAATACTAAGACTTTCTTCATTGTAAGATAAATTAAGTTATTGATTGTTGTTTGTTGTTTATTAATTATTGGCCATGAATGCTTCAACGTCTTTCGGGTGATAAGGAATCAGGTCCTTTCCCAAGAAACGACAGCCATCCTTTGTGATGAGAATATCGTCTTCCAGACGGATGCCTCCGAAGTCCTTATAGGTTTCCAGCAGGTCATAATTGATAAAGTCTTTGTGCAAACCTTGTGCACGCCAGTCATCAATCAATGCCGGAATAAAATAGATTCCTGGTTCGTCGGTCATCACAAAACCTTCCTGTAGGCGCTTTCCGCAACGTAGTGCATTTGTTCCGAACTGCGTGCTTGGCTGTATTTCATCGTCAAATCCCACATAGTTCTGTCCCAGGCCTTCCATGTCATGGACATCCATTCCCATCATGTGGCCGAGTCCGTGGGGCAGGAACATGGCATGTGCGCCCGCTTGCACGGCTTCTTCGGTGTCGCCTTTCATCAAACCTAACTCTTTCAGTTTGTCTGTCATGAGTCTGCATACGTTCATGTGAACGTCATACCATAATACACCGGGCTTGGCAACCTCTAATGCATAGTCATGACAAGCCTCGACGATGCTGTAGATTTCCAATTGCCGCTGGGTGAATTTTCCATTGACCGGATAGGTGCGGGTGTTGTCCGAGCAGTAGTTCTCAGAATTCTCGGCTCCGGCATCGCAAAGCGCCAGCCTTCCACTCTCAAGAATCTGATAAGACGGATTGCCGTGCATAATCTCGCCATGCTGAGTGAATATGGTGGCGAAACTCTCATGCTCTCCGAGTGAATGTGCCATGCCGTCCACTTGACCGCCGATATATTTTTCTGTCAATCCAGGTTTTGTGAGTCTCATAGCATGCGTATGCATCTGGTAACCGATGGCACAAGCCTTCTCGATCTCAGCAATCTCAAGGTCGGTCTTGCATTGGCGCATTTTTACCACGGCCTTAATCAGTTCTACAGATGCCGATTCTTTTTGCTGGTTGGGATGGATGCCGAGCAAATCCATTATCTGAATCTTCGTGTCGAAACGGTAAGGGGGCAGGAAATGGATCTTTCGGTTCTGCTTTTGCGCATCTTTGCAGATTCTCTGCAGTTCTTTCATGGGTGCCGATTGGCTAACGGCAACTTGATGAGCCAAATCACTTACGCTGTCAACGCTGCCGTACCACACGATGTCTTCAATGTCGATATCATCTCCAATCAGTATTTCAGAGTCGTTGTCAATGTCAATGACACCAACAAGACCGTCTCTTCTTTGGCCGAAATAGTACAGGAACGATGAGTCTTGGCGGAATGGATAGTATCCGTTGTTGGGATAATTGCAAGGAGATTCGTTGTTTCCGAAAAGAATAATGATACCGCTCTTTACCAGTTTTTTCAGTTCAGAGCGTCGGTTTGAATAGACTTCTTTGTTAAACATGTTTCTCTAAAAGTTATAAAGTTGCCGCAAAGATACGAATTATAATCGATAAGTCAAGCGGATTATTGATAAATATTCAAAAAAAGCAGGAAAAGTCGCCATTCTGAATGCGGTGTAATGGCATCAGTCTTTCAATAGGTCTGGCCGCAAACGACGGGTTCGTTCCATCGCCTGATCCATTTCCCACTGCTTGATTTTTGCCTCGTGTCCGCTTAATAAGATGTCGGGTACCTTCCATCCTTTATACTCTGCAGGCCTTGTATAGATGGGAGCCGCCAGCAAATCGTCTTGGAAACAGTCTGATAGTGCACTCTGTTCATCGCCCACCACGCCGGGAATGATTCTCACAATGGCATCGGCCATGACTGCGGCAGCCAGTTCGCCGCCTGTCAGCACATAGTCGCCGATGCTTATTTCTCTGGTAATCAGATGGTCGCGCACTCGTTGGTCGATTCCTTTGTAATGTCCGCAAAGGATAATTAGGTTTTCCTTGAGCGACAAATCGTTGGCAATATGCTGGTTGAACTGCTCTCCGTCGGGTGAGGTGAATATCACTTCGTCGTATTCCCTCTCTGCTTTCAGTGCAGAAATGCAGCGGTCGATAGGTTCAATCTGCATCACCATTCCTGCAAATCCTCCGTATGGATAGTCATCCACTCTGCGCCATTTGTCTAAGGTATAGTCGCGCAGGTTGTGCAGGTGTATTTCTGCAAGGCCTTTTTTCTGTGCTCTGGCAAGTATCGACTCATGCACGAAGCCTTCAATCATTTCAGGCAAAACGGTAATAATATCAATTCTCATGCTTGCAAAGGTACGAAATAAAAGTTAAGTACGGGGCTTTGAATGCTTAAAAATAACTAAATAGTTGAATATGACAAATAACGCAAAAAGCATTTTTTTTGTAATTTTGCGCATGTACCATTAAATTTTTAAGAACATGTCAAAGACTATTGAACTACAGATTGGTAAGAGCCAGACACTTATTGAGGGTCTGCGCAAAAACTTGGATGAACTCAAGGAGCGTGGTATCTGTGATGCTGATCTCTGTAAGATGAGTGAAGATTTGGAATTATTGGTCAAGTGTAATGCAGACTGTGATGCTTTGCGCGTGGAATTATCCCAGAAGGTGAAGAGGATGAATGCCGTTCTCAACGACGTGAAGGAGAGTTTCGCCGCGAAAAAGATAGTAATCAAACTGAACTATCCCCAAGAGGAATGGGTGAAATACGGTGTGACGGACAAGCGCTGAAGACCATTTCCTATTGGCTTATGTTGTTTTCACAAAAAGAGGATGTACCATATATATAAATAGGTGCATCCTCTTTTGTTCTGCAGTGCACCTTCCTTTTGGTGCAATTTCTGCTTGTTATGCCAGTGTTTCTGGACTAAACTATGGAGAAACTACTGATATTCTTTGATTTCCTGTTGTCCTGTCATCGCCCGGTATGCATTGTGAGCGAGGGCTGTAAGTTCGTCTTCTCCTGGGTAGACAAATACTGGTGCCAGATAACTAAGGCGCTCTTTCAGACCACTTGTGACATATTCGCTTTTGGAAATGGCACCTGTAAGCAGAATCGCATCCACATGTCCGTTGGTGACAGGTGCCAATGAGCCAAGATAACGGGCAATTTGATATATCATGGCATCTAAGACAAGTTTTGCATGAGCATCTCCTTCAGCGATGCGCTTTTCTACTTCTCGGCAGTCGTTAGTGCCTAAATGTGCCGTTAATCCACTGTGCCCATTAATCTTCCGAAGCATCTCCTCTTCGGTGTATTTACCGCTATAGCAGAGTTTGATCAGTTGTGCTGAAGGCAGTGTTCCTGTGCGTGAGGGCGTAAAAGGCCCGTGCCCGCCCAGTGCGTCAGAACATTCTATGGCGCGCCCTTTATGGTGGAGGGCAAAGGAGATGCCGCTTCCCATGTGGCATGCTATGAGTGTCTGCTCTTCATATTTCAAACCATGCTCACGGCAATAGCGTTTTGCAATCTCACGTTGATTCAGCGCATGCCAGATGGTTTGGTGCGGCATTTCTGGCAAACCAGTGATGCGTGCAATGTCATCGAGTTCATCTACGACACCGGGATCTACTGTGAACGCACGGCATCCGGGAATATCCTTGGCAAGACTAAGGGCAAGAAGTGATCCCAGATTGCATGCATGGTGCAGGCGCGGATGCTTAGTGTCTTCTATCACCTTGTCGTTTAGTTCGTAAACACCGCTTTCTATGGGTTTCACCAAACCGCCCCGGCCAACGACAACATCGAAATCGAGTTTGTATCCGTTGCGCTCTAATTCTTCAACCAGTTTCTCCCTGCGATAGGGAAATTCATCCATGATAAACGGATAGCGGCATAATTCTTCAAAAGGATGGTTAATGGTGGAATGCCAATCCAGTTCTTCATCAATAAACACACCAATCTTGGTGGAAATCATTCCAGGGTTAATGGCTAGTATTTTCATAATATAAAAAGAATTTCAATATTAGGTGTAAAGGTTATTTGTGCAATGCTTGAAGGCATGCCATGGCAAGACTATTGTATTTTGTGTCTGCTGTGTCTGCTCGTGATGTCAGTGTTACCGGACAAGATGTGCCTTGCAGTCCTACAGCAAGTTTGGTGTCAGTGAAAGCAGTGAGTGTCTTATAGTATACGTTGGCGGCCTCAATGTCTGGCATTATCACTGCATCGGCATTGCCTTCCAATTGACTCTTGATGCCTTTGATGTCTGCCGACTCTTTGTCAACAGCACATTTCAGGTCTGTAGGACCGTCGATAATGGCCTTTCCAAATTCTCCAGCTTGACACATCTCCACAATTTTCTGGTAGTCGAGCGTGATAGGGAATTTCGGTGATACCTTTTCCGTGCAATGCACAAGTGCTATGCGGGGCTGTTCAATGCCGTAAACATGGCAAAGGCGGATTACGTATTTGATCATGGCGATGCGCTGTTCCAATGTCGGGAATGGGATAACGGCGGCGTCGCTCATGAACAAAAGTTTGTGGTATGTGGGAATTTGCATGGCACTGACATGAGAGAGCACATTGCCAACAGGCAGAAGACCTTCTTCGCGGTTCTCCTTATTAATAATGGCACGTAACAAAACGTCGGTGTTCAAGATTCCTTTCATCACCACATCTGCCTCGCCACGGTGAACACGGCGCACCGCTTCGGCTGCTGATTCCTCAACAGTGGAGAGATGAATGTTGGTTACTTCTGCCCATCCTTCGCTCGTTGCTCTTTCAATGGCTTCACGAGAATGGTCATCGTTTGCCTCTACTGATGCAACGCGACAACGTTTTCCGTTCTTGAGTCGCTCGGTTAGTTCACTAAAGTCTTTAATAATATCCATGGTATCATAATAATTATTGCAAATGTAGTGATTTTCTTTTTATCCACCAAATTATTCCGAAGAAAATGCACAAATAAACGAAAAATGTGCCGAAAGAAGTTCTCTATCAATCATCTTGTCACTCATGCAAACCTGTTAGTGTCGTTTCTTTATTGCTGTTTCTCTCTTTCTGTCTTTCGTTTTTTTGCAAGAATTATTTCATGAAGCAATCGTCTGATTCTCGATAATTTTTACTACCTTTGCAAAAAATCAGTGGACAATGGATGAGAAACAGAGAATAGAGCAGTTGAGAAAGGAACTGCATGAGCATAATTACAGATACTATGTGTTGAATCAGCCCGTGGTTTCTGACCAGGATTTCGACTTCATGATGCACGAACTGCAGGATTTGGAACAGAAACATCCGGAAATGGCCGACCCCAATTCGCCTACACAGCGGGTGGGAAGCGATTTGAATCAGGAATTCCAGCAGGTTGCACACAAATACCCTATGCTCTCGTTAGCCAATACATATAGCGAGCAGGATGTGAAAGAATGGTATGACAGTGTCAGGAAGGGACTCAATGGCGAGGACTTTGAAGTGTGCTGCGAGATGAAATACGACGGACTGAGCATATCGCTCACCTACGAAGACGGGCGGCTCGTGCGTGCGGTGACGCGAGGAGATGGTGTCTTGGGTGATGATGTGACTGCTAATGTTAAAACCATCCGTTCTATTCCGTTGGTGCTGAAACCAAACACAGAGTTGCAGAATGTGCCTTCCTATCCGCGTGAATTTGAGATACGAGGCGAGATTCTGATGCCTTGGAAAGTGTTTGAGCGGCTTAATGCCGAGCGCGAGGCAGCAGAAGAACCGTTGTTTGCCAATCCTCGCAATGCAGCAAGTGGCACACTGAAGAGCCAGAAGTCAGAACTCGTGGCATCGCGTCAGTTGGATGCCTATCTGTACTATCTGTTAGGCGATACCCTTCCTGCTGAAGGACATTATGAGAATCTGGCTGTTGCCCGCTCATGGGGATTCAAAATCAGTGAGGGAATGCGTAAGGTGAAAACCCTTCAGGAGATTTTCGAATTCATCAAATACTGGGATACAGAACGCAAAAACCTGCCCGTGGCCACCGACGGTATCGTTCTCAAAGTAAACTCCCTGCGTCAGCAGCGTGCTCTTGGTTATACTGCCAAGAGTCCGCGATGGGCTATTGCCTATAAATTCAAGGCAGAGAGAGCGTTGACAAGGTTGAACGAGGTGACCTATCAAGTGGGTAGAACGGGTGCCGTTACCCCTGTAGCGAACATGGATCCCGTCTTGCTGGCTGGCACAACCGTGAAACGTGCCACACTGAATAATGAAGATTTCATCCGCAGTTTCGACCTTCACATCGGCGATTATGTCTATGTGGAGAAAGGCGGAGAGATCATACCGAAAATCGTGGGGGTGGATATTGACCAGCGTCCCATCATTGCCCAGCGTGTACAATTCATCACTCATTGTCCTGAGTGTGGTGCCAAATTGGTGAGATATGAGGGCGAGGCAGCGCACTATTGCCCCAATGACACGGGATGTCCGCCTCAAATCAAAGGCCGCATAGAGCATTTTATCTCGCGCAAGGCGATGAATATCGATTCTCTTGGACCAGAAACGGTTGATGAGTATTATCGTCATGGGCTGATACACAACATTGCCGATCTCTATGATATAGAGGTCCAGCAGATCAATGGTGACGGTAGTCGCACAAAGTCTGCCGTAAAAATAGTAAATGGCATAAAGGCTTCCACGCAGGTTCCTTTTGAAAGAGTGGTGTTCGCATTAGGAATCCGCTTTGTCGGCGAGACCTCTGCACGCCTGCTTGCACGCCATTTTAAGAATATGGATGCGTTGATGTCTGCTTCGTTGCAAGACCTGCAGGAAGTGGAAGGTGTGGGAGAGGTGATTGCCAATAGCGTTATTTCCTATTTCCATCAACCTCAAAACATAGAGATTATACGTCGTCTTCGTGCTTACGGACTACAGATGAGTCTTTCTGAAGAGCAATTGCAAGGTTCTTCCGACAAACTTCAAGGCAAGAGCATTGTTATCAGTGGTGTGTTTGCTCATCACAGTCGTGACGAATATAAAGCGCTCATCGAACAGCATGGAGGCAAGAACGTGGGGAGCATCAGTGGAAAAACTTCATTTATTCTCGCTGGAGAGAATATGGGACCCAGCAAATTGCAGAAGGCAGAGAAACTGGGCATTGCCATTGTCAATGAAGACGATTTCTTGAAAATGATTGAATAGATTATTTGGATATGGTATGGTAAAGGTATGTGTTTCAAATGAAATTGAACAGGTTTGTCCTGGTTTTGTCGGTGCAGCAGTAGAGGCTCATGTTGAAAACAGTTCCTACTGTCAGTCGTTATGGGACGAGATTCATGCGCTTGGTGAGGAATACAGGGCAACTTTGAATACGGAAAGTCTGAAACAGATGTCTGGGATTGCGGCAACGAGAAGAGTATATAAGGCATGCGGAAAGGATCCTTCTCGCTACCGACCGTCAAGCGAGGCATTGATTCGGCGCATGCTTCAGGGCAAGGATTTGTATCAGATTGACACCCTTGTCGATCTGATCAACCTCGCCAGCATACGTTTTGGCTACAGCATTGGTGGTTTCGATGCTGATAAGTTCCATGGTGATACACTCACATTGGGGGTTGGCCAGAAAGACGAGCCTTACGAAGGCATCGGCCGTGGTATGATTAATATCGAAGGTCTGCCTGTTTACCGTGATGCCGATGGTGGTGTGGGAACTCCCACAAGTGACCATGAACGCACAAAGATAGAGATTGGAACCATTCATCTGATGGTGTTGGTGAACGGCTATGACGGAAACGAAGAGCAAGTACTGGATACCGCCCGCTTCATTCAGCAGTTGCTTCGCAAGTATTGCAAGAGCGATGGTGGTTCAATTTCTGTTTACAGATAGCCTTTTTTGTGATATTGACAGAATCTTCAATGCCTTATGAAAAAGCCAGAACTGGAGTTCTTCCCCATAGAAATGAATTCAGCACTTCGTGTGAGTATCGTCGAAGCCGGCGATGTTCATGCAGGTTTCCCTTCGCCAGTACAGGATGCTTATATGAATCAGCCCATTGACCTGAACAAGGAATTGGTGAGTCATCCTGCCACCACATTCATTGTCCGCGTTGTTGGCGACTCCATGGTTGATGAGGGTATAGATACTGGTGACTTGCTGCTTGTTGATCGTTCTTTGTATCCGTCAAAACAAAATCTCACCGTGTGTATGCTCAACGGTGAGTTTTGTATCAAGCGCATTGTGCAAAGTGGGAAGAAAATCCTTCTCAAGTCTGGTAATCGTAAGTATTCACCGATAGAGGTGCTCCCGTCTATGAACTTCACGGTCTGGGGTGTGGTGACATGGGTTTTGAAGCGCAAGGTTGTTTATTGACGTTTTTGTTGGGAGTCTATGGCAATACTTCATATCGACTGTAACAGTTTCTATGCTTCGTGCGAGGTGTCTTTCCGACCAGAACTGAAGGGGAAACCGGTTGTGGTGGCCAATTACAATGAAGCAGGTGGCGGAATTATTCTTGCCCTGACCAAGGAGGCCAAGTCTCTGGGGCTAAAACGCGGTAATCCCGTTTTTCAGATTAAGGATGTGCTGGAGAAGAATCATGTGGCAATCTTTCCTGCCAATCTGCAGAAATATGTGGATATCTCGCGCAGAATAGTCAGTCTTGTACAAGAACTCGACATGGTTATTCATTTCCATCGTTATAGTGTGGACGAATTCTTTGCCGAAATACCCGTTTTCAAAAGCAAGTCAGACATGAGGGATTACATAGGAATCATCAAAGAGGCGATTGAGCACGGCACGGGAATACCAGTCAGTTGTGGTATTGCGTCAACAAACACCTTGGCAAAGGTGGCAACTTGGTATGCCAAACACTATGAAGGATACAAAGGAATATGCATTTTGGAAGCAGCCGATACGGAAAAAGCCCTGAGAGGCATACCCATTGCTGATGTTTGGGGTGTGGGATGGCGCTCTGCTCCCAAGATGATGCAAATGGGTATTCGCACAGCGTGGGATTATTATCAGCGACCAAAGGCTTTCGTACAAAACAAATTTCATGTCACAGGCGTGCGAACATGGACAGAACTGCATGGGCAGCCAGCCATTGATTTGACCATACCGCCAAAACAGCAGACCATCATGCACTCGCGTACCTTTGTCTATATGGAGCATGATTTAGAAAAACTGAAAGATTACATACGCGATTTCGCAGTGGCTGCAGCCCGGAAACTACGTGATCAACATAGTGTTTGTCGCAGTGTCACGGTTTTTGCAAACACAAATCGTCATCGCGGGGACCTGGATCAGTATAGCAATGGATTCACGGTTCATCTGACAGAAGACACTTCTGACACAACCGCCATCGTGAAAGCGGCTCAGCAGGCATTGGAAGCCATATACTTGCCGTATTATGAGTATAAGAGGGCTGGTGTCATTCTGGGAGACATCATGAGTGATGAGGCTGTTCAGCAGGATTTGTTTTCCACTTCTTCGGGTGAAGAAACGCGTAAACATCGCAGACTCATGGCTGCCACCGACCATATCAATGTGCGCTACGGTATGAATAAAGTGCAACCGGCTTCTTTATTGCAGACTCCGGAAGAACATAAGAAAAAAGGACATGACACCCTGCAGTATGAACCATGGCGTAATCAGTCAACAAATCTGGATGACGTGATTGAAGTGAAATAATCCATACCATTTGTGTGGAAAAGTGCTAATAACAAAAAACAAACTGTGCCAAAAAGCAAGAGTTGTTTTATCTCTGCTTTTTGGCACAGCCTGTTTCTGTATGATTTAAAATAGCGTGCAGCCTCGAATTCTCATTAGCGTGCAGCCTCGAATTCTCGTAAGAATCTGACGTCGTTCTCTGAGAACATGCGCAAATCACTTACCTGATACTTGAGGTTTGTGATGCGTTCCACGCCAAGACCGAATGCATAGCCACTATACACCTTACTGTCAATGCCGCAGAGTTCAAGCACATTCGGGTCAACCATGCCGCATCCCAGAATCTCAACCCATCCCGTATGCTTGCAGAAACCACAGCCTTTGCCGCCGCAGATATGGCACGAGATGTCCATTTCAGCACTGGGCTCGGTAAATGGGAAATAACTTGGACGTAAGCGGATCTTTGTATCTGCACCGAATAACTCACGGGCAAATGAGAGGAGCACCTGCTTGAGGTCGGTAAACGATACGTTCTTGTCTATATAAAGTCCTTCTATCTGATGGAAGAAGCAGTGGGCGCGGGCGGTAATGGCCTCGTTGCGGTATACGCGTCCAGGGCAAATGATGCGAATAGGCGGTTGCTGGCGTTCCATCACGCGTGCCTGCACTGAACTGGTATGGCTGCGCAGCAGGATATTCTTGGTAACATCTCCGAGAGCACTCTGTTCCACAAAGAATGTATCTTGCATGTCGCGTGCAGGATGGTCTGCAGCAAAGTTCATTTTTGTGAACACATGGAGGTCGTCTTCCACTTCTGGTCCATCGGCCAATACGAATCCCATGCGTGTGAAGATGTCTATGATTTCGTTCTTGACTATCGTAAGAGGATGGCGTGTGCCAAGTTCTACAGGATAGGCAGAGCGTGTCAGGTCGATGTCATCTCCTGTGGCCTCTGCAGTTTCTGCTTGTTCGCGCAGTTCATTGATACGTTCCGTTGTCTTCTGCTTCAACTCATTGATTTTCATACCGATGGTTTTCTTCTCATCAGCAGCCACATTTCGGAAATCAGCCATGAGGTCATTGATGATTCCTTTGCGGCTTAGATATTTCAGACGCAGTGCTTCTATTTCTTCTGCATTAGAGGCAGAGAGTTCGCTGACTTCTTTCAGAAGTTCTTCTATTCTGTCAAGTATCATAATCTATATAATAAATTTGGCTGCAAAGATACGAATTTTATTGGAAAAACGTATTCTATATCAAAATAAAGTTGTAATTTTGCGGTGAATTTGAGAGATTGACAGAATAATCATAGATAAAGAAAGATGAGAAAAGGTCTGTTTTTGGTGGTCTTTGCTTGTGTGTTCGCTATGTTTTGGACTGCGGGATGCACTGACAAAAAGCCTGCTGCTGCCGATAGCCTGGCTGTTGACACCTTGTCGTCGGATACTGTTTTGGCCGACACGCTGGAGGAGTTGATGGCCGACCAAAGCATACCTGTGGCGGCGGATGAACTTTTTGATGATTTCATATTTAATTTTGCAGGAAACCGAAAGCAGCAGATTCGCCGCATACTCTTCCCTCTCACGGTAGTGGAAAACGGTCAAAAGCGTAGTGTTTCAAGGAATTCGTGGAAGACTGACCATTTTTTTATGGAGCAAGGCTTCTATACTTTGATTCTTGATGACCGTAAACAGATGGCACTTCCTAAGGATACGAGCATTAGTCGTGTTACGGTGGAGAGAATTAATCTGGATAACTCGAAAGTGGAACAGTTCCATTTTGACAGAACTGCAGGGAAATGGATGCTCAAGTCCATTGAGAAGAGCACGGTGGCAAACAATGACAATTCTTCCTTCCTGACGTTTTACCATCGTTTCGTCACAGATACTGTGTTCCAGATGCAGAGCCTGAACGACTTTGTAACCTTCTCAGGGCCGAATCCCGATGACGATTTCGAGGAACTGGTGGGTGAAATCACCCCGGAGCAGTGGCCTGCCTTTGCCCCGGCTGATTTGCCTTCAGGAACCATCTATAATATTATATATGGTGAAAAACGTGTTGGGAGCACTCAGAAAATATTCATGCTTCGTGGTATTTCCAACGGGCAGGAAATGGAAATGACATTCAAGAAAAGCGGTTCTCAATGGAAACTGACAAAACTGGTGGAGTAGGAGAGATGAAGGACTGTCTAAACTATAGTTTGAAGAATCACAACACATTCGGCATTGATGCCCAATGCGACCGTTTCCTGGAATATTCCAATGTACAGGAGGCGCAGCAGGTGGCCGCTATTTTGCGCTCCTCCGGTTGTCCGTTCCTGATTATTGGTAGTGGCAGTAATCTGCTGCTGACAAAGAATTTTGAGGGAATTGTAGTGCATTCTGCCATCAAAGGCATAGCGTGCACAGCCTCGTCAGCCGATTCTTCCTCGGAAAAGGGCGTGTACATAGCATGTGGAAGTGGTGAGACGTGGGACGATGTCGTGGATTGGTGCACATCGCAAGGCTATGGAAATCTGGTGAATCTCTCCCTTATACCTGGCGAGGTGGGTGCCTCGGCTGTGCAGAATATCGGTGCATATGGTTCTGAAGTGGGGACTTATATCTCTGCGATTCATGCCGTGGAAGTTTCGTCAGGCAATGTGGTGACGATTCTTAGTGACGACTGTGAGTATGGCTATCGCAGCAGCCGTTTCAAACATGAGTGGCGTAACCGTTATCTCATCACCTCTGTAGTGTATTTCTTGCCGACATCCGAACCGCTTCATGTAGATTATGGAAATATACGTGAAGAACTGCGGCTCCGTCATATCGAACAACCCACGGCAGCAGACCTGCGACAGACTATCATTCATATCCGCAATGCGAAACTACCTGATCCCAAGACAGAAGGCAATGCCGGCAGTTTTTTTATGAATCCCGTCGTACCGAAAGAAAAGTATCTTGAATTGGCAGCCCTTTATCCTGGTATGCCGCATTATACGGTTGATGCAAGTCATGAGAAGATTCCTGCAGGCTGGATGATTGAGCAGTGCGGATGGAAAGGTCGGACAATAGGCCGTGCCGGTGTCCACGATAAGCAGGCATTGGTGCTTGTCAACCGCGGAGGAGCCAGTGGAAGCGAGATAGTAAGCCTGTGTGAAGCCATCCGCCAAGACGTTTTCAGCAGGTTTGGCATAGAAATTTTCCCCGAAGTGAATATCGTTTGAGTCTGAGACTATGGATATGAAACTGACCTTTTTAGGAACAGGAACGTCTGTCGGAGTGCCTTCCATTGGCTGTCAGTGTGAGGTTTGCACCAGTAAAGACCCTCACGACAAGCGCTTGCGGTGCTCTGCCATGATAGAGACTGAACATACGCGCATACTGATTGATACAGGACCAGACTTCAGACAGCAGATGCTCACACAGCCTTTCCGCAAGATTGATGCCGTTTTGCTCACTCATATCCATTATGATCATGTGGGGGGTATTGACGATCTTCGGCCTTTCTGCCAGTTCGGAGAGGTGGATGTCTATGCGGATGAACTGACATCAAGCGGACTGATGAAGACGGTTCCTTATTGTTTTGCAGAGAATCGCTATCCCGGTGCTCCACGTATATGTCTGCATACCCTGCAACATCATACACCTATTTATATTAATGAGTTGGAGATAATCCCCTTCTGTGTCTACCACCACATGCTTCCCATCACCGGCTACAGGATTGGCGGGCTGGCCTATATTACAGATATGAAGACGATTGATGAAGCAGAACTTCCTTATTTACAGGGTGTTGATACGCTGGTTGTCAATGCGTTGCGCTTCCATCCAGCCCACCACGCTCATCAGAATGTGGACGATGCCGTTGCTTTTGCGCGGAGAATAGGGGCACAACAATCGTTCCTCATACATTCCTGTCATGATATAGGATTGCATGAAGAGGTAAACAGTCGGTTGCCCAAAGACATCCAACTCGCTTACGACGGACAAACGGTGGAAGTTATTTCTTGAATTTCCTGTAGAGTTTCCATACTAACAGAAGACCGTCAAACACGCCGGCTCCCGTATTCATCAGTCCTTGCACGTTGAGTTTGCCGCGCTTGCTGGTCAGGGCGGTAGGCTTTGCAAACAAATCCTTGCGCAACTTATTGATTTTGTCGTTGTCTTTTCGGATTTCTTTGCGCAACTGCATCTTCCGTTCCTCAATGGAACGCAAGGTGGTATACAGGTTTGTGTTCGTTTCTTCTGTCATAACTCGCTCTGTCAACTATTGTTCCATCAGCAGACTGGCCAGGAATTTCACCAGTGGCTTTTCTATCCAGTTCTTTCTGAACGCAAGGAACAAAAGGAAAATCAGTAAATAGAAGGCTGCCACGATAAGGAATGCCAGCGGAAAACCAGTATATGGCGCCATGGCATAGGCGGCAGCGAAAGAAAGATAGATGAAAATTATAATGACGATGAGGAACACCACGGCGGCAATAGTCAATGCCGTGATGAGCCGCACCACTTTCTCGATTACATCGAGCCTCAGATACTCGTTCTGAAGCCCGACGTAATGCTTGAGCACCTCAATGAGTTGCCCGATGGTCTCTATGTTCTTGTCTGTGGAAAACATGAGAATTCTTTATTCAGCGATGTCTGAAGCGGCTTCCTTGATGTCGTCGGCCAGGTCCACAATCTCCTTGCGTGACAGGTTGATGTTGTGTTTCTTGCAGAAATCGTCAATGGCATCTGTGATTTTCTCACGGGTGTCCGTACCCTTTTCGGGTGCTACCAATAAACCTAATGCTGCTCCGGCGATGGCTCCGCCGAGGAATGCGCCAATGTAACCTAATGCTTTCATATCAGTTGTTGATTTAATTGTTTGAAATGTCTTGATAAAAGTTCTCGCAAAAATACTCATTTTTCTTGTAACTGCAATGTTTTAGACACTCATTTTTTGTTAAAAACCGTGTATTTATGTCATTTAACAAACTTTATGCACCATTTTTCTCCGTTTTTAATTGTTTTTGTGTAATTTCGCACATTCATTGGAAATAAGTTTAATTCTAACAATAGAGAAAAAGTATGAAGAAGTACATGGTGATATGCGCAGGTTTGTGCATGACATTAGCATTTACAAGTTGTGGTTCACAGAAGGAAAGTGCCTATCGCAAGGCATACGAGAAAGCAAAGGCTCAGGAGGCTGCCGTTGGCGCACAGGCCGTTGAAGAGACCACAGTAGTGGCTCCTGTAACCACGAGACCGGCTACCGAGACCACTGTTATCGACAATGTGGACAACGTTTCCGTACGTCAGGAGAAACTGACGGTTGTTGACGGCTCTGGCTTGAAGAACTTTAGCGTAGTGGTTGGTTCGTTCTCTGTGAAGGCAAATGCAGAAGGACTTGCCCGTCAACTGCGTAATGCTGGCTATCCGGCACAGATTGCATTCAACAGTGGAAACAATTTCTATCGCGTTATCGCTTCCACATTCGACGACAAGGCAAGTGCTGTGCGCAGCCGCAACGATTTCCGCTCACAATATCCTGATGCCTGGCTGCTCTTTAACCAGCAGTAATCAAAACATTGGCAAGGATTTTATCGATAGACTACGGGAAGAAACGTACAGGCATAGCAGTCACCGACCCATTGCAGATTATAGCAAATGGGTTGGCGACTGTTTCTACGTCTGAACTTTTCGACTTTCTCCAGTCTTATATGTCGCACGAGCCTGTCGAGAAAATCGTCATTGGCAGGCCCATGCAGCCCAATGGGGCGCCCAGCGAGAACTTGGTGCGAGTGCAGCAGTTCGTGAATCGCTGGAGAAAAGTATGCCCCGACATTCCCATTGAGTATGTTGATGAGCGGTTCACGTCGGTATTGGCTCATCGCGCAATGCTTGATGGCGGACTTCATAAGAAAGCACGCCAGAACAAAGCGCTGGTGGATGAGATCAGTGCCACCATCATCCTCCAGAGTTATATGGAAAGCCGGCGACCATGACTACAGAAAACAATTAGCAGGAAAACCGCCAGATGATTTTACCTATTTATATATATGGGCAACCAGTGTTGCGAAAAGAGAGCCAGGACATACCGAAAGACTATCCTGACCTGGGCGTATTGATTGACAATATGTTCGAAACGCTGACCGCCAGCGATGGCGTGGGGTTGGCAGCACCACAGATCGGACTTCCCATCCGTGTGGCCGTAATCGACTTGGATGTGCTTTCAGAAGACCTTCCTGAGTACAAGGGATTCCGCAAAGCGTATATAAACCCTCATATTCTTGAGTTCGACGACAGCGAAACTGATGCTATGGAAGAGGGATGTCTCTCTCTGCCCGGCATTCATGAAAAAGTGGTGCGCCCCAAACGTATCCGCGTGAAATACGAGGATGCTGACCGCAACGAGCATGAAGAGTGGGTGGACGGCTATTTGGCCCGTGTGATGCAACATGAATTCGATCATCTCGATGCACACATGTTTATCGACAGAATCTCTCCTTTGCGCCGCCAGTTGATCAAAAGCAAACTCAAGGCGCTCACACTGGGGAAATACCGCTGCTCTTATCGCACCAAGCCGCCCAGAAGATAGTTTGCCGGCACACGGCAGGGGATGAGGATGGGAAATGCAAACAGGCAAAGCAGATGAGCACGATGAAGAGAAAACCATCATCACGACAACTGAAAGGTAAGAGACTGCAGAGTCTTTTGCTTTTCTGTCTTTTTGCCTTTTTGCCCTCGTGTGCCCAGTATAACATTGACCGAGTCATCATGGCCGGGCGCAGTGCGCTCTATTATGAAGACTACGTTCTGTCCATCCAGTATTTCAATCAGGTAATCACCGCCAAGCCGTATCTCTATGAACCATGGTATTTCAGGGCCCTGGCGAAATACAATCTTGATGATTATCTTGGTGCGGAGAACGATTGTTCGGAAGCAATCAGCCTGAATCCCTACGTGTCCACTATCTATGAACTTCGCGGAGTGTGCCGTATCAGACAGCAGAAATATAGCGATGCCGCCACCGATTATGACAAGGCCATAGCCAATGACCCCATGAACATGAACCTGTGGTATAATCGTGCGCTGTGTCGCATACAGGACAAGGACTTTGACAAGGCGAATTTCGAACTCGATTCGATGATGAACCGATGGAAAACCAACGCAAAAATCTATCAACTCAAGGCAGAAGTGTGCATGCAGCAGAGAGATACCGTGGAGGCCTCTGCCTTTCTCGACCGCTCTTTGGAACTCGATCCCTACGACGGAGAGGCCTGGACGGTAAGGGCGATGATCAGTTTGAGCCGGAAAAAGTGGAAAGATGCAGACCAGCAACTTGGAAAAGCCATTCATTTGAAGCCCTCTGTGGCCAATAATTATGTGAATCGAGCGCTGGCACGCTATAACATCAACAATCTGAGAGGTGCCATGGCCGACTACGACAAGGCCATCGAACTGGATCCCAACAACTTCCTGGCGCATTATAACCGAGGCCAGTTGCGTGTACAAGTGGGGGATGACAACCGCGCCATAGACGATTTCGACTTCATTATCAATCTGGAGCCTAATAATATCATGGCTATTTTCAACCGTGCGCTACTGCTCGACAGGACGGGAGACCTGCGCGCGGCTATCCGCGACTATTCTCGTGTGATTGAAGAGTTCCCTAATTTCTGGACGGGACTGCAATATCGCGCACGCTGCTATCGTCGTCTGGGCATGACGGCACAGGCGGAGATGGACGAATTCCGTGTTTTCAAGGCCCAGATGGACAAGCATTTGGGCATACAACCGCGTTGGGGCAGAAAGAAAAGCAGGGAGATTCGTAAGCAAAGCGACATCGACATGAACAAATACAACCAGTTGGTGGAGGCCGACGAGCAGGTGGTGGAGCATGAATACAACTCTGCCTATCGCGGCAAGGTGCAAAACCGAAAGGTGGAAGACGAACTTATGCCGATGTATGTGCTTTCTTACCGGCGCTATACGAATGGCGTGAAGAGATATACAGCCTATGATAACGAGGTGGAAGCCTTCAATCGCACCTCGCACCCGCGCCATGCCATTAGCATTACCTGCAATCAGCAAACCCTCAATGAGGGAGAGACGCGTGCCTATTTCATGTTGGTTGACTCGTTGACGGCCGACGTGGCCGCCATCAAGGACCTGAATAAAGACAAGGCACTGCTCATCCACCGGGCCATTGCTTATTCGGTGGTGCAGAATTTTGACGCTGCCATCAACGATCTCACTGCTTATGTGCAGACCGACAGCACATTGGCCATAGCCTATTGGCAGCGCGGCGTGTGCCAAGCACTGATGAATGAGTTTACGCAGTCGCAAGGCATCGACTCCGATCTTAGGGCCGTACGCACCCAAGCCGACTTCGACGAGGCCATCAAACTAAGTCCCAACAATCCGTATCTCTATTACGACCGGGCCACGCTCCATGCCATGCGCAGGCAATATCAGGCTGCCATTGATGATTATACGAGAGCCATTGCCCTCGATTCCGATATTGCCGAGGCCTATTTCAACCGAGGTCTGGTGAGAATCTATAGCGGCAACAAAGCCGAAGGACTTGAAGACCTGAGCAAAGCCGGAGAACTGGGATTGTTCAATGCCTATGGACTCATCAAGAAATACAAGGCATCGAAAGACCGTAAATGAGCATTCTTGTGCGTCATCATATTATTTGTTGTTCCCATGGTGACGGTCGCTTTCCTGCAGCAGCCATCGTTTCACGTCGCTAATGGCAGAAAAACGCATTCTCCTCAACGAAATTTTTTCTGTGAGAAGAAAGAAAATGTGTTAAATTTTGATATTATCTCAAAAGAAAGTGCTAACTTTGCAGCCAATATTGATTTTAAACAAAAACACAATGATTAACATTACATTTCCAGACGGCTCTGTTCGCTCGTATGAGCAGGGCGTGACAGGACTCGAAATTGCCGAGAGCATATCACCGGCCTTGGCACGTAGCATTATCAGTTGCGGTGTGAATGGTGAGACAGTAGAATTAAACCGCCCCATCAACGAAGATGCCACCATCGCACTTTATAAATGGGATGACGAAGAGGGAAAGCATACTTTCTGGCACACCAGCGCACACTTGCTGGCCGAGGCTCTGAAAGAGTTGTATCCTGGAATTCAGTTCGGATTCGGTCCGGCCATAGAAAACGGATTCTTCTATGATGTGCTTCTGCCCGACGGCGAGCAGATCAAGGAGGGCGACTTCACCAAGATTGAAGACAAGATGAAGGAACTGGCCTCGAAGAAAGAGCCGGTGGTGCGCCGCGAAGTGTCGAAATCAGATGCGCTGAAGGAATTCGCTGCCGACGGACAGACCTACAAGTGCGAGCACATCGATCAGGACTTGGAGGACGGAACCATCACTACATACACACAGGGAAACTTTACCGACTTGTGCCGAGGTCCGCACTTGATGAACACAGGCGACATCAAGGCTGTGAAACTCACCAGTGTGGCTGGTGCATTCTGGCGTGGTGATGCCGAGCGTGAGCAGATGCAGCGTCTCTACGGCATCTCTTTCCCGAAGAAAAAAATGCTCGACGAGTATCTGGTAATGCTTGAAGAGGCCAAGAAACGTGACCATCGCAAGATTGGAAAAGAGATGGATTTGTTCATGTTCTCCGAGCGTGTGGGTAAGGGACTGCCCATCTGGCTGCCCAAGGGAACGGAACTTCGCCTGCGCTTGCAAGACCATTTGCGCAAGGTGCAGAAGCGTTTCGGCTATCAGGAAGTGATCACTCCGCATATTGGAAGCAAGAATCTCTATGTCACAAGTGGCCACTATGCCCACTACGGAAAGGATTCTTTCCGCCCCATCACCACTCCAGAGGAAGGTGAGGAGTATATGCTCAAGCCGATGAACTGTCCCCACCACTGCGAGATCTTTGCCAATAAGCCGCGCTCTTATCGCGACCTGCCACTGCGTATTGCAGAATTCGGTACCGTTTATCGCTATGAGCAGAGCGGCGAATTGCACGGACTGACCCGCGTGCGCTCGTTCACACAGGACGATGCCCACCTGTTCTGCCGTCCCGACCAGGTTAAACAGGAGTTCCTCAATGTGATGGAAATCATCAATATCGTGCTCACTGCCTTCGGATTCAACTTTGAAGCACAGATTTCTCTGCGCGATCCTAACGACCATGAGAAGTATGTGGGTACCGACGAAGACTGGGCATTGGCCGAAAAAGCCATCGTTGAGGCTTGCCAGGAGAAAGGTCTGCCTGCCAAGATTGAATATGGCGAGGCCGCTTTCTATGGTCCGAAACTCGACTTCATGATCAAGGATGCCATCGGGCGTCGCTGGCAGTTGGGCACCATACAGGTGGACTATAACCTGCCAAAGCGCTTCCAACTGGAATATACCGACGAAGATAACACGAAGAAGACACCTGTGATGATTCACCGTGCTCCTTTCGGCAGCATGGAGCGCTTCTGCGCCGTGCTCATCGAGCATACAAGCGGTCATTTCCCATTGTGGCTCACGCCCGACCAGGTGGCCATTCTTCCGCTGTCAGAGAAGTATAATGACTATGCAAAAGAAGTGGCCAAGAAATTCGATTTGCAAGGTGTGCGCGCCACACTTGACCTTCGCAATGAGAAACTTGGCAGGAAAATCCGCGATAATGAACTGAAGCGCATTCCTTATATGGTCATCGTCGGCGAGAAAGAAGCCGCAGAAGGACTCGTTGCCGTGCGCCCGCAGGGTGGTGGAGAACAGAGCGTGAAGACCATTCAGGAATTCATCGACGAGGTGAATGCCAAAGTTGCAGAAATGACAAAGGACTTTTAGACCTTCATAATGCAATCGTGCATAGTATGGTTTTTATGTTCATCGTGATAGGTGCATAGTTCATGATTTATGGTTGTTCGCTGAACAGGAAGAAAGACGTAATGTTAAATATCTGTAAAATTGCGAAAAACTTTGAATTATGGGCTATGCACTATGAACTAAAAATTGTACCTTTGCAGCCGATTTTCTAATCAGTTGAACTAAAACCAGTTAATGAAGAACGACAAAAAAGGACAACAGTACCGTGTGAACGAGCAAATTCGTGTCCGCGAAGTACGAATTGTGGGTGACGGAGAATCAATGGTTCTGCCAACCCGACAAGCATTGGATATGGCTCACCAGCAAGGCGTTGACCTTGTTGAGATTTCTCCGAATGCAAATCCGCCTGTTTGTCGTCTCATTGACTACAGCAAATTCCTCTATCAGCAGAAGAAGCGTGCCAAGGAAATGAAG
>DGWC01000103.1 GCA_002395135.1 Prevotella sp. UBA4268 | reverse complement strand
GTAGCCATCTTGTGGCCCTTTTTCTTTTTTCCGTTTGGCATAATTTATACTGTTTTAATTGTTAATGATAATTCGTTTTGTTTATTCGCCTTTCATTTTTTCCACAAAACTCTTTGCAGGCTTGAAACTTGGAAAATCGTGTGCTGCAATTACGATGGTTGTATTCTTGGAAATGTTTCGTGCTGTTTTCTCTGCACGGCGCTTCACGACGAAACTTCCAAAACCGCGGAGATAAACATTCTCTTTCTTTTCCAACATACTATCTTTAATCACTTCCATGAAAGCCTCAACGGATGTTGCCACATCTTTACGTGCCAATCCCGTTCTCTGTACAATCTGTTCTACGATATCTGCTTTCGTCATATTACTTGTTGTTTTTTGTTATTGTTTTAAATTGGACTGCAAAGATACAAGTTTTTAGCGTGATATGGAAATTTATTTTGCTTTTTTTGCAAAAATAGCAGAATATTTTTTTTCAAACTGCTTAATTTACACCACTTTATGAAATTATTTGCTGTATTTCTGTATTAATCCGTCTGCCTGTGTGTTTCCCATCTCTTTGGATTTTTGCATATTTGACAGGCCTATTTCTTTTTTCCCGTTTCTAACCTGAGCCAGTCCGAGCAACAAATAGGCATCGGGATAGTCAGGTGCAATTTCGATACATCTTTGTGCTGTTTCCTCTGCTTTGTCACTCATGTTCAGTCTTATTTGCAGGGATGCCATCTCTGCATAATAGAGAGGTTCCCGGGCATCCAAGATAATGGCGTGTGCTATGTCGGACAATGCCTGTTGGAAAAGCCTTCCTTTCACCTCTGCTTGTTCGCGGAGGTAGTAGAATTGTGCGCTCACGCGCCCTTGCATGAGTATTTCGTAGCGTGTATAATCCAATACCGCTTGTCTGAAACTGTCTGTCTTCACCAATATGTTTGCACGCTCCAGAAAATACGGAGCGGCTTCAAGGATGCGTAACGTATCAGTCGTATTGATGGCGCTGTCTAATAATTGTATGATTTCAGTAGCCGGCGCATCCAACATTTCTTTGCATCGAGCCGATTCATACAGTAGTTCCGGGTTGCTGAACTGTTTGTCTTCATACAGTTTCATGAACACGTCATATGCCTTTTGGTATTCTCCCTGAGAGAAAGTGAGTTGTCCGATATGATGCATATAGAGTGGGAGAGCGTTCAGTGCATAGGCCTGGTTTGCCTCATCCATGGCTTTTTCGAGAGTCCATGGCTCATACTTTTCATTATTATATATAAGTTTGTCGTATATGAGTTTGCTGTAATTATAGTGAGCCTCGTCCTTGTTGTCGATTTTCTTGATGGCTTCTTTCATGATGTTGTCGGCCTCTTCAAACTGCATGCTGTTCGCTCTGAATCGGGCTTTTGCCTCATAGCCGTCAATCATAGTGGGGAATCTCTCGATAAAGTCGCTGATAGTAGCCTCGTATTTCAGTGAATCTCCACTTTGTCCAGCCATCATCAAGAGCAACTGTGCTTGGCTCTTTTCTTCGGGCAATGCCATGGGAATGCCAATCTGCCGGATGCGTGAGTCGGAAAACGAGAGTGCAGACAAAGAGAGACTGCTGCCGAATCGCGCGTCTGTAGCATGAGTATCGAATGATGTGTTGCTAACCTGAAGCAGTCCGATTACTTCTCCATTCTCATTCACGAAAGGGCATGCCGTCGTGTTGTCTGGAGCATTCATCGAAATGATATAGTAGTTATATTTCTCCATGAATGTTTCCTGGCTCTTCACGGTGGTCTCTACGATAGAGGGATTCTTCACACCATAGCCGACCAGCCATGTCTTGCCGCCTGCCGGAACCGTGGCTTGTGCTAACGTGGCAGGCGTTGTTTTGCCGTCAACACGGAACCGCGCGATGTCATAGATTTCATTGATTCCCAGCATTCGTGATACATTCATCTTATTGCCTTTCTGATCGATGACCACGGCTTTTGATGCGCCTATGAATGGTGTTAAGTCGCTGACTGCCTCTCCGTTGTCACCTATGAAAATACCATGTGATGATGCCAGCAGAGAGCCGTCTGCCCTGAAAGTTGTCAACGAGAACACACTCTTAGCGGCATTCTTGACAGATGCCGGCTGTGCTTGGGCTATGATGATGCTGAATATAGCAATCGTGATGGTCAATAATTGTCTTTTCATAATTCTTCTTTTCATATATTATACTTCATTCTTTTCTGTTCTGTTTCTGCTTAAGCAATTCCTGGGCCTGCGATTTGGCAGCCTTTGTGATATCGGCACCGCTCAGCATCTGTGCGATTTCCATCACACGCTCATCCTTGTTCAGTTCGCACATCCTTGAGATAGTACCCTTGTCGCCCTCTTCTTTGAATACTTTATAGTGGGATGAGCCGGATGCTGCGATTTGAGGCAAGTGCGTAATGCTGATTACCTGGCGGTTATGCTGTCCCATTTCCTTCATGATGTCTGCCATTCTCTCTGCGATTTTCCCACTGACACCTGTGTCTATCTCATCAAAGATAATAGTGGGCAGTTTCACCGCACCGCTGATCATGGCTTTCAGCGAAAGCATAACGCGTGCTATTTCTCCGCCAGAAGCCACCTCCTTGATCGGTTGCATGGCGGTGCTTGTGTTTGCACTGAACATGAAACTGATACGGTCGGTGCCGTCTGCTTGCAGTTCCTTGTCTTCCATCTTAATCTGGAAGCGCACGTGGGGTATGCCCAATGCAATCAGCCTGTCCACCATTTCCTTTTCAATGCTCTTAATGGCGGCCTTCCGGTGTTCCGACAGTTGCTCGGCAACTTCTAAACATTCGTTCAGCCTCTCTTGCGCCGCGTTCCTTAGTTCTTCCAGTTCCTCGTCGCTGTTCTCAATCTGGTCGAGTTTCCTTGATATTTCATTCTGAATCTCAATCAGTTCTTCCACAGTTTGCACGTGGTGTTTCTTTTCCAGCGAATAGATGTGGTCCAACTGTTCGTTGATGGCTTCCAGTTCCTTCGGATCGTAGTCTATATTCTGGGTATGGCTATACAGTTCCTGGGAAATATCTTTCAATTCAATATAGCAACTGGCCAGTCTGTCGGAACATTCACCGATGTCAGGGTACACCTTTCTGATATCGTCCAGCAGTCGTGAAGAGTCTTTCATTTGCGTGAGGATACTGTGCTCATTGCCAGAAAGGATGTTTTCCGATTCATAGAGTGCACTTTTAATCTCTTCAGCATGCGACATCGTTTCGCTGTTTCTTTCCAGTTCTTCCTGAATGCCAGCCTGAAGCCGGGCATCAGCAAGTTCGTTCAACTGGAAACGTAGGAAATCTTCGTTCTCTCTCGTCCTGGCGATTCTCTCTTCTTGGTCTTCCACTGCCTTCTTGGCCTGCTGATATGCTTTGAATTGCTGTTTGCATTCATTGAGTCTTTGCTTGTTTTTCGCAATGATATCAACAACATTCAACTGGAAATCTTCTTCTTGCAGGAGCAGATTCTGGTGTTGCGAGTGAATGTCCACCAGTTGCTGTCCCAACGTTCTGAGTTGATTCAAAGAAACAGGAGTGTCGTTGATGAATGCCCGGCTTTTGCCGCTGCTTGTCAGTTCGCGCCTCAAGATACAGTCTTCAGCATCATATTCGATGTCATTGTCAGTGAAAAACCGGCTCATGTCATAGTTGCTCAGATCGAAGTGAGCCTCAATGATGCAGCGGTTGGTGCCGTTTTTGATGGTCTTTGAATCGGCTCTCTGGCCCAAAAGCAGGGAAATGGCACCCAGGATAATGCTTTTGCCGGCTCCTGTTTCACCTGTGATAACCGAAAACCCTGGACGAAACACGATGTCCAGTGTGTCTATCAGCGTAAAATTCTTGATATATAGTTGTTTCAGCATTTATTTCTTGATATTTTCCCAATAATTGTTCTGAGAAGCGTTGATAGAGAACAGTATTTCGTAAACGCTCTCTTTCTCCTTTTGCGTGCCTTTACCTTTATATATATTGGAAAGTTCATCCTTCTTGTAGTCGGTCCAAATCTGGGGCAGCATGCTAAGTGGACGGTCTTCGTGGCACTTTTTCAGGTCATTCTCCAGGGCTGTGGTGATGTTTGTCCTTCCTCGTTCCACGTTGTTTGCCATTTCGTCAAGTCCCGACCGGTAGTAGTCGTATTGCAGTTGGCGGAATGGGCGCATGGCTCCTTCCATATAGTCGTTGATGATGGCAAATCTGTTTCTGCTGTTGTCGAATGCTTTCCATCCGGAAAAACTCAGGTTCTGAGCATTGTTCACCAGATTCATGCACTGTTGCAGGATTTCTTCGCCACCCATCGGAGCGAATGAATCCAGGTTGATACCGATAATCAGGTAAGCATAGTAAGCCAGTAAGGCTGTCAGTTGGTTGTCTATTTGCTCCTCGTTGAAGTTCAACTGGTCAAACTGTGTAAACTCAAAATTGAAGTCGGCATCCCTGTTGTTATACAGAGTGGTGGTATACGAACTGTTGTAAACAGGCCGGTTTGCCTGGATAAGAGCCGTGCAGGTGAACAGGTTCTGGCTTTGGTCGTATTTGGTAACCGTGATGTTGAAATTGCAGACGATGCGCTCGTTTTGCTGGAATTGCAATGCCGTCCATTGGCGTTCATTGATAAACTGCTCCATGGTTTGCTGCAGATTCTCAAACACGCTGGCATCGGTACCTTGTATCTGATTGTGATTGATGGTTATTTTTGCCATCAGTTCCTGAGCCATACCAGTCGCAACGTTCAGCAACGAGAACAGCACGAGCATGAGAATCCGCGCCTTGGCAGCCCTCATGCCTGGTCTTACGTTTGTCTTTTGGTTATCAGCACGGCTCATAGAATGCTCTCCAGTTCGTCTATAATATCTTTGGCCACTTCGGTTTTCGGCTTCTTTGCGAAATCCTTCTGCCCGTTTTCAGAGATAATGCTTATCTGGTTGTCGTCGCTTCTGAATGTCGTACCCTTGTTTCTTGTGGAATTCAGCACGATGAAATCCAGGTTCTTCTTTTGCAGTTTCTTCTTGGCGTTGACTTCTTCGTCGTGGGTTTCCAGTGCGAATCCCACCATGCGCTGCCCGTCGCGCTTCATCTTGCCCAAGGCGGCTGCAATGTCGTGAGTGGGAGCCAGACGCAGTATGAGGTCGTCCTTCTCACGTTTAATCTTCTTGTCGGCTACGGTTTCTGGACGGAAATCGGCAACAGCCGCACAGAGGATGGCTGCATCGACATCGGCAAAAGCCTTTATGGACTCCTGATACATGTCCTCACAACTCTCCACGTCAATGCGCTTGATTCCTGAATGGCATGTCAGACTCACCGGGCCTGCTATCAGAGTCACCTCGGCACCCCTTTTCCGGCACTCTTCAGCAAGGGCAAACCCCATCTTTCCGCTCGAATAGTTGCCGATAAACCTCACTGGGTCTATCTTTTCGTATGTGGGGCCGGCGGTTATCATGATTCTCTTGCCCTTCATCTTTCTGCTTTCAAGGTTCTTGGCCTCTTCTTCGTCGAAGAACTCGTCAAGCGCTTTCACAATCATTTCGGGCTCTTCCATGCGGCCTTTCCCCTCGAGTCCGCTTGCCAGGAAACCGCTTTTGGGTTCGATAATCCTGTTTCCAAACGACTTGAGCCTTGCCAGATTCTGCTGAGTGGTGGGATGTGCATACATGTCTAAGTCCATGGCGGGAGCCACAAAAACAGGGGCTTTCATCGACAAATAGGTAGTTATCAGCATGTTGTCGGCAATGCCATTAGCCATTTTCCCTATGGTGCTTGCCGTTGCAGGAGCCACAATCATGGCATCAGCCCATATTCCCAGGTCTACATGCGAATTCCACGTGCCGTCGCGCTGCGAGAAAAACTCGCTTATCACGGGCTTATGCGTCAATGCCGACAGCGTGATGGGGGTGATAAACTCTTTGCCTGCAGGCGTTATCACCACCTGTACCTCAGCGCCTTGTTTGATGAGACCTCTGATAATCAGACATGCCTTATAGGCAGCAATGCTGCCTGTTATACCTAATACGATTTTTTTCCCTTTGAGCATGGCGTCAGAATTATTTCTTGTTGAATTCGCGTAAACGGATACGTGTGAGTGCCTGCTTGGTGTTATAAGTGAAATCGCTGGATATCATCCAACTGTAATAACCGGGATCGCGATGCAACACATCGGCCACTCCCCATCCTTTATATTTCCCGAAGTTAAACACCTCGTATCTGCGCGGCTTTCCCTCTGCGTCGGTGAGCACGTTTCCGTCTGCGTCTACCATGTTTTTCCACACAATGCGACCAGCAAAGTCCACGTTGTCATTGGTCTTTGAGAAGTCTGCCAGTTCATCCATGTCATTGTTCAGTTGGCGTTCCGGCTCTTCCTGTCTGCCTGGAGCATACATGTCGAGTTGTGCCTGCAGCACCCGATAGGTGGCTTCTGTGTCCTGATCGGCCTTGTGAGCAGTGAAATCCTCTTCCATTTTCCTCCCGCAATAGAATTTATAGGCAGCAGCCAGGTTGCGGCGTTCCATCTTGTGGAAGATGGTTTGTGCGTCAATCAAGCGGCTTCTGGAGAAGTCGAAGTCAATGCCTGCGCGCAGAAACTCTTCTGCAAGCAGGGGAATATCAAAGTGGTTGGAGTTGAATCCGGCAAAATCGCATCCCGAAAACACGGAAGACAGGCTCGGTGCCAGTTCTTTGAATGTTGGTTTGTCTTTCACATCCTCGTTGCTGATGCCTGTCAGTTCTACCACTTCGTCTGGTATGGGGCACTGCGGGTTTACAAATTGGTTCACCCTTTCCTCTTTTCCGTCGGGAAATACCTTAATATATGATATCTGGATAATCCTGTCCTTGACAAGATCAAGCCCCGTTGTCTCCAAGTCGAAGACAACGAGGGGCTTAGTAAGATTCAGTTTCATAAGTGTGTGCGTGTGTTAGTCGTTGAGCAACATGGGCATGATCAGCATCAGCACATCCTCATTCTCGGGCTGCTCGCTGGGGATAATCAGACATGGGCGGCTGGGGTCGGCCAGTTCGAGCACCACCTCCTCGCTCGAGAGATTGTTCAGAATCTCGTTCAGTGAAGAACCCTTGAAGCCGATGTTCATGGTGCTGCCGGTGTAGTCGCAGGCTATTTCCTCCTTGGCACTGGTAGCAAAGTCGATGTCTTCTGATGATATTTCAATCTTTCCGCTCTCCAAATGCAGACGCACCAACTGACTGCTTTCGCTGGCAAAGGGCAGCACACGGCGCAGGGCACCGATCAGCACCTTGCGGTCGATGGTGAGTTGATTGGGATTGTTCATCGGAATCACGCTGTTGTAGTTGGGGTAGCGGCCCTCAATCAGGCGGCATTGCAGGATGGTGTCGCCAAATGTCACGTCGGCATTGCGGTCGTCAAAGCGGAGCACCACATCGCTGCCGTCCTTGCCCAGCACATTTTTCAGCAGTGTGGCAGGCTTCTTTGGCAGGATAAAAGATGTGGGATTGTCGCTCTTCACGGTGAAATTCTTGTTTCTCACCAGTTTGTGTCCATCGCTTGCAACGATAGCCAAAGCCTCGTTGGTAAGGTCGAAATAGATGCCGTTCATCACCGGGCGCAGTTCCTCAGTGGCTGTTGCAAAGATGGAGCGAGTGATATTGTCGGCAAGCACATTGTTGGGTAATACAAGCGAAGTGGCGTTATCGGTCATCGGAAGCACCGATGGATAGTCGTCTGCATTCTGACCTGTGAAATTGTAAAGACCGTTTTGGTAGATCACCTTGATGGCCATGCTTGCAGTGTCAACGTCGATTGTAAGCGGCTGTTCTGGCAACTCTTTTACTGCGTCAAGAATGGTGCGGTTGTTTACGGCAAACTTGCCTTCGCCGTCGCAATCATCTAAATTGATGGTCGTCTTCATCACGTTCTCGCTGTCAGAGGCGGTGATGGTCATCGTATTGTTGGTAACTTCAAAAAGGAAACAATCCAAGATGGGCAGCGCATTCTTGCTGTTGATTACCTTGGAAAGTGTTGAAAGGCGGCTGTTAAGCGCCGTGCTTGATAATGTAAATCTCATAGGTGTCTATTAATTTATTCAGTATTCTTATTTTCTCTCTTGCCGGTTTCATGCCTTGCAATTGGGTACAAAAATACAAAAAACCGATTAGGAAAACAAAAAAAACACTCAAAAAGTTTCTCATTTTAGAACTATTTTATTAATTTCGCAAACTGAAAGCAAAAAGAGCCGGCTTTATCGCGCTGCAGCAATCATTGCAGACACCTCAAAGCCAATGGCCATCATGGTTGAAACTATCATTAAATCATTCAATAATAATAAGAATATGGAATTAGAAGGAAAAGTTATTGCCGTGCTTCCAGAGCAGGGCGGTGTTTCATCGCGCACAGGTAATGCCTGGAAAAGTCAGGAATATGTTATTGAAACCCACGATCAGTATCCGCGAAAATGCTGTTTCCGCGTGTTTGGAGCAGACAGAATCGCGAGTATGAATATCCAGATAGGTGAGGAATTGCGCGTTAGTTTCGACGTAGATGCGCGCGAATATCAGGGAAGATGGTATAATACGCTCTCTGCGTGGCGTGTTGACAGAGTGGATCCCGCTGCTGCGCAGGCAGCAATGATGGGACAGCAGCCCATGGCAGCACCTGGTGCCTTCCCGCCGCCGCCACCCGCCAGTGCAGCACCTGTGGGACAGCCAGTTCAGCAGGCCACTCCGTTCCCTCCGGCACAGCCGCAAGAAGGCGAGAGTGCTGCCGACGATCTGCCCTTCTGATGCTTAAATGAGCGGCAGAAGTATATGTAAGCCTTGTATAAGATATGATTATTGCGCTCGCGGAGCCATCCTTTCGAAGCAGCACATGTTTTATACAAGGCTTTTTCTATGCCTATATGAAACTGCATGATGGGTTGAGTCGATGAGCGTATACTGCTTGTTGTCAATGCTTTATGATGTTGTTTGCCGAATGTTGGTACTTTCGCAGTGGCATAAACACCTCAAGAAAAATATCAATTACCCCGATTATGGTTGTGATTTGCTGAAAAATTAGTATCTTTGCAGTAGCATAAACATCGGCGGCACTTTTTTTGTGAGCATTTTGTCCGTTGTGATTTGCTGAAAAATTAGTATCTTTGCAGTAGCATAAACATCCTTCATCAATCAAGCCAAGGAGCAGAATTTGTTGTGATTTGCTGAAAAATTAGTATCTTTGCAGTAGCATAAACATCTGCTGCTGTACCACAGCAGCCCTCACCACGGTTGTGATTTGCTGAAGAATTAGTATCTTTGCAGTAGCATAAACATCGGGCGTGCCCATGCGGCGGTATGCGACATTGTTGTGATTTGCTGAAAAATTAGTATCTTTGCAGTAGCATAAACATCTATGTAGAACTTATAGACTAATCTCATTCTGTTGTGATTTGCTGAAAAATTAGTATCTTTGCAGTAGCATAAACATCTAAGTGATGAATATATGTGTGTAGGTTTTGGTTGTGATTTGCTGAAAAATTAGTATCTTTGCAGTAGCATAAACATCCTTCTGACGCTTGGTGTAACACATTCAATAGTTGTGATTTGCTGAAAAATTAGTATCTTTGCAGTAGCATAAACATCTTTATAGGGCAAAATATACTTTGTTTGGTGGTTGTGATTTGCTGAAAAATTAGTATCTTTGCAGTAGCATAAACATCAGACATAGACTCTGAAGAAAACAAACGATGTTGTGATTTGCTGAAAAATTAGTATCTTTGCAGTAGCATAAACATCTTGACCCTAACAACTTCTCGTCTGTTGTGAGTTGTGATTTGCTGAAAAATTAGTATCTTTGCAGTAGCATAAACATCATAATAAAAAGGAATATTTAACGTAATAGAGTTGTGATTTGCTGAAAAATTAGTATCTTTGCAGTAGCATAAACATCACCATATTTTCTGATACGCGGCCGCGAACAGTTGTGATTTGCTGAAAAATTAGTATCTTTGCAGTAGCATAAACATCACAGCCATCAAAATACCGTGACAAGGTGCAGTTGTGATTTGCTGAAAAATTAGTATCTTTGCAGTAGCATAAACATCTCTCCAGCCTGCGGACTAACAAAAGAACCTGTTGTGATTTGCTGAAAAATTAGTATCTTTGCAGTAGCATAAACATCCTCCATCACCTTCATGTCGTTACCACCGCCGTTGTGATTTGCTGAAAAATTAGTATCTTTGCAGTAGCATAAACATCTATAAGCAATTAGGCGCAGCATCGGGTAAAGTTGTGATTTGCTGAAAAATTAGTATCTTTGCAGTAGCATAAACATCCAATTGAACTCGATATTGACGCAACCATCTGTTGTGATTTGCTGAAAAATTAGTATCTTTGCAGTAGCATAAACATCTCGATTAGTAGAAAGAAATGATAATCAGGTGGTTACAAAGAAAAATAGAAAATAAAAAATACTGCAAAGAAAAAGGAGAGTTCCATCATTATGTTGGAATTCTCCTTTTCTAAAAGAGTTCAAGTTGTTGACCTGCTGCATTGGGTAGTTGTGGCTTTTTGCCATAAAACAGTTCTATATTGCCAAACTGCTTGTCGGTAATACAGATTATTCCAACCTTTCCAAACTCAGGCAGCATTGATTTTACTCTTTTTCGATGAACCTCTGCGTTCTCCATACTGGCACAGTGACGGACATAAATGGAAAACTGAAACATTGTGAAACCGTCTTGAATAAGACGCTTACGGAACTTTGTGTATTCACGAATGTCTTTTTTCGTCTCTGTAGGCAAGTCGAACAAAACCAAAAGCCACATTACCCTATATTCACTAAATCGCTCTGATATCATCCTATTTCCGGATAAACAATCTTGCGGAGTTCACCACTAAAACACTTATAAAGCGAGGCTGTGGTCTGCGAAACAGCAATCATTAGCGGACTGCGTTTTCCACCAATGACCACATCAAGTGTTGGAATAGACAACAATTCTGCCTTGATGTCTTTTGATAATTCAACCTCAACTCCGTATTGCTCTGTAATGTTATAAACCAAACGATCAACATATGGACGATATGGCTCCATAATATCATCGGCCAAACAGTAGGCATTGTAGCGATTATGGTGATGAATGCCAAGTGTGGGAAGCATGCCACTGGCAACTAATGCCCGGGCAACCACTGCACGTAGAATGGCATAGCCATAGTTCAACATGCAGTTTGGAGCAACACCTTCACGGTCACGTATAAAACCTGGAATATGGCCAAACAGACTCTTCCAATAGTATACAGCGGCGCGTGCCTCTATATTGTCTGGGTCTCCACTGCGCACATCGTTGGCCCAAATCATCATACAATTAGTTTCTGATTGTGAACAATGTCTAAGAACGGCGGCTTGATTGCGAATCTTGTACTGTATAGTCTGTTGCCATAACTGCTTGCGGAGGGGTAGGGAAGACTCCAACTGGTCGCGGAACCTTTCATTCTGTGTGGTGTTGCCAACCAAAGGTAACAATAAGCCGACGGGCATGTGATTAGAGTCGCAAGTAATGACGGCACTGTTGTTTTCAAGCAATGCCTCCAATGCTCCTTGCGTGATGGTTATTTGTTTGTGGTCGAGCACCACGACACCTATGTCCTCAATGGGACGTGTCAACTCATTAGCCTTTTTGAATTCCTCAGTCAGGTTATCTGCTTTTTCTATTTCGGGCAGTTTGATTACCAACTGAGCATTTCGCAACGAGAGATAGGCAGGATTGCTGAAACAAAGTGTCTTTTTTATCATAGAAAACAACTTCTAAACTTTAGTGCCATTCAACTCTATTATATTACCTAATCTGTCTACCTTGATGGGAATGCAGGTTTCTTTGATCATCTCGCCTGTTATGGCACGTTCCATTTTGTTGGATGCCGTGTATTCTACTTTGTTTATGATAGGAGTTGCAACGTTACTGTTTATGCAGAAACATTGGTATTTATTGAAACTAACTGTTTTATAAATTCGTTTTTTATCGATTTGCATTATACCATTAGAAGTATCTTCATTAGTTGGGACATAAATCAGGTCGTTGGGAGTAAGAATAAACAAAAGTTTTGCCTCAGCATCCACCATGTCTTTGTCTTTCAGGAAAACCTCAATATTGCTGCGCCAGTGTGCTCCATATTTCTTTTGACAGTCAATCATAACATTGAGAGGTATGGTCGTGTACGAGCGTATGGCTTCTTTATTGCCACTTTCTTTGTCCTCTTTTTCAGTTTCAAAGAATGCAAAGAATAAATTAGTGCCTTTGGCAGCCTCTACAAATTTCTTATTCTTATTTCCCGTTTGACCAACGGCAAACTTTTCTGCTTTCTCGTAAACGCGAACTTTCAAAATAGGCTGGTGGAACTTTCCGTTGTTGAGAGCAACAATGTTGCGGTTCATTTCATCAATGCCATCTGGTGAAAATGCTAATTCAGGATTGTCTTCTTTCGAAGCCAGATGGGCTAAGAGTATCTTCTGAATGCCAGTATCTGTCACGCTCTCTTTGATTCTCTTTTGGTCGAAACTTGTGTCAAGGGGCTTACGTGTAGCAAAGTATCGCTCCTTGGGCTCACCATTCCTTTTCTTCTCATCCTTAGTGAAATAGTATATTTCAATCTTAGACAGGTTGATGTCTGACCAGATGTCCTTGTTTTCTTCAACATATTTCTTGATAGACTTAGCATCATAACCGTTGTAAAGCAGTTCTTTCACTTTCTTCTTGAAATCCTTATTTACAATGTTTTCTGGTTTCTTGACTGCATCGTTCAGTGATACGGTCTTTTTCATGCGTAAGTTCACTTCGCCAAAGACGGTGTCCTTATGCATGGATTTGCGAATGGCCCAACTGTCGCCATGGTTCTGTTTCTCAAGACCTTTTTTCCCTTTCTGGTCGAAATGTTGATAGTGGTTGGTTGTCTTGTTGATGACGCGCAGATTCTGTTTGAAACTGACAATGATGTTGTCTAATATCTGCCATGAGTCTGTAGTAAAGGTGTCCCAAGGCTTTATGAATTCCTGTGCTATTTCACGCTCTTTTCCGTTAATGATAACGGTTTCAAATCGTCTCAATTTGCGTTGCAGTTGATATCTGTTGGCATTGTGCTTAGAATGCGCTGCTTCGTTGTTGAGCAGGTTTACATGTTCACGAGTTGCGCAGGCAATGATTATTGCATCCATGGCATGGTGGCGGTGGTCTATGCGTTTCTTATTAAAACCTTTCTGCAGTTCTAATGGCATATTGGGAATCTCATGACCTTCGCGGTTAAAGGTTGTAAAGCAGTTTTTACCAGTCAATTGGTTGAGTCGTTGGAAACGTGGCAGTATAATGCTGTTCCATACTTCGTTCATGCCCCAGTCTTTTTTCAGTCGGTCTGTAATGGTGCCGTTACACGAGATGAGGTTTTTAGATACTGCTTCTTGTTCATACTCTCCATTTGCTTGTTTCTCACGAACGATGTTGGAGAGCAGTCCTTTTACTACTTTGCTGATATAGCGACTGTCATTCATTTGTCTCTCAATGAAACCGTCAGGGATATCATCCATTAAAAGTTTCTTCATTTTTGTTCGGTTGTTGGCATAGTAGTCCTTTACGAACTTCTCATAAGCATCAACCGACAGAATCTTGACAGTACCCCCTTGGCTGAGTTGCACAATTTCCCCTGCGTGGTTCTTGATGAACTCGTAGCCGAGTTGCCGGTCTTTGAGTTTGTTGACTTCCGACTCACAGATAACTTTGTTGCTGAACGAATCGTCGAAATAGCGGGATTGAGGAATCACATGTTCTATCTCATAGGCCGAAGTGAACAGTTTGGAGAGGGGAATCATTCTTCCTGTATATGGTGACTGGTATTTCTGTTCAAGCCAACACTTGTATCTGATAATATCCGATTTCGACGGCTGGGCCAATTTTGACACTTTAGATATGAAGTCGTATTCTTTGTCTTCTTTGCTAAGATTGTCTAATGCGTTTTCTTCATAAATGCGCAGGATTTCTTGCTGGCTGGGAGAATGGGGACGGACGTTGTCAATGCCCAAATCAGGATTCATGAACTCCATCAGCATGGCCTTGATGCGCAGGTTGGTGTTTTCGTTTTGCTGAATGCGCTCTGTCATCTGCCTGCGCTTGTCGGCAGGATTCTTCATCTCTCTACCAAGTTCCAGGTGAATCTCGTCTATTTGCCCTTCCTGTTTCCAGACGTCTCTGACGGTGCGCAGCGTTTCTGTAACCAATTGCTCGACGATGGGATTGCGAAGTGAATGCTGCCTGAAGGTATTTAAATATTGGTCAATATCCTCGGGTTTATTCCATTTTTCTATTTCCTGTGCTTCGGAGTGACGGTCATAAACGATATAGCATGCAAGCCATACGGGTAAGCCTTTGAAATAATTAATGTCTGTCAGGTTGATGGCTTTTTCCCTGACACGGTTCTTGATGCGCTCGTCGTATTCTCCGGTAATGATTTTCTCGATTCGTTCACGAGTTTTTGCGTCGATATTTGCATCACTCCAGTAACTGCCCATTCGCATCAGTGACAGCAACTTCTTGATGGCTTTCTCTGAATATGAGCCGTAGTCTTTCTTGAATGGTTTTATTTTACTGAACACCTCGGCGAAATTGCTTCCAAGTTGGTGCTTGTCAGCAAACGAATTCAATGCTTTATTGATTTCGATTTTGTCTTCAATGGAATAGAGAATATGCCATAATGCCATTTCATTCTCATGGGTGAGGAAATCGGCACATACATTACATTTCTCCAAACCAGCAAGAATAGCGGCGCGCGTCTCATTACATGGATACTCTTTATCTTCTACGTAGTTCCAGCGGTATGGATATTTGTCTTTTCCTTTCTCCTTTTTTATTTTGAAATAGGTGTTAAGCAGTGTGTCTTGCTTGATGGAACTTCTTTCATTGAGCCAGTTGAATAGCATGACATAGTCTTCTTCCGATTTGAGAAAACAAGAAGTTACGTCAACATCTGTTTGCAGTTTCCCTGCAGGAGTGTTGCTAAACAAATCCAACTGTCTGTCATAGACGGTCTTTTCCCGTTGATAAATACGCAGGTTTTGAACGAATTGCCACAATCTGAATTCTTGAAAGAGTGGGTTTGATTTGGCAACACACTTCACTGGATGGATGTTGCCGTCTTTGTCAAGATGGTATTCGTAAGGGCAGTTGTCTATTAGTGACTTCTTGCTTTTCAGCGGACGTTGATAAAACAGAATGTCATCAACAAACAGGCGCACAAAATCTGGCTTCCCTAAACTGTTGCGGTGAGCCTTGTTGGTGGGGTAGAGTTCCTCAACACATCTTAAATATAGGGAGGTGTCTCTGAGTTCTGGTATTAATTCTTGCTGTATTTCAAGAATTCTCTTTAATTCTTCTTTATAATACTTCCTTTCTACAGTACGGACGAGTTTACCTATAATCTTTTGTGATGGATTCGTCAATAGGGCATCGTAGATGTAACAGCCAACCGTCTTGTGGCTCTGCTCAATGTCGTATTCCGTCTTCTTTTTGAGCAAAGTCCAATCATCTTCTTTCGGAGCACGGAACGAGCGCTTTATCTCTCCATATTTGTTGGCTTTGGGAGAACCGTCTTTCTCAAGGTCGGTGGTTACAATAAACTCTTTTGTCTTTCCTTCCCAGTCTAATGGAAAACGGCTCGTACGCCGGTATATCATTCCGTTTTCAAGATATACGTTGTACCATGTGTCTTCTCCTTTTTTCTCGTCTGTTGCCTCTACTCTTATCACTTTTTGCGATAGGTACTCCACTTTCTTGGAGGCATCTTCTTCTTCGTCTTCACCTCTTAATTGGTAATAACCACGCTTTTGGTTAAACTGCAACAATATCCAGGCAAGTTCTTCTTTGGTGATTCTATGGGTTAAGGCCTTCTTGCGCAAATAATAGATGGTCCAGTCGTAAGGAACTTTCTTTCCATCAGCCAACAGTTGAGGTTGATGTTGGGCAAAATCGGCCAGCATTTCTTGGAAAGAGTCTTGGAAAAGAAACTCCGCATGGCCGCTTTTACTTGTTCTCCAAGGAAGTTTCGGCTCACAATCATCAACAAACTTGCCGTATCGGTTGATTCTCGAAGCAAAGTGCTCCGGTAAAAAATCCATGACGCTCAACACTCTGAGCAGTCGTTCACGACGAAGAAGATTGCGTTCGCGTAGTCGGCGGGTCATTCTTAATCTTGTTCGTTCTGCTGTTTGCGAAATGGAATTGCCTTTGTCGAAGTCGCCCAAAATGTCTGCTGACATGGGTATTATTCTACTGCCAGCAGAACTTATACCAAATGGTTTTAAATATACGGTATCGTTTTCACGTGCTGTTTCATTGGCATTCACTACAGCCCACCCAATGCTATTTGTTCCTAAATCTAAACCAAGAATCTTCTTCATTGTTTGTTGATTTTGTATTATCTGCCACAAATTTACAAATATCTTTTGAAATATTTGGTGTTTTCATAGAAAATATTTATATTTGCAACACTAATTTTTAGCAAATCACAATAAGGATTATTCCGTTGTGAAAACATTAGGTTCTTGTCCATCGTCCTTTAACGGTGGACTTTTTTATGGTTTGAATCCTTGTTGCCATACTGTTTTCACGTCTTCGCAGACATCGTAGAGGATGTGTCTGTCGTTTTTGCGACGGCCAGATGGCAGGAAACCGCAGATGATGCGCTTGATATGGAGCCGGATATTGAAGTCACGAGGATCGTCAACGCCCATACTCTCCACCCGTAGACTGAAACTGCCTATTCCAAGGAGTACTACTGTTTGGCCGTCGGAGAGTCTTTGTTTGAGAATATCCTGTATTTCGGTTACCACACCGATAACATCGCCTTTGTTGAAGCCGCTGTTTCTGCATGCCTCGGCTGCAATTTCGTCAAGCGTTATTCTTCCTTGGCTCACGGCCTTTGCGAAAAACTTTCCGTAAGAACTGCTGCGCTTGATGTTGTTGCGAATCAATTTGATATGTATTGCCATAATTATGTCGCTGTTTAAGTGATTGAAATATGTGTGTTTACTAATGATTGTTTCGTGCTTTGCTGTTGTTGTATAACTTGCTGAAATATTGTTGCTTATGTTAAAATGTTAGTGTTTTGCATATAAAAACTGTTTGCTAAAAAAGTAAAACAAGTTGTTTTATTCTCCAAAACCATAGGTTTCGGATGACAAAACCATAGGTTTCGCATACCAAAACAACTTGTTTTACTTTTTATAAAGATAGGTGTTGTAAATAGATTGCATAGTTATTGCAAACCGAAAACACCGCTTTCCTGTGTCAGCGCTTCTCTTTGATGAAGCCATGACGGTAGGCATAGAGCAGTTCGCGCAGGTCATCCACCTGCTTTTTCAGTTCTGTACCTATGTCGGTATCGGCCACCAGCATGCGGTGGGCTGTCATTTCCACAATCTGTGTGGTACTTTTGATGTCGGCTCCTGTGCGCACAGCATCTTCTTCGCTTGTGAAAGGTTCGTGCTGTACGAGTTGGAATCCGCGGCTGTGATATACAAGCGTGTAGCCGGCAATGCCCGTTGTCTTGTGGTAAGCCTGTGAAAATCCGCCGTCGATGACCATCAGTTTGCCGTTGGCTTTGATGGGATTCTCGCCTTCGGCGGCATGTACGGGCACGTGTCCGTTGATGATATGGCGGTTCGGTCCTTTCACTTCGAATGCGTCAAGTATGTGGTCGCAGATCTCTTCGTTGTCGCGCAGTTTGAAATAGTTGCCTTTCTGCTCTTTGTGGGTGGCTTTGTCTTCAATGAAATAGCGCTCGAAGGTGGCCATTTTCGACTTGTCGAAGAGTATGCTGTCAGGTCCGCACCACAGATAGAGGAAATAGTCGATGCCGTAGTCGCGCTCTTCGGGGTTCGTATCGCCCTGGAATGCCGAGCGAATGAGCATGCCTGTGTAGTGCATCAGGTCTTTTCCGCTGTATTTCTTGCCGTTGTATAGGTGTACTTCCTTGAGCGTACCGTCTTCGTTGAGCGGGCAAGATGCATGGAAGAGCAGGTTGTGGTTGATGATAGAGTACATGCATCCGTGTGAGAATATCAGTTTGATGTGCTTGCGCAGTTTCTCGTTGGTGGTGAACGAGTGGTGCAGCCTGTTCATCAGGTCCTGTTCTTCGGGTGTCAGTTCAATGGCACTCTTTCCTTTTCCTGCCTTGATGGTGGGGAAATTGCATGAAGTCATGGGATATTCCTTGCCGTCTACCATGCAAGTTTTCTTTTCGAAGTTGATGGTGCTCAGCAAATCGCGGTCTTCCATTTGCCATTCGGGGTGTTTGTGGAATATCTGCGATTCCACTTTAAACTGTAAGATGGCGATGGCCTTGTGCATCATTGCGGTGAGCCGTGCATTCTTTTCGTCAAGAAGTTCGCTGCCTCCATTGGTCTTTGGCATGAATTCTGTGCAGGGATCGTCGCCGTAAGTCTCCATGGCAAAGGTGGCCAGAGGTATCATGTTGATGCCGTAGGCTTCTTCCAAGGTAGTTAGGTTGGCGTATCTCAGACACAGACGGATGACATTGCATATGCATGCGTCGTTGCCGGCGCAGGCTCCCATCCACAAAACATCGTGGTTGCCCCACTGAATGTCCCAATTCTTGTAGCGTTTCAGCATGTCGAGGATGAGGTGAGCACCGGGGCCGCGGTCGAAAATGTCGCCGAGGATGTGCAGTTGGTCAATGACGAGGCGCTGGATAACGTCGCAAATGGCCATGATGAAGTCGTCGGCACGGCCCGTATCGATAATCGTATCGATGATTCCTTTTACATATGCGGCTTTGTCGATGTCCTCGGTGCGCTCATGCAGCAATTCCTGTATGATGTATGAGAAGTCTTGCGGCAGTGCTTTTCTCACTTTCGAGCGGGTGTATTTCGATGAGACCTCGCGGCATACCTTCACCAACTGGTGTATGGTGATGTGATACCAGTCGTCCATATCGCTCTCTGTCTGTTTCACCAGTTCGAGTTTGCGCTCCGGATAGTATATCAGTGTACAGAGTTCTCGCTTTTCGCTCTCCCTGATTTCGTTTCCGAAAAGTTCGCCCACCTTTCTTTTGATGTTTCCCGATGCATTTTTCAGCACGTGTTGAAAGGCAGGATAGGCTCCGTGCAGGTCGGCAAGGAAATGCTCTGTGCCCTTTGGCAGGTTCAAAATTGCCTGTAGGTTGATGATTTCAGTACTGGCTTCTGCTACCGTTGGAAAGGATTTGGCCAACAATTCCAGATAGCGGATGTCTTTTTCTACGTCATAGTGTTTCTTTCCCATGGTTTTATTGCGTGTTAATGGTTGATAATTGTTTTCTGATGGCTTCTGTTTTTTTGTCGTTCAAGGGTGAAATGGGCATGAATCCCTCATCAAGCAGATAGGTTTCTTTCATGATTTGCAGCATGCGCGCTGCGAATTTCCTGATGCCGAGTTGCTTGAACATGCGCAGAATCATGTCTTCGTCATATTCGGTGAAGCGTATGGCGCGATAGAGTTCTGTGAGATGTCGCCTTGAAAGCGTCTTGAGCCTTAACTCTTGCTTTACGTTCAGCAGCATGAAACATATTTGGCGTTCTGTCTCGGTGGGCTTTTCGTCAATCATGATGTGGGTCATGGCCGTCTTCTTTCGCCTGCTTTTCATGATGGTTTTCTGCCTTTCAATGGGCTTTACCGACTTGGGAAGGCGGGGAGGGAAGAGGTCGATGGTTTGCTCGCTGATGCCGTTTTTCACGTCGGGCAGTTGGATATGCAGGCGTGCGGCACCTGCTTCAATCTCGCTGAGAATGCCTTCGTTGTTCGAATGAATCATTATTCTGCGCAACCGGTCCATGTCTTCGGCCGTCATTGGCAGTTCGTCATTGTTTGGCTGCTGCTGAGCAACCGCCTCGCCAGCAGTATGCTGATGGAACGAAGCCTGCAGCATCTTGTTCTCCAGTTCGCGGTCTTCGCGGGTCATGAGTTTAAAACTGTTGCTGTCAATTACCTTCTGGTAAAGCGCTTGCAGTTGTGTTCCCATACGTTCTGGTGTCAAGGAACCGCTCATCAGCGCGTTGCGAATCATGGCATTCCTTACGTTCCATCCGATTTTCACCATGCGTTTCATTTCCGTTTCCGTAGATGAAAGAACCGCATCGGCATTCTTGATGGCCTTGCGCTGATAGATGATGAGCAGGGGGAGTTTATGAAAAAGAAGATGATGGCTTACATGCCAACTCTGCATGTGGTTGTGAAGTGACAGTACCACAGCCTTATGGTGCTTCTCTGCCCATTGCTGAACGCGGTAGGCCGACAGGTTCCAGCATGCGTGGATATGAATGATTTCCGGCTTGAGTTGTTCTGCTTTTTGCGTGAAATCAGAATAGTTGACGGCGATGTCGTTGTCTGCAAAACGTGCCACATGGGCTTTCAGCATTGACATATACTCGTCGTTGATGTCAATGCTCTGGAAATGCTCAGGTATGTAATGCAGTATTCTCATATCTTATGACAGATAAAGTCGTCTTTATTGGTCAGATGGTATCTCAGTTTTCGCCAGCCATTTCTCCACAGAACGGATATTTCCATCGGTATAATCTTCCAGGAAGGAATGTCCTCGCCATGTTGCAAGATGGCGCGATGGGCGATAAGCGTTCTGAGCGTGAGTGTGATGATCAGTGAAAGGATACAGGCACCGCCAACAAATATGTCATGCGTTATGGCAGCATACGCGCCGCAGCCAATGATAAGCAGGTAATTGAGGTGCATGGCCATCTGGTCTGCGTTGAAAAGAAGGCGGAAGGGGAACGACCTGCGCAGGTGTTTTCGCGTTTCCATGTAAAACAGATGATGGTTTCTCAGTTGTTTTCTGGCCGGTTCGTCATCGATAATACATGCTTCGGGAGTACAGAAAACAGCGGTTCTGCCCGGTGTGGCAATCTTGTTAACGAGGAAATCGTACTCTCCGCGGATGTATTTCAGGTTGCCTTCATAGCCGCGCTCTTGCATAAACAGACTCTTTCTGAACATCAGATTGCCTGGCTCAGAGCGGTATGCTGTTCGTTTTTGGGCTGTACTGAGCAGATAGCGCTGTGTGAGAAGGCGTTCAAAACGCAGATAGTCGGCAGACTCCTGGCTATAGTTGATATAGCCGATGACCATGTCGAAATGGTCAGAACAGTTCGCCGCCATTGCTTTCAGCCATTGGTCGGAAGTGGGTTCGCAGGATGCTTCTGTCATCATAATCCATTCGTTCTTGGCGGCTTTCACTCCCAGTGTGACAGCAAGTTTCCTCTTGCTCATATAGCGCGACGAGTCGGGGACGAATGTCACATACAGGTTCGAGTGTTCATTGCATAGGCGGGTGAGCACATCGTCTGTGTCGTCTTCACCCTTGTCGACCACAACAATCACTTCATAGCCCGCAGGATAGTCTTGTGCGAGCATGACCGGCAGGTGAGATTCCAGTTCGCGCGCATTGTCATGCACGGCGAGAATGATAGATACGGGCGGCAGAGAATGGCCTTCTGCTTCTTCGCCGGCATCTGTATCGGTTGTCTTCAGTTTTCTGAAAAATGTGTTTACCATAGGTGAGGCAATGCCCATGAGAATGAGCACTGCCGCTATAATCATCGTTATCGTATTCGGTATGAGCATTTATAAATCCTCCGTGATATATCCCTTAGGGAGTTGACGGCAGTTATAGCAGGATGCCATAATCTCACCATAGGCCCCGGCACTGCGCAATGCAATCAAGTCGCCACGATGACATCTATTCAAGTCAATGGCTTTGGCAAAGACATCGCTCGACTCACAGATAGGCCCGACTACGTCATACGTCTCTTTCGTTTCCTCACTTGACAGGTTTTCTATCTTATGATAGGCGTTATAGAGTGCAGGTCTAATCAGGTCGGTCATACCTGCATCCACGATGGCAAACTGTTTGCATGCCCCTTCTTTTACATAAAGTATCTTCGTGATGAGGCTTCCGCATTGTCCTACCACCGATCGTCCCAGTTCAAAATGTAGTTTTTGCCCGGGTCTAAGTTTCAAGAACTTTGCGTAGGTGTCGAAATAGGACTTGAAATCGGGTATCGGCACCCGGTTGGGATGCTGGTAGTCGATGCCTAAACCACCTCCCACGTTGATGTTCTCCACATGGATGTGATGGCGTTCCAGGGTGTTCTGCAGGTCATTAATGCGGTTGCACAATGCCTTGAAGTCGTCCATGTCAAGTATCTGACTGCCAATGTGAAAATGCAATCCTATGAAACGGATGTGCTTCAGGTTCCCGGCACGCTCAATGATGCTCTCCATATCGCGCATGGCAATGCCGAATTTGTTCTCGGCAAGACCCGTGGTTATGTTGACATGCGTATGCGCCCCGACGTTGGGATTGATGCGGAAGGCCACGCGTGCTGTCTTTCCCTTGGCTTCTGCCAACTGGTTGATGACTTCAAGTTCTGGTACGCTTTCCACATTAAAGCAGAAAATGTCCAGGTCGAGGCCTAAATTGATTTCCCAATCGCTCTTGCCGACACCGGCATATACTATCTTGCTGGCGGGAAAACCGGCGTGCGAGGCGGCGAGAATCTCACCGCCACTGACGCAATCGGCACCTAAGCCAGCCTGACATATCACATTCAGCACTTTGGGATTGGCGTTTGCCTTCACGGCATAGTGAACGCAATATCCGTCGTGCCGGCCTGCTTCGGTGTTGATTTCTCTCAACGTGTCGCGAAGCAAGGCCGTGTCGTAGTAGTAGAACGGCGTCTGTATCTGCCTGAACCTCTCTGTAGGGAATTTACCTTTCATGTTCTCAATCAATAATATGTGTTTGTGTTATGTTGTGTTATTTGTTAAACAGCGTGTCGCTCAGGCTTTGCAGTGCGCGCTGCTTGTCGGCTGCTTTGATGAGGAATGAGATGTTGTAGTTTGAACCGCCGTAAGAAATCATTCTTACCGGTATGTTCTTCATGGCATCAGTGGCCAGTGTCTCAAAGCCTACATTGCTCCAGTCGAGGTCGCCCACCACGCAGACGATGCACATGTTGCTGTCTACGGTTACTGTTCCGTATTTCTTCAGTTCGTCAACGATGTCATTGAGGTGAGCATCATTGTCAATGCTCATGCTGACACCTACCTCTGACGTGGCAACCATGTCGATGGCGGTCTGGTAACTCTCGAAAATCTCGAACACCTTGCGCAGGAAACCTGTGGCCAAAAGCATGCGCGAACTCTTGATTTTGATAGCAGTGATGTTGTCCTTGGCCGCTACCGCCTTGATTTTTCCCCTTATGGTCACATTATCTATAATAGTACCGGGAGCGTCGGGATCCATGGTATTCTTCAGGCGCACGGGAATTCCTGCGAATTTTGCAGGTTGCACGCAGGTGGGGTGTAGTATCTTTGCGCCGAAGTATGCCAACTCTGCAGCCTCGTCAAAATGTAACTGCCTGATAGATTCTGTCTTGTCTACCACGCGCGGATCATTGTTGTGCATGCCGTCGATATCTGTCCATATCTGAATCTCTTCGGCATTGATGGCTGCGCCGATAAGTGATGCCGTATAGTCAGAACCACCGCGCTCCAGATTATCCACTTCGCCATAGGCGTTGCGACAGATGAATCCCTGGGTGATGTATACCTGATAACCTTCGTTTTCTTCCATCACCTTTGCGAGTTTCTCTTTGATGTAGCCGGGATCGGGTTCTCCGTTCTTGTCTGTACGCATAAAATCAAGAGCGGAGACGAGAACCACATGGATGCCTTTTTCCTGCATGTAGTTCACCATCATATTTGTGCTCATGATTTCACCCTGTGCCACGATGCTCTTTTCCTCAAAACTGGTGAAAATGTCCTTTGTAAAAGAGCGAAGATACTGGAATTCTCCCTTCAGGAAATCACGTGTCTTGGTCTTGTATTCATCAGTGGAATAGAGTTTGTCTACATGTTCCATGTAGGTTTGTTCCAGGCGGTTAATGATGTCGTTGGCACCTTCTGGGTTTTTCTTGTAAAGATAGTTGCTGATCTCTACAAGTGAATTAGTGGTGCCTGACATGGCTGACAGCACTACGAACACGGGTTCACTACCTCTTGTGACTAATTGCGATACACTCTGCATGCGCTCGGGAGAGCCCACAGAAGTGCCGCCGAATTTCATTACTTTCATTGTCCTATTATTTTTTTATTCTGTTTTTGTTCTATCTAAATGTCTTCTTCTCCTTCTTCAGTCAGATCCATTCTGTTGTAATCTTTTGTCACATCCTGCATCTGCCCGTCCTTGCAGCGGTATACAATGCCGGGGAATTTGTCGAGCATGGGGATGTTATGGGTTGTCATGACGATGGCTGTTCCTGTTTGGCTAATCTGTTTCAGCAGGCTGACAATATGGCTGGCAGTCTCTGGGTCGAGATTTCCTGTTGGTTCATCGGCAATAATTACTTTCGGTTTGTTGAGAATGGCCCTTGCGATAGCGATGCGTTGCTGCTCACCGCCAGACAATTCGTGTGGCATCTTGTCTTTCTTGTCGGTCATGTTCACGGCATCGAGCACCTCTGTGATGCGCTCGTCTATTTTCTGCTTGTCTTTCCAGCCGGTGGCTTTCAGCACAAAGCGCAGGTTTTTCAGTACAGAACGGTCGTGCAGCAATTGGAAATCTTGAAAGATGATGCCCATTTCCTTTCGCAATGACGGGATTTCTCTTCTTCTCAGATCCATCAGGTTGCGTCCCAAGACCTCTGCCTTTTCGCAACTTTCTATGTCAAGTTCGCAGTAGGTGGTCTTCAAAAGAGAACTCTTACCAGAGCCTACCTTTCCGATGATATAGATAAACTCACCTTCATCGACATGGAAATCTACGTCTTTGAGTACGTGAACATCTTCTTGGTAAATATTTACTTTCTTGTATTCAATCAGCATAGCGTGTATTATTGATGTGTTCTTGTTAAACGATTAATCCATTTCACCCGTGCTCTTTGCCATACGCCGATGCTTGTCCCATTCTGGATCGTGGCGCTTTGCCAGTTCCTGGGCAATGTCTTCAATGCGAAGGTTCCTGCTTGTTAGCAGGACGAGCAAGTGATAAACGAGGTCTGAGGCTTCATAGGTGAGTTTTTCGTCGCTGCCGTTTACGGCCTCAATAACCGTTTCCAGTGCTTCTTCACCCACTTTCTGTGCTATTTTGTTGATGCCGTCCCGAAACAGTTTCGTGGTATATGAGCCTTCAGGCATTTCTACTTGGCGTTTTGCAATGAAATCTTGCAACTCTTTCAGGAAATCGAGTGGATTGCACGTATTTGTCTCACCCCAACACGTGTCAGTGCCTGTATGGCAGGTGGGACCGCTTGGGTGTACCTTAACCAGAAGTGTGTCGTTGTCGCAGTCGTTTTGAATATTTACCAGATGCAGATAGTTGCCCGAGGTTTCGCCTTTTGTCCACAAACAATTGCGTGAACGGCTCCAGAACGTTACCTTTCCTGTGGCAATGGTCTTTTCATAGGCCTCTTTGTTCATATAGCCCAGCATCAGGACGTTCTTGGTAACAGCATCCTGGATAATGGCTGGCACTAATCCGTTTGCTTTTTCAAAGTCTATCTTCATATTCTTACATTGATGTCATTATTCCTTAAATACTCTTTCAGATCCATAATGGGAATCTCCCCGAAATGGAAAACGCTTGCCGCCAGTGCCGCATCGGCCTTTCCAATGGTAAAGGCATCGCGGAAATGCTCCATTTTCCCAGCACCGCCACTGGCAATGACGGGGATGCTCAGATCGTCAGACAGTTTGGCGAGCGCCTCGTTGGCATATCCGGTCTTTACGCCGTCATGATTCATGCTGGTGAAAAGGATTTCGCCGGCACCGCGCTCCTGTGCTTCCTTGGCCCATTCGAAGAGACGGCGTTCTGTTGGAACGCGCCCGCCGTTCAGGTAGCATTGCCATTCTCCGTCTTCAAGTTTGGCATCGATGGCGACAACACATACTTGCGAGCCGAAGCGGACGGCAATGTCTTCAATGAGTTGTGGATTCTTTATCGCAGCAGAATTCACGCTGATCTTGTCGGCACCTGCATGAAGCATGCGCTCAACGTCATCTAACTGATTGATACCACCCCCGACCGTGAACGGAATATTGATCTCGGCAGCCACGCGCGTCACTATTTCGGCAAAGGTCTTTCTGCCTTCATAACTGGCAGTAATGTCAAGAAATACCAGTTCGTCGGCACCTGCATCACTGTATGCCTTGCCCAATTCCACTGGATCGCCTGCCTTGCGCAATCCAACGAAGTTAACGCCCTTCACGGTTTGTCCGTCTTTTACGTCCAGACAAGGGATGATTCTCTTAGCCAGTCCTTTATTCATGGTTCAAAAGTTTCTTAACGTCAATCCTTCCCTCATAGTAGGCTTTGCCGAACACTACTGCCGGTATTCCCTTTTCGTTCAGGTCCAAAATATCTTCTGTATTTGATATACCACCGCTTGCAATGAGATGAATCTGAGGATAATGCTTCATGATTTCTGTGTAAAGACTGGTGGCAGGCCCTGACAGGGTGCCGTCTTTGGAAATCTCGGTACACAGCACATTCTTGATGCCATGCTCAATGTAGTTGCCGAGGAAAGGCAACAGTGCCATTGCAGAATTCTCTTTCCACCCGTTGATGCTAATCATTCCGTTTCTGACATCTGCACCCAAGATGATCCTTTCAGCACCGAATCGCTGCATCCACTCAATAAACAAGTCGGGGTTTGTCACAGCAAGGCTTCCTACGGTTACCATGGCGGCACCATTCTCGAATGCCTGCTGTATGTCTTTCTCTGACTTGATGCCACCGCCGAAGTCAACAACCAGTTCCGTTTCCGTAGTGATGCGTCTTAGTATGTCTATGTTGACCACATGCTTTGACTTGGCTCCGTCAAGATCAACCACATGCAACCTCTTGAATCCCAATGCTTCAAACTCGCGTGCTACCTGCAACGGGTCGTCGTTGTAGACGGTTTTCTGCCCGTAGTCACCTTTGGTGAGTCTCACGCATTTGCCTCCGATAATATCTATTGCTGGTATCAGTTCAATCATTGTCGTATCGGTTTGTCTATGTCAACTCAATAAAGTTTCTCAGAATAATCTCACCTGCACTTCCGCTTTTTTCGGGATGAAACTGACAGGCATAGAAGTTGTCTTTCTGAATAGATGCAGAGTAGGGGAGTATGTAGTCGGCCGTTGCGATGGTCTCCTTACATAAGGGGACATAATAACTGTGCACGAAATAAACATAAGGGTTCTCTAATCCGCGGAACAGCGGAGATTTCAGGTCGGTGATGTTGTTCCATCCCATGGCAGGAACCTTGTCTTCGTGCCTTTGCGGTATGAAACGCTTTACGTCTACATCGAAAACTCCGATGCAATCCACATCGCCTTCGTCTGAATGTCTGCATAATAGTTGTTGGCCGATGCAGATGCCAAGTACCGGTTGGCGAAGTGAGCGGATTACATTTACCAGATTGTGCTCGTGAAGATATCTCATGGCGTTGCTCGCTTCCCCCTGTCCGGGGAAGATAACGCGGTCTGCCTTCATGAGTGTTTCTGCATCATCGGTAAGGATTGGACTTAGCCCTTGCCGCTTGATGGCGTTCACCACCGAGTAAATGTTTCCTGCGTTGTATTTTACAATTGCTATGTTCATTTCCTTTCTTGTCGTTTGTCGGTCGTGGAAAATATATATATTTTCAACTGAAGATGACGGTTTTGTTGTGGTATGTCAGTATTTTCCGCTGTATATGCTTATTGACCGCTCTTGAAAGGACTATTTTTTCCAAGTCCCTTCCTTTCAGTACCAAACTCTCAGGTGTGTCCTTGTGCGTAATCCTCACGACATCCTGTTCGATGATAGGTCCCGAATCGAGTTCGGCTGTCACATAGTGGCTTGTGGCACCAATAATTTTCACACCTCGTTCCCATGCCTGATGATAGGGCTTCGCTCCTATGAATGCAGGCAAAAACGAATGGTGGATGTTGATGATATGGTGCGGGTACTGGGCAATCATCTCGTCGCTGATAATTTGCATATACCTGGCCAGTACGATGAATGTCACTCGCTTGTCTCTGAGCAGTTTCATTTCTTCTGCCTCCACCTCTGCTTTGTTGGAATGGTCGCTCTTGATGGACCATACGTAATAGGGGATGCCGAACTGCTCGGCCACATATCTCAGGTCTTCGTGGTTGCTCAAAATGCAAGGAATGTCGCATTCAATCTCTCCCGATTTCCAACGAGCCAGAAGATCGTAAAGGCAATGGCTCATCTTACTGACAAAGATTGCCATGCGCGGTCGCTCGTCGTTGAAATAGAGATTGAATGTCATTGAATAGCGCTGTGCATAGAGCGTCTCTATGTATTCTTTGATTTTGTCCCTCGGAATGAGGAAATCGCACAGTTCCCACTCAATGCGCATGAAGAAAATACCATCTTGCCTGTCAACGTGTTGGTCGAGGTAGACAATGTTTCCGTTGTTATCCGTGATAAACTTTGTAACTTCTGATATGATGCCCGGCTGGTCGGGGCAATGCAGAAGCATAATCGCTGTAGGTTTCATTCTCAATCAAATTTTCTGTTCTGACTGTCAATTTTTTCCTATTATCGGCTGCAAAGTTACGAATTATTTTTGGAAAAACGTGCTAATTACTCATTTTTTGAGCAATTTGCAGTGCCATTTCCCTCAACATCGTGTTTGTAGGCTATTTTGCAAGTGCAAAGATAGTTATTTTCTCGGAATAAGCAAACTTTTATTTCGTTTATATTCCAATGGACGTGGAGAATGTTTTCAAAATAAGTAGGCTGGTCGTTATTTGATGTCATCTTCAACGCGCAGATATGCCATTCTGTGCGTTGCGCCGCGCCGGTCCAGGGAGTAAATGATATAGGTTCCTGGTTTCAGATTGCTGACATCAAGTGTTTTGCCGCTCCATTTCTTTGTAGTGATACCGTTTCCGGCAAGTGAAGTGATAAGTAACATATCGGCATCTTGTCCGTCATGTCTTTCTGGCATGGTCAGATGTCCTTGGTTTGTTGTTAAATAGGGTATTGGGCCGGTCGGCTTTTGACTGACCAGCGCACTTACACCGCCATTTTGCTCCACATGTCCTTCTTTATTCGGCATCTGGAAATTGAAAATGCGCAAATAGTCATATAGTCCCTGAATGTTGTTGATGAGGTATTTGGCTCGGAAGAAACACTGTCCGAGTCCTAATTGTCTGCACACATTGAGTTGGCGCTTCACCTCGTCAATTCGCCAGTTGCCCTCTTTGGGATCGAGAAAATAGATGCCAAGTCCGGCGGCTACTTGTCCGGCAGCACAGTGTTCCGCCCAGTCGATGGCGAAAGGATAGAAATTGTTCTCTTTGAAATAAATCATGGGGTACAACTGGTCCATCAAACCATTGCGTAACCATGCCTGTGCATCCTGACAAACGGTGTTTCTTGCGTTCCATCCTTTGGAGGAATACCTCGATAGGTCATCGTGCTTGCCCAATGGCGAACAACTTATCTTTACGCTTGGCTTCTTTTGTTTGATGTTGTTGTGAATTTTTCTTACAATTCTTGTAATGTATTCCCTTCCCTGAACTCTATTTATTCTGTTCTTCCATGTCTCTGGATATCTGATATAGTCGAGATGTATTCCATCAATATTGTAGTTTTGGATGATTTCGCTACATATATTTGACAGATATTCAGCCGTTTGTGGCTGTTCAGGATGCATGAATCCTTCATCTCCGATTTTGGTAATCAGTTTGGGATATCGCTGCAGCAGGCGACGGCAGCCAAGGTTGTTCCATTTGCCAACTGGAATGGTGACCACCCAGGCATGTATTTCCATTCCTCTTTTATGACATTCTTCGATGGCAAAACGCAACGGATCGTAACCCGGAGACACCCCAGGTCTCCCACTCATACAGCCATCCCATGGTTCATACATGGATGGATAGATGACAGTACCTCTGACGCGTGTCTGAAGCAATATGGTGTTGATGTTTATTCTTTTCAGTTTGTCAAGCATGTCGGTCAACTCCTGCTTTTGTCGTGAGATGGTTGCGGGCGTGCTGGCATAGGTGCGAGGCCAGTCTATACCGCCGATGGTGGCCAGCCAAACCGCACGTATTTCTTTGTCTGGTGAGTATGTGAAGGGGGATGCACCTGACACAAATGTCTGTGCTATTGCCGTAAGGCGAATGCTAAAGAATAGGAATATGATGACAGAAATAATCAGTTTATTCATGTATTTTTTTTATTTTCGTGCAAAGTTACGGAATTTTTGCGGTTTATCAAATTAATTTTGTACCTTTGCATATTATTAACAACAAGCAATAATAAATTAAGTAAGAATTTGCAATGGTAACATTTGTTTTGAGCCTGGTGGCCTTGGTTATCGGCTATGCGCTCTATGGAAAGTTTGTTGAGAAGGTGTTCGGTCCAGATGACCGTGTGACTCCTGCCGTGGCGAAGGCCGACGGAGTGGACTATATCGTACTTCCTGGATGGAAGGTTTTTATGATTCAGTTCCTGAACATTGCCGGAACGGGTCCTATCTTCGGTGCTATCATGGGTGCCAAGTTTGGTCCTGCGGCCTATCTGTGGATTGTGCTTGGTTGTATTTTCGCCGGTGCCACTCACGATTATTTAAGTGGCATGCTCTCCATGCGTAACGATGGCGCGGGACAGCCAGAGTTGATTGGCCGCTATCTGGGAACAACCACCAAGAAGGTGATGCTTGTTTTCTCAGTGTTCCTGTTGATGATGGTGGGCGCAGTGTTCGTTTACAGCCCCGCATTGATACTTGGCAAACTCTGTGGTGATAATCTCACATGGGTGTATATCTGGTGCGGCATCATCTTCTTGTACTATATCATTGCTACCATGCTTCCTATTGACAAGATTATAGGTAGGATATACCCGCTCTTTGCTATATCTATGATTTTCATGGCGGTGGCTTTGATGGCCGTCCTCTTTATAAAATGGCCGTCATTGCCAGAACTTACCGACGGCTTACATGGTGAAGGGTTTACGTCGCCGATATTCCCCGCCTTGTTTATCACGATTGCCTGTGGTGCCATTAGTGGCTTCCATGCTACGCAAACACCCTTGATGGCTCGCTGTGTGAAAAGCGAGAAGATGGGACGTCCCATGTTTTACGGTGCCATGATTACTGAAGGACTTGTCGCTTTGATATGGGCCACGGTGTCCATGTATTTCTTCTATGGCGGCGCAGCGCAGGAATTGGGAGCATCCCTCTCATTGCAGGCACCGGAAGTCGTTACTACCGTGAGCGAAGGATGGCTGGGTACATTTGGCGGAATCCTCGCTATGCTGGGAGTGGTGGCGGCTCCTATCACCAGTGGTGATACTGCTTTGCGTTCGGCACGACTTATCATTGCCGAGTTCATTCATCTGGAGCAGCGCAGTATCATGAAGCGTATTTGGATTTGCATACCGTTGTTTGGCCTTACTTTCCTGCTCTTGTATTACAATATTGAGAATCCCGATGGTTTCAATATTATTTGGAGTTACTTCGGTTGGGCTAATCAGACATTGGCCGTGTTCATGCTATGGGCTATTACAGTATATCTTGTTCGTGAGCGCAAACCATTCTGGATTACCATGATTCCTGCTGTGTTTATGACGGTTGTGTGTTCTTCGTTCCTCATGATTTCCAAGAACGCTTTCGGATTCGACATGATGGTAGGCTATGGCGTAGGAGGTGCTGCACTGATTATCTCTTTGGCATGGTTCTTCGGATGGTATAGAAAAGAGAAATGTAGAAATAATAATATTAATCAATAAAACAATTCATTATGAAAAAAATTGCAATGTTAATCATCGCAATGGCGATGACGTTCACCGCACAGGCTCAGTACACTTATCAGTACAAGCAAACTCCGTTTCATGCAGATAAGTATTATATCGGAGCATCCCTCTCTGGGCTCGACTTGAACTATAGTGGTTCGGAAGATCTGAAGTTGGGCGCTCAGTGTGAAGCAGGCTATTTCGTATTTGATAATTTCGCTCTGTTGGGAATGGCCGGCTATAACAGTAACGGAAAAGCACCTGATGCATTCAACCTGGGTGCAGGTGCTCGCTATTATATAGAACAGAACGGATTGTTCCTTGGAGCAAGGGTTAATTATGTTCATGCCAACAAGAATTTCAACGATGTGCAGCCTGGTGTTGAATTGGGATATGCCTTCTTCCTCAGCAGGACTGTAACGCTTGAGCCATCCCTCTATTATAACCAGAGTTTCAAGAGCCATTCTGACTATTCAAACCTTGGTATTAGGTTGGGATTGTCAATTTACCTGAACGATTAAAGTCATTCATCGAAGCCGTTCTCTTACCTGTTCATGCAGGAGAGGAGAGCGGTTTCTAATTAAGTATTATATTATGTTGAGCGTAGAAGAATTAGAGACTCGCCTGATTGATCTGTCTTTTGCAGAGGATATCGGTGATGGCGATCATACCACATTGTGCTGCATTCCAGAGGATGCAATGGGAAAAAGCCGGCTGTTGATCAAGGAAGACGGTGTGCTGGCAGGTGTAGAAGTGGCAAAAAAGGTATTTGCTCGTTTCGACCCGGAGATGCAGGTGGAAGTGCTTATGGGCGATGGTGCAGTGGTTAAGAAGGGTGATGTGGCGATGATTGTTACGGGTCGCGTGCGTTCTCTTCTCCAGACAGAGCGCCTGATGCTGAATATTATGCAGCGCATGAGTGGAATTGCCACGATGACGCATAAGTATGTAGAGCGTCTCGAAGGTACCAAGACGCGTGTGCTCGATACTCGAAAGACGACTCCCGGTATGCGCATGCTTGAGAAACAGGCAGTGAAGATCGGCGGTGGTGTGAATCATCGTATTGGTTTGTTCGACATGATTTTGTTGAAAGACAACCATGTTGATTTCTCAGGAGGCATTGCCAATGCCATTAATCGTTGTCATGAATACCTGAAAGAGAAGGGACTTGACCTGAAGATAGAAATAGAAGTGCGTAATTTTGATGAGTTGAAGCAGGTGATGGATTGTGGCGGAGTGGATAGAATCATGCTCGACAATTTCACTGTTGAGAACACTCGCAAGGCCGTTGAGATGATTGCCGGCCGTTATGAGACGGAATCGAGCGGCGGCATCACTTTTGACACACTTCGCGATTACGCCGAATGTGGTGTTGATTATATTTCTGTTGGAGCGCTCACTCATTCTGTGAAAGGTCTTGATATGAGTTTCAAGGCATGCTAACGACGTATGTGCATGTTCCTGAACATATTATTGGCATTTAGGCTCTTATTCGTTTCCCCTGTCAATTTCCCCATCACATTGGCAGGGAATTTCGGTGAACCGCGTCCTCATCATTTCCATGGCGGCATAGATGTGCGTACACAAATGTCAGAAGGAAAACCGATTTTCTCCATCGGCGATGGCTATGTGTCTAGGCTCACGGTGGGAAAATACGGCTTTGGCAATGCTGTATATGTGCGCCATCCTAATGGAACCACCTGTGTTTATTGCCATCTCAAACGCTTCGTTCCGCAGTTGAACAGGCTTGTTGGCAAGTTGCAGGTGCGCCATCAACAGGCTGAGAAGGAATATGATGTGTGGTTGCGTCCATGGCAATACCCGGTCTCTGAAGGACAGTTGATTGCTGTCAGCGGCGACACGGGTAGTAGCGTGGCACCACATCTACATCTCGAGGTGCATGATACGAAGACATGGGCCATGCTCGACCCCCTTGATTATCTTAAGGATATTCTCCAAGACAACACACCGCCACAGGCGCATGCCTTTATGGCCTATCCTCAAGAGGGAGAAGGTGTATTCAACGGGTCGTCAAAAAAGCAGAATTTCGGATTCAGTTCGAATCATCTGAATCGCGAGTTCACTGCTTGGGGCAAGGTTGGCTTTGGCCTTTGGGCTAATGATTACATGGAAGAAACCTATCATCATTATGGCATTCGCCAGACTCAGTTGCTGGTTGATGACAGTCTTGTGTTCTGTAGTGATGTGTCCAGCATTCTTCCAGAGCATAATCTAATGGTTAATTCGTGGGGCGACTACAATCATTATCGCCGGAATAATGTCTGGTATATGAAGTCGTTTGTGGATCCAGGCAATAGACTATCCATCCTGCAAGCCGATGAGAACAGAGGTATCGTAGATTTCAAAGAGGAGCGCGACTATCATCTTGTGTATGTGCTCACTGATGCTTTTGGCAACCAGTCTACTTATTCTTTCACCGTAAAGGGACGACGGCAGGTAATTCCTGCTGGAAAGCAACACTGTGCTGCGAGGCTTTTGAAATGGGGCGTTCCCAACAGTTTCCAGAGACCGGGTGTACAGTTACAGGTCAGACAGGGACTCTTGCCGCATGACGTTGAACTTGTGCCGCATGCTTCGGCGGGAACGAAAGGCCTTTCTGATGCGTGGAGTTTCTACGATGGTAGTTTCCCTTTGCTTGGATGGGCAGAACTCTCTCTGCGCGTAAAGTCCGTACCCAAAGACACGACGGGCATTTGTATCTTGGGAAACGATGGCCGTGAATATGATGCAAGGTTAAGCGACGGTTGGGTGACGGGCAGGATCCGTGAATTAGGGAATACCTATGAAGTGGGCTTTCGCAAAAAGAAGCATTAGTCTGGAATAGCCAAATGAATTGAGCAGGAGTTGAGAACAATACATTTTTAGATAGTAATAATATCATTTTTGAAAAGAAAAAACTCAATACAATGAAAAAGCAACTATTGACAATGACCATGCTGTGCATAGGACTATATGCATCGGCATGTACAAATTTGATTGCAGGAAAGAAAGCAACGACAGACGGTAGCGTGTTCTGTACCTACAGCGCCGATAGTTATGGCATGTTTACAGGCCTCTGCCATTATCCTGCAGGAACGCATGCGCCAGGCGAAAAGCGCTGGATTATCGATTACGATTCTGACGTAAACCACGGTTGGATTCCAGAGGCACCTGTTACGTATAATGTAATTGGCAACATCAATGAGTATCAGGTGTCCATTGGCGAGACGACCTTTGGAGGCCGAGAAGAGATGGTTGACACAACAGGTATCATTGATTATGGAAGTCTGATGTATCTTGGCCTTCAGCGTGCAAAGACTGCTCGCGAGGCAATCATGGTCATGACATCGCTGGTTGAGAAGTACGGATACAATTCAGAAGGTGAAACCTTTACCATATGCGATCCTAATGAGGCCTGGATCATGGAGATGATGGGAACGGGAACGCCAGGTTCCAAGTTCCATACGGGTAAGGCCGGCCGCGTGGTATGGGTGGCCATGCGCATTCCCGACGATTGTATTTGCGCGCATGCCAATCAGAGCCGCATCCGAACTTTTAATCAGAAAGACAAGAAAAACGTGATGTTCTCCAAGGGCATGATTCAATATGCCCGTGACATGGGGTGGTTTAGCGGTAAAGATGCTGAGTTTTCGTTTAACGATGCTTTCGCTTATCCCGACTTTTCCGGCCGTCGTGCCTGCGAAGCACGTGTGTGGAGTTATTTCAATCATTTCTCTGACGACATGGAGAAGTATGTTGCCTATGCCTCAGGCATGGTGAAAGAGGCCGAGCCGATGCCCTTGTGGATTGTGCCAAACAAGAAAGTGAGCCTTCAAGACATGGAGGCATGCATGCGTGATCATTATGAAGGCACTCCATTTGATTTGAGTTCAGACATGGGACAAGGCCTTTGGGAAATGCCATACCGTATCACTCCGTTGAGTTTTAAGGTGTGTGAAAAGAAGTATTTCAATGAGCGTCCCATCTCAACGCAACAGGCAGGGTTCTCTTATGTGTGCCAACTCCGCTCATGGCTGCCCAATGCCATTGGAGGAATCATTTGGTTTGGCAACGATGACGGCAATATGGTGCCATATACACCTATCTATTGTAGTTCCACACGTCAGCCGGAGTGTTATAATACACCTGGTGCAGACGATGTTACTTTCTCTGATAAGAATGCCTTCTGGGTATGCAACTGGGTGAGCAACATGGTTTATCCGCGCTATTCTCAGATGTTCCCGTCACTGAAAGAAGTGCGCGACTCTTTGGACAATTCTTATTTCTTGGCCCAGAAGGGCATAGAGGACAAAGCATTGGCACTTTATGAAAAGAATCCCGCAGAGGCCGTTTATTTCCTGAATAACTATGGCATAGAGAAAGCACAACAGATGCTTGCCCGTTGGAAACAGTTGGGATGGTATCTCGTTGTTAAATACAACGACATGGTGGTAAAGCCCGAGAAAGATGGAAAATTCCTCCGTACTCCTACTGGTTTAGGTGCCACCGTGAAGCGTACAGGCTATCCGGAGAAGGTGGCAAAGCAATTGATTGAAACCACAGGCGACAGGTTTGCTGTGCCCGATTGGAAATAATCATTTCCCATTGCCGCCATCAGGCGATTGCCTGAAAAAGATATTCCCCCATCCTGAATGCATTAAAACCGCATCAGAATGGGGGCTCTTATTTGTGCTTATTGCTTGTGAAAGGCTCTAATACTGCCTGAGAGCAGCAAGCACCTCATTGTTTTCCGACTTGTTTCCTACAGTAATGCGAAGACAATTCTCGCATAACTGGATGCGTGTGCGGTTACGCACAATGATTCCTTTCTCAACCAGATAGTCGTATATCTTCTGTGCATTGTTCACTTTCACTAAGATAAAGTTGGCGTCAGTGGGATAAATCTTTTCCGTGATAGGGAGCAGTTTGAAGTTCTGAATCATTCTGGTACGCTCTTGCAAGAGCATTTTCACCCATTTGTCCACTTCGAAAGGGTCTTTTAGCGCTTCCATGGCCTGTTGCTGGGTGAGCAGGTTTACGTTGTAGGGATATTTCACCTTATTAAATAAGTTGATAATATCGGGTTGCGCAAAAGCCATGCCCAGTCTGATAGCGGCACATCCCCATGCCTTGCTCAGCGTGTTGAGCACGATGAGGTTGGGGTGGTGCTTGAGTTCCAGTCGGAATGGTTTTTCTGCGGAGAAGTCGCTGTATGCCTCGTCAACGATAACGATTCCTTCGAATCCGTTGAGCACCTTGGTAATCTCGTCACGGTTTATGCAGTTTCCAGTTGGGTTGTTGGGTGAGCATATCCATATTAACTTGGTATTCTCATCGCAGGCATTCAGTAGTTTATCGGCAGAAATTTGGAAATGCTCATCTAACAATACGGGCCGGTATTCCACATCGTTGATGTCGGCGCATACTTTATACATGCCGTAGGTGGGCTCGATGGCAACCACGTTGTCAATGCCTGGACGTGTGAAACACCGGTAGGGGAGGTCAATGGCCTCATCACTACCATTGCCAAGGAATATGCATTCCTGTGGAACACCTTTTACTTGTGCCACGCGTTTTTTCAATTCTGTTTGCAGCGGATCAGGATATCTGTTAAACGGCTGGTTGTACGGGTTCTCGTTGGCATCGAGAAACACGTGTGCCACATGTCCGCTATATTCGTTTCTTGCACTGCTATAGGGAGCAAGGTTCCATATATTCTTCCTTGTTAGTTCTTCTAAACTTTTCATGACGATAAGTGCAATGTTTGTTATGATTCTCTATTGATGTCCATGATTCTGAGTGTCATGGCGTTTTTGTGAGCATGCAGTTGCTCGTTTTCTGCCATTATCTCTACGGCATGTCCGATGCTTCGAATGCCGTTTTGTGATAAATGCTGAAAGGTTATCTTGCGGTTGAAACTGTCAAGATTCACTCCGCTGTATGCGGTGGCATATCCATGAGTGGGCAAAGTGTGATTGGTTCCACTCGCATAGTCGCCGGCGCTTTCGCAAGCATATGTTCCAAGGAACACGCTTCCTGCATTGACTACCTGTTCGGCCAGCACTTCATAGTCGTTAGTGGCTATGATCAGATGTTCCGGGGCATAGGCATTGCTCAGTTTGATGGCCTCTTTCTTATCATGAACCAATACCATCTTGGAGTTTTCCAATGTCTTGGCAGCCATCTCTTTGCGTGGCAATTGCTCCAGTTGCGTGTTGATTTCCACTTTCACCTCTTCAATGATTCCTTCAGAAGTGGATATGAGAATCACTTGGGAGTCGATTCCGTGCTCTGCTTGTGAGAGCAGGTCGGCGGCAACGAAGTCGGCTCGGCTTGTAGAGTCAGCAATCACGCATACTTCTGATGGACCTGCAGGCATGTCAATAGCAACATCGTGGAGCGAAACCTGTTGTTTGGCAGCCATCACATATTGGTTGCCGGGACCAAATATCTTGTATACCTTTGGAATGCTTTCTGTTCCGTATGCCATGGCACCGATAGCCTGAACCCCGCCGGCCTTGAATATCTTGCTGACTCCTGCAATATGGGCTGCGGCAAGGATGGCTGGGTTCACCTTTCCTTCGCTGTTGGGAGGTGTGCATAAAACTATTTCCCTGCATCCGGCGATTTTTGCTGGAGTGGCAAGCATCAATACGGTGCTGAATAGGGGAGCGGTACCTCCTGGAATGTAGAGTCCCACTTTTTCTATGGGTACACTTTTTTGCCAGCAGGTCACACCCGGAGCCGTTTCTATTCGAATGCCGTCATATCGTTGGGCCTCATGGAAGGCAGCGATATTGCTATGGGCAGTGTGCAGCGCGTCAATCAAGTCTTCATTCACGCTGTTCATGGCCTCGTTTATCTCTTGTTCGCTCACGGCAAGAGTGTCGAGCATAGCGTGGTCAAACTTCATCTCGTACTTCTTTACGGCTTGGTCGCCGTTTTCACGGATATCATCAAGCACGCTCTTCACAGTGGCATTCAGTTGCGAAACGTCTAATTGGGGACGTTCCACCAGTTCTTTCCAACTGTCTCTTTCCGGGTATCGGTATGTCTTCATTGCCTTATTCCTCAGTCTTATGTTCTTGCATAGTCTCGTTCCTATGCCTTTTTGATATAGTCAATTACAGAATCATTTTCTCGATAGGGGTCACAAGAATGCCCTGTGCGCCCAGTTCCTTCAGTTTGCCGATGATTTCCCAGAAGCGTTTCTGGTCTAATACGGTATGTACCGAGCACCAGTCATCGTCGGCAAGCGGGATGATAGTCGGACTTTTCAGTCCAGGCAGCACCTCGATGATTTCCTTCAGCCTTGACTTTGGGGCGTTCATGCGCACATATTTCTTGTCTTCGGCCTGTCTAACGGCTTCAAATCTGAAGAGCATTTGCTGAAGTATTTCGCGTTTGTCGTCGCTCATCTGTTTGTTGCCTATCAGCAGAGCCTCGCTTTTCATCACGATTTCCACCTCGCGCAGATTGTTGCTAATCAGTGTACTTCCGCTGCTTACAATATCGAATATACCGTCAGCAAGACCGATTCCGGGACTGATTTCCACACTTCCTGTTATGACATGTATGTCGGCAACAATACCTTTCTCTTCAAGAAACTTGCGTAGGATGAAAGGATAAGAGGTGGCAATCTTTTTTCCGTTGAACCATTCCACGCCCGGATAGTCGACGTTCTTAGGAATGGCGAGCGAGAGACGGCATTTGCTGAAACCTAATCTTTGTATGATTTCAGCATCTTCATGACGCTCCACGAATTCATTTTCACCTACAACACCGATGTCGGCCACACCTCCTGCCACGCTTTGCGGAATGTCATCGTCGCGCAAATAGAGCACTTCAAGTGGGAAATTAGGTGATTGAACCAGTAATGTGCGTTTACTGGCACTTACTTTGATATCGGCTTCGGCGAGAAGATTCATGGTGTCTTCATAAAGTCGCCCTTTTGATTGAACTGCTATCCTTAACATATTACACTCGTATTTAATTTATCTTTTTACCCTTTCGCTGAAAGGTTTTGACATTATTCGCGGCAAAGTTACGAAAAAATGTGAGAAAAGGCAAATTATTTATACATGTTTGAAGAATTTTCATAAAAATGATTCATTCTTGATGAAATATTCGTAACTTTGCCACACTTTGAAACACATCAATTACTACATTGCATTAGCAGTGCTCTGTTTTCTGGTGTCTTGCAAGCAGGAAAAGGAAGAGCATCGCGTGGTAACACCATGGGGCGAGGTGCAGACAGACAGTCTGCCGTCCACGGAAGATTTCACGCTTTCCGATATCGTGTCAAACGGGGAACTCATCATGGTGACACTTTCCGGGCCGGAAACTTATTACGATTATCATGGCAGAGGCATGGGAGCGCAGTTCTTGTTGTGCGAGAAATTCGCGCAATCTATTGGCGTGTCGCTTCGTGTGGAACTTTGCAAGGACACAATGGAAATGGTGCGCAAGGTGAAAGACGGCGAAGCCGATGTCATTGCCTATCTCTTGCCAGACTCCATTGCATCAGGCGATAGTCTTCGTTTCTGTGGAACTTCGCTGAAAAACGAGCAGCAGTGGGCCGTTTCCGCCTCCAATAAAGACCTTGCCGACGCACTCGACAAATGGTATAAGCCCAACATGCTCGACGAAATCAAGGCCGAAGAGCGGAGGCTGCTCTCTACGGCCACGGTGAAAAGGCACGTTTTTTCACCTTTCTTAAACAGAAGCACCGGCACGATATCCAAATACGACGACCTGTTCCGCAAGTATGCGCCGTTGGCACGTTGGGACTGGCGTCTCATGGCGGCGCAGTGTTATCAGGAAAGTTGCTTTGATCCTAATGCTCGTTCTTGGGCCGGAGCGCGCGGACTGATGCAAATCATGCCCGGAACAGCCGCTCATCTGGGGCTCTCCATGGCTGATATCCATTCTCCAGAACCCAACATTCAGGCGGCAGCACGCTATCTGCAGGAACTGAGCAATGCCTTCCGTGACATACCCAACGTGAACGAGCGGCAGAATTTTGTGCTTGCCGCATACAACGGCGGCTCGTTCCACGTGCGCGATGCCATTGCGCTCACCCGCAAACATGGAGGAAATCCTCAGCGATGGGGGGATGTGGCGCGCAACATGCTTTTGCTCCGCGAGCCTGCCGGGTATCAGGATCCGGTGGTAAAACATGGGTATATGCGTGCTAACGAGACGGTTGACTATGTTGACAAGATACGTGCTCGCTATGCACAGTATAGGGGAGTGCCCATGGGCAAGTTGCCATCTGCGTCGGGAGGAGGGAAATACTCGCCTGTGGAACCGCGCAAGGCAAAGAGGAAAAACAAGTATCACGTGTAAAAGACATTCGTTCCATCCGCTGAATCATTAACAATCTAAAAGATATCAAAATATGAAAAGTTTTGCATCCAAGCCGTGGATTCTTCCACAACCGGTGCTGATTATCGGCACGTATGACAAAAACGGAAAGCCCAATGCCATGAATGCCGCGTGGGGAGGTCAGTGGGACATGCACGAAATCATTATTTCGCTTGCCTCGCATGCCACAACCGACAATCTGAAAGACAATGATGACTTCACGGTGAGTTTCGCTACTGTGGACTCTTTGGTGGCTGCCGACTACGTGGGTATTGTGAGCGGGAGGAACACCCCAGACAAAATCGAGCGGACAGGGTGGGAGGTTGAGAAGGCTCCCCATGTGAATGCCCCGCTGTTCAAGAATCTGCCCATGACCCTTGAATGCCGGGTGAAGCAGAAAATAGATGAGTCGGAGACCGGCTATTATCTCGTGGCAGAGATTGTTAACATCGTTTGTCAGGAGCAATACCTGGCTTCTGACGGCAATCCTGACGTAGAAAAGATGGGCATCATCACGTATGATCCCGTGCATCATACCTATATCGAACTCGGAAAAACGGTAGGCAAGGCATTCTCTGACGGGAAAAAACTGAAGTAACAGACCGTTTTTCTGCGACTTGTTTAGCCTGTATTCGAGAATTTATCACTATATTTGCAGCAGAATAAGGAATAAACTCAATAAAAACAAATGCATACAAGAAAAGAGAAGATTGAGGCTTTCGGAAGATTACTCGATGTTTTGGACCAATTGAGGGAGAAATGTCCGTGGGACAAGAAGCAGACCAACGAGAGCCTGCGCCCCAATACGATTGAGGAAACCTTCGAACTGTGTGATGCGTTGATGAAAAACGATGTCCATAACATCTGCAAAGAGTTGGGCGACGTGCTCATGCATGTGATGTTCTATTCCAAAATCGGTTCCGAAACCGATGATTTCGACATCGCGGATGTGTGCAATATGCAGGCCGACAAACTCATTTTCCGCCATCCTCATATCTATCACCCTTCGCAGGTAGGGCAGAAAGAACCGTTGCCGTTGGATGATCCCCGCTTCGATAGGTCAGGTGAGGAGGCTTCGGAGTTTCAAAATGCCAAGACAAGTGAGCAGGTGTTGCAGAACTGGGAGCAGATAAAACTGCGTGAAAAAGACGGAAACAAGAGCGTTCTCTCTGGTGTTCCCAACTCACTTCCTAGTCTGATCAAAGCCTATCGTATACAGGACAAGGCGCGGAATGTAGGTTTTGACTGGGAACAAAAAGAAGATGTGTGGGCAAAGGTTCACGAAGAACTGGAAGAATTGGAGGAAGAATTGAAAAAAGAGGACAAAGTGAGGTCCATAAAAGAGTTGGGCGATTTCCTTTTTTCTGTCATCAATGCCGCCCGTCTTTATAAACTCAATCCCGACAATGCACTGGAACATACCAACCAGAAGTTCATCCGTCGGTTCAATTATGTGGAAGAGCATTCTATCAAAATAGGTAAGCCGTTGACAGAAATGACATTGGCTGAAATGGATGAACTATGGAATGAAGCCAAGAGAATGGAAATAGATACACACGAACAAAGCAATTGACAAGGATGAAGAAGAATAATCGTTTTTTCCTGTTGCTCCTACTCGCCGGCATCCTGTTTGTAGGCTGCAAGGAGACCAAGAAACCTGATGAAAAATCAGTACAAAATATCGTAATCGATATTGCTGATGGTGAAGTAGATGAAACCGTTTACGGGCGTTGCGGCGATGGTTCCACCATGCATACACTTGAATTAATCACCGATAATGGTGACACGCTCGCATTCTCCATCAACAACGACTCGGTGTCAAACGTAAAGGGTGGTGTAGGAATAGGCGACCGCATGGCGGTGATGGTCGACCATTCTGCCGACAATACCGACATTCCTTCTGCCAAGGAGGTCATCAATCTCACCACATTGATTGGCAAATGGGTCAGTCTCGACAAGTCTTTCGAACTGCAAGAGGGCGGTGTTATCATTTCAAACATCAAGGAACCGAAGCCATACGTAGAATGGAAAATTCTGAATGGACAGTTGGTGCTCTCTGCCGACACCTTCAGCATTTTCGAATTGGGTGCCGATAGCCTTATGTTAGAGAACGAGCGAGGCATCTATGCCTATAAACGACTCAGATAACGCCTAATCATTAGTAGTATGCAACCTTTCAGAGTTCACATCTTGGGATGTGGCAGTGCGCTGCCTACACCTAAGCATGGCGCATCGGCGCAAGTGGTAGAGATTCGCGACAAGATGTTTCTTGTAGATTGTGGAGAGGGTACGCAGATTCAACTGCGCCGCTCTCACATCAACTTCATGCGCATCCAGGGCGTGTTCATCTCTCATCTTCATGGTGACCATTGCTTTGGTTTGATAGGCATGATCAGCACTTTCGGCATGCTTGGACGAGTGGCACCGCTGCATGTCTATGCTCCCAAGGAACTCAAGACAATGCTGGAGTCGCAGATAGAGATGTTCTGCAACGGCCTGGAATATGAGGTTTTGTTCCATGCCGTGGACACAACCGTCTCGGAAATCATATATGAAGACCGTAGTCTCACCGTTACCTCTATTCCGTTGAATCACCGCATTGCCTGCTGTGGATTCTTGTTCCGCGAGAAACCAGGCCTTCCGCATATCCGTCGTGATATGATCGACTTCCTCGGAATACCAGTGAGTCAGATCAATAACATCAAGGCAGGCATGGGCTGGACAACCGAAGACGGCACTTGCTATGCACATGAGCGTCTGGTGACACCGCCCGACCGCGCCCGTTCCTATGCCTATTGCAGTGATACGAAGTATATCCCGAGTCTGCACGAATTGTTGCCTGACGTTGATCTTCTTTATCACGAGAGCACCTATTGCGAGGATAATGCCAAGCGGGCAGCCCTTTATTATCACTCTACGGCCCGTCAGGCAGCAATGGTGGCCAGGGATGCCGGGGTTAGGAAACTGCTGTTGGGACACTATTCAGCACGCTATGAGAATGAGGCGATGATTCTCAAGGAAGCACAGGAAATCTTCCCGGAAAGCCATCTGACTAAAGAAAATGACGTGTTTGAGGTGTAAAAATGCGAAAAATGTTTGGATAATTGAAATATTAATCGTATTTTTGCACAAATTTAAAATGCATTATTATGGTCAGATTTTTACGCAACATATTTTTGGCACTTATTTTACTGGCATCTGCACCTGTGGCGCTGCATGCTGCCGAGGCAATCGAAATCATTGAACAGGAGAGTCTGGGCGTGACGATTACTGTGCAGGACAATGTCATTCACGTGACAAATGCCAACGGCCAGATGCTTTTTGTCTACAATGTAACGGGTGTAAGGGTGATGAGCATCAAGGTTGATGGCGCCGATAAGCGCATTGAACTGAACCTGCCCAAAGGTTGCTACATCGTAAAAGTGGGAAACACGGTGCGTAAGATATCCTTGAAATAGTTATTCCTCTGGAGCGTTTTGTGCAGAAATTCTATTGTCCTGTTTCTCTTCATCAGCCTGTTTTGGAGTTGTCATGAAGGGCCAGTTAATCCGAACAAATATCTAAGCCTGGACAGTTTTTCGGATATGTCCGCGAAAGAATACCGTTTGGATGCCGAGGGTATTCGGAAAACAATCAGGGCAATTGCAAAGACGGATGGCGAGAACAGAATGTCAGACCGCCACGTCAAGAAGTATTACCAAAATCATAATCCGTTTCTTTGGATTACTCGCAGTGGCATTGACCACCGCGCAGATTCTCTCCTTTCTTTTCTTAATACAGTTGAGAAGTCCGGGCTTAGCCCTGTTCATTTCCGGCGGTCGCAGATTGAGCGCGACATGAGACGCATCAGGCAACTCAGTGTGGGGCAAGACGAAGTGTCAGACATCAATGCCGTGTATGCGCGTCTTGAGTATAATCTCACGAAGGCCTATCTGAAATACGTCAGCGGCCAGTACTTCGGATTTGTGAATCCCAATCAGTTGTATAACAAATTGTGTGTGAAGGATTCCGACTCCCTGCATGTCACTTATTTTCATCTCTATGACGTGGCGATGAAACATCCCAGTCAGGAGTTTATCTCCAAGTGCATCAACAAGATCCGCCACGATAGCGTAGATGTTTTTCTGAGAGATGTGCAGCCCGTTTCCAAGTTGTACCAGCGCCTGTGCACCCGTTTGAAGGAGCCGTCGCTTACTTCATCGCAGCGCATGGCTGTCCTCTGCAACATCGAGCGCTGCCGGTGGAGACTCGACGACTATCCGGAAGACCACAAGAAGCATATTGTGGTGAATATCCCGTCATACACGCTGTATGCCGTTGACAAAGACAGTGTGATGACAATGAAAGTGGGATGCGGAACAAATAATACGAAAACACCGCTGCTCACCAGCCGTATCCATCGCATGGATATCAATCCCGTGTGGATTGTTCCTCAGAGCATTGCCAAGGGAATCGTGTATAAGCATGGCTATCTGCGCAAGGAACACATGTATATACTCGACAAAAAAGAGGGAAAACTCGATGTTGAGTATGCGTCTTATGATAAAATCATGTCAGGCCAGCAGCATATTGTCCAGGAAGGAGGTGCTGGCAACTCGTTGGGAAGAATCATTTTCCGTTTCCCGAATAATCATGCCGTTTATCTTCACGACACTTCTTCGCCCTGGCTCTTCTCTCGTGAGCACCGGGCTGTCAGCCATGGCTGCGTGAGAGTGCAGAAACCGTTTGAACTGGCCGTGTTCCTGCTTGGCAAGAAAGACGAAGATGTCATCGAGAAGATACGCTACAGCATGACGGCTGACGTAAACAACTATGATGAAAACGATGGTGTAGACAAGTCGCAGATTGACCGCGACAAACTGATTCACCATCTCGATGTAAGCCCCGAAGTGCCGCTGTTTATCACCTATTATACTCTTTATCCCGACGTTGCCGGGAATTTGGTGGAGTATAAGGATGTTTACGGCTACGACAAGGCATTATATAATGAATTAAAAGAATATGTCGGAGACATTCAATGACCATATCACACCAGAGATGCTGGCTGATCCCAAGATGCGGAGAGAGGCTTTTGGCATGGTGGTAAAGAAATATAGCGAGTCGTTATATTGGAAGATTCGCCGTATTGTTCTCTACCACGATGACGCAAGCGACGTTCTTCAGAACGTTTTCCTCAAGGCTTGGAACAGTCTGGATGCATTTCAGAACAAATCCCAGATCTCTACGTGGCTCTATAGGATAGCCATCAACGAGAGTCTTGACTTTGTGAGGAGACAGAAAAACAAAATTAGCGCAGACGCAGATCTGAGCGTGGCTAACCGATTGATGGCTGACGACTATTTCGATGGCGATCGCACGCATGCGCTCCTGCATGAAGCCATCTCCAAACTGCCCGACGTGCAGCGCACGGTGTTCACCCTTCGCTACTTTGAAGAAATGAAATACAGCGATATATCCCAGATGCTCGGCACCTCGGAGGGTGCTCTGAAGGCATCTTATCACATCGCTGTCAAGAAGATAACAGAGTATGTCAAGGACCACAACGACACCTGACAAGGCGAGATGACAGTCGAAGGATTGGCTGACTCCTGTAAAAAAAAAGCAAATGCTACTTAAACTTTATATGAAATCAAACGTCAAATGAAAAAACAAGACAATATGACTGAAGAAGAACTGCTGAAACAAACCATTGGAAATGAGAACCACTTCAGGGTTCCTGACGGGTTCTTTGATCGATTTGCAGCAGAAATGATGGAAAAAGTGGAGGACACCTCCATCGAAGAGCAGCACAATGCTACAACAACACATAGAAACGCAATCGTCAGGAAACTCGTTCCTTATCTGGCTGTCGCATCTGTTGTCGGCCTGCTTTTCGGTGTGGCGGTATTCCATAACCCCGATACGGGCGAACAAAACGCCAGCGTGCCGGTGCAGACACTGGTATCTTCCTCATCGGGCGACGCACTCGACCAGATGGCCGACTATGTGATGCTCGACAACCAAGACCTTTATAGTTACATGTCAAATGAGTATTGAAAATGAAGAGACACATTATTATATTTATGCTATGTCTTGTTCTGCTGGGTGCCAGCGCCCAGCAGAACAAGTTTAATCCGCAGCGGTTCCAGGCCGCTTTGGAGCAGCATATCACGCGTGAGGCAAAACTTACGCAGAAAGAGGCTGCCGATTTTTTCCCCATCTACAAGGAACTGCAGGCCAAGCAGCGTGCTCTGTTTCAGCAGGCAGGCAGGGCTCGTTGGAGAAAACCTGCCACCGAGGCCGAGTGCCGCTCTGCCATTGAGAAACAAGACAATGTGGATATCCAGATAAAGAAACTGCAGAAACAGTATCATCAGAAGTTTCTCAAGGTGATTTCTGCCAGCAAACTCTATGATGTTATTAAGGCTGAGGACCAGTTTCACCGCCAGTCCATCCGCAAATTCACAGAACGTATGAATTCGCAAAGGCAAAGAAACCATCAGTCGCAGCCACATAGATAAACGGTAAAACTCATATTTTTCTCGTCATTAACATCCCCTGGAAAATCGATAAACAAAAGAGGGATTTGTTGATGACGAGTTTTTTTATGCTTTTATTCGTCATGTTTTGGTTTCCAAAACCGATGGATTCGCTCTCTATAACCGATGCTTTCACAAGGCAAAAACCGGCTTTTGTGCTTTTTATGGTCTGTTTGTTGGTTTGAGATATCCATGTCTTGGAGTCACGTGATTCTGGTATCAGAATGATGCAATGAATTTGCTTTTTCGATGATTTCGGCATTCACGGGCCTGCTAATCATATACGAAAAAAACGCGGGACCGAGTGATTCTTGTGCATGGATTTGTCATGGAAATTTCGAATTATAGGCTCTCATACGGGCGATGCCGGTCACTGACGATTTAACGGGACGATAAATACGCGTGTTTTGAGGCGCTTTCTGCAACTTGTTGATTAATAGGCAATTGAAATGAAAATATTTCTCCGTTGGACGAGGAAATCAGATGTTTGCTGATAAAACCTATGTTTTTGGGTTTCAAAAGCATAGGTTTTGAGGTGCGAAACCATAGTTTTTGGGCAGTAAAACCATAGTTTTTGAAGGGCAAAAGCATAGGTTTTGCGAGTGGAAATGTGCTTTATGGTAACGAATCTTTACGTTTTTGCGTTTTCAACGCCCGTTTTGTCCAAAACCAATTTCTATTTCGAAGTAAAACGGCAACATGATTTTGTTGCGTTTTTTCGAATCCTTACACCGCACTCACGTTGGAGTAGGGCATCCGGTGCCACTATTGACTGGCGCATCATCTGATGTATCCTGTCAAGAGTCAGATGAGTCTCCGAAGAACCGCTTGTATTCGTCTTCAAAATTGGGAGTGAACACATTCTTTCCCATATTCTGTCTGATTTCGCTCTTAGACCAGAAACGGCCACCCGCCAATTCATCCTTGCTGGGGGTGATGGTGCCGTCGTAGACGGTCTTGTGCACATATACCAGTTCGCGTTCCAGTTTTCCTTCGAAGATATATTTGCCGATTCTCTGCGGAATATAGTCGTTAATGCCCAGTTCTTCGGCTACTTCTCTGCGTAGGGCCTGTTCAATGGTTTCATTCAAATCTACGTGTCCGCCACAAGCGGTGTCCCATTTGTCTGGCTGAATGTCCTTCCACACGGGACGGTGCTGCAGGTATAGGTCGCCGTTGGTGTTGAACACGTGAAGGTGAACCACAGGATGAAGCACCATGCATCCATTGTGTGCCTCGCCTCTTGATATACTTCCTGTCACGTTGCCTTGCTCGTCAACCACGGGAAACAGTTCTTCTTGATTGTCCATATCGGTCTTTTTATGGATTCTTCTTATCCTTTAATGATATTGGTATAACAGTCTGTGAATAATGGATTTTCCATTTCTGGTCTTTGGCTGAATATTCCAAACAAGGCACTTCCGCTTCCGCTCATCGCGGCATAGAGGGCACCCTCGTCGTAGAGTGCATTTTTCAGGTCGGCAATGACAGGGTATTGCGGAATGATGCTCTCTTCGAAATCGTTTTTCAGGAGTGGTTTCCATTGGTCAACGGGCAGCCTCACAATGTCTTTGCAGCACATCTGCGGTCGCTTTACCCGTATGCCGGCAAATGCCTCCTTAGTGGAAATGGACAAAGACGGTTTCACAATGGCAATGAAATAGTTGCTCAAGTCGAGTTCAATGGGTGTGAGCACGTCGCCGATACCCTCTGCATACGACGGTTTCGCGGTGATGAAGAAGGCACAGTCGGCACCCAATCGGGCGGCATAGCGCTCCATTTCGCTTACAGAGATGCCAATGCCGAACATGTCGTTGAGCAATCGGATGGTGTAGGCGCAATCTGCCGAGCCGCCGCCCATGCCTGCCTGCATGGGAATTTGTTTGTCAAGGCGTATGTGGACGGGCGGTAGCGGGTGGTCGGAGGCCAATAGCCGATAGGCTTTCACCACGAGGTTTTTCTCCATATCGCCCTCTATCTCGTGTCCTTCTATTTCTAATGAGCATCCGGTGGGCATTTCCTGCGAGCATCCGTGTGGGGTGGCGGTCTCCGTAATTTCTATTTCGTCGTGGATTCTGACAGGATAGAACACGGTTTCAAGGTCGTGATAGCCGTCTTGCCGCTTGTTCACGATGTTCAGTCCCAGATTGATTTTCGCGCAAGGTTGTATCTTCATGTCATACTTTATTTTATGCGCGCAAAGGTAATACTTCTTTCCATTCTGCCCAAATATTTCTTGAATAAATCTAAAAACTTCTTTGCTATAAGGATTTTTTTAATTACCTTTGCGCCCTATATAGAAACAACGTTGTAAAATTTAAGAAAAATAATATTGTATTATGGCAAAGATGTTTGCTGAACATAATGGTCTTGACTTGACAGAGGTCAACAATCAGATTCTGAAAGAGTGGGAAAAGAATGATATTTTCCACCGTTCCATTACTGAGCGTGACGGTAATCCACAGTTTGTTTTCTTCGAAGGTCCTCCTTCTGCTAACGGTCATCCCGGCATTCACCATGTTCTCGGGCGTGCACTCAAGGATACTTTCAACCGTTATAAGACAATGAAGGGCTTCCAGGTGCACCGTAAGGCCGGCTGGGACACACACGGACTGCCCGTGGAACTGGGTGTGGAGAAGGAAAAAGGCATTACCAAGGCTGATATCGACAATCCCGCATCGCCCAGATATATCTCCATTGAGGACTATAACGCCGCTTGCCGCCACAATGTGATGATGTTCACGCAGGAATGGCGCGACCTGACGGAGAAAATGGGCTATTTCGTAGACCTTGACCATCCCTATATCACTTACGACAATAAGTATATTGAAACACTGTGGTGGCTCTTGAAGCAGTTCTATAACAAAGGTCTGCTCTACAAGGGATATACCATTCAGCCGTATTCGCCTGCTGCCGGAACGGGACTTTCGAGTCACGAACTGAACCAGCCCGGCTGCTATCGTGACGTGAAAGACACTACTGTCACGGCACAGTTCCGCATCATGGATCCGCGGCCCGAGATGAAAGAGTGGGGCACACCTGTGTTCCTGGCATGGACCACCACGCCCTGGACACTGCCTTCGAATACTGCCTTGTGCGTGGGACCGAAGATTGACTATGTCTGCGTGCAGACTTTCAACCCCTATAGCGGTGAGAAAATCAGCGCCATCATGGCTGGAACGCGACTGGATGCCTATCTGAAGCCAGAGGGCGAATTCGCTTCGATGGACGAATACAAGCCGGGTGACAAGGTGATTCCTTACCGCATCGTGGCCACCTATAAGGGTTCCGACCTGGTGGGCATGCGCTATTCGCAGTTGATGCCGTGGGTGAAGCCCTGCGAGAAGGTGGACGACATGTCGGCAAAATTCGTCCGCGAATATGCTGAGGCACATGCCGACAAACTCTTCCGCACCGGCAACGAAACGTTTGTAGAGATGGAAGACGTGGCATTCCGCGTGATTCCCGGCGACTATGTAACCACTGAGGACGGTACAGGTATCGTGCACATTGCTCCTACCTTCGGTGCCGACGACGCAAAGGTGGCCAAAGATGCTGGCATACCGTCGCTCTTCCTGATTAACAAGGCCGGAGAGACGCGCCCGATGGTGGATTTGCAGGGTAAGTATTACGTTGTGGATGAACTCTCTGATGAGTTTATCGCCGCCTGCGTAAACAAAGAGGCCTATGGCCATCATGCTGGCAACTATGTGAAGAATGCGTATGATCCGAAATACAATGTGAACGGCTACGATGAAAAGGCTGCATCAAAGGATGAAGACCTTAACATCGTGATCTGCATGGAGATGAAACAAGAGGGCTGCGCCTATAAAATCGGCAAGCACATCCATAACTATCCCCACTGCTGGCGTACCGACAAGCCCGTGCTTTACTATCCGCTCGACTCGTGGTTTATCCGTTCTACTGCCTGCAAAGAGCGCATGGTGGAACTGAACAAGACCATTAACTGGAAGCCGGAAAGCACTGGTACGGGACGTTTTGGCAACTGGCTTGAGAACTTGAACGACTGGAACCTTTCGCGTTCTCGCTTCTGGGGAACGCCGCTTCCCATCTGGCGCAACAAAGATACCCGCGAAGAAATCTGCATCGGTTCACTGGAAGAACTCTACAACGAGATAGAAAAGGCTGTAGAGGCAGGTGTTATGGCCGTTAATCCGCTGAAGGAAAAGGGATTCGTTCCTGGCGACTACTCACAGGAGAACTATGACAAGATAGACATGCACCGTCCTTATGTGGACGACATCGTGCTGGTGGGCGAGAGCGGAAAACCGCTTCACCGCGAAAGCGACCTCATCGATGTTTGGTTCGATTCGGGTTCTATGCCTTACGCACAGGTGCATTATCCTTTCGAAAACAAGGATGCCATCGACAAGGCACTGGCTTATCCCGCCGACTTTATCAACGAAGGTGTTGACCAGACACGTGGCTGGTTCTTCACATTGCATGCCATCGCCACCATGATTTTCGACAGCGTGGCGTTCAAGAACGTTATCTCCACCGGTTTGGTGCTCGATGCAAAGGGCATAAAGATGTCTAAGCACTTGGGAAATGTGGTGAATCCGTTCTCGGAAATCAAGAGAAACGGTGCTGATGCCGTACGTTTCTACATGCTTACCAATACCCAGCCGTGGGATAACCTTAAGTATGACCCCGCAGGAGTGGATGAAGTGCGCCGCAAGTTCTTCGGTACACTTTATAATACCTATAGTTTCCTTGCTCTCTATGCCAATGTAGACGGTTTCGATCCAGCCGGAAAGAAGGTGGCCGTTGCCGATATGCCCGAGATTGACCGATGGATTCTCTCCAAGGTGAACACTCTCATCAAGGGCGTAGATGCATCGCTGGCCGACTTCGAACCGACCAAGGCCGGCCGTTTGATCGATACTTTTGTCAACGATGACCTGAGCAACTGGTATGTAAGATTGAACCGCAAGCGTTTCTGGGGCAAGGAAATGAGCAGCGACAAACTCAGTGCATACCAGACATTGTATACTTGTCTGATGACGGTAGCCAAGTTGCTGGCTCCGTTCTCACCATTCTATGCCGATCAGTTGTATCACGATCTGGGCGGAGAACTGGATAGTGTGCATCTCGACCGCTTCCCCGAGGCCGACGAATCCGTTATCGACCGCGACCTGGAAGCACGCATGGACATGGCACAGAAGATTACTTCCATGGTGCTCGCCCTGCGCCGAAAGGTGAACATCAAGGTGCGCCAGCCGCTGCAGAGCATCATGATTCCGGCTGTCGACGACACTCAGAAAGCCCATATCGAGGCAGTGAAAGACCTGATTATGAGCGAGGTGAACGTCAAAGAACTGAAGTTCGTTGAAGGTGCAGGCATCCTGGTGAAGAAAGTAAGGTGCAACTTCCGTGTAATGGGTAAGAAATTCGGTAAACTGATGAAAGGTATTGCCGCCCAGATGGCAGCATTGTCGCAGGAAGAAATATCAGAACTGGAGGCAAAAGGTGCCATTACGCTCCTTGTTGAAGGCTCCGAGGCTGTGGTAGAGGCATCTGACGTGGAGATTGTCAGCGAGGATATCCCCGGATGGCTCGTTTCTAACGAAGGAAACCTTACTGTTGCGCTCGAAATAGAACTCACCGACGAACTCAGAAAAGAGGGAATGGCGCGCGAACTCATCAACCGCATTCAGAACATGCGTAAGGATCATGGCTTCGATATCACCGACCATATCTGCGTGGTGGTCTCTCCCGAAGAGCAGACGGATGCTGCCATTGCTGCTTATGCCGACTATATCAAGTCGCAAGTGCTGGCCGAGGAGATTAACATTGCAGAAAACAGCGGCGAAGAAGTGGCTTTCGACGAATTCACGCTCAACATCTCCATCAGTAAGAACTGACAGGAAAGTGAACAGGAATATTATTAACAACCAAACTATACACTACTATTATTACTATGGCAGAGAAAGTACGTTATAGTGATGAGGAACTTGAAGAGTTCAAGGGTATCATCAATGAGAAACTGGCAACAGCGCGTCAAGACTACAATCAGATGATGCGCCAGTTAATGAATGAGGATGGCAATGATGTAGATGACACATCACCCACATATAAGATTCTTGAAGAAGGAAGCGCCACACAGTCGAAAGAAGAACTCATGCAGCAGGCTGCTCGCATGCAGAAGTTCATCAAAGGACTCGAAGCAGCACTGGTTCGCGTTCAGAACAAGACTTATGGCATCGACCGAATGACCGGTGAACTCATCCCGAAAGAGCGTCTGCGCATCGTGCCTCATGCAACGCTCAGCGTGCAAAGCAAGGAGGGAAGAAAGCACTGATGAAGAAATTCAACAACGGCCACCTCGCCATCATCATCATTGTCTGCATCCTGGTTATTGATCAGATTATCAAAATCTCGGTCAAGACACACATGTGCCTGCACGACAGCATTCAGATAACGAGTTGGTTCTATATCAATTTCATCGAGAACAACGGGATGGCCTATGGCATGACGTTTGTCAACAAACTGGTGCTCAGCCTGTTTCGCATCGTTGCCGTGGGTGCTTTGGGGTATTACATCTGGCTGGAAGTCAAGAAAGGAGCGCGCACAGGCTATATCGTATGTGTGGCAATGGTGTTGGCGGGAGCCGCCGGCAACATTCTCGATTCCATGTTCTATGGGCTGATGTTCAGTGCCTCGTCGCCTTTCTATGTCTCCTACGTGGTTCCTTTCGGCCAAGGCTATGCACCGTTCCTCATGGGAAAGGTGGTGGATATGTTCTATTTCCCGCTGATAGAAACCACGCTCCCCGATTGGTTGCCTATTTGGGGCGGCCAGCCGTATGTGTTCTTCAGCCCGGTGTTCAACTTCGCCGATGCCAGCATCACCACGGGCGTTGCCCTGTTGCTGCTTTTCTTCCGCAAGGAACTATCGGCCATCTCATTCAAAAAAGACAGTCGCCAGAACGAAACGTCAGATGAAAATCTCAAATAGCATCCTTTTCATCGTCTTCTTTGCGGTGGTCGTGGCATCGTGCAAGCCCTCCGTGCCTTCCCAGTATATCCAGCCGGACGAACTGGAGGCAATTCTTTATGACTATCATCTGGCCGGAGGCATGGCCTTGGGTGTCAATTCGTCGGAGCGGAACTATAACGACAGGCTCTATCGTCTCGCTGTGCTCAAGAAATATGGTGTCACCGAGGAAGAGTTCGACTCCTCGATGGTCTACTATATGCGCCACACTGAGCGCCTGCATGAAATTGCAAAGCGCGTGGAAGACAGGATGAACAACGAGGCAAGGGCGGTTGGTGCCGATGTTTATGATGAAGGTGACTCAGAACTGGTAGTCGGCGATACGGCGAGCATATGGCGCGGTGAGTCGAACATGGTGCTCATCCCTAGCGAACCATACAATTATCATTCGTTTGTTATCACTCCCGACACCTCATTCCATCAAGGAGACAGAATCATACTTAAGTTTAACGCCCAGTTCCTCTATCAGGACGGCATGCGCGACGGTGTTGCCATGCTTGCCGTGAGGTTCAAAAACGATAGCGTGGGCACACGTATGATGCACATGTCTTCAGCAAACCGATACACGCTGGAGGTGACTGACGCACAACAAAGGGGCATTCGCGAGATCAGAGGTTTCTTCTTCTTGTCGAGAGATGCCAATGCCACAGCCACCACGTTGAAGGTGATGATTATCAACAACATCCAAATGCTGCGGTTCCATGAGAAGAAAAAGGAAACGCCAACGCTGCCCAGTGACAGCACAAAGGTGACTCAGCCGGCTGATTCCGCCAGGCGTTTGCCTCCGCCACCACCCGATTCTCATCCGGATGAGGCATCTCAGCCAGAGGAGATTCCTAAACCGCCATCGTCCAGACACTGATATGGCACGGCAGGATGGTAGAATACGGCGCATTGCTGCCCACAAGGTAGTGGTCGATGGCGAAACACTACGTCAGCATGTGGTCGTTATCAGCGAGGGCAGGGTAGTGGATTGTTTCCCTCTGACCGAAGAGTTGCCCATGACCGAATGGCTCAGCGGCACCATTGATGTACTTGATGATGCAGAAGGAACCGGCAAAATTGCCCTCTATCACGGCAGGTGCCTTTCGTAGTTCCTGTTGGTTACGCTCCTGAAATAATAGCAATGGCCATCCTCTCATAGGTGTGAAGGGTGGTCATTACTGTTGTGTTTTCGACCAATGATTCCAAACGGCGTTTTTTTGACGTTTGTTTTCAATGAAGAATGTCATGAAAAAAAGGGAGACTTCGGCTTGTGAAAACCGCTGCCTCCCCCTGGTTTTACGGGTTAAAAAATGATTGTCTGTTCTTTATACGATGCCCTGTGCCATCATGCCTCGTGCCACCTTCATGAAGCCTGCCACATTGGCACCCTTCACGTAGTTGATGTAGCCATCTTTCTCAGTACCATATTTCACGCAATTTTCATGAATATCGTTCATGATGCGCTTCAGATAATCGTCAACTTCTTGGGCTGTCCACGACAGACGCTCAGAGTTCTGGCTCATCTCAAGACCTGACACAGACACACCACCGGCATTGCTTGCCTTGCCTGGAGAATAGAGCAGTTTGGCATCCTGGAAGATCTTGATGGCCTCGGGCAGTGTAGGCATGTTGGCTCCTTCGGCTACTGCGAACACGCCATTGCTTACCAATGCCTGTGCTTCATCTGCGTTAATCTCGTTCTGAGTGGCGCATGGAAGAGCGATATCTGCCTTTTCATACCAGGGGCGCTTGCCTTCGTGATACACGGCATTGGGGTATTCCTCTACATATTCCTTGATACGGCCACGCTCGATGTTTTTCAGTTCCATGATATAGTCGAGTTTTTCGCGGTCGATACCATCTGCATCGTAGATATAACCGTCGGAATCGGACATGGTGAGCACGGTGGCACCCAGTTGGATGCACTTCTCGGCAGCATACTGAGCCACATTTCCTGCACCTGAAATCAAGACTTTCTTGCCCTTGATGTCGATATTACGAGTGGCAAGCATAGATTGCAGGAAGTAAACACAACCGTATCCAGTAGCCTCTGGACGGATGAGAGAGCCACCGAACTGGATGCCCTTGCCGGTGAGAACGCCGCTCCACTCGTGTGTAAGTTTTTTATACTGGCCAAACATATAGCCAACCTCACGGCCACCTACGCCGATGTCACCTGCCGGCACGTCTTCGTCGGGTCCGATGTGGCGGTAAAGTTCGTTCATAAATGCCTGACAGAAGCGCATTACCTCAGCATCGCTCTTGCCGCGAGGCGAGAAATCGGAACCACCCTTTGCACCTCCCATGGGCAGAGTGGTAAGTGAGTTCTTGAATGTCTGCTCAAAAGCGAGGAATTTCAGGATACCGAGATTCACACTTTTATGGAAACGGATGCCTCCTTTATACGGACCGATGACGTTGTTGTGTTGAATTCGATAGCCCATATTGGTCTGCACATTGCCTTTGTCGTCAACCCATGTCACGCGGAACTGGATAATTCTGTCGGGAATACACAGACGCTCGATGAGGTTTGTCTTTTCGAATTCGGGGTGTTTGTTGTACTCCTCTTCTATGGTTGGAAGAACTTGAGAAACTGCCTGAATGTATTCCGGCTCATTGGGGAATCTCTGCTTGAGATCTTCTACTACTTTGGCTGCATTCATAATGATAAACTTTAATTGTGTTTTGTTTGTTTATTGTATCTTTTTACCTTGTAAATTTTTATTTGGTTGCAAAATTACACATTTTCTTTAAATAAACAAACAAATTGAAAGAAAATTTTTAATTTAACTATAAAAAAGAAACCTTCGCAAACGTTTTCGTGACTATTTGTATGTAATTACTTGATTTATGTCAAGTCAATTTAGGGTGTGATTCTGGTTTTTATGATTGCCGTTGTAGCAGCAGTGGCAGGTTGCCCCAGGGATAACTGCCGGGTTTGAGCGTGATAAGCACGTCGTTGGCCGGGTGATGGTAACGCAAGGTGACAACGCCTGGCGCGTTTTCGTTTTCTATTTCAAAATGGCACCAGCCCAGGGCGTGCAGAATGGCGAATGCCGTTGCACCGCCTTCAACCACCAATTGGTGCGGATGGTGGTTGGCAACCAAATGTGCTACGACCTTAGCCATGGTTTCGCGCAGACGCACAGCATAGGCTTTGCCTCCTTCAGCCTTGCGGCCGATGGTGAGTATTACGGATTTTGATTGTGAGTAGGTAGTGTCGATGCTTGGAAACCATTGTTCGGCTGGCAACAGACCGTGGAAAATGTCGTCGGGCATCTGTGCCGTGGGTATGCCGAGATGGAGCGGTTTGCTCTGTGTGCTGCCGCAAACAATGATGGTTGATGGCATCTCTGCGTTTTGTTGTTGAGCCTGCTTGTACTGTACTTCTGCTTGTTTGTAGTCAGAAGAATTACCTGACGTGTATGATTTCAGGAATAACGTAAAGGTATCGGCAGCACCGGCAAGGAGTGTGTGCGAGTCGGCCTTGGCTATCTGCTGCTGTATTTCGGTTTCGGAAATGGCATCGGCAATGAAAACCCCGCTGCTTTCCATCTGTCTGTCAACAGCCAGCGAGAGGCACGGACATGGGGGATTGAAGTCGGCATGCATGATGATGTGCTCCGCCACCGATGTCTTGGCGGGGAATTCCGGGTCGAAACAAAAACTGGTTTCGCTCAGCGGTGTTCCGTTGATATAGTAAATGCCATCGTGGACAACGCGCTGCTTCGACGGGTTTTGTGCTATGAGCAATGTCTTCTTTGCATTCAGACATTCCATCATGGTGGAAACCTCGGCTAGAATATGTCCACGCAGTGCCGAATCGGTCTTTTTGAAAAAAAGGATATGTGTGTGTTGTGTTGGTGCGAAGTGGTTCATGATGCTCTTTATGGTGGCCCGTGCCTCGGAAACGGTGCCGGAGCGGGTGTCGGTAGCCACTACCAGAACCTGCTGATCAGCAGGTTCTGGCATGGTTAACAGGTTCTGTGCATCGTGGAATGGGCTCTGAGGTGAATCGAACAATGTGAAATTCACGTGCATTCCGTGCTTCCAGGCAATGCCTGCCATTTCTGCGGCACCTGTCAAATCATCGGCAATGACCACCACCATGCTCGTTATGCCTTTCTGTTTACGGCCATTTTCGAAGCATAGTCGATGGCAAGGAGCAGTCCTTCGGCACTTGCGATGCCCTGACCTGCCACATCAAAAGCGGTGCCATGGTCTACACTGACGCGGATGATTGGCAGTCCGAGTGTAATGTTCACACCCTTGGATGCCTCCATACGTCCTGTTTCCTTGTTCCATTGGAAACCAACCACCTTGAAAGGAATGTGTCCCTGATCGTGATACATGGCAACTACACCGTCGAATTTACCGCACCGGGCCTTGGCAAAAAGCGAGTCGGGCGATACAGGACCGTCCACATAGAAGCCTCTCGACTTAAGTTCTTCAACGGCAGGAGCAATTTCTTTCTCCTCTTCCCAACCGAAGAGACCGCCGTCGCTGGCATGCGGATTCAGTCCGGCAATACCAATATGGGGCTTTGCGATGCCAAACTGCCGGCATGCATCATTGATTAACTCGGTCACTTCGATAATGCGTGCCTTCTTCACACGGTCGCATGCTTCACGCAAAGAAACATGAGTAGAGACGTGGATGACGCGCAGAAACTCGTCGGCCAGCAGCATGGCATACTTCTTGGTATTGGTATAGTGGGCATAAATCTCGGTATGTCCGTCGAAATGATGGCCTGCCTTATGGAGCGCTTCCTTGTTAAGCGGAGCCGTAACCGTGCCGTCCACCTCGCCGGCCATGGCGAGTTCAATGGCCTTGACCACGCTGACGAATGCGGCGTTTCCGCATTGTGGCTGCACAACACCCTGCTGGTATGTGTCCATGTCCACGCACTTCAGGTCGTAAACGTCAATTGTTCCCAGTTCAAACTTGGCATCGGCAATGCTGTCCACGGCATTCACATGCAGGTCAGCACCCAACTGGCCGACTGCCATTCTCATGATTTCGGCATCGCCCGTCACGATTGGGTGACACTTCTCGTATGTTTCTTTCCGGCTCAATGCCTTGACGATAATCTCCGGACCAATGCCGGCAGGATCGCCCATGGTTATTGCTAATTTGGGTATCATATCTGAAAATCAATATAAACTGTTGTAGATGTTGCGGGCATCATCCTCGGTAACGGGGCGAGGATTGTTCTTCAGCAGTCGTTGCACGTTCATGGCCGCCTTTGCCATGCCGTCAACGGCAGACTGTGATATGCCTATTTCGGTGAGGGTTGTGGGAATTCCGCAATCGCGGCTTAGTTTTTCGATGAACTCAACACCACGCTGTGCTGTCTCTTTGGCATCTTTCCCGGGAGCCACGCCACATGCAATGGCAACATCTGCATATCTTTCCACGCAGGCCACACTATTGAATTTCATCACAGAGGGCAGCAGAATAGCGTTGCTGAGGCCGTGTGAGATGTGGAATTCGCCGCCCAACGGGTAGGAGAGGGCATGAACGGCCGCGGTGTTGACAGGACCGAGGCACATGCCACCATACATGCTGCCTAATGCCAAGGCCTCGCGCGCCTCCACGTCCTTGCCGTTTTTCACGGCGCGGAGCAAGTGGGCGGCTATCAGACGGATGCCCTGTAAGGCGTAGACATCCACCAGTGGATGGGCAAACTTGTTGGTATAGGCCTCAATGCAATGGGTGATGGCATCCATTCCTGTCTCTGCGGTGATCTTGGCAGGAACAGACCAAGTGAGTTGCGGGTCGATATAAGCGGCATCTGCCATGAGATGCGGACTGACAACACCCTTTTTCAAGGCATCGCGCTCGTCCAGCAGAATGGCATTAGGCGACACTTCGCTTCCGGTTCCCGAGGTTGTGGGAACACAGGCGAACCATACGCCACGACAAGCCACTAAGCCTATGCCGAACAAATCTTCTATCTGTTGTTCGCTATGAATAAGAGTTGCAACGAGTTTGCTCAGGTCGAGCACGCTGCCACCGCCTACACCGATAACACTGTCGGCCTTGAAGGCACGTGCTTCTGCGAGAATGCGCTTGAAATCATTAACGGTCGGTTCGGCCATGATATCATCGAAGTAGGCTATTTCCACGCCACCGTTGCGCAAGGTGGCTTCCGCCTGTTGGAGCATCGGCCGGATGACTGGTGCCGTGAGTATGAAAAGGCGTTTCTTGCCCATGGCAAGATAGTCGTTACAGAGTTGTTCCAGACAACCAGTTCCAAACTGAATCTTGGCTGGTTGCAATAATGTGATGGGTTTCATATTATTCTTTTTCCTTTTTTCTTTCTTCCAGATAACCGTATACTGTTAATTCCTTGTCGGCAGGGGGCGTCTTGAAGAACAGACTGGCCACATAACCGACAATCAGAACGATGAGATGGCTATATACGCCTAACATATATTTGTGATGCGTGAAATTCCAACTGCCCAGATCAAGCAGGAGTTGTTTCTCGCCACCGGCTGTTTCAAACTTGCTGGAAGTGAGCACAGCATAAGCAGTAAATAAGACGGCAGCGGCAATACCTATGTACAAACCCTGCCAATTGGCACGCCTTGAGAACAGTCCGAGCAGGAAGATGCCAACGATACCTGCTGATACGATGGCATAGAGGCCGAAGAGCGTACCAAGCACGCCTTCGCCGCCCCACGAAACATAGATGAGGGCGATGAGAATGCTCAGAATACCGATGACGAGCACTGAGATGCGGCCAACACGCAACTTCTGTTTATCGGTGACATTTTTCTTGAAACGTCCATAGTAGTCTTCTACAATGATGGCCGAAATACAGTTTACGTCACTGTCGATACTCGAAATGGCCCCGGCAGCAAGGGCTGCAATAATCAATCCGGTGATGCCAATGGGCAGTTCAGTGGCGATAAAGAACGGGAACACCTCGTCGCTCTTGATACCTTCTGGCAGTGCACCGCTGTTGATGTGGTAATAAACGAAGAGACAGGTTCCTACAAACATGAACAATGCCCATGTAGGAACACTCATCAGAACACCCATATAGGATGCTTTCTTGGCACTTTTGTCGTCTTTGGCCGTGAGGTATCGCTGCACGATGCTTTGGTCGGTACCGTATTTCTGTACAGCATAGAAAATACCATTGAGCACCAATACGATGAAAGTCATCTGCGTGAGATCCCAGTCATAGGGGCCGAAGTCGATCTTGTTGTATTCCTTGGCCACACTGAAGATAGTTGACGGGCCACCATCGGTCAGATAGAACAGCATGCCCACAGTGAGAACACCGCCCAATATCAAGAGGAAGCCTTGCACTACGTCCATCCAGATGATTGCCTCCATACCTCCAAGATAGGTAAGGATGATGACAATGATTCCTATAAATATAATAATGTATACGATATCAATGCCAGTGAAGGTGGCCATGGCGATGCCCATCAGATAGAGAATGGTTCCCATCTTCGAAAAATGTTCCAATACAAATGCAAGAGAACTGTATAAACGGGCGAAAGGACCAAAACGGCGCTCGAAATACTCATAGGTGCTCAGGCGGATTACCTTTCGGAACAACGGCACAATGAACCAGATCATTCCCACAAGCACAATGGGAACCATCAGACCTTGTACCAAAAGTATCCAGTTGCCTGCATAAGCGGCTCCCGGATAGGCCAGAAATGTCACGCTACTGATAATCGTGGCAAACATCGACATGCCGACAGCCCAGGCAGGAACACTGCCATTGGCAGCATAGTAAGCCTCTGTTGAATTCTGTTTACGTGAGAAATACACACCTACACCCACTGCCATCAACAACGACAGGATGACGATGGTCATGTCAATCCAATGAATTGAGGTCTCCATACTTATGTGGTTTTAATGAATGAACGCTTTACACTTTATTTGTATGACTTCAATACCGGCTCTGCTTCTTTACGAATGCGTGCAACCGTGTCGTTATCCAGTTCCGTAAGCGGCGGAAGCATATACTCTTCACATAGGCCTGCCATCTTCATAATCACTTTCAAACCGGCAAGCGACTCGCCCAAGGTGAGGCCGGCCGTGTTGATTTTTCCGATTTCTATGGTTTCCTGTTGCAGGCGTTCTGCTTCGGCTTCATTACCGGCAATGCCTGCTTCATATAAATCCTGATAAATTTTGGGCAGATAATTGCCAACGCTGGGCACAATACCATCGGCACCATTCTTCAAAGCAATGGCGGAATTGGCGGCACAGCCGCAGAAATAGCAGAAATCATCGCGATCAGCAAACAATTTCAGTGCTTCTTCCAAGCGGGGTATGTTGTTTTCAGAGTCTTTCAGACCAACAATGTTGGGATGATGACTCAATCGCTCAATCACATCCATGGGTATGCTCATGTGAGTGGTAATGGTAATGTTGTACAGCATCAGTGGAACGGTGAGGAAATCTGCCAGTTGGGTGTAGTAGTTTTCCATCTGAGCGGGTGTGAGCGCATAGTAACTGGGCAGCGTTGCGGCTATCACATCGGCACCAGCCTCTACAAACTGCTTGGCTGCTGCATATTGGTCACTGATGCATGTGCCGCCAACGCCTGCATAGATGGTTACTCTGCCTCCGCTTGCACGTTTGGCGGCGGCAATCATCTCTGCCCCTTGCGCACTGCTTACGGAGTTTCCTTCACCGGTAGTACCCATGATGAGTGGGCTAACACCATATTGTGCAAAGTTATTAACAATTTTCTCTACGGCTGTCACATCGATATTGCCTTCTTTTGTGACTGGTGTTACCATGGGGACAACAACGCCATGGTATTTCTTTTCCATTTTCATTCTATGATTTGTTTTAATAATTATATTTTAAGTAGGACGTATGAGCAGTAAGTTTGTAACGTGTTTCCTTACAAAAATCCAATCATTCTGTATAGAAACTAATCAGTTTGCGTAAGGCTTGTTGACAGACGGGACAAAACACGGGGTACTCATTGGTGCGCATGCGGCAGTCTTGCATACCTCTGTAAACACCATTCAGGCTATACCCGGCTCCCTCATAGATACCCACTTTGTCTGCATTTTGTTTGGTGGCAGGGGTGGGGATGGGCGTATTCTTGTCAATAAGATTCTCCCATTTACCGGTGAAACTCTTCATGGTTGTCAGGTTGGGCTCCCAAGGTTCAATGTCGTGAGGATACATCGGGATGGCTTCGTTCTCGTAGGCATACTCATCGCCGAGACCGCAGAAACTATGTCCGAACTCATGAACCACTACAGGGCGGTATTTGGGATGATGTGTCATAGACAGGTTGTAGGAATTCAGGATGCCTCCACCGCCATACTTTTCGGTATTCACCAATACGATGATGTGTTCGTATGGCGTTCCTGCCAACCAATCGTGTAAATCCTTGAGATTCAGAGTTGTCAGATATCGGTCGCTATAGAATGTGTCGAAATGCGAATGGAGCGCTGTGTTCTTCCATATACCCTTTGACGGTTCGCTGGTTCCACTATCTTTGGAAGGAGACATGACGGCAATCAAGTTGAACCTGTCGCGCATTTGTTTGAACGGTTCATGTTCGAACAAGGCTTCCATGGCAATCTTCGCATCGTTGATGAATGTTTCCATTTCGTCTTGTTTATAACCTTCTGCCAGGTATGCGATATGAATGCAGTTTGCAGAGTCTTTAGCCTGCTGTAGCGTGATATAGGGAGTAATATCCCGTTCACCGATATGTCTGATGAGTATGTCCTTGGGATTCACCGTATGGGTGAGCGAGGTCATCACCTGCCTGCGGCTGTTATAAAGTTCCACCGTGATGTCTACGCTGTCTTTGGGCATAGGCACCAAGAATACGTTCTCAAATGATTTCTTCTCTGTTCTTGCCTCTTCATACGACAACCATTCCTGAAAGAGTGTGGAAAAGGAGTTTCGATAGATGACGGTTTGGGTGCCATGCTTTCTGACAATGATTTGTCCGTTGCCTTCCACTGGCACTTCTGGCAGACGTTTTCTCTTGCCAAACCATTGCGGCATGACATTCAGTTTGTCTACATAAACCTCCTGATGATGAGCATTGCCCGAAAAGGTATAGTCAATGCGAAGGGTGTTATTCGTGAAATAATCCTCAAATCGCTGGGCATGTACTGACAAAGTCAGCAAGAATGCCGTGATGAGCATTGCCGTTTTCTTCATTTTTCCAATTCTTTTAATAGTTTGACGATGTATTCTCTTTGCCAGTCTTTTTCATGATAGCGTTTCCCTCCGTATTCTAAGATGTCCAAGTCCATCTCGATAAGTCCTTTCTGCCGTTTTTCATCCGTGTTCCCACATGTCTTTTCAATATCTTTCAGTTTGCTGTTCACTGCTTCATGAGAATCTGTGGTGGTTCCCTTTGCCAGTGCGTTGAGGAAATTCTTGCCTCTGATGCCGATGGCTTTTGTGCTCATGGCTTCTGTGAAACGGATGTCTTCCATGTATTCGCAGAGCAGCATTTTTGCTTGTTTCATATTTTTACTGCAATGCTGATTTGTTCCAATGGCAATCAGAAGTGTTTTTCCTTTCATATCTTCAACGGCAGATAGTTTTTAACTATACTCTTTTTTCCAACAGTACCACGTTTTCTACGTGTGGCGTATGAGGAAACATGTCCACAGGTTGAACGGCCATTACCTGATATTGTGCGTCAAGCATCTGTAAATCGCGTGCTTGTGTGGCGGGATTGCAACTCACATAGACAATTCTTTGGGGCGATGCACTGAGAATAGTGTTGATTACATCTGGGTGCATACCTGCTCGCGGAGGGTCGGTGATAATTACATCGGGATGTCCATGCATGCTGATGAAATCGTTGTTCAGTACGTCTTTCATGTCTCCGGCAAAGAATAGCGTGTTGTCAATGTTGTTGATTTCCGAATTAACCTTTGCGTCTTCAATGGCTTCTGCCACGTATTCTATGCCAATTACTTTCTCTGCCTGGCGAGCCACGAAGTTGGCGATGGTGCCCGTGCCTGTGTACAGGTCGTAAACCAGTGGTTTTTTCTCTGCCGTTTCTAAGTTGGAAAATACAAATTCGCGTACCACGGAATAAAGATGATATGCCTGTTCGGTGTTTGTCTGATAGAAACTCTTGGGGCCTACCTTGAACATCAGACCTTCCATCTTCTCGAAAATGTGATCGGTTCCTTTGTAAACCAGAATGTCCTGATCGCCAATTGTGTCGTTGCATTTCTGATTGTCCAAATACAGTAGTGAACTGATTTCCTGGAATTTATCCGCAATATGAGCCAGTAATGCTTTTGCCAAGGACACTTCCTTCTCATCTGCAATTCCATTTTCATTCCTGTTGAAATGGAACATCACAATCACCATCCATTCCCCAGTATTTGAATTGCGGATAATCACATCGCGAAGCAGTCCTGTCTGTGCTCGCAAATCGAAGAAACTGATACCGTTTTCAATGGCAAAGCAAAAGATTTCATTGCGAATCTTATTATGCACGTCGTCCATCAGATGGCATTTCGTGATGGGCAGAATTTTGTCGAAAGCACCTGTTATGTGAAAGCCGAGTGCGTCACGTTGGAATTCGTTGCCACTCTGAATCTCTTCTTTGGTGAGGTAACGGCGGTTGGATGCGCCGAAATCCAGTTTATTGCGGTATTCCCATTGGTGAACAGAGCCGAGTATGCTGCGGAATGGGGGCAGTGACACTTTGCCAATCCGTGTGAGTTGGTCGAAAACTTGTTGCTGTTTCATTTTCAGTTGCTCTTCATAAGGCAGGTTCTGCCACTTGCAGCCACCGCAGATACCAAAGTGATCACAACGAGGTATCGCGCGTACATTACTATATTGAACGAATCTCACCACTTCTCCCTCGGCAAAACTGTGCTTCTTGCGACGTATCTGCACGTCGACAACATCGCCTGGCACACAGTATGGTACGAATACCACCAGGTCGTCCCAGTGGAAAAGTGACTTCCCTTCAGCAGCGCATGCCTCTATCTCGACATTTTCCAGCAATGGTAACGGTTTCTTTTTTCTACTCATTTCACATAATCTTATTGGAGTGCAAAGTTACGAATAATATTCGTTATTCGACAGATTGGGCGGTTAAAAAATAAAAATCATTTGACATTTGCAAAAATGCTATCTCTACATTGCAAATTAATGTTTAATAATTTGGACGATTCGATAATTTTCTATATATTTGCACGTCAATAGAAACTAACTTATATTATTGTAATTCAAATACACAATGAGCGAAAAAAGAGTTTATTTGTTCGGTAATGGAAAAGCCGAAGGAAATGCAAAAATGCGTGAGGCACTGGGTGGCAAGGGTGCAAACCTTGCAGAAATGAACCTGATTGGTGTTCCAGTTCCTCCTGGTTTTACAATCACAACTGATTGCTGTAACGAGTATTATCAAGTGGGTCAGGCCAAGATTATGGAAATCTTGAATGACGACGTGATGAAAGCCGTTAAGCACATCGAAGTTTTAATGAACAGCAAGTTTGGCGACAAGGAGAATCCTCTGTTGGTTTCTGTGCGTTCAGGTGCTCGTGCATCAATGCCCGGTATGATGGACACCATCTTGAACCTGGGTCTGAACGATGAGGTGGCAGAAGGTATGGTGAAGAAAACAAACAATCCTCACTTCGTATATGATTCTTATCGTCGTTTCGTGCAGATGTACGGTGACGTGGTGCTCGA
>DGWC01000037.1 GCA_002395135.1 Prevotella sp. UBA4268 | reverse complement strand
TCTTGCCGCTGATGGTCTTGGGCAGTTCGTCTACGAATTCTATGATGCGAGGGTATTTATATGGAGCCGTTTCGCGCTTCACGTGGTTCTGCAGTTCCTTGATGAGATCCTCTCCGGCCTTCTCTTTCCATTCCTTGCCCAACACCACGGTGGCTTTGACCACCATGCCGCGAATCTCATCAGGAACGCCCGTGATGGCACATTCCACCACGGCCGGATGGGTCATCAGCGCACTCTCCACCTCAAACGGGCCAATGCGATAGCCCGACGACTTGATTACATCATCAATGCGGCCTTCAAACCAATAGTAGCCGTCCTCGTCACGCCATGCCACATCGCCGGTGTGATAAACACCGTCGTGCCACACCTTGCGCGTCAGTTCCTCGTCGCGATAATACTCCTTGAAGAGCCCGATAGGCTTGTTCAGTTCAGAGTTCTTAGTGCTTAGTTCAGAGTTAGGCTGCTCATCACTATGAACTGTGAACTTTGAACTATGAACTCTTATGACGATTTCGCCCTTCTCTCCATCCTCGCAACTGGTGCCGTCGGGGCGCAGCAGGTCGATGTCATACTGTGCGTTGGGCATCCCCATCGACCCAGGCTTTGGCTCCATCCAGGGCATGGTGCCCAGTGTCATGGTGGTTTCTGTCTGTCCGAACCCCTCCATGAGTTTGATACCCGTCTGCTCGTAGAACTTGTCATAGACGGCAGGATTGAGCGCCTCGCCGGCCGTGCAGCAGTAGCGCAGCGACGAGAGGTCGTATTTTTTCAGGTCTTCACGAATCATGAAACGGTATACGGTTGGCGGAGCGCAGAATGATGTCACGTGGTATTTCTCCATCTGGCGCAGCATGGTGTCGGCATTGAATTTCTCGTGGTCGAACACGAACACGGTGGCACCGGCAAACCATTGTCCGTAGAATTTCCCCCATACGGCCTTTCCCCATCCCGTGTCGGCCACGGTCAGATGGAGTGAGTCTTCTGCCAGATTGTGCCAGAATACGCCCGTTGTCAAATGTCCCATGGCATAGAGATAGTCGTGTGCCACCATCTTCGGCTCGCCGCTGGTGCCGCTGGTGAAATACATCAGCATGGTGTCTTCGTTGTCGTTCACATGTTTGGGTCTCACAAACTTGGGTGCCTGCCGCCATTCGTTCTGCCAGAGGTGCCAGCCGGTAGCCTCTGTGCCCTCTTGACCATCTCCGCTATCGCCCACCTTGATCAGCGTATCCACCGTGGGACTCTCGGGCATGGCCAGTCTGATCTGCTCCGTCACGTAGGCATCGTCCACGCAGATAATGGCCTTGATGCTGGCCCGCGTGTTGCGGTATACGATGTCGTGCTTGGTCAGCATGTGCGTGGCCGGAATCACGATGGCCCCGATCTTGCACAGCGCCAGCATGATCACCCACCACTCATAGCGGCGTTTCAGAATCAGCATCACGGGGTCGTTCTTGCCGATGCCCAGACTCATCAGGTACGAGGCGGCCTGATCGGTCTGCTCCTTCAGTTCGCCGAAGGTGGTGCGTATCTCGTCACCCTGGTCGTTGGTCCACAGGATGGCCAGTTTCTCGGGGGCTTCTTCTGCCCAGGCATCCATTACGTCGTAGGCGAAGTTGAATCCCTCGGGGATGATGAATTCCAGATTCTTATTGTAATCCTCAACAGAGTCGAAATGCGTCTGTTTCAAAAATCTTTCTACCATAGCAATTGTGTTATTCTACTGTGAATGCCAAGAATTTCACGGCCTTGTCGCCTACAGCCAGCATGCCGTGGGGCTTTGATGAGTCGAAATAAATGCTGTCGCCCTCTTCGAGCACCATCGTCTTGCCACCGATATATAGTTCCATCTTTCCCTCGAGCACCATGTTGAACTCCTGTCCCTGGTGCGTGTTCTTATAGATGGTGCGTGCTCCCGGCTTCGGCTCTACGGTAACGATGAACACGTCGGCCTTGTGGTTCACAAAACCGCTCACCAGACTCTGGTATTTATAAGCCTTGGTGCGCTCCACAGACATGCCCTGCCCCTTGCGCACCACGAAGTAAGACTTCATGTGGGGAGCCTCGGCAAACATCAGTTCCTCGGCGCTAATCCCATATTTGTGGGCAATCTTCATCAGGTTAGAAATCGTGATGTCCGTCTCTCCCCGCTCTATCTTCACGTATTTCTCAGGTTCGATGCCGATGGTTTCGGCCATTTCGCTGAGAGGAATGTCGAGCACGTCGCGCAGCCCTCTCAGGCGCTCACCTATTTGTTTCAACTGTTCGTCCATATCATTGTCAATTTAAGTTATCAATTCTTAATCGTCGATGATCAATATTGTTGTTAATTATCTGTTTCACAGCCAAGGGTCAACCTCAATTATTTGACCCCAGCCTTCAGCCCTCGGATCACTGCCGACGTAAAACCTGCATGCTCCATTTCGTTGAGTCCCTTGATGGTCACACCCCCAGGCGTGCAGACCAGGTCGATGGCCTGTTCCGGATGCAGTCCGCTCGTCTGAAGCAGTTTCACCGCCCCGTTCATCGTCTGCATCACAATCTTCTGGGCAGCGTCGGCCTTGAACCCCAGTTCCACGCCTCCCTCCGCGGCAGCGCGCAAATAGCGCATGGCATAGGCAATACCGCTCGAAGCCAGCGCCGTGCCCCCAGCCAGTAATTTCTCGTCGGTGATGATGGTCTCGCCCACATCGTTGAAGATATCCGTCACCAGCCTTGTCTTTTCATAGGAGGCATTCACAGGCACAAGGAATGTCATGGAGGTTCTCATGGCAATGGCAATGTTCGGGATGGCCAGGAACACCTGTGGCAGAATGGCCTTGTTTCCTTTGCCGAGCCACTCGGTGAGGTTCGATGACGAAACGCCGGCGGCAATAACTATGATGACCTGCCGGTCATAGTCTAATACAGGCTTGATTTCTTGAAGCACCTTCTGGACGAGCCACGGTTTCACCACCACGACTACAATGTCGCTCGTGGCTGCCTGCTGGTTGTCCGTGGTTACGCTCACGCCCGCCTGTTCGAATTCACTTAGCACTTGTGGCGACACGTCAGCCACCGTTATATCCTCTGCAGCAAAAATGTTACCTTGCAACAATCCCTTCACCATGCTGCCGCCCATGGCACCTGCTCCTATTACTGATATTTTCATACTGTTCTGTTTACTTTCGGGTGTCCCCGTCTCTCAATGATGACAAATTGTTATAAATCGTGGCAAAGTTACAAATTATTGATATAAATGCAAAAAGAAAGGACGCTTTTTTGCTGTTTTTCGGCGAATGCCTGCAAATTTGTGATTGTGAGGCGGAAAGAAAAGGGCACACGAGGGGTGGGGGAGAAGAAGGATTGCATTCTTGTGCGACTGCATTGACAATGGCAAGGCAATCGTTGGTAAGATGGTTTCTGTTTAACGTAAATTAGTACACAAAACCTTTGAAATGTCAAAATATAATCTTATTTTTGCAAAAAAACCGAATAAATATAATTTTTTACCATTATGAAAACAAACACGGAAACAACCTTTGGAAAAGAAAATTTGACAGAAAGCCAGCGTCTGATGGCATTGGAAGAACACTATGGTGCCCACAATTATCATCCGCTACCGGTGGTGTTGCATCGGGGAGAAGGTATTTATGTGTGGGATGTGGAAGGAAAGAGGTATTTTGATTTCCTTTCCTCTTATTCAGCCGTCAACCAAGGTCATTGCCACCCACGTATCGTTAAAGTATTAAAGGAGCAGGCCGACCTGCTCTGTCTCACATCGAGAGCATTCTATAACGATGCCCTTTGCGAGTACGAGCAGTTCATGCACGAGTATTTCGGCTACGACCGCATCCTGCCGATGAATACGGGAGCCGAAGGAGTGGAGACGGCACTGAAACTGGCTCGTCGCTGGGGAGCGGTGAAGAAAGGTATTCCCAATGACAAGATAAAGGTGATATGCTGTGAAGGAAACTTCCACGGCAGAACCGTGACCGTAATTACGATGAGCAATGATCCCAGTTCGTATGCTCAATACGGGCCGCTGACTCCTGGCTTCATCCGCATTCCATATAACGACACAAAGGCGCTGGAAAAGGCACTCTACGAGTACGGCGATGAGGTTTGCGCCTTTATAGCCGAGCCTATCCAAGGCGAGGCGGGAGTCTTCGTTCCCGATGATGGCTATCTGAAAACCTGCTATGACTTGTGCCATAAGCACAATGTCTTGCTGATTGCCGACGAGGTGCAGACGGGAATTGCCCGCACAGGAAAGATGCTTTGCAGTGAGCATGATGGTATTCGTCCTGACATCGTCATCTTGGGCAAGGCTCTTGGCGGCGGTGTGTTGCCGGTTTCTGCTTGTCTGGCTGATGATGAGATCATGCTGAATATCAAACCCGGAGAGCACGGCTCCACATTCGGAGGCTTCCCCCTGGCGGCGAGAGTGGCCGTGGAAGCGCTGAAAGTGGTAAAAGACGAGCATCTGGTAGAGAATGCCGAGGCGATGGGAAATATTTTCCGCGAGGAGGTGAAAAAGATACAGTCTCCGTTTATCGAGCAGGTACGTGGCCGAGGATTGCTGAATGCCATCGTTACGAAGCCCATCAATGGAAAGACGGCATGGGATCTCTGTCTGAGGATGATGGAAAAAGGTTTGCTTGCCAAACCCACCCACGACCATATCATCCGTTTTGCTCCGCCATTGGTCATCAACGAAAGCGAACTGCGTGAAGCCATCGGCATCATTCAAGAGACATTTGAGGAAGTCTGAACGATTCTTGCTCTATAGGTTGAACAATGCTTAATGAGATGAATTTATGCAGACGACCGATCATGTGTTGATGGTGAGGCCCGTGCGCTTCGCTTTCAACGAGGAAACAGCGGGGAATAATGCGTTTCAGCAGCAGTGCGGCTCCGCCGAAGAGGCAATGGCCATTCAGCGTCAGGCCGTAGATGAGTTTGACTCATACGTGGCTCTTTTAAGAGAGAATGGCATCACGGTGGATGTCTTGCAGGACACGGCAGAGCCTTTCACGCCTGATTCCATTTTCCCCAACAATTGCTTTTCTACTCATCTTGACGCTGATGCAGGGAGCGGCAAGCGCAAACGCACATTGGTGGTCTACCCCATGTTTGCTGCCAACCGCCGGCAAGAGCGGGCAAAACTGTTTACTGTCATCGAGAAAACAGACTTTGACAGGGTAGTAGACCTTACTGCATACGAGCAGAAAGATGCATTCCTGGAAGGTACTGGCTCGCTTGTGCTCGACAGGGAACACCGCATGGCTTATGCCTGCCTGTCGCCTCGCACAAACACGGAGGTGATGGCTGTGTGGGCTGAAAAGATGAATTATCGCTATTTCTTGTTCAACAGCGTGGATATGAACGGCGTACCCGTGTACCACACCAATGTTGTGATGCATGTGGGAACACGCTTTGCCATCGTCTGCCTGGAGTCTGTTGCCGACCCCGAAGAAAGAGAACAATTGCGGAAGCACCTTGAAGAAAACGGGAAACAGATCATCGCCATTTCTTTGAAACAGATGAACCGTTTTGCCGGAAACATGCTGGAACTCAGAAACCCGAAAGGTGAGAAACTGCTCGTGATGAGTTCCACGGCCTGTCATTCGCTCACCAAGGAGCAGACCGCCCTTCTCGAAACCGATGTCAGAATCCTTGCCCCCCACATCCATGTCATCGAAAACGCAGGTGGCGGCAGTGCAAGATGCATGCTGGCAGAGATTTTTTGAACATACACTTTAATTATTTAAAACGATAACCCATGAGAAATTCAGTAATCACATTCCCGATGCCGGCGAATGAACCCGTGAAAACTTATCTGGCCGGTTCGCCAGAGCGTGTTGAATTAGAAAAAGAACTGGAGCGTCAGAGCAATCTGGTGGTAGACATCCCCATTATCATTGGTGGAAAGGAAATCCGCACGGGCAACACTGGAACAGTGACCTGTCCCCACGACCATCAGCATGTGCTGGCCACCTATCATAAAGTAGGAAAGAAAGAGGTGGAGATGGCTGTTGAGGCTGCCATGAAGGCTTGGCAGGAATGGAGCCGCACACCGTGGACCACCCGCGCCGCCATTGTCATGAAGATGGCAGAACTGCTCGCCACCAAGTATCGCCCCATCATGAATGCGGCCACGATGCTCGGCCAGAGCAAGAACATATATCAGGCAGAAATCGACTCCGCCTGCGAAACCATTGACTTCTTCCGCTATAACGTGCATTACGCGTCAAAGATATATTCGATGCAGCCAAAGGACGGCGTGGCACAGATCAACCATACCGAATACCGCCCGCTGGAGGGCTTCGTGCTGGCCGTAACACCGTTCAACTTCACATCCATTGCCTCTAATCTCTGCATGACCCCCGTGCTGATGGGTAACGTGGCCTTGTGGAAACCGTCAACAACCGCACTGCTCAGCAATTATTACCTCATGCAACTCTATAAGGAAGCCGGACTGCCCGATGGCGTGGTCAACTTCCTGCCTGGCAGCGGTGCCCTGATCGGCGAGGTGGCCACCCAGTCAAAACACTTCGCAGGCATTCATTTCACTGGCTCCACGGCCACTTTTAAAACCCTGTGGCAGCAGGCATGCAGCCATCTTGACACCTACATCTCTTATCCGAGACTCGTGGGCGAGACAGGCGGTAAGGATTTCATCTTCGTTCATCCCTCTGCCGACAAGGAGGCCGTGGCAACGGCTGCGTTCTGCGGTGCTTTCGAGTTCCAGGGACAGAAATGCTCCGCCGCCTCGCGCATGTACATCCCGAAGAGCCTTTGGCCGGATGTCCTCTACGGCATAAAGCGGATGGCTGCTGAAGTGAAGATGGGCGATGTGAAGGATGCCTCTAATTATATCAACGCCGTGATCGACGAGGCATCGTTTGACAAGTGCAAGTCATACATCACCTATGCCGAGGCTTCCGATGAGGCCCAGGTGGTGGTGGGCGGCCAGTGCGACAAGCAGAAAGGCTGGTTTGTAGAGCCCACCGTGATAGAAACCACCAATCCGCATTTCAAGTCGATGGAAGAAGAAATCTTCGGACCCATCATCACCGTTTATCCCTATGACGACGACAAGGTGGAGGAAACCGTGAAACTCTGCGACGAGACTTCGCCCTACGGACTGACAGGAGCCGTGTTCGGACGCGACCGCATGGCCGTGGAACGGATTACCCGCCAACTCAGTTATGCCGCAGGCAATTTCTATATCAACGACAAGCCCACAGGAGCCGTTGTCGGCATGCAGCCATTCGGCGGAGCACGCGCAAGCGGCACCAACGACAAGGCCGGCGGCGAGTTCAATCTCATCAGGTGGATTATTCCGCGCGTAATTAAGGAAACGCTCGTGTCGCCCACCGATTATCGTTATTCATACCTGAAACAATGAGCGTAACACCCTGTAAAATCAACGTGGCTTCAGAGACAGGCCGCCTGCGGGCGGTGCTGCTCCGCAAGCCCGGTATAGAGATAGAGCGCATGACACCGCTGAATGCCACTCAGGCCTTATACAGTGACATCCTCGACAAGCCCACCGTCGACCGCGAATACGGCCTGTTCAGCGGTGTGCTGGAGCGGTGGACGAATGTCTATTACGTGAAAGACATCCTCTGCGAAGTGCTTAGCGACATCAGCGTGCGCCAGCACCTCGTGGTGGAAAGCCTGCGCCACGACCGGCGCACCTCCCAACAGCAGCAAGTCATCAACGGACTCTATGAGCATCTGATGGCCCTCGACAGCCAGCAGTTGGCAAGAGTGCTGATCGAGGGGTATGAGAAAGAGAAATGGGACGGATTCTCCGACGACCGCTATCTGCTGAAACCACTATACAACCTGCTCTTCACGCGCGATGCCTCTTCCACTGTCTACAACCGTGTGCTCATCAACTCCATGAGTTTCGAGGTGAGAGAGCGCGAAACACTCATCTATGAGGCCATCTTCAGCCATTTCTTCGGTGCCGAACTGCTCAATGCCGCTGCCTGGAACCACCATGCCCGCACCGAAGGCGGCGACGTGCACATCGCCTCGCCCGACCTGCTGTGCGTGGGCGAAGGCATCCGCACCAACGCCAAGGGCATAGAATATCTGGCTCAGACCTTTGCCCGGGAGCGCAAACACTTCCATATCCTGGTGCAGGAACTGCCCAAGGAGCCCGAATCGTTCATCCATCTCGACATGGTATTCACCTTCCTCGGCAAGAACTACTGCATGGCTTTCGAGCCTTTGCTCAGGAAAGAGGGACTGTTTGCCGGCAAGGAAACCACGCTCATCAGCATCGACAATGGCAAGACAACCTATCGGTCGGTGCCCAATATCCTGAAAGGACTGGAGGCGCTGGGGTGGGAGATGCAACCCGTGATCTGCGGCGGCAGCGACTCGTGGGTGCAGTTGCGCGAACAGTGGCACAGCGGAGCCAACTTCTTCTCGCTGGGCGACTGCCAGGTGATGGGCTACCGGCGCAACACGCACACCATCGACGCGCTGGACAAAGCCGGTTTCAATGTGCTCAATGCCGAGGACATCATCAGCGGCAAGGCCCTGATGAACAGCAACGAGAAGTTCGTGGCAGCATTCCCCGGCTCCGAACTGCCCCGGGCTGGCGGCGGTGCGCGCTGCATGACGATGCCTTTGCTGCGCGACTAACATGCAGACTGCCGGCCTTGCTGGCAGAAACCGTTAATGGGAAAGCGCGGATGAAATGTTGTAAGCATTCTCGTCCGCGCTTTTCCGTCTGTATTCCTTACTGAATATCGATGCTCCTCGTGTGTTTATTTTATCTGGTAGAACACCCCGATGGTGCCATAGATGGGGTAGAGCGTCTGTTCTACCGTCTTGAAGTGGCTCTTGAAAATGCCGTTCAAGCCCCAATTCAGATCGGCGGAAAGTCCCAGGCGGTGGCTCAACGTGATGTCGGCTCCCACGGCGATGCCTGCCTGCAGGGTGCGCATGTCGTTGCTGAAATCATAGGTGGCGCGCTCGTTCTCCTCAACGCCCATCGTCACCTTGGGGCCCGTGGGCGTGCCCTGGCGCAGGTAGCCATCGTATACATAGCCGCTGAAGTCTTTGCTCAGCAGAACCGACAGATAAGGACCGCCCTTCAGCATGACGCGGCTGCCCAGGCGATAGGCGGCCTGCACAGGAACGGTGAGCATCCACTCTGTCACCTGCTGGCGCACATGTCCGTAATACATTCCTTCGAGCATGCTTTCGCCCTTCTTCACTTCCATGTGGTATTTTTTGGTGGTGGCCTCCACGTCCAGTGCCTTGTTCTCAAGGCGCAGGCCGGCGAGCAGGCCCAGATTGTTCTTGAGCGGCATCATCACGTCGGCTCCCACCATGAAGGAGGGCGTGAGGCTGAACTTGTCGATGCTGCGAATGGTGGCGGGCATGCCCAGCGGGGCGGTGCCGCCGATGTTATAGCCGGCGCGCAGTTTCATTTGCCATGGGTCGGCGGGCTCTCCTGCCCATACAGGGCTCTGGCAGAGCAGCGCTATGAGCAATGTGCATGTGGATATGTTTTTTTTCATGTTGCGTGTTCCTCCTTTCTTATTCTTTTTCTAATGATATCACCACCTTGTCTACGTAGAGCGTGCTGCCCACGGCACCGCAGAACTGGGCTCCGTTCTTGCTCGATGAGAAGACCAGGGCTAGGTTGTAGCCGAACTGCTCAAGTGTGGTGTCGTCGATGGGGGCTACGTCCTCGAAGAACATCTCAAAGGGCGACCACTGGTCGGTGGGCGGCAGCGATGCCACGCGGGCCTTGCTCACGATGTGTGGACTGGTGAGCACGTCGCCGCCGTTGAGCACCACGGGACGGCCTTGCTCGTCGACGTTGCGGAAGAGCACGGCATAGATGTCGGCCTCGTCGGTCTGGTTGGCCACCACTTTGTTGTCAGCGTCGACATATTGTGCGCCGGGGCGGTATTTATAGTAGCCCCTCACGCGTACGGGCTTGATGGGGAAGGCATAGTCTTTGCCCATCAGCGTGGACTTGAGCGCGTCGGTCATGGCCAGGTTCACGTCGAAGGCTCCGATAAACAGGTTGCCCGCGGCGATATATTTCTTCACGGCCTCGGCCAGCGCGCCCGCCTTCTTGGTCTGCATGCGCACGCACTTGCCCTCATAGCCATTGTCGTCGGGGGCTGTGGGATAGTCTTCGGGGGCTACGTTGCTGTTGCCCATGCCGAATCCCTCGTTGCCCGATGCCCAGATGTTGCGCTTCTTGCCGTTGCGGTCGTATTCAAACCATGAGTAATATTTATATTTGAAGAACAGGTAACTCACGTCGTTGAGTTCGCAGTTCTCGAAGTCGAACTCCAGCGAGGGCATGTCGGCCTCGCGGAACTCCACGGTATATTCGCGCTTCCACTGGCCGTCGGCCGACGTAACGGTGTAGACTACGGGCCCGTTGCTGAAATCCTGTTCCGATCCGTTGGCGGGCGTGATGGTGGCCCCGGGGGTGAGCGCGAACTTCAGTGGGATTTTAGGCAGCGAAATCAGCGACTTCACCGTGAATACAATCTGGCTGCTGCTGATGAGCAGGTTGTCTTTGCGCATGTCGGTCTCTGGCTGGTAGAAACATTGCTCATAGTCACTGCCCTCCACCCAGGCGCTCAGTATGTCGCATTCGGCGTTGGGCTCCTCGTCTTTGATGCACGACGCGAGCAGCAGCACGCATAGCAGGAAATAAACAGGGATATTCTTCATGTATAATCTGTGTGTTTTTGTTTTTAATTCGGTTGAAAATGAACGACTCAAGTTTTCGCAAGCCATCTCCCTCTGTCTACAAGGCGAGCACCTGCTGCAGGCGGCTAACAAAGTCGTCGGCCTCGTCCCTGCTCAGACAGAGCGGCGGCAGCAGGCGCAGCGTGTGGGTGCCGGCACAGCCCGTGAAACAGTGCTTCTTGTAGATGAGTGCCTGGCGCGTCTCCTTGTATGGCACGTCCAGGTCGATGCCTATCATCAGTCCGCGGCCGCGCACGTCGGCGATGTGGCTCTCGCTCTTTTGCAGTTCCCTGAGTCGGCCCATGAGATAGTCGCCCACCTGGCGTGCGTTCTCAACGAGACCCTCCTCCTCGAACACATCGAGAACGGCCAGCGCCGCCGCACAGCCCAGATGGTTGCCGCCGAAGGTGGTGCCCAGTTGGCCGTATACGGGCTTGAACGCCGGCGATATGAGCACGCCGCCCATAGGGAAGCCGTTGGCAATGCCCTTGGCCACGGTAATCAGGTCGGGGCGTATGCCCAGCCACTGGTGGGCGAAGAACTTGCCGCTGCGCCCGTAGCCGCACTGTATCTCGTCGCAGATGAGCACCGCGCCATGCTCATGGCACAGTCTTTCCAGCCCCTGAGCAAAATCGGGAGTGGCCATGCGGATGCCGCCCACGCCCTGGATGCACTCTATAATCACCGCGCTCACGTCACCTTTCTGCAGTTCCGCCTCCCAGGCCGCCAGGTCGTTCAGCGGCAGATAGGTGACATGGCCGTTGGCATTGATCGGCGCGATAATCTTCGGATTGTTGGTCACCTCCACGGCCAGCGACGTGCGACCGTGAAAGGCTTTCGTTGCGCTGAGCACGCGGGTGCGCCCGTTGGTGAACGAGGCCAGTTTCAGTGCGTTCTCGTTGGCTTCGGCACCGCTGTTGATCAGAAACAACTGGTAGTCGTCGTAGCCGCTCAAGCGCCCCAGCCGCTCTGCCAGTTGTGCTTGCAACTTGTTGACCACCGAATTGGAATAGAATCCCAACCGCGATACCTGTTCGCTCACCTTATTTATATAGTGCGGGTGTGAATGACCGATGGAGATCACGGCATGTCCGCCGTAGAGGTCGAGATATTCCTTTCCGTTGTCGTCCCACACCTTGCAGCCCTTGCCCCTGACGATGTTTACGTCGAAGAGCGGATAAACGTCGAATAAATTCATGTAGTTATTGTTAATAATCAGATGCAAAGTTACGAAAAATCGAGAGCAGAACAAAATAAATGTTTTTATTTTTTATGCCGAGTGCCAGTAACTTATCCAAAGTTAAGGAAAAAAATGACAAATCGACATCAGCCGCCCTCTTTTTGTTGAAAACTAACAAGAAAAGAGCAGGACAGTGGCTCTCCTGTTCTATCTTGCGAGTGGTGATATCGTCGCTCGTGATGTTTTGCTCCTATGCTATTGGGGGCATAAAAGACAAATGGACGAAGGAGTTCATAGTGCATAATGCATAATGAACCATGAACTATGAACTATGAACTATGCTCAGAAGGCGCTGGCTTTGAGCCGCAGGCCGGCGGTCTCGTCAATGCCGAACAGGATGTTCATGTTCTGCACGGCCTGGCCCACGGCACCTTTCAGCAGGTTGTCGATGGCACTGGTTACCACCAGTTTGCTGCCGAACTTGTCGCAGTGTACAAGACATTTGTTGGTGTTCACCACCTGTTTCAGGTCGATGGCCTTGTCGCTATAGTGGGTGAAGGCGGCATCCTGATAGAATTTCTTGTAGAAATCTGCTATCTCACCGCCGTCGGCATCAGTCTTTATCACGCTGGTGACGAAGATGCCTCGGGCAAAGTCGCCGCGATAGGGGATGAAGTCGATGCTCACCGCGCCGCCTTCGTCGATGGGCGAGCCGATGACGGGGCTGCCCTCGGGGATTACTTCGTTGAGACTCTGGCAAATCTCGTGCAGATGCTGGTGGGTGAACATCTTGTATGTACTCATGTTGTTGTTGCGCCAGGAGAAATGGGTGGTGGCTCCGGGCTTCTGTCCGGCACCGGTGCTGCCCGTAATGCCGTTCACGGCCACATCGTCGTTGATGAGTCCCATCCGGGCGGCGGGCAGCAGGCCCAACTGTATGCAGGTGGCAAAGCATCCGGGATTGGCCACGTGCATGGCATGGGCCACCTGCTCTTTGTGTATCTCGGGTAGCCCGTACACGTAGTCGTGGTGGCCGCGGATGCGGAAATCCTGCGCCAGGTCGATGATCTTCACGCTGGCAGGCACGTCATGTTCTTTCAGGAACTGCTCGCTCTTGCCGTGTCCGAAGCAGAGGAACACCACATCTACATCGCCGAAGGGCATGGCTGAGGTGAACTGCAGGTCGGTGTCGCCCGTCAGTCCTTCGTGAACATCGCTCACCGCATTGCCGGCGTTGCTCTCTGAGTTGGCAAACACAATCTGTGCCTCGGGGTGGTTGAGCAGCAGGCGGATGAGTTCTCCGCCCGTATAGCCGGCGGCACCTAATATTCCTACTCTAACCGACCCCCTCCTGTCCTCCCCAAGGGGGAGGGAATTGTTGCTGTTGTTAACCATATTGATATAGTTGTTCTTTTATGCTGTTTAATACGCTTTTGATGTCTGCAAATAGTTCTTCATTTGTAAATCGAATAACGCTAAATCCCATAGCCTCCAACCTCTCTGTGCGATGTTCATCCTTTTCTGTCTGTTCATACTCAGAATGATAGCCACCGTCTACCTCAATGACGAGTTTCTTCTCTAAACATACAAAGTCTACGATATAGTCGCCTATGACGTATTGCCTGTTGAATTTTATTCCTAAATGGTTGTTTCGTATGTTATTCCAGATTAAACATTCTGCTTCTGTTTGGAATTGCTTGTTTTTCTTCGCAAAATCCTTTAACATTTTGTACCTGTCAGGCGATGCATAGTTATATCTGAATTAAAACTCATACCTTCAATTCATTCTATCTACGCAACTCCCATCTCAGTCCCCCTCCCCTTGGGAGGGTCGGGGGTGGGGTCGCGTCTTCGTGTTATCGTTGTTCGTCTTTGTGAATGCCGTAATACACTCTCAGCGGCGTGCTGCTCACCTTGATGAATCCCTTGGCTTCGTCGGCGGTCCAGCCCGTCTGCGTTTCTCCGTATTCGCCCAGTTTGCTCTTCGTCAGGTCGTTGTCGCTTTCAATGCCCACGGTTTCGAAACCATACGGGCGCAGGCGCAGAATGGCGGTGCCGGTAACGTTGCGCTGCGACGAACTGAGCATGGCTTCCATGTCGGGCATCACGGGCTCCAGATACTGGCTCTCGTG
>DGWC01000055.1 GCA_002395135.1 Prevotella sp. UBA4268 | reverse complement strand
ACGGGGCGGCAAAGCGGTGCACTTGCAGGTGAAAAGTCATCGGATGAAAATGGAAACACGAATGGCCGTTCTTGTCCACAAGGAATATTTGCACACGGACCGCCGGCGGCTCCCACGAACAATCACTATGTCATTCACAAAAAAGTATTCAAGATATTCATGGGAATCATGCTTAAGACAAGTACCAGAACACGAATGGCTGGCACCGCCGACGGCAGGACGGTCATAGAAGGACAATAGCAAATCGGATTGAAGAGTCGCCCTTTGCGGTGAAATTCCGCTTTTGGTCTCCTTTATGGGTATATTTTGCCATCATCGCATCAATAAACTTGCAAAAATCATCTGCGTACAAAAAATACAGAAGTTACCTTGAACGAAATGAATAACATTGTTCTCGGTAAACATTAGCGGTATTCTTTAGTGAAACTTGTCGTGTAGCAAATAAAAGATACCAACAACATCGCCAATCACCTATTATTCAAATAATTATCACAAAACATGGCTCATTGAACTCACGTTATTATACTTTCCGATTCTACCTACAACTACCCTAATTCTCTTTATAGACATAAATAATTCGATTCTATATTGTTAGTTTATAGGCATAATGGCCAATCATAATCAAAGTTTTTTCGTATATTTGCAGTACAATTGCAAAAGAATATGAAGATATTACATACTAGCGACTGGCATCTTGGCCATACGTTATATAACTATGACAGGACGGAGGAACAGATGGTGATGTTACTCCAGATGGTCCAAATCGTCAAGGAACAAAAACCCGATGTGTTTTTACTTTGTGGTGACGTATATCATACCCCAAATTCGTCATCGGCCGTACAGACTATGTTGACGAATGCTCTGTTAGAAATCCACAAAGCAAACCCAGAGATGGTGATTGTCATGACAGCCGGTAATCATGACAGTGGTACCAAACATGAGATTTTTCAAGCACCTTGGCGTGAATTGAATGTATTTGCTATCGGTCAATTAGAAAAAGAAAACCCTGAAGCACACATCATTGAGGTACCAAACAAAGGATTCGTAATCGCAGTACCTTATTGTGCAGAAAGGAATATACCTGCGGGATTCTTTCAGCGGTTAACAGACCTTGTAAATGAAAAGAACCACGAGGGACTGCCTGTGATAATGACGGCTCATACAACTGTCAGAGGCTGTGATTATACAGGGCATGACCATATCACAGAAGACGATGGTGAGCACCAATCGACCATCGTAGGAGGCGTAGATGCAATGTCTCTGGAACAGATGGGTGAAGGGTATGACTATCTGGCACTCGGTCATATACACCATGGGCAGTACGTGCATAGTGGCAAACACAATGTAAGATACTGCGGTACACCGCTGCCCGTGAGTTTCGATGAAAATTTCGCCCACTCAGTTAGTATCGTGGAAATTGGCAGACACGGCGAAAAGCCAATGGTAAAGGAAATTGAGATAGAAAACCCACATCCTTTAGTGACTCTGCCTACAGATGGCTTTACATCATGGGAAGAAGCCAAGGAGTTGTTGGCACAATTCCCTGCTCATATTCCTGCATACATCCGTCTGAATGTGGAAGTGGAGGATTTCCTGCCATTAGAGGCTCAAGCAGAGGCATCATTGCTTGTAGAAGACAAAAAGTGCCGATTCTGTTGCATCAATGCAAGACGTAAGGCTGTAAAACGAGCAAAGGCTAAGATACTTAGCGTTCAGGAGTTCCAAGCGGAAGCCCCCATTGATATTGCCAAAAGATATGCCGAGGATATGGGTATTGATTTTGACAGTGAGATGCAAGAGATGTTTAATAAGATGGTAGCGATGGTGACAGATGAGTCACGAAATGATTAAAGGAGGCGAAGGCGATGAAGTTAAAAAAACTGACCATACATAACATTGCATCTATTGAAGATGCCATCATTGATTTTGAGGCACAACCTTTGGCTGACAGTGAGGTGTTTCTGATAACAGGTAAGACTGGTGCGGGAAAGTCAACCATACTGGATGCCATCTGTCTGGCATTGTATGCAGATACACCACGTTTAGATGCCACCAAGATGCAGGGTGATACACCTGACGGGGAAAAACCTGTAAAGATTGACGATCCCAGACAACTGATGCGCAGAAACACAGGTGAGGCCTTTGTTACATTGACATTTATCGGTAGCAATGGCATCAACTATGAGGCCACATGGTCGGTGGCACGAGCCAGGAACAAGGCAACAGGCAACCTAAAGTCTAAGGAGTGGCAGTTGCGGAATCTAAATACCAACCTCTGCTTAAACAAGGACAAGGAGATTCGCGAAGAAATATATGCTGCCATCGGACTTGACTTCAAGCAGTTCTGTCGCACTACACTGTTGGCCCAGGGAGAGTTTTCCAGATTCCTGAATAGCAAAGATGACGAGAAGGCCGAGATTCTGGAGAAGATTACTGGAGTCAGCATTTATACGCAAATTGGTGCCAAGGTCTATGAGGTTACCAATCAGAAAAAGCGGTTGTGGGAAGATGCCCAGCAGTTGGTGAGTAATACCCAAACACTGTCAGAAGAGGAAATTGTCTATAAGAAACAAGAAATCGCTGCTATCGAAAACCAATACCAAGAAATCAAGAAACAATATGAAACGGATAAAAAGAAGTGCGACTGGCTAAAGACGGATGCTGAACTGACCGAGAAAGTGAAGAAGGCTACCGAAGAGAGCGAGAAAGCAAAAGCCTTCACCCATAGCGACGACTTTAAGAAAGAAGAGGGGCTGGTTAGCAGGTGGCAGGCTACAATCGATGTCAGGAACTGGCTGACGACGAAAAACAATGCCAGCAAGAACGTTGAACAACAAGAAAAAGAATATGCCCTACAACGAGGTGTAATAGAAACCGGAAACAAAACATTGACAGAAACACTCAACCCTGCATACGAAAAATCCTGCAGAGAATCCGAGACGGCCAAGGTTCTGTATGAAAGGCAACAAGTTGCTGTAAAATCTCAGGAAGATAATTTGTCAGCACTAAACATGCCAGCACTTCGCAAGCAACATGAAGAAACAAAAGACCTGCTGCTAAACATCAAGACGGCCAACGATCTGCTCACTTCATTAGCAGAAGCAAAGGAGAAAGTCGAGAATGCTCGTCAGGCTCTTACACAGACTCAGGCCAGCATTGAGGAGAATAAGAAGAAACTTGAACTGTACCCTGCCCGAATCCATGATGCAGAGATTAAGATGAACACCTGTAAGGAGTTGCTCGACAAGCAGAAGGATACTATAGACAAGTTTGCCCAGACTATGCGCCAGAAACTGCACGTAGGCGACAAATGTCCTGTTTGTGGACAAGAGATAGAATCAGAACTCCCTCATGAAGAAGAACTGGCTAAACTGGTGGCCACTTTGACAACATCATTCAAAGAGGCAGAGAAGAATTACAATGACATTGTTGCAGATAAAAACAAACTGGATGCAGAGATTAAAACAGCCACACAAGCCTGGCTGCGGGATAAAGAAAACCTTGACAAAGACAAGACGGTTGAGAATGTAGAAAAGAAACTGGCTGTTGCATGCAAAGCATGTGGCATTGAGGACGTCGATGATCATGTGCGTATCATCTTGAAAGGCCTAAAGAATAAAACAGACGTAAGCCTTGCCGAACTTGATGAAAGGATCAAAGACGGGGAGCAAAAAGAGCAGCAGGTCAAAGAGCAGAGAAAAGTATTGGATGCATTGAGAAGTGATTGGGATGCAAAGAAAGCCGTAGTTGACACGAACAGGCAAGCAGTTGAAGCCTGTAAGCATAAGATTGCTGTTGCAAAAGAACTGGCAGATGTCAAACAAAAAGATGTACAGCAATTAACTGCAACCATTGAGGAGAACCAGAAACTACTGGCTGGTTTTTATTCAGATCATGAGGACATCACAGAAAATATACTGACAGTTCTTAATGCATACACAGCACAGGACATCAGCAATAAAAATGAGGCTTTAGATAAAGCACGTCGCAATGAATTGACTCAAAAGACACTGCTACAGGCTGCCATAAAACAGCAAGAAGAGCATTTGCTAAACAAGCCTGAATATGCTCAAGGTGATACAGCAGAAGCACTCGAAACGAGAATCCTTGAGAGTGATAGACTCATGACAGAGGCCAGTGTAAGGAAAGGAGCACTCTGTCAGGAATTGAAATCTGACGATGACAACAAGAAGCGTCTTGGCGCATTGATGGCCGACGAAGAGAACAAAAAAGCAGACTATAAGAAATGGTTCCGTCTGAATGCTTTGATTGGCGACTCAACGGGAAGTAAGTTCAGGAAAATTGCCCAAAGTTATGTGCTTACCAGTCTGATACATTCGGCCAACAACTATATGAAGACATTGACTGACCGCTATACGCTTAAAGTTTCTCCCGGCACCTTTATCATTCTTCTCGAAGATGCTTATCAAGGCTATGTTAGCCGTGCTGCCAGTACGATTTCTGGTGGCGAGAGTTTCCTTGTGTCGCTATCACTGGCCCTTGCACTTAGTGACATCGGTCAACAGTTGGCTGTAGATACGCTGTTTATCGACGAGGGATTTGGCACCCTCAGTGGCGAGCCCCTGCAGAATGCTATCAACACATTACGTTCACTGCACACAAAATCTGGCCGACATGTAGGGATTATCAGCCACGTGGAGGAATTGCAGGAACGCATCCCCATTCAGATTCAAGTGGTTCAGGAAGGAAACAACTCGAGCAGCAAAGTAAAAGTAATCCCAGACACATCAACATTCAGGACAACGTCTGATTAAGTTTACGACCGTCATATTATGTGCGCAGTGAGAATCCCCTACCCTACAATTCATTCCGCAATGGTTCTGCCATGCATGTGAGTTCTGAACACAGAACGGAGCGGAAGCACAACAACCAATAGTAAGAAAAAATGAAAGAAAACAAAAGAAGAGAAAGCGCACATCTCGCAACAAATTAGGGAAAACAAAAGAAACATCGATAAAAAAGCATAATTTTTCTCAAAAAAATTTGTTCGTTTGATTTCGTTTATTTATCTTTGCACATCAATCTATTAGTAACGCAGACATAATCTATACATAATTTCACCAGAAAACAATTAACAACGACATTCAATTTGCGACTATATACCATTAACTACTATGCATAATTAGCATCAATATACAATTAGCGACTATATAACTAACATCTAACAAATATAACTAAAAACAGTATGAGAAATTTAAAGATTCATTTAAGTCTTGACTTAAAGAAGACGACATTGCTGCCACTACTTGCTGCTGCTATGTGTATTCCCGCACAGGCAACAGAAAGTTTTGCCGGCAATGAAGTTTACGAAAGCCAGTCCGTTCAACAGTCACGCACTGTAAAAGGACAGGTTGTTGACGAGAACGGCGAACCCATGATTGGCGTAACAGTAACCATCAAAGGTGTCACCGGCGGTGCTATCACTGACCTCAACGGAAACTTTTCGATCAGTGTTCCCAACAGCAAGAACGCTCTGGAATTGAGTTACACTGGCTACAAATCACAGTCAGTCAACATCTCTGGAAAGAACAATGTATCCATAAAAATGGAGCCCGACTTGATGGGACTTGAAGATGTGGTTGTGATTGGTTATGGTACGATGAAGAAGCGCGACCTTACTGGTAGTGTATCTTCTGTAAAGAGCGATGAGATTGTAAAGACTCCTACCGTTAACGTGATGGAAGCTATTCAAGGCCAGGTGGCTGGTTTCGACATCACCCGCACGATGGGTGAACTTGGCGACCACACCACTTTGACGATTCGTGGTAACCGCTCTATCTACGGCCAGAACGAGCCCTTGTTCATCATTGACGGCATGGAAGGTTCTTTCGACGCTATCAACCCGAATGACATTGAATCGGTAGAAGTGCTGAAAGACGCCTCTTCAACCGCTATCTACGGTTCTGCCGGTGCTAACGGCGTTGTGCTTATTACCACCAAAAACCCACAGAAGGGAAGATTCCAAGTGAACCTCGATGCCTATTATGGCATCAACAAGGCCACGTCCTTCCCCAAGTTAAACACAAGAGAAGACTATATCAACTTCCGTCGCGAGGCTGCAAAGACTGTAGGAAAGTGGAGCAGCCCTGCCGATGACGAGAGTATCTGGCCCTCATATATGTGGCCGCTCATTCAGAATAATCAGTGGGTTGACTGGTTCGACCTCGCCACACAGACTGGCAAGACACAGAACTACAACGTATCTACCAATTATTCCAACGACAAGGTTAGTTCATATTTCTCATTGGGTTACAATGACACCGAGGGTATTCTCAACGGAGAGCAGATGAAGCGCTATTCAGCACGCGCCAAGATCGACTTCACGCCCAACCGCTATGTGGACTATGGCGTCAACATCTATGCACTCTATCAGAACTACGACCACATGAACGGACGCGTTTGGAACCGTATTATCTGCACCCCACCACTTGGAACACCATACGATGAGGACGGCAACATGGTTCTCTTCCCCGTTGGCGGCAACACCAGCGATATCAACCCATTGGCAGATTTGAATCCCGGCCAGTATGTAAGCAACACCAAGACGATTACAGTAATGCCGCAGGCATATTTTGAGGTGAAGCCATTAGCCGGTCTGTCTTTGAAGACCATCCTCGGTGGAACCTTCAGCAACAACGACAACGGACTGTTCATTGGTGCCAACTCATTCAATGGACTGGCAACCGGTTCAGAAGCACGCAAGGAGCACACCTTTACATATAACTATCAGTGGCAGAACATTCTGACCTACAACCTGAAACTCGGCAACATCCATGATTTCGTGTTCACAGGTATCACCGACTGGCAGAAGAACCGCCGCCAGTATGGTCTTGCCAACGCATACAACTTCGACGAGACCAGTTATGCATATCACAACCTGGGTGCCGGAACAGGTACGCCCAAGGTTGGTTCAAATTATGTACAGAGCCAGACTATGAGTTATGCAGCCCGTGTCAACTATAGTCTGAAGGGCCGTTATCTGTTTACGCTCAGCGGACGTTGGGATGGCTCATCCATGTTGGCAGAAGGCAAGAAGTGGGATTTCTTCCCCGCAGCCGCATTTGCATGGCGCATCAGCGACGAAGCCTTTATGGAGAGCACCAAGAACTGGCTTTCCAACCTGAAATTGCGTCTCAGTTATGGTGTTACCGGTAATGCCGGTGCCACCGAATATGCCACTTTGGACTACTCTCGTACCGGCAACATCGGATTCCAGGATGTCAGTGTTCCCTACAGCGGCTATTCTCAGTATATTGCCAACCTCGACCTTGGCTGGGAGAAATCAACCATGATTGACGTAGGTCTTGATATCGGCCTGTTCAACGGTCGCGTGGAGATTGTTGCCGACTATTATAACACCAAGACCAAGGACCTGCTCTTCGAGCGCAGCCTTCCGTATGCAACGGGTGGATATGGCAGCAGTCCGTTCAAGATTTGGACCAACGTAGGCCAGACCAAGAACAGCGGTTTTGAATTGGCTATCAACAGCCGCAACATCGTAACCAAGGACTTCACGTGGACAACCGCCTTCACATTCGCTACCAACAAAGAGAAGATTGTGAAGACCACGAGCGACTCTCCGTTGGTGTTTGGCGACTACTATCTCGTCGTTGGCGAGCCCATCCACACCTATTATATGTACAAGTATGACGGCATCTGGGGAACTGCCCAGGCAGAAGAAGCAGCCAAGTACGGTGCAAAACCCGGACAGATTCGCGTTGTTGACAAGCCCGATGCAGAAGGCAATGTTGACGGAAAGATCAATGCTGACGACTATTTCGTTATCGGCCACACCGATCCAGACTGGACAGCAGGTATGACCAATAGTTTCAGTTACAAGAATTTCGACTTCAGTTTCCAGTTGATTGCCCGCTGGGGACAGATCTTCCGCAACGGTCTTACCGGTTGGTACCGTCTTGACGGTCTCACACCGCAGCCCACAATCTGCGACTACTGGACACCCGAGAACCAGAGCGCACGCTATCCGCAGCCCAACATGGACGGCAGCCAGGATACATACCAAGGCAACGGAACCTCATCGCTCAACTATTTCGACGGCTCTTACCTGAAGGTGAAGAATATCACCCTTGGATACACTTTGCCAAAGAATGTTCTCAAGTCAGCACATATCAGCAATGCCCGTATATATGCTACCATCAGCAATCCATTCATTTTTGCAAAGGATAGTTATCTGAAGGACTACGACCTGGAGAAGGGCGGCGACGATGATAATGCCCCACTGACCAAGCAGTTTGTAGTTGGTGTAAACATTTCATTCTAACATCATAACATGAATAACAATATGAAAAAGATATATTTATATATGACCATAGCAGCCAGTACCCTTATCGGTGCTATGAGTAGTTGCGATCTTGAAGAGGAGAATCCTTCTGCTATCTCCACCTCACAGGAGTGGACAACAGCGGCAGGCTACGAGAAACTCGTCAACGGCTGTTATTTTGATTTGGTACGCATCGTTTACGGACAGGCAGAAGATACTTATATCATCACCTCCGAGGCAGGTACCGATATCTGGCAAGATGCTAAAGGCGGAAGCAACGGAAACTGGAGCCGCGCCCTGATTTATTCAAATGACTTTGGTGCAAACACATCCATGTTCCAAGAGGCATACAGCGGTTTCTATGGCACACTGAGCCAGTGCAATGCTGCTATTGCATACGCTGACAAAGTGCAAGGATTGAAGGAAGATGCCAAGAACGCCCTTGCAGCAGAAGCACATTTCCTTCGCGCGCACGTACTCTTTAATATTGTGGAATACTGGGGCGGCAAATATCTTCCATTAGAGCCCACCAGTTCTTCTGTGACCAACCTGCCAATGAGCACCGTAAACCAGTTCTACGATGCCATTCTGGAAGACCTTGACTTTGCCAAGAAGTATCTGCCCATCTCGCAGAGCGTATATGGCCACGTAACGCGTGCTGCCGCTTACCACCTCGATGCAAAGGCTGCCCTCACCTACTCCACCTATACCGACGGACTGGGCAACTGCGAAGCCATCGACAACGCAAAGAAGACCGAGTTGCTGAACCGGGCAAAACAGTCGGCCGACTACCTGATTAGCAACGCATCTTCACTGGGCGTGCGCCTCTACAACAACATTGAGGAAGTATTCGATGAGAACAACAACAAGACGAATGCAGAGGCTTTGTTTGTCATCACCCACAGTACCATTCAGTCGCTTAACCCACGCGGCAACTACTATAACCGCGCATGGAAGCACTGGGACAGTTATAACAACGCTTCCGACGGCATTGGAATGTCTGGCATGACGCCCACCTACAACCCTGTAACCACCGTCAACGGCGATGCATACAGACTGGCCAAGGGCAACTGCTATATGACTCCTTCTAAGTATATGTTCGACCTCTACGGAGAAAAAGACGGGCGCTATAAGGCATTCTTCATTGACACCTGGTATATTAACAATCCCAACAATGGCAATGAGTATAAATGGACTGCTGCCGATGCCAAGCGTTTCGGCCTGAGCGAGGCACGTGTAGACAATGCCGCCTATAATATCAGCAAGGGCGATACCGCTATCTACATTCCGCGCGGAAAGAATCTCACACAGGCACAGCGTGATGCACTCCGCTATGCAACATACAACCTCGAGGACAACTTCAAGGATCCTGCCAATCCCGGCAAGTTCTTCCCCACTCTGAAGAAGAACCTCTGCACCAACCTCTTCTGTGGAACCAACGCCTCGAAGCCCTACTCAGCAGCCGACTGTATCATCTACCGTCTGGCAGAAACCTATCTGCTTTCTGCTGAGATTGCATGGAGATTGGGCGACAATGCCACCGCTGCACAGCGCATCAATGCCATCCGCAACCGCGCCTGCATCGGCCACGACGGCAGCATGAACGTTACAGCCAACGACATCAACGCCAACTTCCTGCTCGACGAGAATGCCCGCGAGATGATCGGTGAGTGGCAGCGCTGGCAGACGCTGAAGCGTTTCCGCCTGTTGTTAGAGCGTCTGGCCCTGAACCCGCAGATTGTACAAAAGAAAGAGCATTTGTATCTGCGCCCGGTGATGCAGCAGGAACTCAATACCATTGAGAATCCCGAGGAATATCAGAATCCTGGATACTAAGAGTCAATAGGTATTTTTAATATACTCTCTCTTCGTGGGATGCGCATGATTTCATGTGCATCCCGCTTTCATTTTATCGGATTCCGCCATCACATTTTCCGCCATCACACAGCACACTGATGAATAGAAAAAACACGACAGAATCATGTTACCATTTTCCTTCATAATAGAAATTGATTTTGCACAAAACGGGCAATAAAAACACGAAAACGTAAAGATTCATTACCGCAACGCACATTCCGCCACGCAAAACCTGTGCTTTTACCCTTCAAAAACTATGGTTTCACTGCCCAAAAACTATGGTTTCGCCCTTCAAAACCTATGCTTTTGCTACCCAAAACCTATGTTTTTATCAGCAAGCATCTGATTTCCTTGTATAAAAAGAACACACTTTCCTTATAATCAATTATTACTCAGCAAGTTATAAAAACCGCTCCAAAATTCACGTATTTCTCATCCATCTGCCTATCCGTAACTAATATCGCCCGTATGAGAGTCCAAAATTCGGATTTTCCATGACAAATTCATGCACAAGATCCATCTGGTTCGCAAACGAGGACAACCTATGTTGAAACCACTTATAATCCTTTTACAAGACAAGGAAGTGCACATCTGAAAACCTGAAACTTCGGCAATGACTATAAAGAAAAAGACAGTTGTCCTGTTTTTTCGAGGGCAACTGTCTTTGATATGATTGGACTTTCAAGCCAGTCTTTATTCTTTTATCACGGTGGCTTTGATGATCCGGATGTCTTTCAGTGGGCGTGCGTTATCGTCGGTTTCTGCCCATTGAATCTTGTCAACCACTTCCAGTCCTTCGATAACCTCACCAAATACAGTGTATTGTCCGTCGAGATGGGGCGTGCCGCCCTGGCGCATATAGATTTCGCGCACCTCTTTGGGAAACGAAATGATGCTTCCCGTGTTACGTGCAATGCGCTCCTCCACGTCGTCCATCATGTTGTTGCTGTATTTCTTTCCCCAAACGATGTAGAACTGGCACATCGACGACTCCCTATTTGGGTTTTCTGCGTCGCCTTCACGTGCTGCTGCCACGGTGCCTCTGCGGTGAATGATCTGCGGAAAATGGAATTCTGCGGGTATTTTGTATGTCTCATACGCACCGTCACCTAACTCCACGCCCGGTGCAGCATGGCGGCTCACGCTGTCGCCCGTCTGTATCATGAAATTACTGATGACACGATGGAACAGCAAACCGTCGTAAAAGCCCTCCTTCACCAGTTTCAGGAAGTTGTCGCGATGCCGTGGTGTCTCATTATACAATGCTATCTTGATGGTGCCGCTGTCTGTTTCGAGCGACACCACCGGACTGTTTTCTATGTTCTGTGCAGACGATGCTAATGGCAGGAATGCTGCCATTAGCATGGATATCAATAGTTTCTTCATGGTCGGAAAATGAATTAATACACCTCGCCCTCAGTCATTTCCTTCTTGTCGATCTTTTTCTTGTCGAGCGAATACCATGCATAGGCTATATAGGCAAGCACAAACGGGATGAGCAGACTGACAATAGCCATGGTGCGGAGCGTGAATTCGCTGCTGCAACTGTTGGCAATGGTAAGGCTGCTCTGAACATCGGCATTCGAAGGATAATAGGCCGTGTGGTTCCATCCGGCGATGAGCAGAAGCACAAGCACCGTGAGCACCACGCCGATACCAGCCGGCCAGATGCCTTTCACGTAGGTCTTGCTCACCACGGTGCGGAAAATGCCATAGAGAACGAGCACCACGCCAATGACAAACACGATGAGCAGATACCACATGTCAAGCAGATTGTGCAGGTATTTATACGGTTCCATAAAGATGAGCCCTGTCTCTGGCTGCCAGGCATAGCCGTCTTTCAACAGCGTGCGGATGACAAATGCCAGGAAGAAGATGAGGAATGTGACGGCATTGCCGAGCAACTGCACTGTTGCCCTGCTCTCAATCACATCGTCTTTGATATTATTGATGTAATAAAGAAGTCCAAGCACGCGTGCCAGGAAGAACACGGCAAAGCCCAAGATGAGGTTCCAGGGGTCGAGCAGTGCATCGAGTCCGTTGCTGGCATTGGCCCATTTGCTGATGATGGGCTGCATACCGTCCATCAGATTGGCCTTTTCAATGATGAAATTAGAGCCGTCGAAGAATGTGGCAACTGCTCCTCCGATGAGCAACGGCCCAACGATTCCGTTCACAACGAGGCACCATTGGAATGTTTTCGGTCCAAGGAAGTTGCCCAGTTTGTTCTGAAATTCATAACTCACAGCCTGCAAAACGAATGTGAACAAGATGATCATCCACAGCCAGTAGGCCCCGCCGAAACTGGTGCTATAGAACAATGGGAAGGAAGCAAAGAATGCTCCTCCGAAGGTTACCAGTGTTGTGAACGTGAGTTCCCATTTCCGGCCCGTGCTGTTGATGAGCATTCTGCGCTCCTCGGGTGTTCTTCCGAGACTGAAAATCAGCGAGTTTCCACCCTGCACGAACATCATGAAAACCAGGATTGCGCCTAATAGCGACACCAGGAACCACCAATAATGCTGCAAAAATTCGTAGGTCATATCTGTATTCTTTTAAATTCTTTGAGTTATTCAGTTATCGAAAATCTATTCCCCATATTCAGGCCCGTTCTTGATTTGCTTGAACATGATGCTCAGTTCAACGGCAAGCATCGTGGTGAACAGGAAGAGGAAAATGAAGAAAGTGAGTGCCACCGAACCGGAACTGATATCAGAAACCGACGCGCCCACAGGCAACATGTCCTGAATGGTCCATGGCTGACGGCCAAATTCTGCCACGAGCCACCCGCTCTCGCTTGCGATATATGCCAGCGGCACCATCACGATGGCAGCCATATGCAGGTATTTATGCTTGGTAAAGTCGCTCTTGTAACTCAGCCAGATGGTGAGGGCAAAGAAGAGGATGAACAGACATCCCAGGCCTACCATCACGCGGAATGCCCAGAAATTGATAGGAATATAAGGCACCAGTTCTTCTTTGTTCTTGATATAACCATATCCGAAATACTTGAAATTGTCTTCCAATATTTGCGAATATTTCTGCTTCTCGGCAGCATCTTTGGTGGTGCGATAGGCGGCAAGTGCCTCGATGGCCTTCTTTCCACTCGCAATCTTCTCGTCGAAAGAGGGTTCTTGCGTGCCGTCGGGCTTGGTATAGCCGTTCCAAAGTTGCTGTATACCAGGCACATATCCATGGAAATCCCTTGTGGCAAGGAATGAGAGCATGTTGGGAACGGCGATTCTGAGCGGCGCTTCCTTCTCTGTGAGATAGTTAGGCTGGCTGAACGGATTCACCCAAGCCACTCCCGTGAGGCTCACATCCGTACCTCCGTCATACAAAGCCTCCATTGCAGCCAGTTTCATAGGCTGTTTCTGAGCCACCTGATAAGCGCTTTCATCGCCTGTCAGCGCAGCGCCCATCGATGCGATCAAGCCCACGATAGAAGCAATCTTAATGCTCTGAAGCGACAATTCCTTTTCGCGCTTCTTCAAAAGATACCAGCAACTCACCGCTACCACAAAGATGGCACCGATAATCCATGCGGAAATCACCGTGTGACAGAACTTCATCACGGCAAACGGCGACAATGCCACGTCGAAAAACGACACCATCTCGTTGCGAACCGTATCGGCATTGAACTCACAACCTACCGGGCACTGCATCCAGGCATTAGCCACAAGAATCCACCACGCTGATATGGTGGCGCCCAAACCAGTGAGCCACGTTGACGCAAGATGGAAACCGCGCGACACTTTGTTCCATCCAAAGTACATCACAGCCACGAAAGTGGACTCCATGAAGAAGGCAACAATGCCCTCGATGGCCAGCGGCGCGCCGAAAATATCACCTACGAACCAAGAGTAGTTGCTCCAGTTGGTGCCGAATTCAAACTCGAGGATGATACCGGTGGCCACTCCCATGGCAAAGTTGATACCGAAAAGTTTCTGCCAGAACTTGGCAGCATCCTTCCAGAACTGTTTCTTGGTGCGGTAATAACATGTTTCCATGATACCCATAATCACGGCCAGTCCCAGCGTGAGCGGAACAAAGAGCCAGTGATAAATGGCGGTTAGTGCGAACTGCGCTCTCGACCAGTCAACAGTTCCCGCACTGATTTCTAAAAAAAGATTTGTCATAAGCACTATTATTTAATAATTATTCTGCTCTTTCTACGAATTCCTTGGTCACATAGTCAGCCTCTTCCCCACTCCCGGCATGCTGTTTCAAAAAGTTCGGGAAGAAGAAAACCTTGAGGATGGCAAACATAATGAAGAGTTTTATGGCAATGATTGCCCATAGCGTCTTGCCCAGCCGCATGTTTCTGAATCCTTCATAATACAAGTTGAAAGCCCTGTAAAAGAATCCACTTTTTTTCATAGGTCGTCACATTTCAATGCACAAATATACACTTTTTTTTTCATTTACCTACAACAATGCATTTTTTTTTAATCACGAACATACATTTTTCCCTTTTTCTTTTGGATAATCGCCTGATAATTCATATATTTGCAGATAGATACAAAGCAACACAACGATATAAAAAAGAAGGATAAACATGAAAAGATTGGGATTATTCTGGATAATGGTTTTCATGTGTCTGCTGGCCGCGGCACAAGAGGAAGCACTGGGATTTGTCTACAGCGGAAAAGTGAGGGATGCCCAGTCGGGTAAGCCTTTGCAATATGTGAACGTGCTGATACCCCATACGAACATAGCCACGGTTACAAATCAGGACGGAGAATTCACGATCAAGGCTCCGAAAAAGCCACAATACATTGCTTTCACACATGTGGGCTATAAGCCTCAGCGCATACCTGTCAGCAGCGATTCCTCTGCAGGAATAAGAGTAAGGCTTACGCCCAGCACAGTGGTTCTTGACGATATCATCGTCACCATTGACGATCCCAAAGAAATTCTTTACAGCGCCATGGACAAGATACCGGATAATTTCAGCAATAATCCGGAGCGTTTCCGCTGTTTCTACCGTGAAACGGCACAGAAACGACAGAAGTATATCTATCTGAGCGAGGCTGTTACCGACATGTATAAGACATCTTATACCAAAGGAGTAGAACAAGACCGCGTTGCAGTGGTGAAAGGACGCCGGCTGCTGAGTGCCAACAAGAAAGACACTTTGTCGGTAAAAGTCATTGGAGGTCCCACTCAATCCGTCATGCTGGATGTAGTGAAAAACCGCGAATTCATTCTCGACAAGCAGGAACTGGAGTTATATAACTTGAAAATGGAGGATCCCGTCAACATCGATGACAGACCCCAGTATGTAATCAGCATTGAGCCACACCTCACCGTACAGTATGCGCTGTTTTACGGACGGTTCTATATCGACCGTCAAACGCTCTCGTTCACACGCATAGAACTGTCTTTAGACACGCGCGACCGCGACAATGCCACACGCGCCATGCTGGTAAAGAAACCAGTGGGCGTGAAATTCCGTCCCAAGGAGATGTCTTTTCTCATTAATTATCGCATGGACAACGGCGTGACACGTATCAGTTACGTGCGCTCCACGTTCCGTTTCAACTGCGACTGGAAGAAGCGTTTGCTTGCCACAAGTTTCACGGCAGTCAACGAAATGGTTGTTACCGACCGTGAACAAGGGCAGGTACAGCCTATCGCAAAGAAAGATGCCTTCAGCAACAGGGAGTCGCTGTATGACATGACCTCCAATTTCGATGACCCGGATTTCTGGAAAGACTATAATATCATCGAGCCCACCGAAAGCCTGGAGCACGGCATCGGGAAACTGCTGAAGAGATAACCGCTTCACGCATGCCTCACCCCATTATCAGATACAGTCGTTTTGCCCTATTCTTTTCAGTCCAGCAGATACCCATATATATAATATGGTGATTCTTTACGGGCTTTTCCCAGTTAAAATTGGTCATTTTTTCCTCAATTCTATTAATTATATAGGTATTAAGGAGTTGTTTGAAAGCATTTTTTTTGGTGTTTGGCAGAAAACAAGTATCTTTGCATCAACATATCTGAACAAAAGTATTTAAACAGAAAATGAAAAAGAAATTCGTCATTCCCATCGTTATTGTGGCACTTCTTCTTTTAAGTGGAATTGCATATCTATATAACAGTCTGAACGAACAGAAGAAAGTGAATCAAGACATGCAGGAACTTGCCGAACTCGACAAGAAAGAAATGCAGAACGAGTATGAGCAGTTTGCCCACCAATACAGTGAGATGAAGAACCAAATCAACAATGACTCCATCGTTGCACAACTCACTCAGGAGCAAATGCGCACACAGCAGTTACTGCAAGAACTCAAGAACGTGAAGGCTACCGACGCACGAGAAATTACCCGATTGAAGAAAGAACTCGCCACATGCCGCGCCATTATACGCAGTTATGTGCTCGAAATCGATTCTCTGAACAGGCTGAACGAGAACCTCACCGCTGAGAATACACGCGTGAAAGGCCAGTACGAAGAGGCCACACGCCAGATTCAAGGCCTTAACGCAGAGAAGTCTTCGCTCACAGAAAAGGTGGCCATCGCTGCCCAACTGGATGCCATCGGCATTTCCATGACGATGAACGACAAGAAAGGCAAGCCCACCAAGAAGGTGACAAAGGCAAAAAACCTGCAAGTGAACTTCAGCATTGCCAAGAATGTAACAGCATCAAACGGCGTGAAAACCGTCTACGTGCGCATTCAAACCCCAACCGGACAGACGCTCACCAATGGCGGAAAATTCAATTATGAGAACCGTTCACTGCAATACTCCATGAAAAAGTCGGTGGAATACAGCGGAAATGAAACGCCCGTCTCCACGTTCTGGAACATTGAGGAGTTCCTTTCCGAAGGAACTTACAAGGTCAGCATCTTTGCTGACGGCAATATGATCGGATCCAAGAGTATCACTCTGAATTAAAAAAAGAAAACGATGGCTTGGATGTTTTCATGATGAAAATCCCTGGTTTCGGTCACGAAAGGTTCGGTAAGACAGCCTACTCGGCAAGGCGAACCGAAAGGAAGCATTCGACAGAAAGGCCACGGAATCAGAACAGAAAACAATAAAAACCAAAGAAAGAACTGCATTTCAAGAAGCAAGCGAAGTGTCCGTCGACAATCAGAACGAGGACTCTTTCGTGTAAACAATATAGTGTTTAAAGTATAGTATTATGCAAAAAATCAGGATTATAGCATCGGCATTCCTGCTGGCAGGTTGGCAATCCTGTGCAATAGCACAACAAATCCTGAACCTGGACAGTTGCAGGGCGCTGGCTTTGCGCAACAACAAGCAACTGGCCGTGTCGCACCTGAAACAGGAAGTGGCAGCAGATACCCGCAAAGCACTACGCACAAAGTATCTGCCAAAGATGGATGCCGTGGGAGGCTATGAACTTGTCAGCAAGGAAATCTCCCTTCTGAACAACGACCAGAAGAGTGCCTTGAACAATTTAGGCACCAACATGATGACCAAAGCGGGCAGCGGCATCTCGACAACGCTCACTGAAATGGCCCAAAAGGGACTTATCAGTCCGGAAGAAGCACAGAACATCGGCCAAAAATTCACGGCACTGTCGGCTCCCATCGCAGAAGCACTGAACGGAGCAGGCACTGATATCCGCCGGGCATTCCGCACAAACAACCGCAACATGTTCGGTGCTGCGATTATCGTCAGGCAGCCTGTTTATATGGGCGGTGCCATCACGGCTGCCAACAACATTGCCGACATTACTGAAGAACTGGCTGCCAACAGCACGAACAATACGATTCAGAACACACTCTACAGCATTGATCAGGCTTACTGGATGGTGGTTTCACTCCATCAGAAGAACAAACTGGCCAAGAGTTTCCTCTCGCTGGTGCAGAAACTCGACAGCGATGTGCAGAAGATGATTAATGAGGGAGTGGCCACACGTGCCGACGGACTGAAGGTAAGCGTAAAGGTGAACGAGGCAGAAATGAAGGTTACGCAGGCTGAAGACGGGCTGGCCCTGTCGAAAATGCTGCTCTGCCAACTCTGCGGACTACCACTCGCCAGCAACATCACTCTGGCCGACGAGGACAAAGACATCCAGCCCATTGCCATTGCCCCATTCAGCGGCAATGTGAATACCGCATGGGAGAACCGCTCAGAACTGAAAATGCTGCAGAACACCGCCGATATTTCCAAGGAAAATACGAAACTAGTGCGCTCACTCTATCTGCCACAAGTGGCCATCACCGGCGGTTACCTTGTTACAAACCCAAATGTTTACAATGGTTTTGAGCACAAGTTCGGCGGCGTATGGAACATTGGCATCATGATTCGCATGCCTATATGGAACTGGCAGGAAGGCACTTACAAGATACGCGCCAGCAAAACGGCCACACAGATTGCCAATATGGAGTTGAACGAGGCACGCGAACTCATCGAACTGCAAGTAAACCAGAACCAGTTCAAGGTGAAAGAAGCCAACAAGAAACTCGCCATGGCAACCAAGAACGTGGAAAAGGCCGAAGAGAACCTGCGCTGCGCCAACCTCGGTTTTGCCGAGGGCGTGATGCAGACCACCGACGTGATGGCCGCCCAGACAGCGTGGATGGATGCCCAGACACAGAAAATAGAGGCAGAAATCGATGTCAGACTCACCCAACTCGGCTTGCAGAAAGCCCTTGGAGTCATCAATTAATTCAGAATATTATTATTAATCAGTATCATTCATCATTAAATACTTCTTTCGATGTCAGCAAAACAACAGCATAACAACATCCTGCTTGCCATACTCGGTTTTATAGCAGTGGTAGTGATTGTAGCATTGATAGGCTTCTTCACACTTGATCAGACACCCGACGAAATACAAGGCGAAGTGGAAGTTGCCGAGTATCGTGTATCCAGCAAAATTCCCGGACGAATCCTCGAACTCAGGGTGAAGGAAGGCGACTATGTGCATGTGGGCGACACGCTCGCCATACTCGATGCGCCAGAGGTAAATGCCAAGAAAGCACAAGCACAAAGCGCAGAGGATGCCGCCGCTGCAATGAGCGAAATGGCACAGCGTGGAGCGCGCAAACAACAGGTTCAGGGAGCCTATCAACTATGGCAACAGGCCAAGGCAGCAGCCGATGTAACGAAGAAAAGTTATGAGCGCATTCAGCGTTTGTATAATGAAGGTGTGGTGACAGCACAGAAACGCGACGAAGTGTTTGCGCAATATAAAGCCAGCGAGGCACAGGAGAAAGCCGCCAAGAGCCAATACGACATGGCTGTAGAGGGTGCGCGCGCAGAGGAAAAGGCGGCTGCAGCCGCCCAGGTGAACCGTGCCCGGGGTGCGGTAGCAGAGGTAAACTCATACTTGAAGGAAACGATGCAGATTTCAACCGTAGAGGGCGAAGTGAGCGAGGTATATCCCAAGGTGGGCGAACTGGTAGGCACCGGCTCTCCCATTATGAGCATCGCCGAAATGAGCGATATGTGGGGTACGTTCAATGTGCGCGAAGACCAGTTGGAAGGCATGAAAATAGGCACTGAGTTCACCGCTTTCAGCCCCGCTTTCAAGAAAGACATCAAGATGAAAGTGTACTACATGAAAGACCAAGGTTCGTTTGCCGTGTGGAAAGCCACCAAGGCCAATGGCCAGTACGACCTGAAAACCTTCGAGGTGAAGGCACGTCCGGTGGAGCCTTTCGAAGGATTGCGACCAGGCATGTCGCTCATTATCAAGAAGTAGAGTCATTCACACCGGAAGACGAAACGATCAAACAGAGGAGACAAAGCATTGAAGGCTGTCGACATTATCAAGCGTATTCTCAGCGTTGCTCGCCGTGAGTGCGGCATCCTGTGGTCGAACCCCATCTACGGATTCTGTATGGTGGTGTTCCCGATTGCCGTGATTTTGTTTTTCACCACTATGATGAAAGACGGCCAACCTACCGACATGCCCGTTGGCGTGGTGGATTTGGACAACACAACCACATCGCGCGGACTCATCCGTAAACTCGATTCGTTCCAGTCAAGTAAAGTAGTGGGCTATTACAACAGCGTGAATGAGGCTCGAAATGCTATTCAGAGGAACAAGATTTACGCGTTCCTATACATCCCCAAAGGCACCACCCAGGGACTCTTAACAGCCAAACGGCCGAAGATTTCGTTCTATTACAGCAGCACATCCATCACCGCCGGTGCCCTGCTCTACCGCGACCTGAAGACCATCAGCACGCTGGGATCGGCGGCCGTAGGGCAGTCAACCATGCTGGCAAAGGGCTTCACGCCCGAGCAGACTCGCACATTTCTGCAGCCGATAACCATCGACCTGCACCCTGTGAACAATCCATGGATCAACTACAACGTGTATCTCAGCACGATGCTCATACCGGGCATCCTCATGCTTTTCATATTTCTCATCACGGCATACTCTATCGGAACAGAACTGAAATTCAAGCGCAGCAGGCAACTGATGCGCCTTGCAGGCAACGACATCTACGTGGCCGTCATCGGCAAGTTGCTCCCCCAGGCACTGGTTTTCATCATCATCATGTTTGGCTATATCTGGTATCTATACGGATTCCTGGGATTTCCCCATGCCGGAAGCATTTGGATGATGCTGCTTTTAGGACTCCTGGGAGTGATGGCAGCACAGGGATTCGGCGTGTTTGCCTTCGGACTGATGCCGTCGTTGCGCATGTCAATGAGTATCTGCTCACTGTGGGCCGTTCTCAGTTTCACCACCGGCGGATTCACGTTCCCCGTGTTTGCCATGGACGGAGCCATCAACACCCTGGCCCAAATGTTCCCGCTGCGCCACTACTACATGATATACCAGTTGTGCGTATTCAACGGCTACCCTTGGCATATCGCATGGTTCAACTTCATGGCACTGGGCATATTTATCTGCCTGCCACTGTTTGTGATGAAAAACATCCGCAAGGCCATGCTGGAGTTTGTGTATATTCCATAACGAGAAAACAAGATAACAGAACAACATAACACCATGGATCAGAGCAAAGGTTTTTGGAAACAAATCAACGAGGGACTGCACGACATGTGCTATATCTGGGCCAAGGAAACGGCAAACACCGTGAAAGACGAGGGCGTACTCATCTTCTGCGTCCTTGTCCCGCTGCTCTATCCCCTGCTCTATTCGTGGGCTTACAACAACGAAGTGGTGAGAGAAGTGCCTGTGGCGGTGGTTGACATGAACAACAGCGCCACAAGCCGGCAGTTCATACGCATGTACGATGCTTCGCCAGACACCAAAGTGGCCTACAAATGCAACGATATGACCGAGGCAAAAGACCTGGTGCAGAAACAAGTTGTTGACGGCATCGTGCTCGTTCCTGCTGATTTTGATATCCGTCTGGGCCGCATGCAACAGTCAAGCATTGCCGTGTATTGCGACATGAGCCTCATGCTCACTTACAAAGCCATCTACCAGACAGCACAGGCAGTGGCATCCCAGATGAACGAAAAGATACAAATAGCGCTCAGCGGCAACCATACCGACCGCGAAGACCAGATTACCACGCAACCATTGGCATTCGAGGAAGTGCAGATTTTCAACCCTACGGGCGGCTACGGCTCGTTTATCATTCCCTCAGTGCTGATGCTTATCATCCAGCAGACGCTGGTACTCGGCATTGGCCTCTCTGCAGGAACAGCGCGTGAGAACAACCGCTATCAGGACTTGGTGCCTATCAGCCGCCACTATAACGGACTTTTCCGCATCGTACTCGGCAAGTCGCTATGCTATTTCATGATTTATGCAGTGATAGCAGCCTATCTGACACTGGTAATACCTAAGATTTTCGGATTCACATCCATCTTCCGCACGTCTGATCTCATTGGTCTGATGCTGCCCTACATACTTGCCTGCATTTTCTTTGGCATGTTTGTAAGTTGCATTGTGCGCTATCGAGAAAACGTTATGCTCCTCGTGGTATTCGCCACCGTACCTCTGATGTTCCTAAGTGGCGCATCCTGGCCGCAGAGCAGCATTCCCGGCTACTGGCAGGGATTCTCATGGCTGTTCCCAAGCACCTTCGGCATTCGCGGTTTCATACGCATGAACAGCATGGGGGCCACCCTTCAGGACGTGGCACAGGAGTATCAGGCTCTGTGGATATTAGTGGTGGTCTACTTCCTGGCCACCTGCGCCGTCTACAGATATCAAATCATACACACGCGCCGACATGCCCTGGAGCGACTGGAGACTCTCAAGCAACGGGCGGCTGCCATCAAACAAAAGCGAAACAACGAAAGCAACCAGCAAGGAATGCCCGCAGTATAAGATACAGCAACAGTGCCCCCAAAAAATAAAAAGCATAGGTTCGGGAAAGCCAAACCTATGCTTTTATATTTATGAATCTGTTCTCTAATTCAACTAAGGAACGAACTATTTGGTGCCGACAATCTTGGTTGCCGCGAGTTCCTTGTTACGACGATTGGTAACAGTGACCACTGCCTGTGCCAGATTGATGAAGGCAATACCAGTCATGGTATCTGAAGAAAGGGCAGCAGGTGCACCTTCATCACCACTCTCACAGATGCTCTGCACTATGGGAATCTGCGCTAACAGCGGAACCTTCAGTTCTTCTGCCAGTCGCTTGCAACCCTCTTTGCCGAAAATATAATACTTATTCTCGGGCAATTCTGCGGGTGTAAACCAGGCCATATTCTCTATCAGTCCGAGAATTGGCACGTTCACCTTGTCGTTGCGATACATGTCAACACCCTTTCTCGCATCAGCAAGCGCCACCTGCTGCGGTGTGCTCACAATAACAGCCCCAGTGATGGCCAGTGTCTGTAAGAGCGTGAGATGGATATCGCTGGTTCCCGGCGGCGTGTCAAGAATGAAATAGTCGAGTTCCCCCCAGTCGGCATCGGCAATCAGTTGCTTCAAGGCATTCGATGCCATGCCTCCCCGCCAAAGCGTAGCCGTCTGCGGATTCACAAAGAAACCGATACTGAGCAGTTTTACACCATATTTCTCAATCGGGGCAATCAGGTCGCGCCCGTCCACATGTACGGCATACGGACGTACTTCCTCCACACCGAACATCTTGGGCATAGACGGACCGAAGATATCTGTATCCAGCAGCCCCACGCGATAGCCCAAGCGGGCCAGCGCAATGGCAAGATTGGCGGCAACAGTGCTCTTGCCTACTCCACCCTTTCCGCTGCTCACGGCAATGATGTTCTTCACTCCCGGCAGCAACTGGCCCACTTCGGGACGAGGTTTCGACTTGAATGCCGTCGTGATTTCCACATCAACGTCTTTTCCACAATGATACTTAATGGCAGCCTCTGCCGCTTTCACAGTGGATTTCAAGAAAGGATCGGTGTCGCGCGGAAACTCAAGCACCACCTTTACCTTCCACGATTCGCCCTCATGCTGCGGTGCTGAGACACTGGGTGTGTCTGCCACCATACTGCTTTCTACAAGATTCTTCTTGGTGCCAGCATACGTTACCGTTGCCAAGGCATCCATAATCATTTTAGGATATAAAGTCATTTCTTCGTTTTTTTATGTGCAAAGATACGTATTTTCATCCAATTATGCTTTTTTTTCACTACCTTTGCATCATCTTTTACGATACTTTATGATTGGACGAACATTGAGAAACCTTTAAGTATTACATGATGAGAGGATTGCTACATCTGTTGCTGGTTGCATCCATGCTTTACAACTTCCTTGGTTCTGTAACAGGAATCAAGGCGCAAACCATGGCATGTGGCGAAGATTGTAACAAAAGACAGGTGAGCCGTCACGACAAATTGTTTCGTGACGTAGCAGAAGAACCTCAGAGTCCTGTAGGTGCAAATCTATACTCATCTCCATTCTCACATCGGGTAATGTCATCCAGACCAGCCCGTATACTCCCTTCCTATGGCGGAAAGCCTAACAATCACAACACATGGAGGGCATCTGTCCATTCGTCAATCCTTTCAAAAACACTTACTTTATACCTGTGCCAAAGTCAAGTGGGACTCTGCACTGGTTTTTCGTCTCCGCGTTTTTATTATGTCATTGCGCTGAGACGAATTCTTTGTTAAAACCATGTTTTCCATAGTAAAGACTGGAGGAACATCATTATTACCCAAGTTCTCGTGTTTCTGGTGCAAAGAAATCAAGCAGCAAAAGAAACAGGAGTAATTTGAGGTATATGTATTATCATATCGTTAAACAAAGAAAAAAAACAAAAATGGCAAATATAAGAAACATGCAGATGTGGAACACCATCTGTCATGATCATCGTATCAGAATCAACAAGTCGCTGTTCGGTTTGCGCACCACTGCTGTCTATCTTCCCACCAACAGCGAATTAAGAGGAAGCACTATAGAATACTCACCCGCAGATGGAGACCGTTTAAAGCGCATTCTTACTTCAAATGCAGACAATCTCAATGCGGCTATCACAAATTTTCACCCCAAACCAGTGCCAAACGGGAACTATATGGTTGAACTGTGCTCAACAGACGATGGCACGTTCATGGCTCTTCAAATCTTGCAATTCCAGCAACTGAGATACGAACCCGTTACAAGCGTCTTGATGTTCGAAGGTGAACAAGCACAGATAGTTAAACAGATTTTCTGAGATACTTAGTCATCGCTAAATGAACACCATACATCAGCGAGTGGCATAAAAAAAAGCGAGGTAGCGCAATAATCGTTACCTCGCTTTATAAATATGTCAAACGATGACTTATCCGCCGAAGTTGTCATACATGATGCTTTCAGGCTCCACGCCTAAGGAATCGAGCATCTGAACAACAGCATTTGACATCGGACCAGGTCCGCACATGTAGTATTCCACATCTTCTGGTGCCTCATGATCCTTCAGATATGTGTTATACATCACCTGATGAACAAATCCCGGAGTATATTTCACGCCTGCAGCATCGGCTGCGGGGTCTGGACGGTCGAGTGCCAGATGGAAATGGAAGTTGGGGAAGTCCTTCTCCAGTCCAAGGAAGTCGTCAAGATAGAACACTTCGTTGAGTGCGCGTGCTCCATAGAAGTAGTGCATCTCACGATCGGTGGTATGCAGTGTCTTTGTCATGTGCATAATCTGTGCACGCAATGGTGCCATACCGGCTCCACCGCCAACCCATATCATTTCACGCTTCGAGTCGAAGTGAGGATGGAAATCGCCAAACGGACCGCTCATGATAACCTTGTCGCCTGGTTTGAGCGAGAAGATATAAGATGATGCGATGCCAGGATTCACATCCATAAACCCACTCTTGTCGGGCTTGAACGGTGGCGTAGCGATACGCACGGTGAGCATGAACACGTCACCTTCTGCCGGATAGTTGGCCATGGAGTAAGCACGAATGGTGGGTTCAGGATTGACACACTTCAATGGGAAGAGGCCGAATTTCTCCCACGACGGCAAATACTCGACGCCAATCAACGACTTGTCGATGTCCTTGTCATAGTCCATGGTAAATGCCGGAATCTTAATCTGCGCATACGATCCTGGTATGAAGTCCATGTGCTCACCCTTAGGCAATTGCACCTTGAACTCCTTGATAAACGTAGCCACATTCTTATTGCTGATAACCGTACACTCATATTCCTTCACGCCAAGAATAGACTCGTTGACATGAATCTTCAAGTCACCTTTCACCTTGCACTGACATCCAAGGCGCCAGTGATTCTTGATTTCCTTGCGCGAGAAGTGTGGTTTTTCTGAATCAAGTATCTCGCCGCCGCCCTCAAGCACCTGTACCTTACACTGTCCGCACGACGCTTTACCGCCACATGCACTGGGCAGGAAGATGCCATTCTCGTTGAGCGTTGCCATCAGATTGTTGCCCTGAGGTACATTGATGGTACGGTCGCCATTGATTTCGATGTTCACATTGCCGCTCGGACTCAGATACTTCTTGGCCACGAGCAGGATAACAACCAACAGGAGTATTACAATGAGGAAAACTCCTATGCTATATGCTATAAACTGTCCCATACCTTATTATATATTAAGTCCGCTGAAACACATCATGGCCATAGCCATCAGTCCTACGGTAATAAATACTATGCCAAGACCTTGCAAGGGCTTGGGCACATCACTAAACTGCATCTTCTCGCGAATGGCACCCATTGCCACGATGGCCAGTGTCCATCCAAGACCAGAACCAAAGCCATAGACAATGGCATCCCAGATAGAAGTAATGGCCTGTGAATTAGAGGGATCCATCAGAATGCGCTGCTGCATAAACAGCGAGGCACCCATGATGGCGCAGTTCACGGCAATCAGCGGAAGGAATATACCCAAGGCTGCATAGAGCGACGGTGAATATTTCTCGACCGTCATCTCTACCAGTTGCACCATACCTGCAATCACGGCGATGAAGAGAATGAATGACAGGTAAGAAAGATCAACACCTGCCACCAGACAGTCGGGACCTAACACCCTGGTTTGCAACAAATAGTTCACGGGAACGGTGACAGTAAGCACAAAGGTCACTGCCAGGCCTAAGCCCAGTGATGTCTTCACCGTCTTTGACACGGCAAGGTATGAACACATGCCGAGGAAGAAGGCGAAAATCATATTGTCGACGAATATCGACCGGAAGAATAAACTTATTGCGTGTTCCATAACTTATTTCTCCTTATAAAAGTAAGCACGATGAACCCAAATCACACAACCTACGAGAATCAGTGCCATGGCTGGCATTGTCATCATACCGTTGTTTACATATCCCAAGTCGTAGCAGGCATCCGGAATAATCTGGAAGCCTAAGAGCGAACCACGTCCGAGGAACTCGCGGACAGCACCCACAATGACAAGAATCATCGCATAGCCCAGTCCGTTGCCCACACCATCAAGGAATGACGGCCATGGTTTATTCTGCATAGCGAAAGCCTCCAGACGTCCCATCAGAATACAGTTGGTGATAATCAGACCTACATACACGCTCAACTGAACGCTCACGTCATAGGCGAAAGCCTTCAGAATCTGCGAGACGATTGTTACGAGGGCTGCCACAACTACCAATTGCACCACAATGCGGATGCGGTTAGGTATGGTGTTGCGGATTATAGAGATAATCACATTTGAAAAAGCAGTGATTACCGTTACGGCCAAACCCATCACGATGGCAGGTTTCAACTGCGAGGTGACAGCCAATGCCGAGCAAATACCCAGCACCTGTCCAAGTATCGGATGGTCTATGTTCAACGGGTTTGTGAAAACCTCTTTGTTTTGTTTACTGAATAATGCCATAGTTTTACTCCTCCTCTGCTTTAGTTTCGTTTGCGGATGCTTGTAAGAGTTTCACACCTTTGACCAGACCGTCACGCAGCATATCGCTCACGCCATTCGAGGTAAGCGTAGCACCAGTGACACAATCTACCTCAGAGGCGGGATTCTCCACCTTCTTCACCACAGCAATGGCAGCATTACCATTTTCGTCGAGAATCTTCTTTCCCTGGAACTTCTCCTGCCAAGCCTGAGAATCTTTAATCTCTGCACCCAGTCCGGCAGTTTCGCTCTCATGGTTGAAATAAGCACCATAAATCGTATTGAGGTCATCATTAACAGAGACAAAGCCACTGATACCTCCCCAGAGTCCCATGCCTTTCAACGGTAAAACATATTTAGTCTGGCCATCAATCTTACAGCCGTAATACTTCACACCGTCTTTCTCCACTTCTGTAAGCACCACCTCTGCATATTTTGCTTCAGCCTCCTGGCCGTCCAAGCCGCGGATATTCAGCGAGTAGAGAATCTGCTTCTTCACATCGAGTGCCACATTGGCATCCTGCATCGGCTTCAAAGCCTGATAGACGAAAGCGAGCAGGAAGGCCACAATGACCACGAGAACCGCACTATATATAATAATGTACGCGTTTGAATTGGTATTTAGTTTACTCATAATCTTTCAACTTTACAATTAATTTTTCAACCTTTCAACCTTTTCTGGCGTTTCGAAATATTGCGCTCCACAACGAAATGGTCGATGGTTGGAGCAATCATGTTACCAAAGAAGATGGCCAGCATCATACCTTCGGGATAGCCTGCATTCATCACACGGATGATAATGGCCATGGCACCAATGATAAATCCATAGATGTATTGACCCGTCATCGTGCGGCATGAAGTAACAGGATCGGTAGCCATGAACACGGCTCCGAAAGCAAAACCACCCAGAATGAAATGGTGCCACCATGTCATAGACTGTCCTGTCGACTGGAATAAGAGTGCCATGACAGCACCGCCTACGAACACGCTCAGCATGGTGCGCCATGATGCAATACCTGCCCAAAGCAGAATCAATGCACCGATAGCGATGGCTATCACACTGGTCTCACCGATGGAACCAGGGATAAAACCGCATATCATATCACAAACACTTGCATTGGGTGCGATGCCCTGCCCTATCTGACCCAGCGGAGTGGCTGCCGTAAAGGTGTCTGGAAGCGTGTTGCCAAGTCCAAAAATGGAATCTTGAGCCACCCATACCTGATCACCTGTCATCTTCGACGGATAGGCAAAGAACAAGAACATACGTGCGGCAATGGCAGGATTGAAGATGTTCATTCCTGTGCCTCCGAAAATCTCCTTGCAGAAAATCACGCTGAAAGCACATGCCAGCGCAAGCATCCAGAGCGGACATCCAATCGGGATAATCAACGGAATGATGATACCCGAAACAAGATAACCCTCCTGAATCTCTTCACCTTTCCACTGTGCCCAGGCAAATTCAATGCCAAGACCAACAATGTAAGACACAAGAATCTTGGGTAGCACGGCAAAGAATCCATAGAAGAAAATCTCGAAGAACGAGGCACTGGCTAATGCTCCGGCAGCCGCGAAATTCTGATATCCTACGTTATACATACCAAACAGCATGGCCGGCATCAATGCTATCACAACCATGCTCATAATGCGCTTCGAGTCGATGGCATCGTGAATGTTCACACCGCTCTTTGCCGTGGTGTTCGGAACAAAGAGAAATGTCTCAAAACCATCGAAGATGCTGCGGAAAGCATGAAATCTACCTTCCGGCTCGAAGTTGGGCTTGATGTTATCAATATATTTCTTTAATGACATAATCTTTTCTGTTTAGACGTTTACAATTATGCATTTTCTTTACGAAGCATGTCAAGACCTTCACGCACGATTCGCTGCAATTCTAATTTTGAACTGTCCACAAACTCTGCAAGGGCAAAGTCTTCAGGGCTAACTTCGTAGATACCCAGTTGCTCCATCCGGTCTATGTCACCGGCAATAATGGCCTTAATGAGGTACTCACCATAAATATCCATAGGCAAAACGCGGTCGTATTCGCCACTCATGATCATGTGGCGCTCACCACCCTTCACACGTGCATCTAGGGCATACTCTCTTTTTCCCATCAACCACGAGAAGTAACTACGGCTCACCGAGAATTGCTTGAAACGCGGAAGAATCCAGCCAAACATCTCATCGGCATCATCACCTTCTTTAATAACGGTGATCTCCGACACATGAGCACCCAGATAATCATTCATGCCACACGGTTTTCCAGTGAGCACATTACCGTTGATGACACGTACATGTCCCTTTCCCATGCGGCCTTCCAACAGATCGCCGATACGTGTTCCGACAAGCACATCAGCATAAGAGGGATCATTTACCTCACTTCCCACAACGGCAATCGTGCGGAGGAGATTCACTTTTCCTGTGTTGAACAAACGGCCGAAGAAGATTACAGCCGATGGATCCACCGTCCAGACGGTCTCACCTTTGTTCACAGGAGACAAATGATTAACTTGAACTCCTACGTTTCCTGCCGGACAAGGACCGTCGAACACATTCACTTCCACATCTTTTGCCTGCACAAGCGCAGGAGATGTCTGCTTGCTTCCAATGCCCAGATAAGTTTTTGCCATCTTAGACAGAGCAGTGAGACCAGCCTGGAAATCCTCTTCGTTGCCTTTCAACTCGAATTCGAAATCAGCGGCAAGAGGTTTGTCACGCAATGCGCTCACAAAGATAGCCTTGGGTGCAGACTCGGGTTGAGCGGAAACAGCATAAGGCAACTGGTCTATGTAACCAAACAACCCCGCCTCAAGCAGAGCATTCTTAACATCTTCGCCAGAAAGTGTGCTGACATCCTTCTTGCCGAAATCAACAAACTGCTGTTCGGCATCCATTTTCACTTTCACGCACATCACTTTTCTGCGTTCTCCTCGCTCAACGGCAATCACGTCGCCACTGGCAGGTGATGCAAATTTCACATCGGGATGGCGTTTGTCAACAAACAAAGCATCCCCGGCTCTAACATGATCACCCTCTTTCACCACCACTTTCGGTATCATTCCAACAAACGAATCGGGGACGAGCGCTATCTCCTGCCCTCGATTGATTGGGATTTTCTTTTCCGCGGGTTTTCCAAGAAGGTGAATGTCTAAGCCTTTTCGTAGCCTAATAACATTTGCCATAGATTTTAAATAAATTATATAAACAATAATAAGTTGCGAACAATTGTTGCTTTTATCATGCAATCTGTTCGCAAAGATAAACATTTTTTTGCAAATATCGAAGAAAAAACAGACGTTTTATCGCATTTTACCAATAAAAAGATGTATATTTGTACCGTTTTTATAAATTGAAGACGGTCAAACATATCATAAACGGCATCGTATGGACTGTATTGGGGCTATACGTGTTGCTTGTTGTATTGCTGCACACACCAGCGATACAGTCATTTTTGGCTTCTCAGGTAAGCACGGCCCTTGAGAAGAAACTGGGGACAAAAGTGCTGATTGGCAACGTTGACCTCGGGCTTTTTAACCGTGCAATCATCGACGACATCGTACTATACGACCAGACGGGCAAGCAAATGGTAAAAGCATCCAGGATGTCTGTTAAAATCAATCTTTACCAACTTACACGCGGGAAAATAGTCATTTCCTCTGCTCAACTGTTTGGATTCCAAGGTGATTTCTACAAGCAGACCTGCGATAGCAAGCCTAATTTCCAGTTTGCCCTCGACTCGTTAGCCTCAAAAGACACCACCTCACATACGCCCCTTGACCTTCAAATCAGTTCGCTGGTAATCCGCCATGGGAAATTGAAATACAATCAGCATGACATACTCCCCACGAGGAACCAGTTCAACAGTGCGCATCTTGACTTACAAGACATCAGCGCACATATTATGATACCCCACATTACCGACGACAACGTTCATGCCATCGTCAAGAAATTGTCGTTCAAGGAGAAATCCGGCTTCGACCTGAAGAATCTCACATTGCACTTTGACGCAGACAAGAACCGCGCCATTCTAAAAGATTTTTCATGCATTCTGCCCAACAGTCAGTTGCACTCCGACAGCATTTCCGCAGAGTATCAGTTCAAAGGGAGCCAACTTGACATGAGCACACTCAGTTTTAAAGGAACCATTGAGAAGAGTTTTGTAACACCCTATGACTTAAAGAGTTTCTTCACGGCAGCACAACCATTCATAAATCCAGTCAGCATCAGTACTTCTTTTTATGGAAACAACCAGAATCTGAATATAAACTCACTATACATTCACTCCGAAAAAGACGGTTTGAATGTTCTGATCAGAGCAGATGTTCAGCATCTTGACAACCAACCGCTATGGCTGGCGCATGTTGACGACCTCAAAATCAGCGGCAACAGCATCGACATGATAGCCAAGAATGCCACCAACAATCATTTCAAAATGCCCGATGTGGTCACCCGACTGGGAGACATCAATTTCAAAGGCGACATTGGCGGCAGGGGCAACGACCTCTCCTTAGAGGGAAAACTGATGACGGACGCTGGCGACAGCGACTTTGACGGCACATTCGACGGACAGCATTTTCAGTTGCAGTTAGATACGAAAGGCATCAACTTGCAGCGGTTGCTCGACAACAACCAGTTGGGCACCATCGCCAGCAACCTCACTCTGGACGGCCATCTGCATGAGAAGTCACTATCGTCGCTGACAGCCAAAGGAACCATTTCGCGCCTCGATTACAATTCGTACACCTACCACGACATTTCTATTGACGGAACATACGCCAACCAGATTATCGATGGTACACTTTCGATGGACGACCCCAACGGGAAAATAACTATCCAGGGCAATGCCACTGTCGACAAGAACAATCCCACAGGAGCATTCACCGCCTCACTAAGAAATTTCAATCCTCAAGGCTTTCGGATAACAGACAAGTTCAACGACAGCGTTATCAATGCAGACATAGATGCTGACATCAGCGGGAACTCGCTTGCAAACATCTGCGGAACGGTGAACGTCAGCGACCTCTCCATCACCGGACATGACGGAGAATACCGTCTGAATTCACTCTTCCTTAAAGCCGACAATCACCAAAACGGCAATGAATTGTCGATAGACAGCGACTTTGGCCATTTTGACATCCAAGGGAAATTCAACTATTCAACCCTTGCGCAGAGCATCACCAATTTCATTGCTTCGAAACTACCCACGCTGCCTGGCCTACCCCAGATGACGCATTCTGGACAAAACGACTTCACGTTAAGGGCAGATATCACAAAGTCTGACTGGCTAAACACATTCTTCAACCTGCCCGTCACCATCACCAAACCCATCCATATCGATGGCAGCATGAATGATGAAACCCATCAGTTGGACCTTAACGCCACCCTGCCACGCTTCTCTGTCAACGACGGATTCTATGAAGATGGTATTATCAACGTCAGGACATCTTCTGTGAACGAAGTAATCATCAGTGGGCACCTGCGCAAAATAATGGACAACGGGCAGAAATTAGACCTGAATGTCAATGCCAACGGCGGGAACAACCAACTCATCACAAGCATCAACTGGTACAACAATGCACGTCGACCCTTCAAGGGGACATTCAATTGCAGTTCAGAATTCTTCAAGAACGAAGAAGGGAAATCAGTCGCACATGCCCGAATCCATCCGTCTGAAATACAGGTGAACGACTCCATCTGGCATGTACAGCCATCAGACATTATATATAGTGAGAAAAACTTAGTGGTTGACTATTTTGCCATTGAGCACAACGACCAGCACATCATTGTCTCCGGACTTGCCAACAAAAATCCCAACGACTCTCTCGTGGTAGATTTAAAGGACGTTGATGTCAATTACATACTGAATCTGGTCAACTTCCACTCTGTAATATTCGGAGGTAGAGCCTCTGGAAAGGCATACGTAAAGTCTGCTTTCAGCAATCCCGATGCCTACGCCAATCTTATCGTCAAGGATTTCCTATTCCAAGAAGGCCGCATGGGAACGCTGTATGCAAAGGCTAAGTATAATAAAAATGACGAGCAAATCGACATTCACGCCCAAGCCATTGATGGGAAAGAAGGCAAGACACTTGTCAACGGCTACGTTTCACCCGCAAGGAACTACATTGACCTGAAGATAGATGCTGAAAACACAAGGATGGAATTCCTCGAAAGTTTTTGCGAAAGTTTCATGGATAATGTGGAAGCGCGCGCAAATGGCAGTCTGCGTCTGGCAGGTGACTTGAGTGAAATCAACCTCACGGGTATGGCCGTTGCCAATGGCGGACTTGATATCACCAGTCTGAACACCCACTACACACTGGTTAACGATACCATCCGTCTGATTCCAGACAATATCATCTTCGATGGCGATACCATTCTCGACAGGAACGGTAACTACGGAATTCTCAGAGGAACGCTCCACCATGAGCATCTCACGAAACTTAGTTACGATTTGAACATCTACGCAAGGAACCTGCTCAGTTATGATTTCCCCTCGTATGGTGACAATACATTCTTCGGAACTGTGTATGCCACGGGCACATGTAATATCCAAGGTAAGAGCGGAAGCATCAACTTCGACATCAACGCCTCACCCGAGAAAGGGTCGTTCATCGAATACAATGCTGCCAGCCCGGATGCCATCACTGATCAGCAGTTCATCACGTGGAGAGACAAGTCGCAGGAATATGCAGACAGCAACATGGTGGTCAGCAATGTGCCGAAACCAGACATGCAACCCGCCGAGATAGACATACCCAGCGACATGCACATCAACTTCTTGATCAATGCCAACCCGGATTTCACGCTGCGACTCCTCATGGACAAGAGCAGCGGAGACTATATCGCGTTGAATGGTTCCGGCACCATCAGGGCTTCCTATTATAATAAAGGTGCATTTGACATGTTCGGTACGTATCTCGTTGACCACGGAATATACAAACTTACCATTCAGAACATCATCAAGAAAGACTTTCAGTTCCAGCAGGGAGGCACCATCGTGTTCGGTGGAAACCCATACCAGTCTGCTCTCAACCTGAATGCCGTCTACACCGTCAATGGCGTTCCCCTTTCCGATCTCCAGATTGGCCGCTCATTCTCTACTAACAACATCAGGGTGAACTGCCTGATGAACATCAATGGAACAGCAGAAAGTCCCCACGTGGAATTCGATCTTGACCTGCCAACAGTCAACACCGATGCCAAGCAGATGGTGCGTTCCATCATCAACAGCGAGGAAGAAATGAACCAGCAGGTAATCTATCTGCTCAGCATCGGCAGGTTCTACACACAGAATGCCAACAATGCCAGCCAGAACCAGAGCCAGACCAGCCTTGCCATGCAGTCGCTCCTCAGCGGAACAATCAGTCAGCAAATCAACAATGTGCTGAGCAGTTTCGTCAATACAAGCAACTGGAACTTCGGAGCAAATATCTCTACGGGCGACGAGGGATGGAACAATGCCGAATATGAAGGTTTGCTTTCGGGAAGACTGCTCAACAACCGCCTGCTCATCAACGGCCAATTCGGTTATCGCGACAATGCCAATGCCACCACCAGTTTCATCGGTGACTTCGACATCCGCTATCTGCTCTTCCCCAGCGGTAACCTTGCCATTAAAGTATATAATCAGACCAACGACCGCTATTTCACAAAGAACAGCCTGAACACGCAAGGTATTGGTCTGATTATGAAAAAGGATTTCAACTCGTGGAAGGACTTTTTCCGAAGAACACCCAAAACCAGCAAGTAATCAACTGTTCCTGAGTTGCATCAGCAAATCCTTCTGCCGCTGACTCAGGTTGGTGGGCAGTTTTACCTGATAGGTGATGATCAAGTCGCCAAATGTACCGTCGCCCCGGTCATAGCCCTTGCCTCTGAGACGCACTTTCGTGCCTGGTTGCGTTTCCGGTTTTATCTTCAGTTTTATTCTCTTCCCTGTGCTCAGTTGGATAATGACATCACCACCGAGCAGCGCCGTATACATGTCAATATCTACTGTAGCACTCATCTCACCGCTGTTCCTGCGGTTGAAACCGCCACCATTCATGGTTGAACCGCCGCGGCCACCGCCAAACAGATCCTGAAAGAAACTGCTGAAACCGCCGCCATTGCCGAAAGAGCCGAAATCAAAGCCTTCGAAAGGCGAGCCTCCAGACCACTGATAAGTGCCGCCACCGCCTTGGTTGAACATGTCGGCATTGCGCCACTGCTCGCCATACTGGTCATATTTCTTCCGCTTTTCCGGGTCGCCAATCACGTCATAGGCCTCGTTCAGTGCCTGAAACTTGGCTTTCGCCTTGGGATCGTCGGGATGCAAATCGGGATGAAACTGCTTGGTTCGCTTCTTGTAAGCCTCCTTCACATCCTTCTGAGGTATGTCTTTGGGCACGCCCAAAATCTTGTAATAGTCTATAAATGCCATAAATCAATCCTCCTTTATTTACTTATTTCTTCTAAAAACTTGTGTGCAAAAAGCATGCCAAACCGATTTTTTTTGTACTTTTGCAAAAAAAATATAAATATGATGACAAAAAGTTTTATAACCGCATGCCTCATGGCAGCATGTTTCTGTTCAACTACCATGGCACAGACAATAAAGAAAGTATCTCTCAGAGTGATTGAAACCAGCGACGTACACGGAAGTTTCTTCCCATACGACTTCATCAACAGGAAACCGAGAAACGGGTCCATGGCACGCGTCATCACCTATGTGGATTCACTGCGCGCAACCTACGGCGACAATCTGCTGCTTTTCGACAACGGAGACATCCTGCAAGGGCAGCCCACCTGCTATTATTACAATTTCATAAAACCTGATATGGAGAATGTGGCAGCCAAGGTTATCAATTACATGAAATATGATGGACAGACCTTTGGCAACCATGACGTGGAGACAGGTCATGCTGTTTACGACAAATGGATTAGCGAAGTGAAGTGCCCGATGCTGGGTGCCAACATCATCGACACAAAAACCAACGAGCCATACGTGAAACCTTACGCCCTGATTGAGCGCGATGGCGTGAAGATTGCTGTCATCGGCATGATCACTCCCGCTATTCCCAACTGGCTTGAAGAGAATCTATGGAGCGGACTACGGTTTGACGAGATGACGAAATGCGCCCGTCAATGGGTTAGTTATCTCAAGCAGAACGTGAAGCCAGATGTCATTATCGGACTCTTCCACTCAGGAAAAGAGGGCGGCATCACCACTCCGGAATACGATGAAGACGCATCTCTGAAAGTGGCAAAGGAAGTGCCGGGATTCGATCTCATCCTCTATGGACACGACCACACACGCCATCAGGACATCATAGAGAACAGCAAAGGACTGGTGGTATGCCTGGATCCCTCGTGCAACGCTATGATGGTGGCCGATGCACAGATAGAACTCACCCTGAGAGACGGAAAAGTGAGAGAGAAGACGGTGAACGGAAAGATTGTAGACATCTCTCAGTTGCCAGTCAGCCAACCGTTCATGGATTATTTCAAGGCCGACATCGACAGTGTGAACGCTTTCGTGAACAGGCGCATAGGCTCTCTCAAGAACAGCATCTACACACGCGACTGCTACTTCGGCAGCAGTGCCTTCTGCGATTTCATCCACAACCTGCAACTGCAAATCACCGGTGCCGACATCTCTCTGAATGCACCTCTTGCCTTCAATGCCGAGATCAAGGCTGGCGATTTACATGTCAGCGACATGTTCAACCTCTATAAATACGAGAACCAGATCTATGTGATGACACTCACAGGCGAAGAGATTCGCAAGCACTTGGAGATGAGTTACAACCTCTGGGTGAATACGATGACCAGCCCCGACGACCATATCATGCTGCTTAACGACGATACCAAGGGCGACCTGCAGCGCTATGGATTCAAGAACTTTACGTTTAATTTTGACAGTGCCGCAGGCATTGACTACGAGGTGGACGTTACCAAGCCCAACGGGCAGAAGGTACGCATCCTGAGAATGAGCAACGGCGAACCGTTTGATGAGAACAAAACCTACAAGGTGGCACTGAACAGTTACCGTGGAAACGGCGGCGGTGAACTGCTTACCAAGGGAGCAGGCATTCCGCGCGAGCAACTGGAAAGCAGAATCGTGTTCCGCAGCGAGAAAGACCAGCGTTTCTATCTGATGAAAGAGATTGAAAAGGCCGGCGAAATGGATCCGAAGGCCAACAACAACTGGCGGTTTGTACCGGAAGAATGGGCAGTTCCTGCCATTGAGCGCGACCGCAAACTGCTGTTTGGGAAATAGCATTCCTGAAAGATTGGGCATATCGGGCTTATAGCCTGATTGCCCAATTTGTCCTATTAGCCCTATTAGCCCTATAAGTCATATAAGTCATATAAGCCCTATAAGCCCTATTCCCCCACCCCAATGAAAAAATACTGGTTTATATTCTGCAAGTCAGACTTATTGCTGCAGAAATGCGCTGACGGAACCTGCCAGATTCCGCACTGCGAAGAGCCGCCCGTGGAAGTGAAACCGTGGACCACCATTCACAACATCGCTCCCGTGGCCTGGCACGAAGGTGATGAACTAACACTCTGCAATGGAGAGGTGAAAACACTGCAAATAGACTTTCCTGTTAGCAATCTGGAAGACTACGAGATGTGTCCGCTGCGCGCCTCCTACTATAAACTGCCTTTGGAAATGTATCTCATGGCCGGCAAGTGCCAGGAAATACTCTATTGGGATGCCAACACAAAGTTTTGCGGCGTGTGCGGTGCTCCCATGAAACTGCATACTGACATCAGCAAGCGGTGCACACAATGTGGTAAGGAGGTATGGCCACAGTTGGCCACGGCCGTTATCGTGCTCATACACCGTCACGACGAAGTACTACTGGTACATGCCAACAATTTCCGTACCAATTTCTTCGGACTTGTGGCGGGATTTGTTGAGACGGGCGAGACGCTGGAGGAGGCCGTGGAACGCGAAGTGATGGAAGAGACGGGCCTCAATATCAAGAACATCCGCTATTTCGGTTCACAACCATGGCCCTACCCTTGCGGACTGATGGTGGGCTTTCATGCCGACTATGCCGGTGGAGACATCCATCTGCAACGCTCCGAACTGTCAAAAGGTGGGTGGTTCAGCCACGACAACCTGCCGCAGATACCCGAAAAACTGTCCATTGCCAGGAAACTGATTGACAACTGGCTTGAGAATGGATAGAAAAACGCAGGCAGTACCCACCGAAGAACACGACGAAGCCGCCTTAACGCACCGCTCAATGTGTAATCAAATAGCATACATAGACGTATGCTATTTTTATTATTTCCAACAATTTGATGTTAAAATATCTAAAAACAAGTATTACGTATCGATTTAATTCTTAACTTTGCATAAGAAAATGGCAGGATATGTGAAACGAAGATTGTATACTAAAACAAATCTGCATCTAACAGAATCACACAAATAAAGGTGCTATCTCACATCCAAGTTCAAACTCAATGCTTCTTGCAAGCATCCTTAAGTAATCGGCTCATCATAAACAAAGATTTACGATGGGGCTGGTTTCATTAAAACAAATGAATAATAAGACAACAAAAAACAGCAACCTCAAACGCATCAGTGTATGTGTAAGCGCAAGGAAAACGGAGACGACGTTCCTTTGGGTGCTCCATCCCCCCATCCACAGAATGTCTCTGATATCGGCACCACCGATACCAGCAGCACAGCGCATGCCATCAGCAACGAGGACCTCAAACAATTAGTACAGCATTATCACGACATCATCGCACAAAAGAACGAAGTAATCAGTCAACAAAAGGAAACTATCCAGCAGAAAGAAAATACCATCCAACAGCAAGGCCATATCATCAGTATACAAGACACCCACATCCAACGGTTGGAAGATGATAACAGCCAACTCAGGGAGAGCATACACAAACAATCCGCAACCATCGACATCCTGACAAAGAGAATAAGCGAACTGGAGAACTACTTAGAATCTGTCGCCTATAACAAGCCTGCGAATGTAGAGAGCCAACCCGACGGGGCAGATCTCAAACTGATTTGCGATACACTGTCAGTTTATATCAGCAAGGAAAAGAACGATCGAGACCGCATCCACAAGAGCATATCCACATTGATGAAGAGCAACCATCTGGCCGTGGTCGCACAACCCGACAACCCCCAAAAGCGGCAAATCGTGGTAACAGCACAGTTCCTGAGCGAGTTCATCAGGGTGATGCTCGAGATCATGAACAGCACTCAGCGCAGGGCAATTGTCTCAAAACGGAAAGGAGTCATTCCGGCAATGGCGCAATATATCAAACAGAATGTCAAACTGAGAAGGGGAAACCATGGACCGCTCACCAGCATCTGTTATGACAGCCTCCGCGAAACCATACGCCGAGCGGCAATTAAATATACCGAAGAACACAAGGTTTCTGCAACTTTTTGACATACGAAAGTTGCAGAAGCATTTTATTTTCATGAATGTAACCTATTCATATCAAGACAAATAGCAAACATCCGAAAATATTTTTATTACGCAACTCTTGCAACTCTTTGTCATCAAACAGTCTTTTCCATACTTTTGCAGCGACATATTAAAACAGCGAAAGGCCCCACGCCACAACGATAAGTGACTGCGCAGACTCATCAGCAGCGTGACAGCCCAACGCAATAACAAACTCTAAAAGTATAGAAAGGAACAATGATGAAAAAGAATTTGATTGACACAGACATGCATCTGTCAGAGAACTTCACACTCGGTGAGATGGTCAAAAGCGCCACCGCACAGAAATTAGGCATTGTAAACATCCCGTTGCACTGCCATATCATGAACTTGCGCAACCTATGCAATACCGTGTTGCAGCCCTTGCGCAACCAGTTCGGCCCCATCTTCATCAACAGCGGATATCGATGCCCTGCACTCAATGAGGCCGTCCACGGCGTAGGAGCATCGCAGCACATGCTCGGCGAGGCTGCCGACATCCACATCCGCGACATCGAAGAAGGCATTCGCTATTTTGACTTCATCCTCACCCACTGCGATTTCGACCAGTTGCTTTTCGAATACAACAGAAACGGGGCTGCATGGATACACGTAAGCACCAAGATCAGAACCACGTTAAACCGCCACATGGCCATCCGCAACTATAAGGCAAACTGGAAATAAACACACCAAAATGAAATACGACTACTGGCAGCGGCACGCCACAGAACTCACGTGCCGCTGCTGCGGACAGGTAAAACCCGTCAGTGAGTTCCAGAAACTGAAGAGCGGAACATACCGCCACGTATGCCGTCGATGCAAATACCAGATGTACGACCGCATCTATTACGAAGAGCGTCGCATGAGGGAAATCACAGCCAGCGAGTGGCACACAAGCCCCCTAGTATGGCATTGATAAATACCGCCCCAGCCTTCCCCGCCGCTTTCAACTCTATCAGCCCTATTTATCTGATTAGCCCAATTTGCCCTTAAAGCCTTATCTGTTTAAGCCCCATCTCGTCTCCCCTCATTGTGTCTGAGAGCAAATGGCAATAATTTGGAAACACCCTCTCGAATTTTGTATCTTTGCAACGTCAAAAGGAACAAAGATGCATCAAGTTCAGCGACACGAGAATGATAACCAAAAGTTTAACAAAAAAATTAAAAGAAATGGCAGTTTTATATCGTTTTACAAAAAACAACAACGAGAAGAGCAAGACACATGGCCAGTATTACATCAAGGCCGTGATGACACAGACCACCGATCTGAACATGCTCGCCGACCGTATTCAGCGCAACTGCACGGCAAAACGCTCAGATGTGCTGGCAGTGCTCACCGAACTGGTAGAGGTAATGCAGGATGAGTTGCAGGCTTCCCACCGTGTCAAACTCAACGGTTTCGGCTCCTTCAAGATTGGAATCAAGAGCACCTGCGCCGAGTCTCCCAAGAAATTCTCTATTACAGAGAATGTGAAAAGTCTCCATGTAAACTTCACTCCAGAGACAAAAGCCGATTCCAACAAGAAGCGCACCAAGGCCTTCCTCACAGGTTGTCACATGCAGCAAGCCCCAAAGAATGCCGGCTTTGATGATGAGGACGGCAACGGCGAAGAGGGAACCACCGAGAATCCATAACAAACAACGGCAATGAAGACTTGGAAATTTATCCTCAAACTCATCATAGCCATTCTCACCGCAATCCTCGGTGTCCTGGGTACTCAGGCAGCAATGAACACTTTTAATCTCTAAAATGACGGAGGCGAATCCTTGATGGATCCGCCTCCGTTTTCTTTATTTCATATCCCCTGCCCAACCACGATTAAGTTTCCAAGGGACACCTCACATAAAACACTGCTCACATAAACTACAATTCTCTCACCACCCTGCATGGATTTCCCGCCGCAATGCAATCAGCAGGAATACTCTTTGTCACCACACTGCCAGCACCGATTACGCTCCTTGCACCAATGGTGACACCCTTCAGTATCTGACAATTTGCACCAATCCACACGTCTTCCTCAATCGTTACAGGTGCACTTTGCACTGTTGCTTGGGGTGAATTCTGATTTAATACATTCTCACCACGACGTGCCAAATAATCAATCTCATGCACATCAGTGTCCATAATCATGCAGTTGCCACCAATATTCACATGATTGCCAATAGTCAGCCGCTCACTAATCCATATACATGGTGAACTCATCCCCACATTGTCTCCAATAGTGATAATTGCTTTAGGACTACCAAGATGAACACACGCCCGGAGATTACGGCAGATAGGATTTATACAATCGCCACTAGTCAAAGTGAAATGATCCCCAATTGAGATTCTTCCTCTTGCGCCTGTGACGTACACTTTATTATATACCTGCAGCCTGTCTCCGAATTGAATCCCTTTGTAGCGGAAATACCAACGGTTAAACCACTTGTAATATTTAAATCTTAGATTATTTATAGAAAACATGATAATAGAAAAAGTAAATAGCCTAACAACGTTCCTGATACATAGTCAAAAGACATGTACTAAATATATCAACTCCAAATTCCGTCCACGCCCCACAAAATGGGAAGCACTTTCTAAACAATTAAACATTTAATTATTTATCATCACAACTATTGGTCCTTATTACTCTTGCAGGATTACCAGCAGCAACAGAATATGCAGGTATGCTGCTCGTCACTACAGAATTAGCCGCAATCACAACTCCATCACCGATGCTTACTCCTGGCAAAACTGTTGCCTTATCACCTATCCACACATTTTTGCCAATTAAAATTGGTCCTTTAGATAGAACAGGACGACTCCATGGCTGAATCTGCATGCTATCATAATCTGTACTCCCATGTGAATTATCCACTATCGTCACCCATTTTCCTGTTAATAAGCCATCTCCTATTTCGACTCTATTTGAACAAGAGATGTGGTTCCATGAGCCAAATGAACAGTTGTTCCCAATTTTCAACACTGGGTTCCTGTCTCCAACATGCCATGCTGTTAAATACAAATCATACCCAAAACAACAATCATCTCCTATGCTAATATATTCTCCTCCAACAAGATACTTCACAGAGCAAAAACTGACCCGTTCCCCAATACTCATTACCTGTGACATGACATACAAATATCGGATTCTTCGTATGCACTTGTTTATAAAACCAACTAATGCATTCTTACTTGCAATCCGCAGAACAACAAATAACACTCTATTTAAACTCATCCAACGCTTTTCTTAATGCTTGAATAAAACCTTTCCCATACTTCAAATCTGGTTCCATGTAATTACCTTCTGCCCACTCATTCCATGATTTGAGTAGCAGAATCTGGTATTCTTCTGGCTTGTCCTTGATTGCATTTAATGCCTCCTTTACATGTTCTTCAAAGTATTCAGGTTCACTATTGATGTATATATTACCTTTTGGACCTGTTCTTGGCGAATGATCCCACTGGGGATATAATTGAGGGATGACATCAATTTCTTTATCAATGTCCTCATTAATGAAGCCATGAAACTCTTTTTTATAATCATAAACATGAGGAGGTCTCCGTTTATAATATGACAAAAAGCGATTCCGTACTTTCAGCAGGAATTCTTTTACTTTAGAGTCTGGCGCATGTAATCCCAATCTTCCATACGTCACAGAATCAAAGCCCTTGTCCAGCAATTCTTGTTTGGTCATATTGTCTGGCTTGTTTCCTGATAAATATAATCCAGGAAAGCCTGCTTCTATAGTCCACTTCTTAAAATTTCGAATATACTCTTCTGGTATACTCTTTGCATCAAAAACGAACAAGAACGGTTTTCCATCAACTCTGACATATCTTTCATCCCGGAATGCCTTCAGTAGAAACTCAAAATGCATTCTCTCATCTTCTATTCCAGGGTATGTCTGCTCCATCAACACCTCTGGGGACTCGTTCCCAGCCGTACATCCAACGGCTTTCCAAGTATGATTTGCCCAAGCCAAGCAGAACGGGAAATCTGGCTTTCCACTCTCTAAAACTTCTTGAAACACATCTGCTAACAGCCGACGCCCATTTCCGAACCAATAATGCCAATAACAGAAAGCCGTAACCCCAGCCTCTTTAGCCAATTCTGCCTGTTGCTCCCTAACGATTGGCAAGCGTAAATCATAATATCCCAAATCTGCAGGAATGCGAGGTTGATTATGTCCTTTGAAAAGTTTTTTCGCCTTCCCAACGTTTGTCCACTCAGTAAATCCTTTTCCCCACCACTCATCATTCTCATGGAATGGATAAAACTGTGGAAGATAAAAAGCAAAAACCTTAACATTCATAATAATAAACCATCTAACGTGACAACAAATATACTATTTTTTTATTACACTTTCATATATGTCTAACAAATCATCAACAATCGACTTAGGGTCATGTTCTTTTATTACCCTCTCTCGAGCATTCTGCCCAATCTGCATGTTTACTTCAGGATTTTCATATAAATACCGAATTAAAAAAGCAACCTGATAAGGATCATTTGCAGGAACTAGGAATCCATCTTCACCATCTTTAATCAAAGAAGGAAGACCTCCTACATACTGGCAAATTGGAGTCGTTGATGACATCTGTGCTTCAATAATGCTATTTGAAGAATTCTCCATATATGAGGGATGATAATACAATGTTGAAGACAATAATCTATCTCTAATTATATCTTCAGTCACAATACCATATAAATTTATGTTCAAGTCGGTATACCGAAGCCCATTATTCTTTTCTGCAAATGATGGAGAAACATTGCCATATACGTTCCATATAAAACTTAAACTCAATTCATTCTTTAAGATACTTGCAACCTTTAAAATTTGATCGAATCCCTTAAATATGGCTCCAGACAACGTTGTTGTGATAGTTAGTGTTGACGGTATTCTTTTCTCTATTGGTTCATAAAAAACAGGACGCATCAATTCGTTTCCATAATAATAAACAGCATTTCGGTTAAGAACGTTCGTTATACGATAATCCCATACTGTTCTACCCACAAAATACTTAACACGTTTGAAGACTTCCTTCTCTCGAAAAGCATTTCTACGCAACCATGCAATACCTGACAATCGTTTATATACTTTGTACGGATTTAAGTCTTGCAGAACATATGACACATTTGAAACACCTGGCGGGAAATATGCATTATATAACTCACAAAGAACCCCTTGTAAGTGTAAAAACACAGGAATTTCCGTTTCTGATGCGACAAGTCCATAATAATACTCTGATCCAAAAACATGTATAACATCTGGTTGAAAATCTTCTATAACTTTTAAGTACTCAGATACGTAATATGGCCAAAACTCTTTATCGAATTCTATGTCATTCAAAAAAAGCCCTCCTTTAATTCTCATAAAAAAAGACTTTCTCACGTCACATACAGGATAGTACTTTGTACCATTTATCTCTCTTATTGGCATAGGATTCTGTACATTAAACACCCATGCTACTTGCAAATCTGAACGCTTTTCAAACTCCGCTAGAAATGAATTAATCCATCCAGCCCCATTATAACCGGGATCGCAACTATAATTTGCTGGAGACATTGAACATATCAATATACGCATAATAAAAAAACAACATTAAAGTTTGTCTAAACATGCTCATGCTATAAATATGCATGCAGTAATTTTAATACTTTTCTTAAAAACAACAAATCATATCTATAATACCATTTATGATATAAGATTTTCATATCATCACGATACACATCCCTATTTTCAAGAAAAAGGTTAAACATACACATCTTTTTCCAAAACATATTACCTTTCAATGACAGGTGGCCAATAAAATCCTCATCAATAATTTCACGTTTTAAACTCGCTGAAGAATAATCTGTATTCACATACAATACAATTTCCGCCATCTTATAAATCTTTATATTATGCAATAGCCTAAATAGCAATTCCGCATCCTCATATCTACGTAATGCTTCATCATATAAGTTTTCCTTTATAATTAAAGATCTAAACATAGAATGGCCTGCACCTGGCATCAGTTCTCCTTTAAACCAGCACTTAAAATTATTATGCATATATCCTTTTCGTGAATGTGTGACAACATATGAGTTCTCTCCATTCCGAATAATCGTGCCTCCATCTATAACATCTGCTTCAGGATGGAGTCTTTGGTTTTCTAAGAACAAGTCTATAGAAGAACTTGCTAGTTCATCATCTGCATCCAGAAAGACAATCCAATCTGCTTTTGAGTGTTTGATGCCTGTATTTCTGGCAGAACTAGGACCACTATTCTTTTGTTCTATTATTGAAATTCTACTATCCTTTATACTATTAACAATTTCTGTGCTATTGTCCGTTGAACCGTCATCCACAATAATTAATTCTATATTCTTATGAGATTGGGTAAGAACACTCATAATTGAACGCTTAATAATCCTTTCTTTATTATAGAGAGGTATAATAATGGAAACATCTGGTTTCATAAATATATAATTATTTACTACACAACTCTTTTTCCTATCAACACAGGAAAGAATTTCATGCAAAACAATATAATTGGATAAAAAACAATTAACACGGCAACAGAATATAAAATTTCACACCATATATGTTTATCAAAAACAAAACTATAGAAATACAAAAAAATTTGATGAAAACCGAGAATTACTATCATTCCGGTTGACAAAACTGTGACCGTTCTGCGAAATACATCCCCAATAATGACGCTCATAACATATACCATACAGATTCCCGCAAGAGCACTTACCCAGAACAGGAGATATGACTTTCCATATAACGTTAAATACATCCACACATGCCCATTAAACTTCACTGTTACACATAATATCAAACATGCTATTAGGAAGACGAACAGCATGAATGAGTTCATTCTCAAAATGCTAAAGATGTGCATGTACCTTTTCAGGAAAACACCAACTAAAAAAAAAGGATAAGAAATCCACAAATTTGCATAGGCGTTCCATATTGCCCATCCCAATCTCGTTACAAATAAGGTTAACAAGATACAGATACCCCCAACGAGCAACAACTGCCATGTTTTTGAAAGATACTGATAAATAATCTTAATTAGGATAAGAGTATAAACGAACCAACATGCCCTTAGACCTCCATATTCGGATCCACCATTCCCAAGCAAACATTCGATAATACGCATATAGAACAATTCAAAATTCCATATGTTACTATTGTAAACCACAAGAGAATCAAACAGTGCATTTATAACACATATTAGCAATAAAGGCACAATTAAACTATAACATATCTTTTTCCAAAAGGCGAAAGAACCAGCATCCCTTTTACTTAACAATCCAGACAACACGAAAAACAATGGAACATTGAAAGCATAAATATACTCATCAAATGGGGGGAAAAGATGCCCAAGAATAATAAAGTACATACCTAGGACTTTCATCCTATCGATAAAGCCAATTCTCTCTTTCACCTAAAAGAATCTAATACCTTTGTATTTTTTAGTGCTCTGAACAAAATAGCGAAAACTATTGTTGACAGAAAAACAATGACTGGGGCAAAATGAGGAAATATCATCTCACTCCAAAGTGATGGGAGATTATCATTAATTCCATAAAAAAGCCATAGTATGAATGTGTGAAAAACATATACATACAACGAATATTCCTCCCCAATTCTGGACAGGATGTTCTTGTGATTATTTGAACTCATAATGGAAAGGACAAATATAAAAAAGGTCAGACAAATAGTCATAATATATTTATCATTTGCATTAATACCACATGAGACCCAAAATCCATCCTCATAATACAATAATACAAGCGAGCATACTATGCCACATAAAACGATATTACTGTTAACCTTCTGAAAAAACCATCTGTATTTTTTCACACTCATCCCCATCATTACATATGGTATACTTATTGTCAAATAAAGTGGTAAATGATATGTCCCAACTAATGGAGAAATAAATTCCTTTACGACTTCCAGATTCATCATAAGCAGTATTGGAGACAAATACGCAAGACACTTTACACATTTAAACTGATTGAAAAAATAAATTATAACAAGTGCGTACAAATATGTATGCAGATACCATAAATGAGGTGCAAAATACAAAAAATCGCTCTCGCCATACACAAAAAACTTTATACAGTTACCCAATGAAAAAACACTGAAATCATTCTGTTTTACTGCAAACCTAATTGTCAACGCTCCATACAACAACAAGCACCACAAATATATCTCAAAAATTCGCTTTAAACCTTTTATGACCCTCTTCTTGAGAATTAGAGTATCATTACTATACAAATAATACCCAGAAATCACAAGGAAACAAGGTACAGCACATCTGCATATATCCAAAAAAAAACCGCTTTTATAACGTGTATGGATATACACGACCATAAAAGCACACAATAAGCGCAAGCCATCTATTGCGTAATCCCTTTGATTAGGGCTTGCGGAACTGATTCTGCTAATGCTCATATTAAAACAATCTATCCCTCAGTCTTAATACTCTAATAATAGAATTAAATATTTTACGATAGACGAAACTATTGCACTTTGTTCTGTACCATATTGTCAAAAAAAGCTTTTCTATGATATTACATCTATCATATAGCATTATAAATAAATCCTTTTTATCCGATTCAGATCTATAATATTTGCAAGAAAAAGCATGATGAAGAGTATTGAGAATCTGAACTTTTTGCTCTCCGCTCATAAATAAATCTATACTATTTGTAAAATCTTTGATTCTACTGTGAACAGACTCTATTTCTTTCTCATAATTGATGGAAGAAGTAATCGATCCATCATTAATATAATAAATATAGGAAGGTACCCTATTAAAGGCCATTGTCTTTACATATTTGGCTAAAAAAAAAGACCAATGGTTGTCTTCGTGTATGATGCCTTTCTTGAAATACAAATTATTATTTGTAATAATAGTTTTTTTTACCAATTTATTTTGTGCCATTATAGGCATTTCATTATAATCCAGCAACATTCTTTTTATGTATTTTCGACTTTCTGTATATGCTGGATACTGCTTCTTTAAAAAGCACTCTAACGATTGTGATGTGGATACATAAGCACCTTGTATCAAGTCGACATTTGAGTACGTTTGAAGAATCTCTGTAAAACTACTTATGCACTGCGATGTTAAAGCATCATCGCTATCTAAAAAGAGTAAATAATCCCCGTGGGCATTCTTTATACCCGTATTGCGAGCTTCCGACAAGCCCATATTAGAGTGATGCTTTAAAACACTAAAAGGAATGAGTCCTTTATAATGTTTCAAAAAGGAATGAACTTGTTGCATGCTTTCATCATCGCCACAATCATCTATAAGAATACATTCTACGCCATCACAAACCGTTTGATCAGCAATGGATTGCAAGCACCTTACAATATACTTCTCAACATTATAAACTGGAATAATTATCGAAATAATAATACGATTCATTACATATATGATTTAATAAATCCGACAATTCTTTCAGTTGCATGTCCATCATCAAAACTGCATAAATCATGTTTATAAAAATGAGTCAACCGCTTTTGATACGAAGAGAGATCAAATTCATTCACTGCATTCTCCAATTCATCATTACTGCGACATAAAGGAAATGGCATCCTAAAATACATGCTTTTCAGGCCTCTCATAGACTTGTAATCTTCTATATCTGTTGCAAATAAGAATACGGGCTTTTTGCTCAATGCAAAATCAAGCATTATACTAGAATAATCAGTAATCAACAAATCTGATATATATAATAACTCTTGTACGTCAGGACAATGACTTATAACAAGAACCGAATTAGAGCGTTCTATTGTAGGTTTTTTATACCATTTAAAATTAGGATGCAATGATACAATACAACACCACTCTTGATTTGATTTCTTTTCCAAAGCGGATAATAACCTATTCATATCCAAGCAAAATGACGTATTACTATTATTATCTCTAAACGTCGGGGAATAATACACTATTCGTTTGTTCTCAGGTATATTATAATACTTTTTTATAATACGTTTATTATCTTCACTATTAATAAAAAATAAATCATTACGTGGAAACCCCGTCTCCCAAACCTCTTTGCTAAACCAATAATTCTGATAAAAATCATTTGTTTGGTATTTACTAGCCGAAACGAATATATCCATCAAAGAAGAATGCTTTTTACTCATTGCTATGTACTCTTTAGACAACCTGCTCTCTGCATCCTTTTCTGTACGTTTAGCTCCACTTTGTCCATGTGGGATATATACAAATAATTGATCTCGCTTTTTTATCACTGGAATATCCGATTTTTGATTGTTTATAACAATTTTGGCGCTAGATAACTCCACACAAGATTCTATTCGTGGAAACTTGACTTTTCTTATGTAATCTGGCATTTGGCAATTCTTGTCACGAACTAACCAAACTATATCACATAGAGGACACTGATTATGAAGCTCTTTTGCAATATATTTCAAACTATCCCCAAAGCCATCTCCATCATTCTGTATAAATACAACTTTATTATTCTTTATCTTAAGATACTTAAACAAATAAACACATACATGCATTATCCTAAGATAAAACAATCTAAATACGCAATCCTTTAATTCATTCATTTTTTATACTCACATTAAACTTTTTATTCAGATATTCACCTAGCATTGAATATAGATACATAAAACTGTCGTTCTTTGTCAATTTAGAAATACAAAAGTAAAATATCATACCTGCCAAGATTTGGGAAAAAAAGCAACAATAGATATTCATAGGAAGCAAGCCAATTAAATAAACAACAATTGCCATTATAATAGAAACAAAAAAATTGGCAAGCACATCCATAATCTGTGCACGAATAGAATAGCCCAATACTCTTTTATTTGGATATGCATTCACAAAACAAATAAAAACACAATATACACACTGCCCAATAGCAATTGCAAGTGGGCTAATAAACATTGTGAATAGTAAAACAGAAATCATGATTGGTCTTTTAAACAACTCTAATTTCATAACGACATCACTTCTTCCCATTGCAGTAAGCGCTTGAACGTTTGCCCCCCCTATCAAAGAAAAGGCATATATTACACATACAAGTTGCATAAAAGGAACCGCAGGTAACCATTTTTCCGTATAAAGAATATAAACAATTTTATCCGCCATGGCTGCTAACCCAAACATAGCTGGGAAAATAATGTAACTAGAAATCTTCATAGAACGGCTTAAAGCTCTTTTGACAGTCTCACGATCATCCTGCAATTTAGCCAATGCTGGAAACAAAACAGAATTAATTGTACCATTGAAATTATTATATATAACTCCTGGTATTCCATCTCCTCTATTATAATAAGCAAGATCTGCTGGCGAATACTTAATTCCCATAACATAACCGCGCAATTGCTCACTAAAAGTGGCAGTAAAATTTGCGACAATCTGCTTCCATGCAAATGAATACATGCCCAGAAAACGTTGCCAAGAAAACATCCATTTTGGACGCCAATCAACAATTAACAACAATACTATAGAATTTGTTATAACGGATAGTAAATTCTGTGCGACCAAAGCCCATACACCAAAACCCATATAAGCCATTGTGACACCAATTACTCCCGAAAGAAGCGTTCCTGTTAATGATGAAAAAAAGAATTTTCGAAAATCCAATTGCCGTGAAACATATGCAGATTGGATACCACTAAAAGCACTAATTATCATACCTAGGGACATAACCCTAAGAACAGGAGACACCTGTTCATTCTCGAACAGAACTGCTATTGATGGCGAAAGAAAAAAAACTACAAGGTAAAAAAAGACAGACAATACCAATCCAGAAATAAAGATAGTGTTTAAGTCTAATTCATCTACATTCTTTTTCTGAATGAGAGCGATATTCAATCCACTTCCAACAAACAAACCTACAAATGCCATAAACATTGCGCAAAGAGCAACGATTCCATATTCATCTGGCATTAACAATCTTGCTAAAACAACTGATACTATAAAACTTAATACTTGCCCAATTACTTTTTGCCCAAATTGCCAGAAAAAGCCTGAAACAGTTTTTACTTTTAAACGATCGTCTTGAATCATTTGATATTGCTCAAAAAACGATGAAAGAAATTTTTTCCGCGATAATAATATCCGATTCCCTTTGTCCATGGGTTTTCATGCCTACAATGACTTAGAAAACGTTGGCGATAATAGGGTTGATATCCATAATTGCTTATGTACTTTGCTTGACTCACGGGTTTTGAAAAAATATTACCGAAAAAATCCCATATTCTTTCTTTATAGTTAAAATAGCCACCGTCTTCATTAAACCATGATTGATGTAACAATTCAATATATTTATTATCGTCGGAATCTAATTCTATAATTCTATCTATACATTCTTGAACTGTATCATAATTCGATAGATTAATAAAAGAATGAGGGTTAAAATCAATGTTCACCATTCTATTTCCCCAATAAATCGGAACAGAATTTACAATCATCGGATCCATTATCTTTTCTGTTGTATACCCATCAACATAAGAATTCTCGAAGGCAATATTAAATTTGTATTCTGCCAAAAAATCTCGTTTGTTTTTCAAATACCCACCTCCCATGTTATTCATGTAACGACCAGCGGAGTCAACCTTTTTATACTTACACAACTCTTCAAAAAACTCTGTCCTAATAGGATCAGATCCGCTACCATTACTAACAACAAAACTGCAAAACTTTCTTTTTGCTAATGAGCGGTAATCTTGAACAGATAATCTACCGGAGCAAAGGTTATCATAATCAGGATATAAGCAGTATAATGGTATTCGTAAATACCGATCCCCAAAACATAAATGATCAAAACCTATTGCATAATCATAAATATTAAAATCAGGAGTAATATTTTCACCAGTAAAAAGGATTCTGACCGCTTTTTGATATGTTAACACATCTAAAGAATCGAAAGCACTCGCTATAATATAATCAGGATTATCATCGACTAATTGAATATCATATTTTTCTTTTATTATATCCAATAACCGTTGCTGGGTTCTCATCAGAGAACTATTTGTAAACATTAATTTATAAGGCGAACCCATAATTGTTATCGTTTTTGATCTATATCATATTTGATGGAATACTCATGAATACAAACACTTGTGTAAAACATTGTCATTACGACACTATGTTTTTTTTAAAAAAGGTAGACCTTATGTATAATTTAAGACTTATATCGAAAAAACAGATAACAATAAGATATTTGTACTCATACTATATATGAACAATTATCGTCAATTATAATTATTTCTTTAAGCATACACGATTATTAAACCATCCGGTATAATCAAATTGGTCATAATAATACTTTCCAAAATATTGAGATTTAACATACTCTGACAGTATTCCACATTGATTCTCATTCTCAAAGCCTTTTATATAAAAAGAACTTGATATGTCTGCATACGAAAGATGGGTAAGGATAACTTTATGCTTCACTGGTAATCTGTCAAAACGTTCCATTATTCCATGCGTACATCCATCCCTTTCTGTCATTAACACATAAATATGATTCAAATCCATTCTTCTGGTTCTAGTTTCCCACTTCTCCTTTGCTTCATGCTGTGATTTGTAATGTTGGAAATAAATATGAATATCGTCCAAAACTCCTACAGGATAAGGATAATCATCTCTTTCTTCAAATGCCAAAGAGCATTTCATGTAATGTTCTATGTTCTCAACATACTTAATAAAATCTTCTGGATACAACCATAGATTTACAAAAGGAGAATTGAAAGGCAACCCTAAATCATGTAGCATACATGCCCCATTACAGTTATTGGCCAATAGAGTTATCTGCTTATTCTTTAATCTCCATTTATTGATACGATTAACGACATTCTTACGCATCCATGGATTTAACTCAATAAACAGTTTATTTTTTATTCTATCAACAATTCTCATAATCAAACAATTGTGTTTGTTCTTATCAATAATCCTCAATGTGATTAAAGAATCTCCATACACTTTAACAGAACACATACTTATTGGCAGAATGATTGTGTCCTTTGCAATCGGGAATGAATAAACAACTGGTATGTTATTCCAATTATTTCTGTTTGGCAACTCTCTATGTATCGGACCGTCAGGCTGACCGTGATGAAACATAATCTTTGACAACTAGACAGAAAAACTGTCTGCTTTTTCTATCTGGATTATCTCCCACCCTATAGTTTCAAACATTCATCGTGTTTGGTGTTTTTTCATAACTGACATCTGCGAATACCGCATTCTGATTACCGCACGGTGTTTCTGACAGAGCCAAGCCATTCTCTCCTCCGATAAACCACAAGAGTTATTGAAGGTAATAGAGAACAGATGTGACTCCGCTTTGGGGCTTGCGCCCGCAGATTCTTGTCGCGTTCTTTAATATATAACAATATGCAAAAGTAGTGTTTTTTTCTGATAAGACAAAGAGAAAAGAGGTGTTTTTCGATGAAAACACCTCTTTACTGAAATTTTCATTACAAAAACGAGCGAATTGCAGGGATATTGCCTTTATATACAACGCTGTAAAAACAGACATGGTGTGAATGCAGCCAATCCCTAAGGCTATTCCCCTTGCACACAACGCTGTTAAAACGGACATGGCGCGAATACTACCAACCCCTGCGGGTGCATTGCCCTGAAGAGGAAAGCAATCCATGCGTGCGGGAGTGAAGACTACAACTGCGCATCCATCAGTGCCTGCACCTCGTCGTCTGTAGACAGGTTGAAGTCGCCGGCGATGGAGTTCTTGAGGGCCGCCGCGGCCAAAGAATAGTCGAGCAGACGCTGGTCGTCGCCGGGGAAAGCATTGTTGCAATGGATCATTCCCGCACTGAAGGCATCGCCCACACCCATGGTGTCCACGATGTCGAGTATGTCATAGATGCGCGTCTGATACACTTTTCCTTCGCTCCAGAGCACGGCAGTGAGCGTGTTATGGCTCGAACTGATCATGTTTCGCATGCCGATGAGCCATTTCTTGCACCTGGGCCAGCGCCGGTGGATGTCGTCGAACCAGTCGCGATATTCGTCCATCGGCATCTCGTAGTCGGCCGAGGTGGCGGTGAAAGGCACCTGTCGGCCTGTCATATATTCGTATTCGATGGCATCGGCAAAGACGATGTCGGCGTATTGCAGCATCTTGCTGAGCGTAGCCTTCGGTTCGGCACCGTATTTCCACAGGTTTTTCCTGTAGTTGATGTCGAAAGAGATGGTGAGTCCCATGTCGTCTGCAATTTCCAAAGCCTCGAAAGTGGCATCGGCCGAGTTCTTCGAGATGGCGCCGGTGATGCCTGAAGCATGGAGAACCGATGCATCTTTCAGGATTTCACGCCAGTTGAGCATCTGCGGTTCCAGTTCAAAGAAAGCCGAATTGGCCCTGTCGTAGATCACCTTTGAACTGCGCATGCCCGCCGACTCCTCATAATAATAGGAGCCGATGCGGCTGCCTCCATAGAGCACATGGTGGGTGCCGACGTTGAATTCGCGCAATTTCATGCACGCGGCCCTGCCCGTGGGGTTGTCGGGAACGCGCGTCACGTATTCCACATCATCGCCCAACGTGGCGAGCGACACAGCCACATTGGCCTCACTTCCTCCATAATTCCCAGCGAAAACCCTGCCCTGCTCCAGCCGCATGCGGTCGTATTTAGAGAATCGCAGCAGCAGTTCTCCGAAGGTAACTATCTTACCGTTCATTGCAACTATACTTTATTCCAACATGAAGGAGTCTTGGAAAAGGAGGACAAGTCCAAAGAGGCTCTCTCCATCCCATTCCAAGAACTCACGAAAACACTTATTCTCTAAGCCATCAGAGGTTCAGCGACTTCTTGATGGCAGCGATTTTCTCCTCGGCACCTGCCATGCAGCGCTCGTAGCAGCCTGCGCACTTGAACGAAGGATCCTTCACCTCGGTGTAGAACTTAATCTTCGGCTCCGTTCCCGACGGGCGCACAGACACTTTGGTGCCATCTTCGCAGAACCACTGGAGCACATTGCTCGTGGCGGGCATGTCGATCTTGGAGACATTGCCGCTGGCATCGCGCTGCTCGAGCGTCTGATAGTCTTTCCACAAACATATCTTTGAGCCGCCGAGATCGGTTGGCGGGTTGTTGCGGAAGTCTTCCATCATCTGCCGAATCTCATCAGCGCCGCTCTTTCCCGGCTTCACCACGTTGATGGTCACCTCGCGCGAGAATCCGTATTCTGCGTAGATGTTCATCAGCAGGTCATACAATGTCATGCCATTGTCCTTTGCCCATGCAGCGATTTCGCAGATCAGGCAGATAGAGGCTGGTGAATCCTTGTCGCGCACCTTGTCGAACGGCAGGAATCCGAAACTCTCCTCGCCGCCGCCGATATACTTTTTCTTGCCCTCGTTGATGCGGATTTCGTTGGCAATCCACTTGAATCCGGTGTAGCAGTCCATGTATTCCACGCCGTTTTTCTTGGCAATCTCGGCAATCACCTCGGTGGTCACGATGGTCTTCACCAGGAATTCGTTGCCCTTGAGTTGGCCAAGTTTCTTCTTGTTGGCGATGATATACCACGAGAACATCATGCAGGTCTGGTTGCCGTTGAGAATCTCCCACTCGCCCTTTGCATTGCGGCAGACGATGGCCAGACGGTCAGCGTCGGGGTCGGAGGCAATCACCAGGTCGGCATTGAGTTTGGTTCCGAGGTTCATACCCAGCGTCATGGCCTCTGAATTCTCAGGATTAGGCGACACCACGGTGGGGAAATTGCCGTCGATAACCATCTGCTCGGGCACCACATGGATGTTCTGGAATCCCCATGAGCGCAGTGCTTCGGGAATGATGACGCGTCCTGTGCCGTGGAGCGGTGTATAAACGATATTCAGGTCTTTCTGTCTGAGGATGACATCCTGGTCTACCATGGCCTCTTTCACTGCCTGCAGGTAGTCCCAGTCCATCTCTCCGCCGATGATTTCAATGAGGTCTTTATTGGGTTCGAACTTCACATCCTCGATCTTCACCTTGTTCACCTCGTCGATGATACCGGTGTCGTGCGGAGAAAGCACCTGTGCGCCGTCTTCCCAGTAGGCCTTGTATCCGTTGTATTCACGCGGGTTGTGGCTTGCGGTAACATTCACGCCGGCCTGGCATTTCAGTTGGCGGATGGCGAAAGAAATCTCCGGTGTGGGACGAAGGCTCTCGAAAAGATAAGCCTTGATGCCGTTTGCCGAGAAGATGTTTGCCACTGTTTCAGCAAACAGACGGCCGTTGTTGCGGCAGTCGTGCCCCACCACCACCGACAGGTCGGTGCGTCCCGGGAACGCCTTCAGTATGTAATTGGCAAATCCTTGTGTCGCCATACCGACGATATAGATGTTCATTCTGTTGGTGCCGGCACCCATGATGCCGCGCAGTCCACCCGTACCAAACTCTAAGGAACGATAGAAACTGTCGATGAGTTCTGTCTTGTCCTCGTTGTCGAGCATGGCCTGCACTTCTTTTCTTGTCTGTTCGTCGAAAGAAGGAGACAGCCATTGCCTTGCAGCCTCTTCACACTGCTTGATAAGTTCTGCGTTGTTTGCCATTTTTGAGATATGTTTTAAGTTAATAATTTTTCCGATTACAAAGATAGTAATTAATATCCAAACGACAAAGCGATTAATTTTTTTTCACACAACAAGTATCTCGCCTCATGCTCCCAAAACGGAGATGCCAATCATCTGTATTGTAAACATTTATTGTCAGTTTATATCCATGACATTCGCTTATTTGAAAACCGTTTTTGCCAAGGCCGAAATATCGCAAAATGAAGCGGATTTTATAACTCGCTCACTATCAAAGGCTAAGAGGAAAATGTAATTTCCCGAACTGTAAAAAAGATGATTTTATGGTGTAAAAGCATAGGTTTTAAGTGCTAAAAACTATGTTTTTACAAGCCAAAACCATAGGTTTCGTTCAACAAAAACATAGGTTTTGCGAGGTAAAACCATAGGTTTTGAAAAAACGACAGCAGGAAAAACGCCAGAAAGACCGTTTTTCCTACTGTCGGCAAAGTTAGAAGGCACCGTTTTGCAAACAATATTTTGTAGTTTTTTTTCACAACCGCAAAACAATGCCGCCGTGCTTTTTATCCAGGTGCTACTTGATTGTTACCTGCGTGGCACCGTAGCCATATTCCTGAAACGAGGCATCCTGATAAGGATATGACTTGTATTTATAGTTCAGTTCGTTGATGATGGCGCGGCGCAACACGCCCTCGCCCTTGCCGTGAATGAACACAATTTTCTGCCCTTTGTTGCCTCCGTAGTCGGCAAGTGTGCGGCGGAACACGTCCAACTGGTAACTCAGGATGTCGGCCGGCGACATGCCTGCCGTGGTTTCCAGCAGTTCGCCTGCATGCAGATCCACCACTACAGGCTCGTCGCCTGCATGATGTTTCGGTGCAAAGGGGTTCCCCTGCTTGCCATGATCGTATCTACGCACGTATGAGTTGGCGTTTCTGGCGGCCTCGCCCGTCATTTGCTGGCGCGAGGGAATGTGGTCGTTCTTGGTAGAGAACATCTCCTCTTTCAGTTGCTTGGCATCCACCACAAGAGGACGTGCCACACGGTCGTTCTCAATAACGGTGTGAACCATCGCCTTTGTCTCAAAGAAATCGTTCTCCTGGAACGTGTGCAGTTTGTAGAATTTCACCGGATCCACGCGCAATTGTACCGAAACGGGGTCTTTCAGCATGAAACTCTTATCGCGCTTATAGGCCACCAACTGCACGGCAAGGTGCTCCATGCCGTTCAAATCCTCTTTTCCGAACTCCTCGATGAAGAGTTTGGTGTTCGGTTCCACCTCTCCCGCGGCCTTCAACTGCCACGACTTGCCCTCGGCAACGAGATAAGTGAAGTGGATATAATAGTTGCTGTCGTTGACGATGTAGGTTTCATAGCGCGTCCTGGTCATTTCGAGGATGTCGATGGGCACAAAAGCGATGTAGACAGACAACTGGTCGCCGCCCTTTCGCTCCTCGGGTTTCTTCCTGAACGTAACGGGACGGTCGGCGGGATCGTCGCTCTGCGGCTCCTTGGCGGCTGCGGGAGCGGCGTGGCCAGGCTTCTCCTGCGCCTTCTTGCTCACCACATTCGCCGTGCTGTAGTCCTCATCGTGAACCACTACCACCTCTCTCACCGACGTGGGAATCTGGAATCCGTCCTCGTCTTCCACCAACACAATGTCCTTTCCCTTGAAACCGGCAACCACACCGCCACCTGTTTCGCTGAGGAATCTTACTTTATCTCCTATCTTCATATTCTGTCTTCGTTTAAGGAATTAACAATGAACTGTCGCCATAACTCAGGAAACGGAAGTCGTGAGCCAGGGCATAGTCGTAGATGGTGCGCCAGTCGCCATGCACAAAGGCACTCACCAGAAGGAGCAGCGTGCTTTGCGGCTGATGGAAATTGGTGACGAGCATCTTCACAATCTTATATTCGTAGCCCGGGGCGATAATAATCTGCGTGCTGCCGTGCATCGTGTTCTGCCCGTTGCGGTCCATCCAGTCAACGATATTCTGCAATGCCTTGACGGGCGATATGGGCTGCTCGGCAGCACCGTCGGCGTATGGCTCCCACTGGCTCACATGCAGAGCGTCATCAGAAGCATCGGGACAAGCCTCCAGATGGCAGCCGATGTAGTAGAGACTCTCCAGTGTGCGCACGCTCGTGGTGCCCACGGCGATGGCCTGCGCCTCGTGCTCGATGAGCCGGAGCAGCGTGGTCTTCTTCACGCTGATATACTCGGTGTGCATGGCATGTCCCTCTATCTCCTCGCTTTTCACGGGTTTGAAGGTTCCCGCACCCACATGCAGCGTCAGTTCCTCACGGTGGATGCCATGCTCGTCGAGCGACTGCAGCACCTCATTGGTGAAATGCAGTCCTGCCGTAGGGGCAGCCACGCTGCCCTTGATCTTGCTGTATACGGTCTGATAAGTCACCTTGTCGCTCTCTTCGGTCTTGCGATTGAGATACGGAGGAATGGGCAGTTCGCCTGCCGCATCGATGATTTCGGCAAACGAAACCGACTCGTCGTCCCACTGGAACTCAACCAGGAAACTGGTGCCTTGCTCGCGGATGCGGTCGGCAGAGAGGGTGATGGTCTTGCCCTTGATATCGATTTCTTTCTCTAACCGACCCTCTTTCCACTTCTTCAGGTTTCCCACCAGACACAGCCACGAACATTTTCCGCGCGCCTGGAACATCTGCTCATAGTCGGCGGGGCATGCCGGCTCGAGCAGGAACACCTCTATCAGTGCGCCGGTGCTCTTCCGGAAATGCATACGAGCCTGTATCACCTTCGTGTTATTGAACACCATCAGCGCCCCTTTGGGCAGATATTCCGCGATGTTGCAGAAGATATCCTGCGACACCTGGCCGTGGCGATAGACGAGCAACTTGCTCTGGTCGCGGCGCGAAATGGGGAATTTGGCTATGCGCTCGTCGGGAAGCACATAGGTATAATCCTTGATTCGGATATGTTTTGTATCGTTTTCCATTCTTCTATACTATTAATAAACCGATGCCCTCACCACGGCAAACGAGAAGATGAGCACCATGGTGGTGATGACCAGGTCGATATCATGAGCCGTGACAGGCAGACAAATCGATGAAGACGCGGCGGGCTGCCCTGCCATGTTGCACAAACGGGCTTGCAGTTTCTGATAAACGCGGTAAGTGGCCATGCCCATGAGGATGCCGAAGCACAGGCCCACGAGAATGTCAGACAGGTAATGCATGCCGAGATACAGGCGTGTATAGCAGTTGAGCAATACCCACAGCGACATGGCAACCGTGAACATGCGCTTCCTTACCATCAGCGACAGATAGGCTGCAATCACCGATGTGTTGGCAGCATGTGCCGAGAAGAAACTGAAATCCTTGTTACTGGCCGTGATGACCGTATCCACGAGATACTTGATTGCCGGGTCGTTGCACGGACGAGGGCGCTCAAACAGCGGCTTCACAATGAAATTGGTGATGCCGGCAGTGAGGGCCACGCCGACAATGGCACAGACGGCAACGAGCATAATCTGAGGAACGGTCTCGTTGTCTCTCATAATGACATAGAACAAGACGACATACAGGGGAATCCAAGCATAGCCCGACGTGAGCGTAACGATCAGTCCGTCGAGGAACAAGGAATCGCTCCCGTTGAAGAAGAGCAAAATTTGCCGGTCTAATTCCAAAAGAAAACCCATCAGATTACCTCAATCACAGATGTCTGTATCCACCCTTCACGGCCGTCGGCAAGGCGCACCCCCTTCCAGTCGAGCATGGTATCGTCGGTGATATCCACACGCGTGCCTTCGTGAATGACACCCTGATCGGCACTGTTGGCAGCAGGCGTCTTCTTCACCACGGCCGACGGTGCCGTCACAATGGCACCCTTGTGTGCGCGCAAAGCACGCTGCTGCTGGAAGGCAAACAGATTGCTGAACAGGAAAAGGACGATGAACAGCACGCCGCCGAAGAAGCCCACTTTGCGCAAGAGCATGTTCGACGAGAACAAATACACCAGTGCCAGCACAAGCGTGAGCAGCATGGAGACGATGGCGAGCACAGCCCAGCCGTCGATGCCAAGCAGGTTCACCAAGGAGCGATACCATGCAAAGAAGAACATTTCGCTCTCGGGTGTGATCTTATCGATGGTCTTCGACCGCGCCATCTGCAGGTTAAAGCGGATGTCATCGTCGGAAGGCGAAAGGAGCAGTGCACGCTCATAGTTGAGCACGGCACGCGTGATGTTGTCCGTGCGGTAGTAGGAATTGCCGAGATTATAATACAAATCGGCACTCTTCCCGTCTTTCAGCAGTTGCTCATAATTCTTGATGGCCTGCTGATAATTGCCCTTGCTGTATTCCGCATCGGCCTGCTGCTTGGTCAGTGCCTGCACGTTCACAGACAGGAACACCATCAGGAGCAGCATAACCGCCTTGGCTCCTTTTCTCACTTTCTTCATCACACCTTCTATCTTCGTGATAGCCTCCATGGCCGTTTCGTATGTCTTGTTCATGTTTCCTGCCGAGTCGCCCGGCGCATAACGTTCATACTCGCATTCGTTGAGTGCCTCGATGAACTTGTTGACGGTGTTCTCATCCACGTCGCATGCCTCCAGTTTGCCGGCGATATTGTCTTGCGAGAGGTCAGTGACGGGTATGTTCAACTTGTCGCCAATGTAGCCCCACAATGCCCGGAGCACCTCGTCGTAGAACTCGTTCTGACGGTTTTCGGCCATCAGGCGGCTGGCCAGTTTAAGGCGTTTCGTAGCAATCTTGTTGGCTTTCTTGCCCTTCATCTTCACCAGGTCGGCATTGTCGATGGCCCTCTTCCTGAAAATCACCATCAAAATGATGAACAGACAGAGGAGCGTGAGCAGGAGAACCCAATAGAGCGTGCTGCCGAAGAAGATGTAATCGGCACTCACCAGGTCGGTCTTACCTGTCTTGATGGAATGGATGTCCTGGTTTTTCTCTGACATGAAATCAGCAGAATTGCCGGTGCCGCCCTCTCCTTTTTCCACCTTCAACTCAAACGACTGGCTCTTGATGGTCTTGTATGACTTGCTGTTCAGGTCGAAATAAGAGAACTCCACAGGCGGTATCGTGTAAGTACCCTGGTTGCGCGGGACGATCAAGAAGTCGTAGATCATGTTGCCTTCCACGCCATTTACCGTCAGTTTGGTCTTGTCGGTCACCTTCGGGTCGTATTTATCGAAGTCCTTCGGGAAATGAACCACAGGCTGCTTGATGAGTTTAAGATTGCCATTGCCGCCCACGACGACGCGCACGGTGACTGGGTCGTTGGCCTTTACAACCGACTTATTCAACTGGGCAGAGATGTTAAACACGCCAACGCCGCCGGAGAAATCGGCCGGCTTGCCTGCCGGGAGCGGATCCACCTGGATGGTTACGCCGGGAGCCTTGATGCTCCTACGCACCTCGATATAGCCGCTGCCACCGTTGAAGAACTCCTCAAACGGGTCCACGTCGCGGTTTTTCTGCACAACGGTACCCTCAAACGTAATACTGGGAATCTCCAGTTTGCCCGTCATCTGGGGATACATCACATACTGGCTCCATGTTCCCGTGCGGTAATTCTTGCCGTTGACGTTCTCCACATGCAATGACTTCTGCTGAGCCTGTCTCACCTCTTGCGAGTGGAAACCTGTCAGGTCGGGCATGTTTCCCTCGAACTGAGTGAGTCCTACCAGTGTATATACCTTGTAGGTGAGCAGAATGGGCTCCTGCTCATACACGTGTTTCTTGTTGGCGCTGACCTTGATGAACAAGTCAGAATCACGAATCGGCGAACCGGCAGCGCGCACTTGCTGAACGTCGTCATCCTCTTCGTGCATCCTGGGCGAGCCTCCCTGACTGCTTTCCGAGCCCGAAACGGTGATCTTCACCGCCTGTGAGGCAATCTGCTTTCCATTGGCATGGACATGAGCAGGCGGTATGGTGTAAGTGCCGTTCTTATTGGCGCAGAGGATGAACGTGTATGTGATGGACGATGAACTGCTGGTATGGCCGTTCACCATCTGGAAACTCGACTGTGTGGATGTATACGGTCCGGTAATCAATTCCAATCCCTCGGGGATGCCTCCCACCCTGAAGTCAGAGGCATTCTGCGTGCTCACCGTGTAAGTGAGGCGGAAATTCTCTCCATTCTGCACGCGTGAAGGAGCATTCACCGACAGTGTCTGCGCACTGGCGACGAACACGAACAGCATCATCTGTACTATAATCAATACCCTTTTCATATCTCTTGTTTACCAGTTCTTGTTAAGATTCTTCTTGCGAGGCTGCTGCATCGCTTTCTTCAGGCGCTGCTGAGTGGCCTTTTCGTTCTGAATGGCAGCGTCGAGCAGACGTTCTGCATTGTCTTTGCTCATCTGCTCCTGCGGCTGTTGCTGCTGCTGTTGGTTGTTCTTATCTTTTTTCTGGTTCTGCTTGTTCTGCTGCTCGTCGTTGTTCTCCTCTTTCTTCTGCTGATTGTCTTTGTTTTGCTGGGGATTTTCTTTTTGCAACTTCTTGCAGAGAGCCAGATTGTAGCGCGTTTCGTCGTCTTTCGGGTTGCATCTGAGCGACTGCTCGTAGGCCTTGATGGCATCGCCGTACATCTTATGATTCTGGCAGATGACACCAATATTGTGAAAAGCCTTCGACTGACGGAACTTATTCTTTTCCAGTTTGGCAGCCGCTTGATACTGGGCAACGGCCGCAGAGTCTTTCTGCTGCATCATCAGAGAGCAGCCGAGGTTGTATACGGCCTGCGAATTCTCAGGATTCTTGGCCGTTGCCTTGCGGTAGAGCACCTCTGCCTTGGCATAGTCTTTCTGTCGGTACACACGGTTCCCCTCCCGGATGAACTGCCTGTCGCTCTGCGCATTAGCGATCATCGGAAGGAAAATGAGTAATATGATGACAATTCTTTTCATTTCTTCTTGAATAGTTTTAAATTCTTGAGCAGCGGATTCTTGCTCTCAAGCACGCAGATTTCTATAATCAGCAACAAGAGGGCCAGAATGCCGAATGCCTGGAACTGCTCGTCGTATTCGCTGTATACGGTACTGGTGATTTCTCCTTTCTCCAGTTTTGTCAGTTCGTTGTTAAGGCGCTCCTGCGCATCATTCGTGTTGTCGACATGGATATATGCGCCGCCGCCGGCCTCGGCTATCTGCATACACATCTGCTCGTTCAGTGCCGACATCACCTCGGTGCCGGTATTGTCAAGGAGATAGCCACCGTTTCCGTCGGGAACAGGCGAGCCTTTGGGTGAGCCGACACCCAAGACGAACACACGCATGCCCTTTTTGCGGGCTGCCTTGGCTGCTTCCACAGCGCCGCCTTCATGATCTTCGCCATCGGTGATGATGATAATGGCGCGCCCCACCTTCTCCTGCTGGGTGAAACTGTTCATGGCCATGTCGATGGCGTGTGCGATATCCGTGCCCTGCGTGGCAATCAGCGACGGGTCGATGCTTTGCAGGAACATCTTGGCTGACACATAATCGCTCGTGATAGGCAACTGGATGAACGCGTCGCCGGCGAAAACAATCAGTCCCACCTTATCGTTGGTGAAGTTTTCCACCATGTTTTCAATCAGCATCTTACTCTTGTCGAGGCGCGAAGGCACCACGTCTTCGGCACGCATGGAGTTACTGATGTCCACGGCAATCATGGTTTCGATGCCGTTACGCTTCTCGTGGGAAATCTTGGTTCCCATCTGCGGCCGTGCCAGCATCACAATCAGTATGGCAAGAGCCGCAAGGAGCAGACAGAATTTCACCATCGGACGGAAGCGAGACACATCGGGCATGAGTTGTTTCAGCAATTCCAGTTCACCGAATTTCTTCAGTTTGTTCTTCTTATTTCTAAAGGCCACATATCTGATGAGCACCAATACGGGTATCAGTGCCAACAAATAGAGGTATATGGGGTTCTCAAATCGAAACATTGTGCTCAAACTTACTTTAAGGAATACGTCTAAACCAAGTGATTCTCAGCAGGATTTCAAGCAGGAGAAGAAGGAAGGCGGCAATGGCAAACGGCATGAACGCCTCGTATCTCTTAGAGAACTTCTTCACTTCCATTTTTGATTTCTCCAGTTTGTCGATATCACTATAAATCTTTTTCAACTCTGCCGTATTGGTGGCGCGGTAGAAATGGCCGTCGGCCAAAGAGGCTATCTCGGTGAGCGTCTTGGTATCAACATCCGCTTTGAGGTTCACAAACTGCACCGTTCCGCCCACTCGCATCGGATAAGGAGCCACCGTCTTGCTGCCCACGGCTATCGTATAGACTCTGATGCCGAGGCTTTTGGCTATCTGGGCAGCCGTCAGCGGGGAGATATCACCCATGTTATTGCTGCCGTCGGTCAGCAAAATCACCACCTTGCTCTTCGTTTTGCTGTCTTTCAATCGGGAAACGGCATTTGCCAAACCCATGCCCACGGCGGTTCCGTCTTCAATCAGTCGGCGCTCGGCAATATCTGTCCTGACGTTTTCAAGCAGATTTAGCAGCGAGGTATGGTCGGTTGTCATCGGACATTGGGTAAAGGCCTCGCCGGCAAAGATGGTCAGACCGATATTGTCATCAGGGCGGCCGGAGATAAACTCGGCAGCAACATCTTTAGCAGCCTCTATGCGGTTGGGCTTCAGGTCCTGAGCAAGCATACTGGTGGATACATCCATAGCAAGCATGATATCGATGCCTTCAGAGGTGCGCTTGCCCCAACTGTTCTGTGTCTGCGGGCGTGCCAGCACAATGACGATTAGCACAAAAGTGAGCATTCTCAGCAAGGCCGGAAGCCAAACCAGGCGCTGGCGCAGGCTCTTGGGCGCATACTGATAAGCATAAGTGCTGCTCATCTGCATGGTGGGCTCGCTTTTCTTCCGATAGAGCAGATACCATAATAAATAAGGTATCAGCAATAACAGCAATATGAAGTATTCTTTATTTACAAATTCCATACGTTCTTCTCACTATAATATCCGATAGACTTGATACAGAACACTGACGAACAAGGCCGCAGCGAGGATCGCCAGGATGTAAATAGTCCATTTCAGGGCCGTTCTCGACCGCATTGAGCGCATCTCTGTCTCTGACAGTTTCGGCTCAACACGTTCTGTGGTGGGCACATTTTCCAACTTCGTGGTGTTGATAAACTCTATGGCATTCACCAGATTGGCATCATTCTCGTTGATAAGCGTTGAATATTTGGCGAACTTCACCAAGTCGGCAGTGGTGAAGAGTTCGCGCAATTCGTCAATCATCTTACGGTCTTCAGCCTGCTGCAGCCGCTCAATAATCTCGGAACTGGTCATTTCCATGGCACTGAATCCAAAGCGCTCTTCGATGTAAACCCTGAGCGTATCGGTAAGACGGGTATAATATGCCTTCTGGTCTTCCGACGATGCCATGCGCTCTGCCTTGATTTTCTCAATCTCGGTCATGGCCTTCTGGTGAGGCAGTATCTTCTTCACAATCCGCACATGGGCAATAATGGGCTTGTTGTCCTTCAGACGTAGGCGCAGATAGAAGGCTGCGCAAATCAGGAGGACCATCAAAACGCTCATCCAAAAGATGCCGCTCCACTCGCTCCACTGGAAGGGATTGTCCTGCACATCCTTGGGTGGGAAGAAGTTTTCCGGGTGCAAAGTGTCTACCGGCATGGTGATTACCTTCAGTGCCAGGCTCTTGCTCTTATACTCTTTGCCATCTACTTTGACAGCCATTTCCGGCAGATAATAGAGGTTCTCGTCGAAAGAAGTGAGCGTATACACCTTATTCACCTGCACCATGTCGTCATCAAGTTCTGCCGTGTCGGCCTGATTCGTGGACAAGACCTCCACACCCGGCGTGATAAACTGTGAGGGAGCGAATTCGGGCATCTGCAAAGAACGGCCTTTCTTCATGGAAACCGACAAGGTGAGATTCGTCTGCTCACCAATCAGAATCTCCATGGAATCGATCTTCGTCTCTACCTGCACCTGCGCTCTCACGCCGATTGCGATGGCCATGAACAATATGAAAACCAATGATTTTCTCATCTGTCTACCCTCTCATTTGGAACAACAACATCAACTGTTTTACATAATCATCATTCGTGGCAATGCTCACGTGATCGACGTTGCTCTTATTGAACACGCTCCTCAATTCGTTTTGGCGGTTCAACCAGAACTGAGTGTGCGCGCGGCGCAGTTTCTTACTGCTGGTGTCGATATACATCTCATGACCAGTCTCCGCATCGCGCACCTTCATCAACCCCACGTCGGGCAGCACTTTTGCCCTTTCGTCATACACCTGTATGGCCACGACGTCGTGCTTTCTATTGCAAATGGTCAATGCCTGCTCGAAATTGTTTTTTGTATAGAAGTCGCTCAGCAGGAACGCCGTGCAGTGCCTTTTCATGACACCCGTGAGGAATTCCACCGCCAGGTTCACATCGGTCTTACGGCTTTCAGGGTGGAAATCAAGCATTTCCCTGATGATATACAAGATGTGCTTACGGCCTTTCTTGGGCGGCACATACTTTTCTATCCTGTCAGAAAAGAATATAACGCCGATCTTATCGTTGTTCTGAATGGCACTGAAAGCAAGCGTGGCAGCAATCTCTGCCACCAGGTCACGCTTCATTTGGCGCTGAGTGCCAAACTCCAGAGAACCACTCACGTCAATAAGAAGCATCACGGTGAGTTCGCGCTCTTCTTCAAATACTTTTACATAAGGACGATGAAAACGTGCGGTGACATTCCAGTCAATGTCACGCACATCGTCACCAAACTGATACTCGCGCACTTCACTGAAGGCCATACCCCTACCCTTGAAAGCAGAATGATACTGCCCGGCAAAGATATTGTTACTCAGGCCGCGAGTTTTTATTTCAATCTTGCGAACTTTCTTTAATATCTCCGAAGTCTCCATTATGGAACCTCTACCTTATTTATTATTTTACTAACAATCTCTTCACTGGTTACATTCATGGCTTCGGCCTCGTAAGTGAGCCCGATACGGTGGCGGAGCACATCATGAGCAACGGCGCGCACATCTTCGGGAACCACATATCCACGACGTTTGATAAAGGCATACGCACGGGCGGCCTTGGCAAGATTGATGGAAGCACGCGGAGAACCGCCAAACGAAATCAGGTCTTTCAAATCGGCAAGGCCGTAGCGGTCGGGATAGCGCGTTGCAAAAACGATGTCGGCGATATACTGCTCGATCTTCTCATCGATGTAAACCTGACGCACCACCTCGCGCGCATTCAGGATTTCCTGAGAACTGATCACCGGTTTTACCACTGGAAGACCGGCCTGAATATTCTCACGGATAATCATTTTCTCCTCTTCAATCGAAGGATAGTCAATCACCACCTTCAGCATGAAACGGTCTACCTGTGCCTCGGGCAATGGGTATGTGCCTTCTTGCTCAATGGGATTCTGGGTTGCCATCACCAGGAACGGTGTAGGCAAAGAGAATGTCTCGCTGCCGATAGTTACCTGATGCTCCTGCATGGATTCAAGCAAAGCACTCTGAACCTTGGCGGGAGCACGGTTGATTTCATCAGCCAGGACGAAGTTTGCAAATACAGGACCTTTCTTAACCAGGAACTTCTCGTCTTTCTGCGAATAGATCATCGTGCCGATCACATCAGCAGGGAGCAAGTCGGGAGTGAATTGTATTCTGCTATATTCTGCGTCAATCAGTTGCGAAAGGGTTTTAATCGCCAGCGTCTTGGCAAGGCCGGGAACACCTTCGAGCAAGATATGCCCATCGCTTAACAAGCCTATCAGTAATGAATCTACAAGATGTTTCTGACCCACAATTACTTGATTCATGCCATGAATCAAATTTGTCAAGAATGCACTTTGTTGTTCTATCCGGATGTTCAACTCACGGATATCAATTGCTTCTGCCATATTCGTTTTCAATTATATTATTCTATCTTATTAATTTGAGAAGGCAAAATTAATACTTTCGTGTTGGATAGCCGAAAAATAGTGACTAAAAAGTATTAAAAAAGTTTCTTAAAACTTACTTTTAAGAAACTTTATATTCAAATGATATGATTACGCCCAAATTTGCAGCACTCGCTATTTCTTTTTCTTGATTTGCAGTTTAGGAATGCGCAATTTCATGCCTTCTTTCACCTCGGTTACACCATTGTAAGCCTGGAGGTAGCACTCCATGCCATCGCCGTAATAGAACTTGGAGATGCTCTTCATGGTCTGGCCGGCCTTAACGGTAACCGTCTCCTGGGTGCCGACTATCGTATACGCACCAGTTTTGGCCATCTGCTTGGCCATATTCAGGCCTTTCGGATTATCGCCCTGTGGGAGCGGAACAGCCTTTTCAACAACAGGTGCTTCTTTCTTGGTCTTCTCTGCCACATTGTTCTGTGCTGCGGCAGGAGCAGGAGCCTTTGTTTCTGCTGAAGGAGCAGCCTGCACTTGCGGTGCCGGATAAGCATTCTTCTTGGCATTGATGGACTCATTACGTGCTTCGCGCAACCTGGTCAGAGAATCAACACGTGCCTTGATCCTGGCCTCGCGAGCCGTATTGATGGAGTCCAGCCGACGAAGAGAATCCGTGGATGTGGAGTCTATGAACTCACCATTAATCATTTCTGACTGTCCCATGGGGATATAGACCTTGGAATTCTTCATTCCCAGATAATATCCTATTCCCAATGAAACAAGGACAACGATGAGATAACTCAACAACTTGCCCCAAATACTTGTTTTTTCTTCCATAGTAGTTTCTTCGTTTTCAGTTTCTGTATTATTTTGATTGTTTTTTGTTGCTTTGTTTGTTTTATCTGTTACGTCCGCTTCATCTTGTTCCGTCTCTTGCTGTTGCTCTTCAGAAACGGCAACTTCAGGGGCAACCGCCTGCTGGACAGGCTGCTCCGAAACGGACTCTTCTGGCAGAACAACTGGCTGCTCTGCTTCTTCCGCGATAGCCGCTTCCACTGGATCCGCAGGCTGCTCTGTATCTTCTGGGTGAACCTCTTCTGGTTCTGCAACGGGTTGTTCTGTATCTCCTGCAACAACCACTTCCACTTGATTCACGGGCTGTTCTGTATCTCCTGCGATGACCTCTTCCGGTTCTAAAGCGGATTGCTCTGCGGGTTCTTCACTCGGTTCTGCCGGCTCTGCCTCATCTCCATATGATGTATCGCCTAACAGGGTTTGAGGATTCATCGCGGCCCTATCTGCATCGGGCTGATTTTCAATAGGTTCAAGAACATCTTCAGAGGGAGCAATGTCTTCATCACCAGGTATTTCCTGATTGTCATCAAACTCCACGCCTTCGTTCAGCACGACCGTCTCAAACTGTGAAAAGGGCTTATTCACAAGTTCTTTCATCACACTGTCGGGGGTAAAAGTGATTTTGCCCCTGCCTTCGATGACAATACGCTCTCCCGTATTGACATTCACGCTGGCACGATCCTTAGTCTCTATCACCTTAAATGTGCCGAGCCCTTTGACCTTCACCAGTTTTTCATCGCGAAGACCCTCGTTAAGCACCGACACGAAGTTATCCAAGAACGACTGTGCATCGTCTTGATGAATGCCATGTTTCTCTGCCAGTATACGGGCAAACTCCAATAACACGCCTCTTGCCATGTTCAATTCCCTCCATTCTTTAGTTTTTCCTTGATGGCTGCTATCGGTTTGAAGTTGAGCACCAGTTTGGGAGGCACCAGCATTCGCTGTTGCGTAGCCGGATTGACAATAATTCTCTCCAGCCGTTTCTTCACCTCAAAAGAGCCAAAGCCGGGAAATGTAACCGCCTCACCCTCTTGAAACTTTTCGTTCATCGCATCAATAAGTGTGAACACCATGCGCTGCGTGTCATCTTGAGAGAAATGACTTCGCTGAGACAATTCTGTGATGAAGTTCTTATTGTTCATATTATCGTTGTTGCATATAAATCAAATTCTTCGGAATCTACAATCTTAACCGTGTAGAAAGCCCCTGCCCTGAGCCGTTTCTCATGGCATGGCACCAGTATTTCCGGGTCTACTTCAGGAGAACTGTATTCTGAACGGCAGATATAATAGTCGCCTTCCTTGCGGTCGCACACCACCGTTTGTATGCTCCCGATGGCTTTTTCCTGCAGTTCTGCACTGATATCCTGCTGCAATGCCATCAGTTTGTCAAGCCTTTTCTGCTTCACGCTTCCAGGAACATCGTCTTGATAATGTTCCGCACTGAATGTTCCGTCTTCCTCGGAATAGGCAAAAGCACCCATCCGCTCAAATCGGGCCCATCGCGTAAACTCCATCAACTCATTGAAATCCTCTTCGGTTTCACCCGGGAAACCCACCATCAGCGTCGTCCTGAGGCAAATGCCAGGCACTTCCTCTCGGATTCTTCGTATGAATTCATACGTTTCCTCCTTGGTGAAATGCCGCTTCATCGCTTTCAAGACCGGGTCTGACACATGCTGCAATGCGATGTCGAGATACTTGCATACATTCGGTTTCTCACGCATCACCCACAGCAACTCCCACGGGAAATTGGTGGGATAGGCATAGTGGAGACGAATCCATTTCACGCCGGGGATGTCGGCCATCTCAGAAATTAATGCTGCAATATGCTGCTTCCCGTCGATATCCATGCCATAGTAAGTGAGTTCCTGGGCAATGACCTGAAACTCTTTCACCCCGTCGGCCACAAGCATTCTGACCTCCTGCAGGATTTCTTCCTGCGGACGACTGACATGATTGCCCGTGATAATGGGGATGGCACAATATGCACAATGACGATTGCAGCCTTCGCTTATCTTTATATATGCATAGTGATGGGGAGTGGTGAGGTGACGTTTGCCACAATAAGGAACCACGGAAGACGGCTTCAGGTCGCTGACCAACTGCCGGTAGTCGAATTTCCCATAGAACTTATCCACTTCCGGCAATTCCATCTGAAGGTCTTTCAGATAACGCTGGGAGAGACATCCCATCACGAACAGTTTCTTCAACTTACCATTTCTTTTCCTTTCAGCAAACTCCAGTATCGTGTTAATGCTCTCCTCCTTGGCGTCGCCGATAAAGCCACAGGTGTTGATAACGGCAATTTCGCCCTGAGGATTCTTACTGTCGTGACGGCAGGAAAAGCCATTTGACTCGAACATGCTCATCAGAATCTCACTGTCAACCAGATTCTTGGAGCACCCCATAGTGATGATGTCTACCCGATTCTTAATCATTAAACAAGGAATCTACAAACTGACGTTTATTAAACAACTGCAAATCATCCATTCCTTCACCAAGACCGATGTACTTTACAGGTACTTTCAACTGGTCGCTGATACCGATAACGACTCCGCCTTTCGCTGTTCCGTCAAGTTTGGTGATGGCCAATGAGGTGATCTGCGTTACTGCCGCAAACTGCTTTGCCTGCTCAAAGGCATTCTGGCCCGTACTTCCGTCAAGAACCAGCAGCACTTCGTCGGGTGCCTCGGGGAGCACCTTTTTCATAACGTCCTTGATTTTCTTCAGTTCGTTCATCAGCCCAACCTTGTTATGCAAACGCCCGGCGGTATCAATAAGCACCACATCGGCATCGTTTGCCTTGGCAGAACTCAACGTGTCAAATGAAACGCTGGCCGGATCGGCACCCATCTGCTGCTTGACGACAGGCACTCCGACACGTTCTCCCCATATACAAAGTTGATCGACGGCGGCAGCACGGAACGTGTCGGCAGCCCCTAAATAGACTTTCTTTCCTGCCTGTTTGAATTGCCAGGCAAGTTTTCCGATGGTGGTCGTCTTACCAACACCATTCACACCGACTACCAAGATGACATACGGTTTATGATCTTTGGGCAAGTCCCAGTTCTCATTGTCATCACTGTGATTCTCGCTCAGCAAAGCCGCTATCTCATCACGCAAGATACCGTTCAACTCAGAAGTGGAGACATATTTGTCTCTTGCCACTCGTTCCTCTATGCGACGGATTATTTTCAGCGTCGTTTCAACACCCACATCACTTGTAATGAGTATTTCCTCGAGATGATCGAGCACCTCATCGTCTACTTTCGACTTACCGGCAACGGCACGTGTCAGTTTGGAAAAAACGCTTTGCTTGGTTTTCTCAAGCCCTTTGTCGAGCGTTTCCTTCTTGTTTTTATTAAAGAATCCAAAAAGTCCCATAAAGCAAGATTTTACGGAATTGCGGTGTAAAAAGCCGCATTCATCCAATTTGTTGCAAAGTTATAAAAAAAAACTGAAATAACCCTATCTTCCGCAAAAAAATAAAAAGAGCCACAACCATGTTGTGGCTCTTTATATGTCATATCAGAAAATTAATTCTTGAAAAAAGCCTGAACGTCCTCATTAGGCACCATCTGCTCGTCGAAGATGTAGGCACCTGTCTTAGGACTCTTCACCATTTTAATAACCTTTGTGTAAGCGCGACCGTCCTTTGAACCTTCATGGAGGGTTGCAACCGTTTTCTTTGCCATTGTTTAATCGTGTTTATTTGATTTCCTTATGAACAGTCATTTTCTTCAAAATAGGATTGTATTTCTTCAACTCCATTCTCTCAGGAGTGTTCTTACGGTTCTTTGTCGTCACGTAACGACTTGTGCCAGGAAGACCGCTGTTCTTCATCTCCGTGCACTCCAGTATCACCTGAACCCTATTGCCTTTTGCTTTCTTTGATGCCATGAATTATTCTCCTATCACTTTAATGTCTTTCCAGTCAACATAGCCTTTATCTACAGCCTGCTTGAGAGCGGCATCAAGGCCAACTTTGTTAATGAGTCGCAGTCCTGCTGCGCTAATCTTAAGACGAATCCAGCACTGCTCCTCAACATAGTAGAACTTCTTGCTGAACAAGTTAACGTCAAAGCGGCGCTTTGTACGGTGCTTTGAATGGGAAACATTGTTGCCTACCTGAGCCTTCTTTCCCGTGATCTGACAAATCTTCGACATTGCTATCTACGTTTTTAACTTTCTTTTTTGATACTTATTCCAAACAGGGTGCAAAATTACAAACTTTTTGCGAATAAACAAAACAATTATCAGAATAATCTTTGCAATTAAGTTTTTTTTTCGTTTAAAGTCAGATAATCTGTGAAAAAAACAGACATTCCACTCATAAAAGCACTCTGTTGATGAAAAACATCGGTCATTCCCTTGACGACCAGATGTGTGACACCTTACGTCGGATGGCTACGATATTAAGAACAGACACGATGACGAAGAGCAGCAATCCCACGCCAATGGCAGGAAGCATGTTGCTATCGGCCATCTGAGGGAAGAGCGTTTCGATGATGTCCATATAATACCTGCGCACGCCTGCCAGCACCAACAAGGCAATGACCAGCACCAAGATGTTCAGAATCATGGTGAGCAACTGATACGGCCGGGCCACTTTTGACGGGGAATAGCCTATAAGCAACAGGTTTTCCAGTTTCGTGGCATTCTTCTGTACCAGCAAATAGATGCTCAACATGAGGATATAGAAACTGAGCAGACTAATAATCAGTCCGATAATCATCACCAGCGAGACCAATAGTTTCAGGAAATAGGTGGTCTTTTCTGCCTGTAATTTGTCGTCTTCCACCTCGTATCCTTTCTTCTCAACGAATTTCTGAATGTTCTCGTCAGCAGGATTGGCCACCTCTACAATCAGGCGAGTGGGATTGGAATGCTCATCCGGAGCATAGTTCTGGTTGCTCCACTCCATGAAAGCCTGCGGAACCAGAATGGTATTCAACCGGTTGCTGAACCCGATTACATTTCCCTTGAATTCATCGCGCTTTCCGTTACCGTGGATATAGATATGAAAGTCGATCATTCCCGCCAAGCCGTCGCTGATTTTTGGCAGGGATTGGCTCTGGGCAAATCCAAAATTATACATATTTATATAGGTACGCGGCAGGATGACAGGCACTTCCCGGTTTCCTTCTTCATATTTCCAGTTGTTCAACGCCACGTCCACGAAATCGTCAGGCACGCTTTCAAAGAACATTTCCGTGCGGATGAAGTTCTGACCGTTGACACCCATGGTCGCGTCAATGGAATACTCGGCACGGGTGAACCACCCCACTTTTTTCACAAAACCCTGTTCCTGCAACTCACCCACCTCAGATTCTGAGAATGTATTGCTCCTTCCGGAAAGGGTGTTTCCAAGTCCGATCTTCTTGCTAAAGATGATATAGTCGGACTTCATGAAAGAATCTTCCGACGTGAAGACAGGAAGCACATCGCGATAGAACTGGTATCCCAGCAAGACAATGAACATTCCGAACAAGTTGGCGAAGAAGAAACCGATGAACTGACCGACGCTAATATGCTGACGAAGTAATTTCCAAACAAGATTCATTGCTATTTCTCAAATAAAAACACAACATTTTTTTGACTATAAACGGTAAACGACATCATAGGGCAACTCCATCCGCTTGCCGATGCTCGTGATAATGATGCCGGCTCCCTGGGCTTTTGCCTCTTTCATCAGGATGTCGCCCATGATTCTTGAATTCGTATCATCAAGGTGGGAAATAGGTTCATCGGCCAAGATAAAATCGAATGGCTGCACCAACGCACGGATAAGGGCGACGCGCTGCTGCTGTCCGAAGGACATCCTACCGATTAGCACGTTCTTTTTCTCGGCTATTCCAAGCATTTCAAACCACTCGTCAATCTGCTTCTGATCCTTGAAATGCGTAAGGCTGTTCTTGATTTCCACATTCTCGTATGCCGTCAACTCCGGGAAAAGCCTTAGTTCCTGAAAGAGATGACTTAAATGGCGGCTTCGGATATTCACCCAGTCGTTCACCTTTAATCCGCCCACATTCACATCGTCAAAAAAGATGTTCCCTGTAAAATCATGCCTGTAGCCGATCAGGTAACTGCAGAACGTGCTCTTGCCCTTTCCGCTGTCGGCCTCAATCAGATACAAACGGTCTTTCTCAAACGACACATCCTGCTGCCAGATTTCGCTGTCTTGCTCCTCGCGGGAGGCAAAGACATGAGGTATCACGTATTTTAAACGAATTGTATTCATTGCATTGTACATATAATAGTGCTGATGCTGCCCGTTACGGGGAAAAGCACAGACTTGATTGTTTCTACTATTTCATCGCTTCCAAGCCCCTCCAGGTTGAGCAGCAGGCACACTTTCTCACCCTGAAGCATCTTCACGGCTGACGGATTCATTGCTTTACCAGGAGACAGAGAACTTCCATTGGGAACCAATTGGCCCTTGAACTGCTGATCAGGAGTCACCCAGAAGAAGAACTTCCGCTCCTTGTCTTGATATATAAACGAATGCTCACTCTTTACATCTTTACGGATAGAAGCCCCTTCGGGACAGGACTCCATCCAATAGCCCACATCTTTAAGGAATTCATCATTGGCCAACTGCGCATGAACAGAGACCGCAGGAGCCGTGTCATGAGCAATAACGGCAATCTCTCCATCCACTCCCTGCAGAATCTTGTTCATATCAATGGCGGTATTCACTCCTGTCAGCAAGGCTGTCAGCGACCTGTTTTTCTGCATCAGTTTCAGCAGTTCACCGCCATTGGCATTCATGAGCAGTGAGCAGAAATCGGCTCCCGACAATTGGCCATGGTAGACACCGTTCAACGGACGGAATGCCTTCTTGGCCTCCACCAGGTCGTCGTTCACCTGCTTGTTTTGTGAAAACGTATTGCTCTTCACTCGCAGACAACCGTCAGCGCGTTCTATTTCGGCAGCAATCAGCACCTGCGACAAATCTGTTTTATCGGATGTTCCCAGCGTGAAAGGAGCGACAAACTTTTCGGGGAGAGCCGCTGCTTGCGCAACAAGAGACACTGCCGAAGACACGGTTTCCAGTCTTTCAAAAAGGGGTGACGACTTGATGCCCATGTCATCATCCTGTTTAAAATATGCATTGATTTGCCTGACGGTCTCCGTCTGCTGTGCAGGGAGCACCGGTCCTAATACGACAAGGGCGCTGTTTCCGATACCAGCCACCCACGAGCCTTTGACAACGGTAAACGAATTGCCGTGGTTTGTCGTCAGTTCCTGGCAGATACCCTTCTCGGCCAAATGCCCGAAAAAGCGCTCCACCCGTTTTCTGTCTACCACTTTGGCTGCCAATCCGAAAGCACCGTCCTGCGATTCAAAGAAAAAAAGCCGTGAAGACATGTCTACACCCATGTCCTCGTCAGCACTGATACCCAGCGCACGGCAAAGGGAATGCGCAAGCCCATCGCTTCCTTCGCCGGCGTTTTGCTGCATCTGCTGCAAGTCGACGGAGAGCAAAGCCACGCTACTGCCTGGTATCACATTCAGGTAATCATCATCGTTACATGAGGTAAACATGACGACAAGCGCCATGACAGCCCAAACAATCTTTTTCATCATACAATCATTCTTAGTTTATTCTATCCGCCGGGCCAACTGTGATATCATCACGGCATACAGTGCGGCGGTCTCTGTGCGCAGCCGGGCACTCCCAAGAGAAATACTCCTGTAGCCCGCATCGATGGCCATGCGCACTTCATCGATGGAGAAATCGCCCTCCGGCCCTATTAATATTGTTATATCATCATTACTGTCTGCATACTCGCTTGACGACAGGATGCTGTGCAAATCAGCACGTTCTATTTCTTCATAACAATGTGCAATGAACTTCATTCCGCTTCTTGGAACTTGAAGGAACTCCTTGAACGGCACCATGGGATTCACCACTGGCTTCCAAGGCTTACGGCTCTGCTTCATGGCTGAGACAACAATCTTCTCGAGTCTCACTGTGCGCAGCATCTTCCTTTCAGAGAACTTACACCCCACAAAACTGAGTTCGTCAACGCCTATCTCCGTGGCCTTTTCAGCAAACCACTCCACCCTGTCCATCATTTTCGTAGGTGCCATCACAAGATGAATGCGGCCACGCCATGCTTTCTCCTGCGGCATTACCTCATTGATACGATAAACACAGCGCTTCGTGGCTGCTATCGTCACTTCTGCACGATAGAAATTCCCTTCGCCATCCATGAGAAACATCTCATCACCACTCTTTAAGCGGAGCACTCTCAGGGCATGCAAGCCCTCGTCCATAGGCATTTCATCCAGCCTTGAGGCATCTGGCACATAGAAAAATCTCGACTCTTTCATGACTCTTGTTGGTTTTTGTGAAGTTGGCGTCGCATCTGCTCGTCCCTCAAATGAGAGGCAAGTTCATAGTTCTCGTCTTTAATGGCCTTGCCGAGCGCACTTTCTAGCATGTCATCACTCAGCGTGTTCACAGGAATAGACACGCCGCTCTGGTTGGCAGAATACCTCACCGACTGCCGGACCATCAACTGAGACAGAATAAACAACGGAATATTCCCCGCAACACTCAGCAACACGGCATCGCTGGCACGTATGGGCACACTTTCCATCGTATCGATATTCATCAAAAGCACACGGTACTGACCGTCAATCAAGTTGGTTATAACAAGTTCCAGTTGCAGTTCGGTCTGGCTGGCAATGACATGGCCGAGCACTTCTGGCAACATAATCTCCGCAATAGGTAATCCCTTGGCACGGAGTTCTAATTGCACGGCCATTGATTTCTCACAAATGATGCTGATTTGCTGCTCGCATTGCTCATCAGTGAGTATCAAAAGACCCAAGTTTTCACTCCCGACAATCTCGGAAACGCCCTTGAAAACCAGACGAACCTTATCCATACAAATCCTATACTTGTACTTCTTCTTTATTAGGACGGAATATCAAGGCAAACGATACGCCTACAACCAGTGCGTATGCAGCAAAGATAAACCAGCACGTCGGCCAGTCACCAACGGTATATGTCTGCTCACCAATCACCTGGCTCGTGGTATAGTGGTTGATAATTCTCTGCGCGAGAATCGTGCCGATGGAGGCTCCCACGCCATTTGTCATCAACATGAACAACCCCTGAGCACTGGAACGGATTTCGGGAGAAGTAGTTTTGTCAACGAAAAGCGAGCCGCTGATATTGAAAAAGTCAAAGGCCACGCCGTATACAATCATCGACAGGACAAACATCCATACGCCGCTGCCTGGATTTCCTAATCCGAACAGTCCGAAACGCAGCACCCAGGCAAACATGGCTATCAGCATGACGTTCTTGATTCCATAGCGTTTCATGAAGAACGGAATCAACAAAATGCAACATGTCTCGCTGATCTGCGAAAGGGAAATCAGGATATTGGCATGCTGCACACCGAATGTCGAGGCGAACTCAGGCTGTGCGCCATAACTGAATATATACGGATTGGCAAAGCCATTCGTAATCTGCAGACTCACACCCAACAACATGGAGAAGATGAAGAAGATGGCCATTTTCTTATCTTTGAACAGAGTGAAGGCACGAAGACCGAATGCATCGACAAAACCTTTCTTCTCGGATGTGGCCGATACTGGACATGCCGGCAGCGTGAAGGTGTAGAGGAACAGGACTATGCTCAATACACCAGAGGTGATAAACTGGTTTTGGTTGACCTGGAAGCCCATCAAATCGACAAACCACATGGTCAGTATGAAACCGATTGTACCGAAAACCCTGATTGGGGGGAACGCTTTCACCGTGTCCATGCCCGCTTTCGTCAACGCATTGTAGGCTACCGAGTTGGTGAGAGCCAGCGTTGGCATGTAGAAAGCCACACTGAGTGAGTATAGCAAGAAGATTACTGAGAACTGAGTATTGCTTCCTGCCGACATGCCATACATGGCAGCACCGATGAGAAACACACCTGCCAACAGATGGCACAGTCCCAACAGTCTCTGTGCGGGAACCCAACGGTCGGCAACAATACCCATCAGGGCAGGCATGAAAATGGATACGACTCCCTGCATGGTATAGAACCAACCGATATTTGCTCCAAGACCAATATTGCCGAGATAGCGTCCCATTGACGTAAGATAGGCACCCCAAACTGCAAACTCAAGGAAGTTCATCAGTGCCAGACGGATTTTCAAATTCATATGATTCTGTTTTTATTATTTTATTGCCTATATTGAATGCAAAGATAATCAAAAATCGGATAAGTGCAAAATAAATAACATTTATTAAATGGTTCATCTGTATGAACATAGGAGATGGCCATGGACTGGCGGTTTTCATACGGGCAAAAAAAATTGATTGTCTCACGACAACCAATCTTTATTAACCTTAATAATCTAATACCATGAAAAACACAATGCAAAATTACGCATTATTTTCCAGTTATGCAAGAGTTACATAAAGAAAATGCGCATATTTAACACTCTTTAAACAATTTACCGTCCCATTTGTACTTTTTTTGTCTTAAAACAGCCTTCACATCAGCTGCTTCCTTGACAGTCTTCAGCGACGGACTCAGTTGCAGAATGAGTTCCGGTGCATCAGGAAGAAGAGAGTCATTGAACATCACAGGGTTGATGCTGCGCTGCATTTCCTGAACACGCTCCATGGAGATTGTGTCGTTGGGTAAGAAGAAAGAGGCAATGATGCTGTCGCTTTTCTCCGCCAACGGCAAACCGAACAGGTCGTTAATAGGGTTCCAATTCAAATCAAAGAAGCGGATTTCGCTCTCTGGCTGCTGGGCTCTCACTGTTTTCACCATGCAGATCATCTGCAGAGAATCATTTTTCGGCAACAACCGTAATTGCATGTCTGCTGCACCATTCAGGTGTATCTGCATGTAATCCGAGGTCAGCGTGTCCATCTTCCCTTCACCTCCCAGCAGATTCCTCACCTTCGACTCCACTTTCATTTCCAATAGTTCAACATGCTCAAGGCGCAGGTTCTTGTTCAAATAAGGAATCATGCTGTCGGGCATCGACAACCATATTTCTCGCATGCTCGTTTGGGCAGACAAAGCCACGGAGCAAAGCAGAAGGGGCAATAACATGAAATATCTTTTCATCTTGACGGATTGTTTGTTTTATTCTATATCATACCAGAAATTGCATAAACTATCTTTTTGAGACCAGTTGCACTGACGAATCCATGGAGTTGTTTGATGTTCTCACCTTAAGCGTCATGGTGCCCGCCTGCTTGGTTGACCTCACCAGGACCACAAGTTTGCCGTGGAACAGACGCATTTGCGGCCTCGTGAACTGCTCAAGCGACGTGGCATCGCCGTTGCAAACAGCCTGGAAGACACCGCATCCGTCTACATCGAAAAGCAATTCATCGGCAGCATCCGGGCAAAGATTACCTTCATCGTCCACCATACTCACCGTAACAAACGACATGTCGTAGCCGTCGGCACTCAGCACAGTGCGGTCTGGTTCCAGCAGGAGGTGCGACGGTTTACCGGCTGTCTTGACCACCTGCTCACCCACCACGCTATTCTGCTCGTCATAAGCAATCACCTTGAGTTCTCCGGGTTCATATTTCACATTGTTCCAGCGCAGGCGATAACGGTCCATTTTCGCGCTTTTCTGCTTATAGAGCCTTCCCTGACTCTTGCCGTTAACGAACAATTCGGCAGAAGGTGCGTCCGTGTAGCAGAAAACAGGAGTAACCTTTCCCTTGCGTTTGGGCCATGTCCAATGCGGCAGAAGATGGAGTGTATGACTCTCTTTGTTCCATAGGCTGCGATAGAGATAATACCGGTCCTTGGGCAATCCTGCAAGATCGCAAATGCCGAAGTAACTGCTTCGCGATGGCCAATACTCATCATAAGGTGTTGGTTCGCCCAGATAGTCAAAGCCGGTCCATACGAACTGGCCTATGGTATAGGGCTTGTCGTCTTGTGCGATAAAGTCATCCTCGGGCAGGTTACTCCACGAACAATACTCCGTATCATAACTCGAGCACTGGCCGTCGGCGTATGTCTGATGGTTGGAAATCACAACCGGGAACTTGTATACACCGCGGCTGCTCACCGTGGAAGCCGTCTCGCAGCCAAGAAGAAAACCTTTGGGCAATGACTTGATATTGTTGTCATACTTATGAACGCGGTAATTGAACCCGGGAATATCCATCACCTGGGCAAATCCAGACTTCAATGCATCCTCGGCATGGTCGAGACCTTGAGTGACAAAGCGCGTCGGATCGAGCGTATGGCATAGGTCTTGCAGATGACGGGCAATCTCCCTACCCTCTTCACTCCACTGCTCAGGAATCTCATTACCGACGCTCCACATGACGATACACGGATGGTTGCGATGGGCTTTCACAAGATGCTCAATGTCGCGATCGCTCCATTCCTTGAAGAAACGGGCATATCCGTTCTTGCATTTGGGATATATCCACATGTCAAAACTCTCTGCCATCACCATCATTCCCATCGAATCGCAGATTTCCATCTGCATCTGCGAAGGCATGTTGTGACTTGTACGAATGGCATCGGCACCCATATCCTTCATCAGTCTTATCTGACGGATCAGCGCAGCCTTGTTCACAGCCGCTCCCAACGGTCCTAAATCATGATGCAGACACACTCCTTTGAACTTGCGCGATATGCCATTCAGTTTGAAACCGCCTTCGCTGCTCACCGAAATCGTGCGAATTCCGGTGTTGAAGACCTGCTCGTCGATGAGTTTCTGATTATCATACACGCGCGCGTATACCTTATATAAATATGGGGACTCAGGCGACCATAGTTGCGGATTGCGCACAATCATATCCATTTCTACCCTTCCCTGCTCGTCTACATCATCATGTGAGGCTGCGACCAGCATGCCTCGGTGGTCATAGAGGTCGAATTCAACGGCCAGTTGCTGCGATGGCGAGGCACCGCCAACCTTCAAACTGCCGCGAAGCACAGCCATTCTATCGTCAACAGCCGTCGTTCTCACAAAAGTTTCCCACTCGTCAATGTAGGTTTTCTGCGTAAACACCAACTTCACGGGACGATACAAGCCTGCTCCCGGATACCATCGGCTGCTCTCTTCCACATTCTTCAGTTTCACCAGCAAATGATTGTCGGCATCGCCATCATGGAGGAACGGGGTTACATCAATGCGAAAAGAATTGTATCCATAGGCCCAGCGGCCAGCCTCTTTGCCGTTGACATACACAACAGGCTCACTCATGGCACCGTCGAAAACGAGTTCCGCCCGCTCGTATGCACTGGGGACACGGAACGTTGTGCGATATTGTCCCTCGCCAATCCATGGCAACGCACCAGAGCGACCCGACTTTTCCGTTGCCGCCGTCTCACCGTTCTGCACAATAGCCACCGTTTGCAAATCCCATTTTTTGTCAAACGGACCGCCAATCGCCCAGTCATGAGGCACAGAAACCTGCTCCCAACTGATTCCGTCCTTGGAAAACTGCCATTCAGACAATGTTTGCTCACTTCTTGGCTGGGCAAATGCCAGCATGGAAACTGAGAGGAAAAACACCAACAATCTACTTTTCATATCTTTTTGCTTGGATAACAACATATAAAACGGTTCTTTTCAAATTAACAAATGATGCAACTTCATTGTAACATCTCAAGAATTTCTCTGCAAAGATAGTCGAAAAACGCCAAAAGACAAACGTTTACACAAACAAATTATTAATAAACTTTAAAAAAAGAAATTGTGTTCCCACACAATTTTATTTGCAAAAAATTGTAATGAAATATTTTGGTCGATAAAAAAAAGTGTGTTATCTTTGCATCGTTATCCTGAAAACAATCTTTTTACCTTAAAAAAACTAATACCTATTGAAGATATGAAGCGATCACCTGTGAAGGCTGTCGCTTTATTTTTTTTCTGTTTTTAAAGTCCTTTAGCCCTTATTTCGAATCATCATGACATCCTGTGTTTCTCTTTTCACATACAGGACTCTATCCTGCATGCGCTATTCGGTTTCCTCTTTGGTGATGTGCTTGGTGAGGAAATCCAGGAATAGTTGAAGCGCCTTATTGGTAGCATGCATCAGGTTCACATCCCTGCCCTCGTCGTCTTCCAGTTTCAGCGTGACAATCTCGTCCTTACTGCCGCACGCAAGCCATATCGTCCCCACAGGAATGTCCTTGCTGCCACCGCCGGGACCGGCAATGCCCGTAGCCGAAATGGCAAAATCAACGTTCAAGGTTTCGCATGCTCCTTTCACCATGGCAATGGCGACGTCCTCACAAACGGCGGTTTTCTCCTCAATGACCTGGGGGTCCACATGAAGCAAACGCACCTTGATCTCGTCAACATACGAGACTATGCTACCCTTGAAATAATTGGATGCCCCGGGTGTGGCAATCACAGCCTCGGCAATACGCCCTCCCGTGCAACTCTCAGCCGTGCCCATGGTCATCCCTGCTTCATATAGCATCTGGCTGATTTCCCTGCTTAATACTCTGTTTTCAAACTCCATATTGTTGTTTATTGAAATGTTACTTTTGAAAATGCCGGCGCGTCGATGGCACAGAAGTCACCATCCAAATACTTGTAATAGCCAGTAATGCCAATCATAGCCGCATTGTCGGTGGTATAACTGAACTTTGGAATATAGATTGTCCACCCGAACCGCTCGGCATAATCCTTGAAAGCGTTCCGCAGTCCGTTATTTGCCGACACACCGCCAGCCACGGCAACATGCTTGATACCTGTCTGTTTGGCTGCCAGTTTCAATTTTTTCATCAAGATATCCACGATGGTAAACTCAAGCGAAGCGGCCAAATCCTCCAGATGATGCTCCACAAAATCGGGGTCTTCTTTCACCCAGTCGCGCAGATTATAGAGGAATGATGTCTTCAAACCGCTGAAACTGTAATCCAATCCAGGAATATGTGGCTCGGAGAAAGTAAAGGCATGAGGATTCCCCTTACGGGCCAGACGGTCGATAATCGGTCCACCGGGATAGCCGAGTCCCATCACCTTTGAGCACTTGTCTATCGCTTCGCCCGCAGCATCGTCAATGGTCTGCCCCAACACTTGCATATCATTGTAGGCATTCACCTTGACAATCTGTGAATTGCCGCCACTCACCAGCAGGCAAAGAAACGGCATTGGGGGTGCAGAATGGTCGTCGTCGCTTTCCTTGATGAAATGGGCCATCACATGACCTTGCAGGTGATTCACGTCAATCATCGGTATTCCCAGACTGCGCGCAAAACCTTTTGCAAAACTGACACCCACGAGAAGCGATCCCATCAGTCCGGGTCCGCGCGTAAAAGCCACTGCGGTGAGTTGCTCTTTCGTAATACCGGCACGCTGAATGGCCTGGTCCACCACTGGCACCACATTCTGTTGGTGGGCACGCGATGCCAGTTCAGGCACCACACCACCATAGGCCTTGTGAACCTCCTGGCTGGCAGTGACATTGCTCAGCAGCACCCCATTCCGCAGCACAGCGGCACTGGTGTCATCGCAACTGCTCTCTATACCTAATATATATATATCGTCTTTCATCCTATTTAATATGTAAGAATCTCCACTCCGTGCTCTGTCATAAGGAATGTATGTTCCCATTGTGCACTGGGCAATTCATCCTCTGAGATGACTTCCCAACCGTATGGATCATCGCTGTCGATGAATACGCGCCACGTTCCCATATTCACCATCGGCTCTATCGTGAACACCATGCCTGGCACAATCAGCATGCCCGTTCCTTTTTTACCATAGTGAACAACCTCCGGTTCTTCATGGAACGCATTCCCCACACCATGGCCACAGAGATCGCGCACTATTCCGTAATGATATTTCTTTGCATGTTTCTGGATTGCATTGCCGATATCACCCACAAAGCAATAGGGCGTTGCCGCCTCTGCACCTATTTCAAGGCACTCTTTGGCCACTCTTACCAACTGCTCTTTCTCGGGCGTGGTCTTGCCTATGATAAACATACGGGAAGCGTCGGCATAGTATCCGTCGAGAATCGTCGTGCAGTCAACGTTGATTATATCACCTTCGCGGAGCACGTCGGTGGCTTTGGGAATGCCGTGGCACACCACCTCGTTGATGCTCGTGCACACGCTCTTGGGGAATCCCTCATAGTTGAGCGGAGCAGGAATGCCGCCATGCTGCGTGGTATAGTTGTATACGATTTCGTCAATCTCAAGTGTGCTCATGCCTTCATGGATGTTCCGGGCCACCTCGTCGAGCACTGCCGTATTCAGCAACCCACTTTTTCTGATGCCCTCAATCTGTTCCGGCGTCTTTATCAAATCGCGAGTAGGCACTTCCCTGCCTTTATTCTCCCAATAGAGCACCCTCTTGTCGAGTTCTGTGAGAGGCTGATTGGGTATCAAACTCCATCTTCTGTTCTTTTTCGACATATACTAATTACACGGATTGTATTGTTATTTCAAGTATTTATCTATTTCCTGCGTCCAGTCTGAACCGTTTTCCGGACAAAACGTCTTAATTCCGAGACTTGAGGCAACAGCGGTGTTTCTGGCCCCGTCATCAACAAACAAGCATTCTTCGGGCAGGATATTCTCTTTTTCCAACACCATTCTGAAAAAAGAAACATCCGGCTTCATTGCCCTCATCTGATAACTCAGATAGAGCGCATCAAAATAATCATTGATGGAATGCCCGTTGCCATCGAATTCACTGCTGAGCGCCCAGTCCATCATGTATGGATTTGTATTCGAGAGCAACAGCAGACGATAGCCTTCTGCCCTTAGTCGGCGCAATGTGTCGAGGTTTCTTGCCGGAAGTTCCGCACGGTATCCCAGCCAGGCATGCCGGCATTCAGACGCGGTGATCTCTCTGCCTACAATACGGCTCAGTTCGTTGCGGAAATCCTCTGCAGACATACTGCCCTCCTCCAACTTGCCGAAGATGCCTCCCTGCGTATACTGATCCAGATAATCTGCTGCGTCAGTCAGCCCCAGCGCAGCAAACCTGCGTATGGCCTCGGGCTGGCAGAGCGTGATGACCACGCCTCCCAAATCGAATAAGACATTCTTTATCATAATCAATAATGCTTCATCGCGCGGTCCATCTCGCGCCGGTCTTCTTTCTCCTTCAGCGTCTGCCGCTTATCAAATTCTTTCTTTCCGCGCGCCAGGGCGATGTCCATTTTTGCCCTTCCCTTGGCATCGATGAACACCAGAATGGGAACAATCGTGAATCCCACTTGCTTTGTTGCCTCCTGCAAACGGTGTATTTCGCGCTTGGTGAGCAGCAATTTGCGCTCACGCTTCATCTCATGGTTATTGTATGAACCATAGAAATAGGGCGAAATGTTCATACCTTTCACCCATATTTCCCCATTGTTTATATAGCAATAGGTATCCACAAGGGAAGCCTTTCCCATGCGGATGCTCTTGATCTCTGTGCCAGTGAGCACGATGCCGGCAGTGAAGGTTTCCACGAAATAGTATTCAAACGAAGCCTTCTTGTTCCTGATTGACACCGGACTCTTCTTCCTCAGCAGTTCTTCTTCTTTGTTCATCGCTGCATCTGTTCTTTATACAATCTTCACGAACTGGTCGATATGCTCATCAATATAATGGGCAATCCCTTCAGTCCACTCCTCTTCGTTCTCCACGAAAGTGTCATCAAAATCATCAAATTCGGGATAACGCTCAAACATCTCCATAAATTCATCGTCGGTGCAGTCCTTCTCTATCTCTGCACCGTATTTGACATACAAGGGGTAAGCCTTATACACCAGTTTCCCGAATTCCGCCAATCCCCACACTTTCAACATCTTCGCAAAGGGATTCTTAAAGATAAAAGGCCCGTATCCGTTGTGGATCAACTGTACGAAACCACCATCCATTACCTCCTCATGAAGCATGTCAAAGGCAAGCAAAGTAATCTGATTAGCATTCAGTTCTGGCATTGTTTCTGCGTTCAGCACACCTCCGATAGCCTCATAAATAGCATCTACGAAGGCTTTTACAAAAGCATCCATGCCCTTTTGGGCTGCCTGCTGCAACACTTCATCTTTTATCAACACTTCTTTCATGCCTGCAAAGTTACGAAAAGTCGGGAGAAGAACAAAACAAACTCGTTTGTTTTTTATGCCAAGATGAAGAAGTTCCTTGAGCGAAGCGAAAAACTTATTCAAAGTTACGAAAAGTCGAGTGCAGAAAAAAAAATAAATATCTTTATTTATGTCAAGACATAGAAGTTCCTTCTTGCAGCCAGTCATGATGTGAAGTCCATGCACAATAAAAGGAAATAAACAACGTTATAACAACATGAAAAGGATTCTGACGATCATCATTCTTCTGTCCTCTGCCATCATCACAATACAGGCACAGCGTAACGAAATATTCAAACAGAATATTGCAACGCTGCAAGTGGTGGCCGGCAACAGATGGATGTCGCTGCCCGTGATAAAACTGAACGGCGACGAGGTAATCAACATTGATTTCGATGATCTGACCCACGAATACCACCGATATACTTATACATTAGAACACTGTGATGCCGACTGGACAAAATCGGAAGAACTCTTTGCCAGCGACTACATGGAAGGGTTCGCAGAAGGGAACACCATAGACGATGTGACGGAATCGCTCAACACGAATGTTCTATATACCCATTATTCCATCAGTATTCCCAACCGGACGTGCAGCATCAAGATGAGCGGCAACTATCGACTGACCGTTTATGACGAGAACAACGACAACGAAAAGATTCTCACGGCCTGTTTCATGGTTGTGGAGCCGTTAATGGGTGTGATGATGGATGTTTCTGCCAATACAGATATCGACATCCGCCGCTCCCATCAGCAGGTTTCCCTGGAAGTGGGATTCGGCAACCTTACCGTTACCGACCCTGCCTCGCAGGTAAAAACCGTGGTCATGCAGAACATGAGATGGGATAACGCCGTGGTAAACAGCCGTCCCGAGTATCTGATGCCTAACGGAATGAGATGGAATCATCATAAGGACTTCATCTTTGCGGCAGGCAATGAGTACCACAAGTATGAAATTCTGGACACAAACCACCCCACCATGGGCATCGACATGATTTCGTGGGACGGGGAGAACTACCATGTGTGGCCCTTCTCAAGCGAGCCGCGCAACAACTATGTATATGACGAGGATGCCAACGGTGCGTTTTTCATCAGGAACAGCGAAAACATAGAAAACGAAAGACAGTCAGAGTATGTGCTTGTACACTACACGCTGATGTGTCCGTCGCCGGTTACTGGTGATGTCTATCTCAATGGCGTGTGGACAAACGATCAGTTCAGCCCAGAATATAAAATGACCTACAACCCGGAAAAGCACTGTTATGAAGCGGTTGTTCTGCAGAAACAAGGCTACTATTCTTACCAATACCTGATGATGGATTCGCATGGAGTGCTCAGAACCATGCCCACGGAAGGAGACTTTTTCCAAACAGAAAACAAATACCAAACACTTGTCTACTTCCGGGCTTCAGGCGACAGAACAGACAGGCTGGTGGGATATCAGGAGGTACAATACAAATAAACCCAAAAAGAAACGACCGTTCACTATCTCAGTAAACGGTCAATCTCTTCAAATTTCTTTCCCATATTCAGTTCCAAGTATATCTTGTAAAGGGCAGCCCCCCACTTGTCTTTCTGGTCGGGAGCCAGCAGCCTGTACTTCTCCATATACGGCAAAGACTTATTGTAGAACGCGGTCACCTGCTTGCGGACATTGGCATTTGCCTTGGTATGCTGCTTGTCGAGTTCGAGGGCCTTGTTGATATAGGCGACACCGGCATTATAGTATGCGTCAGCCAACGTGTCATTCCGGGCAATCAGCGTATCACAGATGGCAAGACAATCGTCGTATCTTCCCATGTTCAGAAGTTGGTTGCACTTGGCAAAAAGATACAATTCGCTGTTCTCTTTGGATGCCAGCCCGTCGTTGATAATGCCGAGGGCCAGATCGGGACGCATCACACGATTGTAAAAATCCACCAGATAGGTGAAGAAATAAGCAGACTGCTTGAAACGATAAAAGCCCGTTGTCAGCATCTTTTCATACATCACCGTATCCTTGAGCGCCTTGTATGTCTCCGCCAGATACTGCAACGTGTTTTCCTCCCGTGCCTTGTCTTTCAGCGCAACGTCTTTATACTTCAGTGTGAGTTCAGGGTTATGCAGTTTATATCCGCAATACAGAGCCCAATATCCAGCCTCAGCGTCTTCTGCATAATGCATGCTCTCGAACAGTGGCTGGTTGGCCGTGTCCAAATACATATCAATAAAGTCGAAAGCGGTTTTATATTGCTGCTTGCGGATGAAGAAAGTACCTCCGCTAAAGAGGTTTTTCCGGTAACCGTCAAGAAAAGAAGCGTTCTTCGCACGGTACTTCGGCCTCACCCTCCCCTTCTCGTCTGGACGTGCGTCGATACTGTCAAGTTTCTCGTAAGAGGCAAACATCCGCCTTGCCACATTAAACAATGCGGCCGTATCGGTTGGTTTTTTGAGATACATGCTCATGTTTCCCTCTTCGTATTGCTTGCGCAGGGCATCGCACAATACGATGCAAACCTTCTCATTATCCCGGTTTGCACTGTCTTTCAGCAGATTCTGCATCAGTTTCTCTGCCTGGGCCAGGTTCTTGCCACTCTTAATAAAAGCCCGTGCTTGAGCAATCTCCTTTTTCTGAGCGTTCAAGCACGGTATAATGATTATTAAGAGAAGCGGCAATATAATGCTTCGCTTCATTAAAGGTGAATTATTTCAACGTTTTTAAAACAACGTTTCCGTTGCTGTTATTGTCCTACCAACGACTCGAGTTCCTTAGCCTTTGCCTCGTCGCCAATCAGATAGTATGCCTGATAGAGTGTGTACGGCCAGTTGATGGTCTCACGGTTGGGATCTTTTTCTTTAATCTGGTTCAGATTGGCAATAGACTCTTCGAGCAATGCCTTTGCCTCTGCTGTAAGGGTACCACCTGCTGCATCCTTCAACGTAATGGCCTGGTTGTTCAGACAAAGAGCAAGATTGAACTGAACCTGGATGAACTCCGGATCCATTGCAAGCGACTTCTTGTAAGCATCAACGGCCTCAGCCCACTTCTGCTCACCCATATCGCTCTCACCCTTCAAAGCCCATGCCATCTTGCTTGGATGATTGGCAACCTGTGTGTTGATGAGGTTCTTCTTGGTGGCATCGTCCTTCACAGATGTGTAATACTCCACGAGCAGCGAGAACATACGCTCGTCAGTAGGATCTTTTTCATAGAGAGCCTTGATGTCAGACAGATACTTCACAGAGTCTTCCTTTGTCTTCAACTGGGCTTTCATACTCAGAATCTTGATGTCCATGGCATCCTTGCCAGACTCTTTGTCGCCGAGAGCCTCGCCAGAATACTTGCTTGCACTGGCATAGTCCTGGTTGTTGTATGCGGCAAGTGCAGCAAAATAAGCAATCTGGCCATAGAACTGGTCGTCTTTCACGGCAGGAATCTCTGCAAACAGAGGAGCACTCTTGGAATCAACATACAATCCGAAGAACTCTTTTGCAGCCTCAAACTTCTTGTCGTTATAGGCATCCTGTCCGGCATTGATCAATGTGTTGCGCACTGCTGGCAGACGGTCGGCATTCTTTTTGGTGAATTTCGGAGCCACCTTGCCTTTGGCGTTGGGCAACTGATCATACTTATAGCACTCAAGGGCAGCATTCAGCGCATTCTTGGCAGCCTCGTACATGCCTTCTTTATCATAGGGATCATTCTTTTTGGTCACCTGATTGGTCAGCATCACGTTCTGCTCTTTGTTGAATTTGTCCATCGCCAAGTCAACGAGTTTGTTGTAGGCAGCGGCTTTTTCATCATTGCTCAGGCTCTGAAGGTTAGAATTCACAAGTCCCAATGCCGACTGATAGTCCTTGGCACCTTTTATCTGCTTAGCAGCAGCGGGATTCTGTGCACTGGCTGAAACGGCAATAAAAGCGGCAGCAGCCATCAACATAATTTTTTTCATAAGCTAATTATTAAAAAGGTTGTTAATACTCAGTTTTAAACTCTGTTTTTATTCTCTATTGATGATTCTTTGTTGTTTTGACTATTGATATATCATATAGTTTAAGGGAAAAGGCTGACGCAAATTCACCGTTTTGGCGGTTTATTCGGTCAATTCTTCCTGTTCTTCGGTGTCGTCGAAATCAACTAAGTTCTCGTCTTCATCGATTACGTCCAAGATGGGCTCATCAGCATTGTCTGACGAAGCATCTGCTGCAGTCACGTCGCGGCGGATTGCCTCAGAGTTCTGAGCCCATTCTTCACGGCTTTTCTGTTCTACGATGGCCTCCAGTTCGCTGCTCATCACCTTGCAGACACTGGCAATCACGTCGTTTTTCTTGGTGAGGTTGATCAGACGAACACCCTGTGTGGCGCGTCCCATCACCCTGCAATCGGCCACAGCCATGCGAATCACGATGCCGCTCTTGTTGATAATCATCAGGTCGTTCTGGTTGGTGACATTCTTGATGGCCACCAAACGTCCCGTCTTATCAGTGATGTTCAGCGTCTTCACGCCCTTGGTGCCGCGGTTGGTGATGCGGTAGTCCTCCACCTGTGAGCGCTTTCCGTATCCATTTTCGCTGACCACCATGATGGTTTCCTCATCAGGTTTGTTAACAACAACCATGCCAATCACCTCGTCATCGCCACCGTCTACACGCATACCGATAACACCCGTGGCAACGCGGCCCATGGTGCGGATGGCATTTTCGTTGAATCTGACGGCTCGTCCGTTGCGGTTGGCCAGAATCAGTTCATTCTGTCCGTTGGTCAGTCTCACGTCAACCACCTCGTCGCCTTCCTGGATATTGATGGCAATCACACCGTTTGCCCTCGGTCGGCTATAGGCTTCCAGACATGTTTTCTTCACGATTCCGTTCTTCGTAGCGAACACCACGTAATGGCTATTGATAAACTCCTCATCCTCAAGACCTTTTCCGCGTAGTCTGAGGAAAGCGTTCACCGAGTCATCGGCATCGATATTGAGCATGTTCTGGATGGCTCTGCCTTTTGAATTCTTGTCGCCCTCGGGCAATTCATAGCACTTCAGCCAATAGCAGCGGCCCTTCTTGGTGAAGAAGAGCATCGTCTGATGCATCGTTGCGGGATAGATAAACTCTGTGAAGTCGTTATCGCGTGTGCGTGCGCCCTTGGCACCTACGCCTCCGCGTGCCTGCTCTCTGAACTCAGAAAGCGGTGTGCGCTTGATATAACCCATGTGGCTCACTGTAATCACAACCGGGTCGTTGGGATAGAAATCCTCTGCATTGAATTCGTGTTCAGCAGGTACTATCTGTGTGCGGCGTGCGTCACCGTATTTCTCTTTCACCTCCAGCAAGTCGTTTTTCATCACTTCCTTGCAGCGCTCCGGATTGTCAAGGATTTCCTGCAGTTCTGCTATCAGTTTCTGCAAGTCATCAAATTCCTGGTGCAACTGATCCACGCGCAAGCCTGTCAGTTGGCTGAGACGCATGTCAACGATGGCTTTCGACTGCAACTCATCAAGGTTGAAGCGCTGCTCCAGATTGCGTTGTGCATCGCTTGGAGTCTTGGAATTGCGAATGATATGCACCACCTCGTCGATGTTGTTCACTGCAATAATCAGTCCTTCCAGTATATGGGCACGTTCCTGTGCTTTCTTCAGGTCGAACTGTGTGCGGCGAATGGTAACGTCATGACGGTGCTCCACGAAATATTTCACGCACTCTTTCAATGACAGCAGGCGCGGACGGCCCTTCACCAGTGCAATGCAATTCACGGAGAAAGCGCTCTGCAATGCCGTCATCTTGAACAGTTTGTTCAGAATGACGTTGGCATTAGCATCGCGTCGCACATCAATAACGATGCGCATACCTTGCCTGCCCGACTCGTCGTTGGCATTTGTAATGCCCTCAAGTTTACCTTCCTTCACCAGGTCGGCGATGTATTCAATGAGTTGAGCCTTGTTCACGCCATAGGGAATCTCAGTTACCACGATCTTATCGTGCGTGTCGTGGCTCTCAATCTCTGCCTTTGCGCGCATCACAATGCGTCCCCTACCGGTCTCATAGGCATCTTTCACGCCTTGCAAACCATATATATAAGCACCCGTTGGGAAGTCGGGAGCCTGGATATACTGCATCAGGCCTTCGGTGTCGATATCAGGATTGTCTATATAAGCACAGCAGCCGTCGATGACTTCACCCAAATTGTGAGTTGGAATATTGGTTGCCATACCCACAGCAATACCGTTTCCGCCGTTTACCAACAGGTTTGGCACCTTCGTAGGCATCACCGTAGGTTCCTGAAGTGAGTCGTCGAAGTTGTTCATCATGTCCACGGTGTCCTTCTCCAGGTCATCCATGATGTGTTCTCCCATCTTTGAGAGTCGGCACTCGGTATATCGCATGGCAGCAGCAGAGTCGCCGTCCACCGATCCGAAGTTTCCCTGACCGTCAACAAGCGTATAACGCATGTTCCAGTCTTGCGCCATTCTCACCAATGCGCCATATACTGAACTGTCGCCATGGGGATGATACTTACCCAGCACCTCTCCCACGACGCGTGCGCATTTCTTATAAGGTTTGTCGCTGGTATTTCCGATGCCTGCCATACCATAGAGAATTCTGCGGTGAACGGGTTTGAAACCGTCGCGCACATCTGGCAAAGCACGGGCTACAATCACCGACATTGAATAGTCGATATACGAGGATTTCATTTCCTCCTCGATGTTAATCTTAATAATTCTGTCATTATCGATGGTTTGTCCGCCATCGAAAATCTGATTCTCGTCCATTTTTCAGTCTATCTTTTCCTTGTATTTTAAATTCTTAAAAACTATAAATTTGGCGTTTAAGGCCATTTTCGGGCTCTCTGACGCGTTCTTTACCAAAAACAAAGCAAAATTACTACATTTTTTCGACATACACAAATCTGACTGGGAAAAACGCAGGTTTTTAAATTTTATTTAACGTGAACCCGATGTAAGGCGAAACAATGAGCCGGTTTTTTCAATGATTCCGGCATTCACCGACGGTTTCTTTGGCGACAAGTCCATAAACGAGAAATCCGCGGAACTGAGCAATTATTATGTATGGAATTGTCATGGAAAATCCGAATTGAAGCCATTTATACGGGCGATGCTGGCCAGAAACGATAAACTGGGCGCGAAACACGCGCGTTTTGGAGCATTTTCTGCAACTTATTGGCTAATAATCAATTACAACGAAAATATATTTTTCTTGAACGAAGAAACCAGATGTTTGCTGAAAAAAGCATAGGTTTTGGGTTGCAAAAACATAGGTTTTGAGGTGCGAAACCATAGTTTTTGGGCTATAAAACCATAGGTTTTGAAGGGCAAAAGCATAGGTTTTGCATGGCGAAAGGTGCTTTGCGGTAACGATTCTTTACATTTTCACCCTTTCAACGCTTATTTTTCACAAAATCGATTTCTATTTTGAAGAAAAACGGCAACATGGTTTTGTTGCGTTTTTTCCAATCAGCACCGCGCGACAGTCATGACAGCAGCGACACCCATTGCCGTAAAAACGGCAGCAATCACCGATTTCAGACCGCCAAAACAATTTGGCATATTTTTTGTAATATGGAATAAATGTAGTAAATTTGCAACAGAAATAGAAAGGAAGAGATAAATATGACGAGTCAGTTTTCGCCAAAAGTTTCACAAATACTTGCATTCAGCCGCGAAGAAGCAGCACGCCTGGCCAGCAGAACCGTTGGTCCGGAGCACCTGTTGCTTGGTTTGATGCGCGACAAGCACAATGTAGTGACCGACTACCTGAACTCTTGTGCCATCAACCTGCAGTCGGTAAAGACAGAACTGGAGCAGAAAGTGAGAGAGAATGAATATATGCAACCCATCAACACGCAAGAACTGGTGCTGAACGAAAGGGCAAGCAACATACTGAAACTTGCTGTCCTTGAGGCACGTATGCAGACCACATCAACCGTTGATGTGCAGCATTTGCTGCTGGCCATCCTGCACGATGCCGTTGATAACGGTGCAAAACATGTATTAGAATTAAACAATATGAACTACGAAGACGCATTGACATATTTTTCACAGAAGAAAGAATCGGTAAACCCAAGGAACGGAATCGACATCCCCGACGAAGATGAAGAAGACGAGACTGTGGCTCAAAACAATGAAAGCAATGAGCAGAAAGGCTCGAAAACCGCCACACGCACTCGCAAGGGCGACGGCAAAACGCCCGTTCTTGACAATTTTTCCACCGACCTGACGAAGGCCGCCATGGACGGGAAACTGGATCCCGTTGTGGGAAGGGAGCGCGAAATACAGCGCGTCATAGAAATATTAGGTCGCAGAAAGAAGAACAATCCCATCCTGATTGGTGAACCGGGCGTGGGCAAGAGTGCCATCGTTGAAGGCATTGCCCAACTGATTGCCAACCACCGCACGTCTCCCATCCTCTTCAACAAGCGGCTGGTCAACCTGGATATGACATCTATTGTGGCCGGAACAAAATACCGCGGACAGTTTGAAGAGCGCATCCGCGCACTGATAAAGGAAATAGAAGCCAACCCCGACATCATCGTATTCATCGACGAAATCCACACGATTATCGGTGCCGGATCCACACCTGGCTCGATGGATGCTGCCAACATACTGAAGCCGGCGCTGGCAAGGGGAACCATTCAGTGTATCGGTGCCACCACGCTTGATGAGTATCGCAACTCCATTGAAAAAGACGGAGCACTTGAAAGAAGATTCCAGAAGGTGATTGTAGAGCCAACAAACGTTGAGGAAACCATCACCATCCTGCACAATATCAAAGAAAGATATGAACAGCACCATCAAGTTACCTATACTGAAGATGCCATTCTGACATGTGTCAAATTGACAGACCGTTACATCACCGACCGTTTCTTCCCCGACAAAGCAATTGATGCCTTGGACGAAGTGGGCTCGAAGATTCATCTGCAGCATGCAAGCGTGCCGCCGGAAATCACGAATCTGGAGAAGGAGATTGACGAACTGAAGCAGAAGAAACAGAATGCCGTGAGGAATCAGAACTTCGAACTGGCCGCCGCATACCGCGACAACCAGATTAAGAAGGAGATTGAACTCGACGAAATGCAGCGCAGATGGAACGAGGGCGATGTGCAGACGCGCGAGATTGTTACCGACAAAGACGTTGCCGACGTGGTGTCGATGATGTCGGGCGTGCCTGTCCAGCGCATGGCCGAGGCAGAAGGCATCCGGCTGAAGAACCTCTCGTCGAAACTGAAAGGCTCGGTTATCGCCCAGGAAAAGGCCATAGAAAAGATGGTGAAAGCCATACAGCGCAACCGCGTAGGACTGAAAGAGCCGAACCATCCCATCGGCGCATTCATGTTCCTCGGCCCCACGGGCGTGGGAAAAACTTACCTGGCCAAGAAGTTGGCAGAGGAAATGTTCGGCAGTGCCGATGCTTTAATCCGCATCGACATGAGCGAATACTCTGAGAGTTTCAACACATCGCGCCTGATTGGTGCACCTCCGGGATATGTGGGATATGAAGAAGGAGGTCAACTCACTGAACGCGTGCGCCGCCATCCCTACTCCATCGTTTTGCTCGATGAGATAGAAAAGGCGCATGGTAATGTGTTCAACATGCTGCTCCAGGTGCTCGACGAGGGCAGACTCACTGACGGCAACGGCCGATTGGTAGATTTCCGCAACACGGTTATTATCATGACCAGCAACGCAGGTACCAAACAATTGAAGGATTTTGGTCGTGGCGTGGGCTTCAATGCCACTGGATTTACCAGTTTTGCCATCAACGAGCAGGACAAGGAACATGCTCGGAGCATTATCCAGAAGAGTCTGAGCAAACAGTTCTCTCCTGAATTCCTCAACCGTCTGGATGAGATTATCACCTTCGACCAACTCGACCTGAATGCCATCAAACAGATTATCGACGTGGAACTGAAAGGTCTCTACCAGCGCGTAGAGGCATTGGGCTACCACATTGAACTGTCGGATGCCGCCAAGGAAATGGTTGCCGTGAAAGGATATGATGTCCAGTTTGGAGCCCGACCGCTAAAACGTGCCATTCAAAACTATATTGAGGATGGTGTGTGCGAGAGATTGCTCGACGGAGAACTGCAACCGGGCGCAACCATACGCATCGGCAAGGTTGACAATAAGGAAGAACTTACGTTTGAGTGTGTATAACAAACGAGCGGTTTGATTATCAATTGACGAGTTATTTTATCTGTTCTTGTTCTTCAGATACCAGGAATGTGTAAACACCTGATACATCAGAAGGGCAAGAATAGTTGTTATCAAGGCAACGCGAAGCAGCATGTCCTTCTCTTCGACACCGTAGCCAAGGCCGATGAAAATGCCTGTCGTGAGTCCCAGTTCCCATGACAGGAAATACGAACTCTGCGACGTTCCCCTTTGGCAATGCTTGCTCAGTTTGATGAAAAACAGCAGGAACCGCGCACCGATAATCCCGATTCCCAGCCCGGTTGTCACTGGCATGATGTAGACGGTGGCCGTCTGATTGTCGGTCATCAGCATCAGAACCGATGCACACAGCAGCACCAATCCGGTCACAATCTCACTCTTCAGTTCTGCATTTGCAAAGACATATTTCTGTGAGAGCAAGGCAAGCAAGAAGCCAGCCATCATCATCGCATAGAAAACCACATCGTTTTCGAGGGTCATTATCATGCCGACAACCATCGTGCACAACATGAGATTGACAAACAGGGGAACGCCATGCAACAGGAAAAAACGGTCTGAAGAGAACACCCGGAGTTGGTCTTCGGGCGCCTTGAACGGGAAATCTACCAACTGGATGAGCACAATGGCCACCAGTCCGCATATACACGAAACCCACACTACTTGCTGGAATCCCAGATAACGATATACCAACAAAGAGAGCAACGGCCCCAGCGACAAGGAGAAACGTCCAAACCAGGCGGCACTGTGGTTGGCTTCCGTGCGGCGGAACGACTCACTTGTGTCAATCACCAAGGTGCTCATGAGCACCATTTGAGCCAGTCCGAAGGCTGCGCCAATCACATATCTTACGATGATAAACAATGTGGGCAGCATGGATCGGCTATGACCCAGCAGCGTGGGAAGATAATATTGAAGCAGCGAACAGGCCACCATGGTGAGGATGGAAACCACACAGACATGATTGCGACGATAGCGCTGAACGAAATACGAGCAGAAACCGCCCAGGGCAAACAGCCCGACGGCATAGATTCCCATGGCATAACGGGATGCATCCACACCTACATACGTCGCCATCCATGCAGGAAGCACAGGGATGAACATATATACCGACACCGTGACAAGCAGGTTGGCAAGTGCCAGCCGCCAGAAATCATGATGCCATAACTTGACGTGTACAGGCGTGTTCTGCGTATACATGGGACTAATGTTTAATAACTCTCCTCCTCATTGGGGAAATCACCACTTTTCACATCGCCCACATACGAACCAATGGCATCGGTCATCACTTCATAAAGATTAGCATATCGGCGCAGGAAACGCGGACTGAACCCCTGAGTCATACCCAGCATGTCGGCCACAACCAGTATCTGGCCGTCGGTTTTTCCGCCTGCACCGATGCCGATGGTGGGAATACTCAGTTCCTTGGTTACCCTTTCGGCAAGCAGGGAAGGTATTTTCTCCATGACAAGCGAGAAACATCCGGCCTCTTCAAGCAGATGAGCGTCTGAAATAAGTTTCTCTGCCTCACGCTCGTCCTTGGCTCTCACCGCGTAAGTACCGAATTTATTGATGCTCTGAGGTGTAAGTCCCAGATGCGCCATCACAGGAATACCGGCATCAAGAATACCCTTCACGGTGTCGATAATCTCCACGCCACCTTCCAGTTTGAGGGCATCGCAGCCGCTTTCCTTCATGATGCGCACTGCATTCTTCACTCCTTCGTGGCGGTCAACCTGGTAACTGCCGAAAGGCATATCACATACCACAAGGGCCCTGCTGACTCCACGTACTACGCTACGTGCATGATAGATCATCTGATCCACAGTCATCGGGAGCGTCGTCGTGTTTCCTGCCATCACGTTGGATGCCGAGTCGCCAATCAAAATACCGTCAATGCCTGCTGCATCAACGATACGGGCGGTTGTAAAGTCATAAGATGTGAGCATTGAAATCTTTTCACCTTTCTGCTTCATCTCAATGAAACGGTGGGTAGTCACCTTACGGTTGTCGCTTACAAGATATCCTGCCATAGCCTAAATATGTTCCTATAATTTTTAAAATGCGGGTGCAAAGGTACTTATTTTTGATGAAACTGGGCTATCATTTCGCACATTTTTTCATAGTTGAGCGATTTATAGTCGTGTACAACCCTGTCTGCCAGCGCACTGATGGCCTCTTCGGGGTTGGTGGTTGACAGGCCTACCACAGTCATCTGCGCTGCCCTTCCGGCTCGCAAACCGTTGAAACTGTCTTCAAAGACCACACATTCCTCTGGCCGGCACATGAATCGGGATGCCGCCTTGAGATAGCAGTCGGGATCGGGTTTGCTTTTGTCAAAGTCTTCTGAGGTGAGAATGGCATCGAACAACTCCTTGAAACGGGGCTGCTGCACAAAGACATTCTCCATCTTAGGCATGTTGCTGCTCGTTACCACAGCCGTTTTCACGCCGTGATTCCTTAAATCGCCGACAAAAGATTCAAATCCGTCAATATACTGATAGGTCATTTGCCGCTCGTAGTCATTCAGTTCTTCCACGATGGCATGCCGGTATTGGGCCAGGTGGCCGGAGAAATGCCCGTCGAAAATCTGAACGAGCGTCTGACCTTTAATTCTGTTTTCCAGTCCCGGCTCCTCTGGATGATACTTTCGGCATTGTGCTCCCCAGAACACAGAATACTGTGGTTCCGTGTCGAAAACCACCCCGTCCAGATCAAACAATGCCGCCTTGAATACTTTATATCCCATAATCCTTGTTGATTTTTCGGGTGCAAAAGTACACAAAAATATAATTATTATGAAAAATAATTTGCTTTTTTGCCTCGTTTCAAGTATATTTGCATCGTTTTTGAAAAAGAAAAGAATCATGAAGATAAAACTCCAGATACTCTATTCCTGTTTTATTACAACCTTTTTTCTCTGTTCATGCGGAGGAAAAGGCACGTCGGGGACAGAAGAGGACAAGGTGATGGATTTCAGCGAGTACAAAAAAGACACCGTGATATCGCTCACCAACAGCGCAACATCACCGAAAGCCGAGATTCAACTGCGCGTTCATTATGCCACAGGCAAGAATTCCCAAGCCGTGAACAAGGCTCTGTTCAAATCGGGAATCCTCACTCCCGACTATATCTCCACCGATACGGTGGTGCGCGAAGCCAAAGAGTCGCTGGCATTATATATGCAGAAATATGCCGTCGACTACAAAAAAGAATACGGCGACCTGTTTCGCAGAGACCCCAACCACCCCAATGCATACAACGTTCAATACTCTTGCGAAACAAATGTGAAGAAAGGGCGCAAAGGTGTGTTCAACTATCTGGCAGAAGTTTACTATTTCGGAGGTGGCGCACATGGCATCAACAGCACCATTGCCAAAAACATTGACATGGAAAACGGTAAGATTCTCCTGCTGGATGATGTCTTCGTGCCGGGCTATTACGAAATGCTGAAAGAGAAAGTGGTGGAAGCGCTGTGCGAGAAATACAAGGTGAAAGACGTAGACGGACTGCACGAGAAGTCACTATTCATCAACATGGAGCCTTATGTCACAGAGAACTTCATTCTGGGCAAGAACTCCATCACTTTTATCTATACAGATTCTGAAATAGCACCCCACGCAGAAGGGCAGATAGAAGCAGAGATCGACTATTCCGACTTGGACTCCGTGCTGAAATAAGACATGCCTTTCCGGCACGCAACCGCCCCCGCCCCAGCGAATGAGACCGAAACAATAACACATTATTAATCATACTATCTAGAAACAACGGCACAAGATGGCAGACATTATATTCAAATATTTCCCTTCGCTCACTGATGAGCAGAAAAAACAGTTTGAGATGCTTGATGCGCTCTATCATGAATGGAACGAAAAAATAAACGTGATATCACGAAAGGACATCGACAATCTGTATGAGCATCATGTGCTCCATTCACTGTCGATAGCCAAGGCCTTGAGTTTCAGGAAGGGAACCAGCATCCTGGATTTCGGCACGGGAGGAGGATTTCCGGGCATCCCACTTGCCATCATGTTCCCCGAATGTCATTTCAAACTGATAGACGGCACCAGGAAAAAAATACTTGTTGCCACCGAAGTGGCCAATGCCATCGGACTGAAAAACTGCGTTGCCGAGCACATTCGCGGTGAGGAAGAAAAGGAAACATTCGACTTTGTGGTGAGCCGGGCCGTAATGCCCCTGCCCGACCTGATGAAAATCGTGAAGAAAAACATCCGCAAGAAACACCAGCAGAACTCTGTTCCCAACGGAGTTATTGTGTTGAAAGGCGGTGACATACAAGAAGAGGTGAAACCTTTCAAGCACCTTGCCGACATCACAGACATCAGCACGTGGTTCAAAGAGGAATGGTTCAAGGAGAAACACCTTATCTATCTACCGGCATAGACATGCACGATAGCCCCCGAAGACATACAATAACAACTAAAAGAATAATGATATGTTGAAAATTCAACGTTTCGTGTGCAATCCTTATCAGGAGAACACCTACGTCGTAAGCGACGAAACCCAAGAGTGCGTGATTATCGACTGCGGCGCATATTTTCAAGATGAGCGCATGGCATTAGTGGAGTATATCAACGGAAACGGCCTCACGCCCAAGCACCTGATCTGTACTCATGGCCATTTCGACCACTGCATGGGCAACGATACCGTATACGAGGTATTCGGCCTGCAACCCGAAGTGAACAAAAAAGACGATTTCCTGATGAGCAACATGCAGGACCAGGCCATGTATTTCCTCGGTATCGAATACGACAACACCGTACCACCCGTGGGGAAATATATCGACAGCAACGACGTGATTGAATTCGGCAGCCACAAGTTCACCGTCATCGAGACACCAGGCCATACTCCCGGCGGCATCACCTTCTATTGCGCCGAGGAGAAAGTGGCCTTCACGGGCGACACGCTCTTCCAGATGAGCATCGGAAGAACAGATTTCGAGGGTGGAGACGACAAGGAAATGCGCCACACACTTATTGACGTGCTGGCCAAACTGCCTGCTGAGACAACCATTTGGAGTGGTCACGGGCCGAAGACAACTATCGGTGCAGAAATCAGCATGAACCCTTATTTGAGGTAAACTCATAATTAACGCACTCATTGAAAACAGAAAAAATCATCCTGGGCATCGACCCGGGAACCAATGTGATGGGCTATGGGCTGCTGAAAGTGGAAGGCAACAAAGCCCAGATGATGGCCATGGGGGTGATAGACATGCGCCGGGAGAGCGACCCTTATCTGCGTCTCGGTCGCATTTTCGACCGCGTCACTGGCATCATCGATGAATTTCTGCCCGACGAGATGGCTATTGAAGCGCCGTTCTTCGGGAAAAACGTGCAGTCAATGCTCAAACTGGGACGCGCCCAAGGCGTTGCCATTGCCGCAGCCATCCATCACAGCGTGCCAATCCATGAATATGCGCCCTTGAAAATTAAAATGGCCATCACCGGAAACGGCTCCGCATCGAAGGAGCAGGTGGCTGGCATGCTGAAAAGGCTACTGAAAATCAGCGACGAAGATATGCCCCGCTTCATGGACGCCACCGATGCACTGGGCGCTGCCTATTGTCATTTCATGCAGGCAGGCCGCCCTGAGAGCCAGGCGCATTATCACGGATGGAAGGATTTTATCAACAAGAACAAGGACAAGGTGAACAACGGGCTGTAGATTATCCTCCGGCACGAGCACCATCTGTCATTATCATACCACATCATACTTATGCAAAAAACCATCAGGATTGAACAAGGGATAACACGGCATCCGGAATGGCGGATGGCAAAACCCGTGGATTTCGAACTGGAAAGCAATGAGCATCTTGCCGTGGTCGGCCCCAACGGCGGAGGAAAATCCATGTTCATCGACATCATCACGGGCAAACACCCGCTCATTGGACAAGGTGTGGAATACCATTTCTGCAATCCTTCAAGACCATTGGTGAGCGACAACATCAAATACATTGCGTTCAGAGACAGTTACGGCGGCGATAACGACCGCACATATTTCTTGCAGCAACGATGGAACCAAATGGAAATTGGACCGGAAACACCCACCGTAGCAAGGCTCCTCGACATGGAATATGCCTTTACAGGCAAGGAGTCGGCAGAAAAACAACAGTTGCGCAAACGCCTATACGACATTTTCCACATCCACCAACTGCTGGACAAATATATCATTCTGCTTTCCAGCGGAGAAATGAGGAAGTTCCAACTTACAAGAGCCCTGCTTTCTAATCCGAGCATACTGATTCTCGACAACCCTTTCGTGGGACTTGACGCAGAGACACGCAGCCAACTCAAGACCTTGTTGCAGGTATTATCCGCCGAACAGAGCCTGCAAATGATACTGGTTCTTTCGAAAACCGACGAAATACCCGAGTTTATCACTCACGTTGTTGAGGTGAGCAACATGACTGTTGGCAGAAAAATGCCTCGAGCACAATATCTTCAGCAGCATCGTCTTGCCAACAGCGCGCCGCTCGATGAACAGAAAAGGTCTGCCATTCTGCACCTCCCCTACCAGAACCACGACTATCAGGCTGAACAAGTCATCAAAATGAACAAGGTGAGCATCAGATATGGCAGCAGAACCATTCTGAAAGACCTGGACTGGACGGTAAGAAATGGTGAACGATGGGCACTGTCTGGACAAAACGGAGCGGGGAAATCAACACTGCTCTCGCTTGTCTGCGCCGACAATCCCCAGAGTTATGCTTGTGACATAACACTCTTCGGGCGCAGCCGCGGCACTGGCGAAAGCATCTGGGACATCAAAAAGCACATCGGATATGTATCTCCGGAAATGCACCGCGCCTATCATCGCGACATTCCCGCTGTGAGAATCGTGGCCAGCGGACTGAAAGACACCGTCGGTCTTTATGTAAAACCCGATGAAAGCGACTATGCCGTCTGCCGATTCTGGATGGACATTTTCGGACTGAAAGGCAAAGAAGACGTTAGTTTTCAGAAACTTTCAAGCGGAGAACAACGTCTTGTGCTATTGGCGCGAGCCTTCGTAAAAGACCCCGAACTGCTCATTCTCGATGAGCCGCTACATGGACTTGACGACAGCAACCGCCTGATGGTAAAGGCCATCGTAGACACTTTCTGCCAGAGAAGAAACAAAACAATGGTATATGTCACCCATTACCAAGAAGAACTACCAACGTGTATCACCCACTCCATCTATCTGCAACGGCACGAATAATATCCTATCGCAATAATGGATACGATACTGATACAAACCAGTATATCACACCAAGAAAGTCACCTTACTTATAGACATAGTAATACCAATAGGTATTGCCATAGATATCACGCGCATCCGACTGGCTAAGAGTGCGGTTATTAACCAGTTTCAAAAAGTCTTCATAGTCGGCATCAAGCACGGCATCGCGATAGGTAACCACACGATTTGAGCGTTTGTGCGTGTAGAGTGTGAGTGCTTCTTTGTAATGCCTGGGCATGTTTGGCGATGCTGCATCATAGTATTTGGTGACAAGTGCGGCAAAAGCATCGAGTTGTTTGTCGAGCAAAAGGCCGCACAAATGATAGTCGACTGCACTCTTTTCGTCTGCAACTTGTCTGATTTGATTGGCCGGCAAGAAGAAAAGGGTGCTTGCCGTATCGGGGCGAAGTACGGAAGAACCTCCTCGTGGCATGGGATAATGGAAGAGCCGGTCACCCAACTGATGCTCTATTGCCAGGGCATAGGCCCGCAGCATGGTGAGTGTCTTGTCAGTATGGCGCGAACGCTTCCCTACTTGCAGAGCCTTTTGCGTGTGCCCGTCGGCCAGCAAACGTTCCATCCTCAGCCGATAGTGCACCACGTCGCTCGTATCCATCAGCGTCTCTGCTATAATGAGAACCACACAGACGGCTAACAAGAATGCCCAGCACGTGCGCAAGGTCCATGTCTTCCGGCGGAACCACACCTTATATATAATATAGGCAAACAGTGCTGCAAGCACAGTGACCAACAGCGACACAACCACAGGCGGCCACGTGGCGGCATGACCGAAGAACTGCTGCCAGCGATAAGCCAGCATATCTGCCTGCGCAAAGCAGGTATATAGGAACACTGCCGTGCAGAAAACGATAGCACAAACCGCCTTCATGACGGTTGTGCTATCGATGTTTGAGAGGATTCTTTTCAAATCAGTTCTTTTTTAAGACAACGGCAGAACGTGCCGGCACATAGAGTTTCAACCATTCCTTGTGATCTTTCACATAGACAGGATCAAAGTTGGTGAAGTGCGTCATCGTGTCATCGGCGAAGCCATTTCCACCGAAATCCTTCGAGTCGGTGTTGAGAACGACATCGTAACTGCCTGTTGGAACCAACAGTCCATAGTCGGTCCAAGACTGTGTGGGTGAGAAATTGAATACAAAAAGCAAATCGCCACGCATGAAAGCAAGCATCTGGTCGCCATCGCTATGCCAGATTTCCTGAACTGGGGTGTCCTGGAAATGCTTCTGGCTCTTGATAACCTTCAGCATCTCGCGGTCGAAATCACCCAGCCAATGATAGCAAAGATCGTGATTGTCAACCAGGTTCCACTGGCGGCGAGCGTATTTATGGCTCCATCCGTTGCCCTCGCGCGGGAAGTCGATCCATTCTGGATGACCGAACTCATTACCCATAAAGTTGAGGTATCCACCATTGATGGCGGCAGCGGTGACAAGCCGAATCATCTTGTGAAGGGCGATACCGCGGTGCACTGTCTCGTTTTCGTCACCTTTCTTGAAATGCCAGTACATGTCGGCATCAATGAATCGGAATACGATCGTCTTGTCGCCGACAAGTGCCTGATCATGGCTCTCGCAATAAGAGATGGTTTTTTCGTCGGGTCTACGGTTTTTTACCTCCCAGAAAATTGAACTTGGCTTCCAGTTTTCATCAGGAACCTCCTTGATGGTCTTAATCCAATAGTCTGGAATATTCATGGCCATACGATAGTTGAAACCGAATCCGCCATCCTCAAAGCGCGCTGCCAGACCTGGCATTCCACTCACTTCCTCGGCAATGGTGATGGCATTCTTGTTGATCTGATGAATCAGAAGATTGGCCAATGTGAGGTAACAGATGGCATTATCGTCCTCATGGCCGTTAAAATAGTCGCCGTAGTTGGTGAAGGCCTCCCCCAACCCATGGCTGTAATACAGCATTGAAGTAACACCGTCGAACCGGAATCCGTCGAAATGGTATTCCTGCATCCAGTATTTGCAGTTGGAAAGCAGGAAATGGATTACCTCGTCTTTTCCATAATCAAAGCAGAGGCTGTCCCAAGCGGGATGTTCGTGGCGGTCACCAGGATAGAAGAACTGGTTGGGATCACCGGCCAGATTACCAAGACCTTCTATTTCGTTCTTCACGGCATGCGAATGAACGATGTCCATGATAACGGCGATGCCATTCTGATGTGCCTCATCAATGAGTGCCTTGAGTTCTTCGGGGGTGCCAAAACGACTGCTGGCAGCGAAAAAGGAACTGACATGGTATCCGAAAGAGCCGTAATAGGGATGCTCTTGGATGGCCATGATCTGAATGCAGTTATAACCATCCTTGATGACACGTGGCAGCACGTTGTCCTTAAACTCTGTATATGTTCCCACTTTTTCTGCATCCTGCCCCATTCCTATGTGGCATTCATAGATCAGCAGAGGATTCTTGTTGGGACGGAACTGCTTTTTCTTCCACTCATAAGGCTTTTCCGGATTCCATACCTGAGCAGAGAAAATCTTGGTTTCATCATCCTGGACAACGCGCTGAATCCATGCTGGGATGCGTTCTCCCTCACCGCCTTTCCAATGAACACGCATTTTGAACAGATCTCCGTGTTTCATTGCCTTGCCGGGCAGTTTCAATTCCCAGTTGCCTGTTCCCTCAATGCGCTTGGCCTTGTATTTCTCATCTTCCTGCCAGTTGTTGAAATCGCCAACCAGATAAATGTCAGTGGCATTCGGAGCCCACTCTCTGAACACCCATCCGCGAGCCGTTTTATGCAAGCCGAAATACTCATAACCGTTGGCAAAGTCCACCAACGTGGTCTTTCCGTTGCGTGTCAGTTGGTTGAGTTTCCACACGGCATGGTCGTGACGGCCAGTTATTGCCGGCTCGAATGGTTCGAGGTAAGGATCGTTTTTCACCAAACCGATATGCGCGGGCTTTTTGGCAGCAGTTCTATTCTTTGCTGAAGCCTGTTCTTTCTTTGTCGTTGCCATGTGGATTATGCCTTTACTTTAAAGATTGCCTTTTTGATTTCAGGCTCGTCGGAAATGCAGGGTGCGTGTCCGTCTTGTGGAAAGAAGATGGCGAACTCGCCGGGTTTGCATGTAACGTATGTATCGGCGAGACCCTCATACTTGATGATGTCCTTTTCAGCATTGTATTCCAGTTCCGGCAAACTGCACAAAGGAGTGTAGCCATAAGTCTCGCAGGTGTTCAAAGGAATCTGTATGTCAATCATCTGCCTGTGAGTTTCGAGCAGGGCTTCCTCTTTCTTTTTACCTTTTGCTGTCTGGATATTCACGAAAAGATCCTTGCCGCAGATGGGGTGTTTTCCTTCCTCCATCGCAGCGAGGTCGTTTGATTTCAGGAACGCCAACACTTCCTTGAAGAGCGGGTTCAAACTTTCGTAGCAAGCGAGTTTGTCAAGTGTGTCAATAATCATATCTCTTCTATTATTATTAAATGTGTAAATATCTGTCGTCAAAATACAGCATGCTTATTGCTTCTGCTTCCTTCCATTGACATAGGTTCCCACTTCTGTGATTTTGCCATTGCGGTCTTTCTCCACATATTTGCCATCGCGCACGTCGTCTTTATATGAGCCTTCAAACCGCTTTCCGTCCTTATCCTCTTCAATGGCGGTGCCGTTTCGCTTTCCGTTTCGATAGGTTCCCTTGAACTTACTGCCATCGTGGAAGTGGACAATCACCTCCCCTTCCACTACACCATTGCGGAAACTGCCGTCATAGACATCACCGTTTTTCTTGTTCAGTTTGCCATGTCCGTTCTGGAGATCTCTGCTCCAGGAACCGGCATACACGTCGCCATTCTTCCATGTATAGGTACCGATGCCGTCTTTTTCGCCTTCTTTGAAATGGCCTACATACTTATCGCCGTTGGCATAGCGGAAAATGCCTTCGCCAGTGCGCTCTCCCTGCACGTAGTCGCCTTCGTATCGGTCGCCGTTTTGGAATTTATACACCCCTTTTCCGTTCTGGATGTCTTCTTTCCAATCGCCTGTATATTCGTCGCCATCGGCATATTTATTGGTGCCTTTGCCAGAACGCTGGTTATTAGACCACATTCCTTCGTAGGTAGTACCGTCTCCCCAGTCGTAGAAGCCTTTGCCCCATTTCTTGTCATCTTTCCATTCGCCTGAATAATAAGCACCGCTGGCAAAGGTGTATTTACCTTTTCCCTGACGCTTATCCTGATTCCAGTTGCCTTCGTATTTATCACCATTATAATAATACATGATGCCATGTCCCTGCTGATAGTCGCGGAACCAAAGGCCTTCATAGCGGTTATTGTTCATGAAATAGTAGGTGCCGCGGCCGTGCTGCTGATCCTGAAACCATTCGCCTTCATATTTTTCACCGTCAGAGAATGTATATGTGCCATGTCCCTGACGCTTGCCTTTCACGTATTCGCCCTCGTATATGTCACCATTCTTATAGATGGCATTGCCTTTTCCGTGAGGTTTTCCTGCCACCATCTCACCCTTGTACTGCCCTCCGTCCTTGGTAACGCACGAACCCAGCGTGATTTTCTGGGCCATGCTCATGGCAGGGAGCGTTATCATCATTATTGAAAATATTATTTTTTTCATTGTTTTCTTTTTTGAATTATCCTCCAAAGTTACCAAAAAATATTAATCCCACAAAACTATTTTGCTATAATTCATAATTATAAGTCGATGTGAATAAAAAATTAACGATTAAGCATCAAGAATTCATAATTTTTAGTAACTTTGCAGAACATTAAAAATACATCACATGAAATACATTGGAATTATACCCGCGCGCTATGCTTCATCCCGTTTCCCTGGCAAGCCGCTGGCTTTATTGGGAGGAAAAACCGTTATTCAGAGGGTTTACGAACAGGTGGAAAATGTGCTCGACGACGCCTTTGTGGCCACTGACGACGAAAGAATCTATAATACCGTTACAGCATTCGGTGGTAAAGCGGTGATGACATCGCCTAACCACAAGAGCGGAACCGACAGAATTGAAGAAGCGAAGGAGAAAATCGGCGGAGACTTTGACGTAGTTGTCAACATACAGGGCGATGAACCGTTTATTCAACGCTCGCAAATAGAAGCAGTATGTGCTTGTTTCGACGACGAAGACACACAAATCGCCACGCTCGGAAAGCCTTTCACAACCGAACAAGATATCAAAGACCTTGAAAATCCCAACTCCCCCAAACTGGTGACAGACAATCGAGGCTATGCCATGTATTTCTCAAGAAGCGTGATTCCTTATCTACGGGGAAAGGACAAACAGGACTGGCTGGGTTGTTTCACCTTTTTGAAACACATCGGACTCTATGCATACCGCACACAAGTGCTCGCAGAAATCACGAAACTGCCCCAGTCGAGCCTTGAAATCGCAGAAAGTCTCGAACAATTGAGATGGCTACAGAACGGATACAGAATCAAAGTGGGCATAACCGACGTGGAAACAGTGGGCATCGACACACCTGAGGATCTTCAACGTGCAGAACAATTCCTCGCTTCAAAGCACATGTAGGACAGTTTTACTACTCGAGATACACAAAAAAAAAGATGTCGCAGACAGGGAGATCAAACCACTTTCTGCGACATCTTTCCTTGATAGTCAATATCAATTTTAATGACAAAACTGCTGGGAGTATCTGGAATTCCGAGCATTGCCTGAAAGTGCATTCCTTCTGCATTTGAGTCTATAAACAAGATATCACTAAGAATACACTGTCTGAGATAGTCGTCGGGAACAAGTTTTACAAAATCCTGCTTGCGGAAATCATGCGAATACAATTTCCGCGCACCATTGAAAACCGACACGTGAATAATGTTGTCGTAGTAAACATTGTCAACAACAAGCCCCTCATCGTTATAGTTTGACTTCACCACCTTATATGTGGTGGGGTTCACCTGCACATAGCAATGGTAGCGGTCATTCTGGTTTACGATTACCGTATCACGCTTAATAAGTTGCCGCTGGTTAAGAGCGACGATTTCATCATTGTCAAAATAGTTGACATCTTCTTTGTCCTCACTCTTCACAAGCCGCAATTGTTCGCCGCTTGGATTCTGAATCTCAAGGACATGCTCAGCCTGACGGACAATCGGATATTTGGTTATTTGTGCACCTTCCACGAAAATGGTATCTTCGACAACCTTGAAATAAGCCGGCTGACTGATAGAATCAGGGTAATAGACGGTGTCGCCCTGCATCTTGAACACAGGCTCCCCGTCTTCGGCATTCAACCAGATACCTTGCAGCAACCGCTTGGAAGCCTTGTCTTCTTTGGCTACCGAGACCTGCTGATTTGTCTTCCGGCACCCGGCAAACAAAACAGACAGCAGCAACAGGTATATCGTAAATCTCGTCATGTCTCAATATAACAAACTCTGGAAGTGCACTTCAGAAACGGTCTGACACCATTGGAATCAGAACATCTCGGCGTCTTTGAAGGCAGACGCATGCATGTCTTTCTCACTCAACAGCATTTCACTGGCAGCAATAGGCCACGAAATGCCAATATCGGAATCATCAAACCGAATGGAAGCCTCAGCCTGCGGAGCATACACATTGTCTACTTTATAGGTGAAGACGGCAGTGTCGCTCAGCACCAAGAATCCATGGGCAAAGCCACGTGGTATGAACAACTGACGCTTATTGTCCTCGCTCAGTTCCACCATCAGATGCTTACCAAACGTGGAAGACTTTCTGCGGATATCCACAACCACATCAAGAACGCGGCCTTGTATCACTCTGACCAGTTTTGCCTGCGAATACTCTCCTTTCTGATAATGCAAACCACGCAGCACACCATAGGATGATTTCGATTCATTGTCCTGAATGAAGTCCACATGCCCGATATTCTTATCGAATTCGCTCTGTTTGAACGCCTCAAAGAAATAGCCACGTGAATCCCCGAATACCTTCGGTTCCAGGATATAGACTCCTTCAAGATCTGTCTTCATATATTCCATGTCTGCAAAATTACAAAGAATATTTTTATTGTCGGCATATTTTTGATATTTTTTCTTTTTATAAAGTTTATTATTTGGTTTTTCGGAAGAAATAAAGTAATTTTGCAACGTGATTGAATTCGACAGACACATAGAGATACTCCTGCTTGGCAATGACTGCGTGGTGGTTCCGGAACTCGGCGGTTTCGTGGCACATCATGTAGAAGCCCACTATGACAGCAATGACGAATTGTTTTTGCCGCCATTGAGGACCATAGGATTCAATCCAAAACTACGCATCAACGACTCACTGCTTGCCCAGTCGTATGTAGAAACATATGACATCAGTTATCCTGATGCCTTGTCACGTATTGAAAAAGAGGTGGACGAACTGAAGCATCTCATCGAAAATGAAGGGTCATATGAACTGCATGGAATCGGAGCATTGTCGCTGAACGATAACGGCAACTATGAATTTGAGCCTTGCGAAGCAGGCATATTGACACCATCGCTCTACGGACTGAACAGCATTGAAATCAGTAAACTGGAACCAGAGACTGCTCAACACAAAAAAGAGACGCTGTCTTTGGCCGAAGATCTGAAAGCAAATGTCGGCATACAAGAAGACACTGACGATGAAAATGTGGCACCGCGAACCATCACTATACGCGTGAGCACATTAAGAAATGTGGCCACCATCGCTGCTTTGCTTCTTGCATTCTTCTTTATCTCGACTCCTCTCGACCACGGAAACCGTTGCAGTTTTTCACTGAGTGAATTCAATCATGGCGTATTCAATAAAATGATGCCCAAGGAGGTAGTGAAGAATTCACCATCTTCTGACATTAAACTCGAGAAAAAGGAAAGCGCACCAGTTCAAGAGGTTACAGAAACCCCACAGAAGATTCAGGCTGGTTTGCAACCTGGCATACAGACAGAAAGCAAAGAGTCAGTGAACCAAACGGAGGCAGAACCCGCTAATGACTATTATGCTCTGGTGCTTGCCAGTTGCATTCCCATGAAAAATGCGAATGCCTATGCGGAACAACTCAAAAAGGACGGTTTTGAAAACACGCGAGTTATAAGCAGAAAAAACGGGGCAAAAGTCATTTATGGAAGTTACGCATCCGAGGATGAGGCATATCGGGAATTAAACAAACTACATGCCTACGAACCATTCCAGGAAGCATGGGTATATGAAGTGAAGAACAGATAATCACAACAAAAAGAGAAATCGGATTATGAAACGTGTCAGATGTCCCAAGTGTGACCAGTATATCACTTTTGACGAAAAGAAGTATTCAGAAGGACAGAGTCTGGTCTTTCAATGTCCGATTTGTGGGAAACAGTTTGGAGTGAGAATAGGCACCACTAAACTGAAGAACCGCCAAAAGGAAGAGAACCCTGACGAGTTTGCAAACGAAAATGGATATGGTTCCATTGTGGTTATCGAAAACGTATTCCACTACAAACAAGTAATCCCTTTGCGCCTTGGCGACAACACCATTGGGCGATACCAAAAAGGAAATCCCATCAACACTCCGATTGAAACCGTAGACCCCAGTGTTGACAACACCCACTGCGTCATCAATGTATCATATGACAAAAAAGGGCAATTGAAATATATTCTCAGAGACGGACCGAGCAACACAGGCACTTTCGTTGACAATGTAATCCTTGGCGACCGAGAGAGAAGGGTAATAGAAGACGGAACCCTGTTTACTATCGGAGCCACAAGCATCATCCTGCGAGCAGCCGACAAACAGGAAGACTAAAAGAAATAGAGTGAACGAAAGGATTTAAAACACACCTTAAGCATTAATCACTATCGTTAGAACATATTATTTATGTTCTGCACACATCATCTTTACAATGGAGACACAATGATCGAAGTGGCATGAAACAAATACGGATGCCCACATTTTTACATAACATATGACTTAAAACGATATAAAACAGAAAGAGAACAATTCCTAAGAACTGTTCTCTTTCTTGTACGCCTGCAGGGGTTCGAACCCTGGACACCCTGATTAAGAGTCAGGTGCTCTACCAACTGAGCTACAAGCGCATGTTTGGTATTTTCCGGTTATTTCCGAAATGCGGTTGCAAAGGTACAATGTTTTTTTGAAACCACCAAATTTTTCTGGATGTTTTTCAAATAAAAACCTTTTGCATGTCTCACCTTTTGGTGAAGTCGGGGTGACAGGATTCGAACCTGCGACACCCTGGTCCCAAACCAGGTGCGCTACCGGGCTGCGCTACACCCCGCTGCATTGATTTCCAGAACGCTCTCTAGCACTCTTTTTCAAATGCGGGTGCAAAGGTAATTACTTTTTTCGAGTTGTGCAAATTTTCAAAGACTTATTTTATGATATTTTGCTCTTTGAAAATCTTCTTCAACGCCTGAACACCTCTTTCCACTTGTTCTTCGGTATGTGTTGCCATCAGCGCGAAACGCACAAGCGTATCCTGCGGCGCACATGCTGGAGGTATCACCGGATTGATAAACACACCTGCATCAAATGCCAACTTCGTTACAAGGAACGTTTTTTCCACATCGTGCACATATAACGGAATAATGGGACTCTCGGTTTCACCGATTTCGAACCCTTCTTCACGGAAACGGCGCAACGCATAGTTGGTTACTTTCCACAGATTCTCAATTCTTTCCGGCTCGTTCTGGATAATATGCAATGCTTCCATGGCAGCGGCTGTGGCAGCAGGAGTATTGCTGGCGCTGAAAATATATGTGCGACAAGCATGGCGCAAATAATTAATCGTATCTTTATCGGATGCGATAAAACCACCAATGCTCGCAAGACTCTTTGAGAAAGTACCCATAATCAGGTCTACCTCGTCAGTAAGTCCGAAATGGTCACACACTCCCCTTCCCTGCTTTCCGAACACGCCAATGCCGTGGGCTTCATCTACCATGACTGCCACATTGCTATACTTGTGCTTCAAATTGACAATTTCGGGAAGTTTGGCCAAATCGCCTTCCATCGAGAACACGCCATCCACGACAATCAGTTTAACTCCTTCTTCAGGAAGACTCTGCAGAACACGCTCCAAGTCTTCCATGTCGTTGTGCTTGTAATGAAGTTGTTTGGCAAAAGAAAGGCGACGCCCATCAACGATACTCGCATGGTCGCGGTCGTCACAAATGATATAGTCTCCTTTTCCAACCACCATTGCAATCACGCCTTGGTTTACAGAGAAACCAGTAGAAAAGCAAAGGCAATCTTCTTTATGAATATACTCTGCAATTTCTTTTTCCAACTGAACATGCAAATCAAGCGTCCCGTTCAGAAAACGACTACCTGCGCATCCCGAACCATATTTGTCAAGCGCTTCTTTTGCCTTGTTGATAATACGCTGATCCCCAGTAAGTCCCGTATAGGCGTTAGAACCAAACATCAAGACCTTATGGCCTTCCATTTCAACCTCAGTACCCTGCTTACTAGTAATAGCCCTAAAATAAGGATACACGCCTAATGCCATATACCTTTGAGGTTCACGGTATTGCTTGTATCTTTCTTGTAAAACTCCCATTATAATATAGGTGTATGTTCAACTTTTATTATTTAGGGTGCAAAGATACAAAAAAAATATTCATTTGATATCAAAAAAGTAAGAAAAATGCATTTAAGGTACATTTTTCCACGTTTTATACGCGTTATTATCTAAAATTCACTAACTTTGCATTTCTAAAATGATACAACAACGATGAAGAAAACCATTGTTTTTTTAATCAACATATTATGCTGCGTGCTTGCACACGGCCAAACTGGAGATGCGAATCTGAAGTTTGGCAAACCGGCAGACTGGGAAATGAAAATGACAGAATACCCAGATGACAACGAAGCGAACGCAGTGGTACTGTGTAGTCTGACCGATGTAAGATATGATTTTATTAACGGAGATTTCCGTATATTCTATGAATACAAGACACGCATCAAAATACTCAAGCCAGAAGGGAAAGACGAAGCAGATGTCAGCATCTACTATATTGACCAGGAGAACAACCACTCCATGCGCGAAACCATAACAGGTCTGAAAGCCAGTGCTTATAACATGGAGAACGGAAAGGTGGTAAAGACAAAGATGGATGTGAAATCTGTAAATACAGAACGACTGGACAAGCAGCAGAAAGTCCTGAAATTCAGCGTTCCACAAGCAAAGGTCGGTTCCGTGATCGAATACGAATACACTCTTCAGAGTGACTATTATTATGACATTCGCGACTGGTTCGCACAGCGTAGCATACCTGTTTATTTTACAAGGTATTGCCTTTCTACCCCTGAGTGGTTCAAGTTCCATATTGAAGAGACAGGATCAGCAGAACCATTCGAGAAGAAAACCGACGGCCACCCAATGTCACTCACACTGAGCGATGGCAGTATTCAACTGATGGCAGAAGACCGCACATTCATAGGTCGTCATCTTCCAGCCTTGAAAAACGACGATTTCGTATGGTCGGTTACTGATTATAGTAATAAGGTAAGAGTTGAACTAAGCGGCATCCAGATTCCTGGAGCGATCTATAAGAACTATACCAACAAATGGGAAGACATAGAGCGCATATTGCTTGACGACGAAGATTTTGGAGACCGCATGAAGAACAGCATTGTGCTGAAAGAGGAAATAGAACAAGCAGGCATCAACAGCATTCCTGACAAGAAAGAACGTGCCGCCCACATATATCAGTTATTGAAAAAACATGTCAGATGGAATGGGAGTTACAGATTATGGGGAAACCCGGCATCGAAGGTGCTAAAAGAAGGCACTGGAAGCAATGCAGACATCAACTTCATGCTTATCAGCATGTTACGCAACGCCGGCATTGAGAGTTATCCCATTGTACTCCGCAACCGCTCCAATGGTATTCTCCCTTTGTCGCATGCCAGCATGAAATATCTATCAACGATGATTGTTGGCATCAAGGACACAGATTCCACAACTGTCTACATTGACGGTTCTGTTGAAAATGGCTATTTCAACATACTTCCAGCCAATCTTCTGGTAAACAAGGCAAGAGCCATAGCAAAAGACGGAAATGGCTTTTGGGTGGACCTGCAAGAAGTAGCCCATGGCAGAAAAGCAGTTTCCATCGTCGCAAAACTGGGAGTTGACGGATTGTTGACAGGCTGCAGAGACAGCCAATATTACGAGGAGACAGCCGCATCCTTTCGAAAAGAATTGCATTCTTGCAAAGACAGTACAGAGATGAAGCACAGAATTGCTGAGCGTAATGGTGTGGAGGTGTCGTCTTATAAAGTGAAAGGAAGCCATGCTTTCTCCCCCTCAGTCAAGGAACATCTCACTTTCAGCAAGCAAGAGAATACAGCCGATGACGTTATCTATCTGAATCCGCTGGTATTCATTCCGCACAATGAATCACCGTTCAAGGAAACATCGCGCAACCTTCCTGTGGAATTTCCGTACAAACAATCGGAAAATATTAATGTACAAATTGAGATTCCCGAAGGATACACCCCAGAAGAATTGCCCAAACCAATCAGCGTTAAAACAAAAGGATTGTCGTTCCGCATGGCCACCGTTGTAAATGGCGGAAAACTACAAACCTCATATAGATATAAAATTGAAAAAGTGCTCTTTCTCAGTGATGAGTATGAAGAACTGAAAATGTTCTTTGACATGGTAACCGAGCACTGCAAAGATGTGGTAACCCTCAAAAAAACGAAAGCATGAACAAGGTCGTTTCACTCTTATTCTGGCTATTTGTCTGTGCATTGCCATACTGCAAGGCCCAGACAAATGCGATTGTGAACGATTATTCCATCAATGTGAACTGCAGCAGTTTGACACAAGCCGACGTGCAGATAAAAAAAACAATCACGATTCTCAATAAAAAAGGGGAAAAGCATGCCGTTTTTTCATGTACATGTAGTAGAAACAACAAGTTGAGCAGTTTTAAAGGAACCGTAACAGATGCTAATGGAAAAGTGCTGAAAAGGATGAAGCAGAACGACTTACAACGTTCTGAATACTCACCATATCTTGCCATTGATGACTATCTGCTAATCTTCGACTACGATCCACCAACCTATCCTGTCACCATCAACTATGAATGGTCGATAGAATGCAGAGATAATCTTATCGAATTCCCAGCCTTCTGCCCAATTGTTGACTATGACGTAGAAGTCGAGAAGGCTTCCTACAGACTGTATGCACCTAAGGAAGTCAAGATCAGGTATGCCATGCAAAACATCAATGCTGCTATTGAAGAAATGAACAACGACAATGGGCAGACAGGATACCAATTGCAGATTGAAAACCAGAAACCTCTACCGCAGGAACCGTATGCAAGACCCCTGCGCGAAAGAATACCCATCGCCTACTTCGCTCCCACCCTTTTCAAATACTTTGGAACGACAGGTTGTCTGGCCAACTGGCAGGAATATGGACTGTGGGTATATGAATTAGGCAAAAATCGACAGCAATTGTCCGAAGAAGTAAAGGCTGCACTACACAGGGAATGCGACGGCCTCGCCAATCAACGTGCCAAAATCCAAAAAGTTTACGAGCGGTTAGGAAACACGACAAGGTATGTCGCCGTGCTCCTTGGCATTGGAGGCATGCAGCCTGCACAGGCATCAGACGTGGCAAAAAGGGGGTATGGCGACTGTAAAGGACTTACCAACTACATGCGTGCCATGCTGGAAGAAGTAGGCGTCCCGTCTTTCTTCACAACCATCAGTACAGAGAATACTCGTCTGCTTACCAACTTTGCCAGTGTAGGGCAGATGAATCATGCCATTCTTCAAGTTCCAGATGGCCAAGACACGCTCTGGATAGAATGCACAAACCCGCAGATTCCGCTTGGCTACGTACATCACGGCATTGCCGGACACGATGCCATCGTGATTTCTGAATACGGAGGGAAACTCTGCAAACTGCCTCGCCATCCTGACGAAGATAACCTTCTCAACAGCAATATCAAGATTCGTCTTGATGCAAACGGAGGCGCAGACATCACATTCACGCAAGAAGCCTTTGCCCTGCAATATGAGAATCGCCGCCCTTTGCTGACCATGGACAGCAAGAAACGCCTACAGGTTCTTTCCAGCATTATGCATGCACCGCAAGCAAATGCAAGAAACATAAATATAGAAGAGGTACGTAACGGCAACCGCTCTTCCATCAAAATTGACGTACAGGCAAACAGCCAGAAATATGCTAATATAACCGCACAGCGAATGTTCATCCCTCTATGCCCCATTCACGGTAATTATAACGCGCCGCGAATAGACAGTAATCGCTCGGAAGATCTCTTTTTCGAAACAGGACATGTGGATGAAGACCAGATTGAAATCGAAATTCCTGATGGATATGTCATTGAATCTCGTCCCAAAGACTTGATATTAGACAAAGTCTACGGGATCTTTACATGCAAGACATCAGTAGAAGGAAACAAACTCACGGTTACTAACCGTCTTTTGCTGAAATCTGGACACTTTAACAAGGAACTTTTGAAAGATTACATTGACTTTAGAAAAAACGTATCTTCAGCCTACGGGCAGAATTTGATAATCAGAAAAGCAACAAACACCATCAACTCATGAAGCAGATCACATTCATCATCAACCCTATTTCAGGAACCGTGAAGAAAAACGGCATTCCGAAATTGATTGAGGAAAATATAGACCAGAGCCTTTATAACTATAAGATTGCAGAGACTCAGTATGCTGGACATGCAACAGAAATAGCAAAAGAGGAGATGGAACTTGGTACAGATGTGGTAGTTGCCGTAGGTGGCGACGGCACGGTCAACGAAGTGGGCCGCTCGCTGATAGGTTCTTCCACGGCACTTGGCATCATTCCCTGCGGTTCTGGTAATGGCCTCGCCCGCCACCTGATGCTTCCAATGGACATCCGAAGTAGCATTGACGTGCTCAACAAATGCGAAATACACGACCTTGACTATGGCACCATTAACGATATCCCATTTTTCTGCACATGCGGAATGGGGTTCGACGCTTTCATCAGCATGAAATTTGCCGAAGCCAACAAGAGAGGACTGGTGAAATATGTAGAAAACGTTTTGAGGGAAGGTCTGGCATACAAAGCCGAGACCTATCAAATTGAAGACGAACACGGAACAGCCATCCACAAGGCATTCCTCATCTCATGTGCCAATGCATCTCAATACGGCAACAATGCCTACATAGCGCCGCAGGCTTCCATGAGCGACGGCTTGCTCGACGTTATCATCATGGAACCATTTGATGCACTGGAAGCACCTCAAGTGGCTATCGAGATGATGAACAAAACACTCGACAAGAACCAGAAAATCAAGACATTCCGAACAAAGCATATTCACGTACACAGAAAAAGTGAAGGCTGGATCCATTACGACGGAGACCCTGTCATGACGGGACCAGATATCGATATCCGCCTCATTGAAAAGGGTATTAGAATCGTTGTGAATCCAGATGCTGACAAATCACGTAGACATCCCAACATGGTGCAGAATGCATTCAGCGAGTTTTTCAATGATATCAATATCGTGAGAGAGGACATCACCAAACAAAGCCGCCATATTCAGGCTATCAACAAGGTATTGCTGAGAAAACTGAACAACCTATAGAGCGCAGGATTATGACTGTATGCCGATAATTATTTGGCAGACTATTTTATGTAAAAATCTTTCACCATCTCCTGATACTCATTAGAGCCGATTAACAACTCCGTGTATTCCACTTGCTGTACTGGTGTTTTCCGAAACGCGAGCAGGTGGCGTTTCGGCGACTTGATAGGAGTCGTTTTCACCGCACAGATACGCGATGGGAACAATCCGTGGAAAACAGCCTCTTGTTCAAACGCATCCCTACAATCAGAAGGTATAACGGCAGAAAACTCACCATCGCCCTTCAACAGGCGAGCAACGCTATCGAACAAATCCCGATATGACAAAGAGGCTGTGTGTCGGGCTATGTTTCGTTGTTCGTCAGGTCCCAACAGGGCATCCATAAAGAACGGAGGATTACACACGATGAAATCATAAGAATCCGCATTAAACATCTGTATAGATTTTTCAAACACCTTTATACGCTCTGAAAAAGGTGATGACATGACATTTTCATGAGCCTGACAGCAAGCGTTTGAATCAATATCGATGCCTGTAACCTGACATTTAGGAAACCGTTGAGCCAGCATCAAGGCTATCAGACCTGTTCCAGTCCCCACGTCAAGCACGCGGCCGTTGGCATTTGCCCATGCTCCGAGCAACACGCCATCGGTGCCAACTTTCATGGCACATTTGTCCTGTTTCACCGTAAACTGCCTGAAATGAAAGAAATCATTCGCCATTTTATTGATTATATAAATGTTCTCTTATGTCTTTTTCAATGCAAAAATAAGAAAAAAAACTGAGACTCTTCACCTATTTATAAATAATTATCAATTCGGGCAAGCCGATTATCAATTTTAATTCGTACCTTTGCACCTCAAAAACATACCATAGTGACTTTATGAAAAGAAATCAGAATAACAACTCCTTCTCTATGATAGCCGACTATGACGGCGATATATCAAGATTGTTTGACGACGGGATAGATGGCGACCTGCCCATTCTTGTAACTCGTAATCTTGTTTTATTCCCTGGTGTAGTAACACCCATACTTATTGGAAGAACGGCCAGCGTCAACCTCGTGAAAAGATTGCAAGAACAACAAGATGCCATATTTGCCGTTTTCTCCCAGAAAGACAGTAATGTTGAAAACCCGGAAAAAGAAGATATTTACGACTATGGCGTATATGCCAAAGTGATACGTGTGCTCGAACTTCCTGGCCCAGGAAACAACCTGTCTCTTATCGTTCAGGCTCTGGGACGTTGTAGTTTAATTGAACTGACAAAGAAGCGCCCTTACTACCGCGGCATCGTCAGCAAGAAGCCAGAGATTATTCCCCATGACGGAGATGCAATCTTTTCTACCGCAGTGGAAGACCTGCGCAAGAACGTTGTAGAGTTTGTCAAGCAGAACGAAGATATTCCTGACGAGGCTCAGTTTGCCATACAGAACATTAACAACAACGTTATTCTGCTCAACTTTGTATGCTCCAGCATGCCATTGGACATTGAGGAGAAAATCAGTCTGCTCAAAGAAGACAACCTGAAAGACCGTGTAATCAGCGTTCTGAAGATGATGCACCGAGAACAGCAACTGATGGAACTCAAGCAGGATATTCGCAGCAAAACCCGCGAAGACCTGGATGAACAACAAAGGGAATACTTCCTGCAGCAGCAAATCAAGAATATCAAGGAAGAGTTGGGCAACGGAGAAGGCTCACCCGAGCGCAAAGAACTGCTCGACAAAGCACTGGATAAGAAATGGCCGAAAGAAGTGGAGGCCACTTTCTTCAAAGAGGTTGACAAGTTGGACATGCTCAATCCACAATCCCCAGAATACTGCGTGCAACTGAATTATCTGCAAACGATGGTCGGACTGCCGTGGGGTGAATACACTTCTGATGACTTGAACTTGACAAGAGCACAGAAGATTCTCGACAAAGACCACTACGGCATGGAGAAAGTGAAAGAGCGCATTCTGGAATATATGGCCGTATTGAGTCTGCGAGGCGACTTGAAATCCCCTATCATCTGCCTCTATGGCCCTCCGGGAGTTGGAAAAACTTCCTTGGGAAAGAGCATTGCCGAGGCCATGAAACGCAAATATGTACGCATTTCACTTGGAGGCATGCACGATGAATCTGAGATTCGTGGCCACCGTCGCACGTATGTCGGTGCCATGCCAGGCAGAATCATCAAGGCAATACAGAAAGCAGGCTCTTCAAATCCTGTCTTTATCTTGGACGAAATCGACAAGGTCACCCAGAACACCATCAACGGAGACCCGGCATCTGCACTGTTAGAGGTATTAGATCCTGAGCAGAATTCTGCTTTCCATGACAACTATCTCGATGTTGACTACGACTTGTCAAAAGTGCTGTTCATCGCTACTGCCAACGATTTGAACACCATTCCGCGCCCGCTGCTCGACCGAATGGAAATCATTGAGGTGAGCGGCTATATCACGGAAGAGAAGATAGAGATTGCCAAACGCCACCTCATTCCGAAGGAGAAGCAGAACACTGGACTTGACAAAGACAAGCACCTGATGTTCAACAAGCCCGCTATAGAGAAGATTATTGAGCAGTATACACGCGAAAGCGGTGTTCGTCAACTGGAAAAGCAAATCAACAAGGCACTGCGAAAACTTGCTTTCAAAAAAGCAAAAGACATGGTGCTGCCTTATGAAAAAATTACTCCCAACGAGTTAGAGGGCCTTCTCGGAAAGCCGCCATTCTACCGTGACATCTACCAAGGCAATGACTATGCCGGCGTGGTGACTGGTTTGGCATGGACAAGCGTGGGTGGAGAAATCCTGTTTATTGAGACTAGCCTGAGCAAAGGAAAAGGTTCCAAACTCACGCTGACAGGTAATTTGGGAGACGTGATGAAAGAAAGTGCAATCCTGGCATTGGAATATGTAAAGGCACATGCTGATATATTGAAAATAGACTATCGCATTTTCGACAATTGGAACATACATATTCACGTGCCAGAGGGAGCAACTCCCAAAGACGGCCCTTCTGCCGGCATCACTATAGCCACGTCTATCGCCTCTGCTCTTACGCAGCGAAAGGTGCGGAAGAACACTGCCATGACTGGCGAAATTACCCTTCGCGGCAAAGTGCTGCCTGTGGGGGGCATCAAAGAAAAGATTCTCGCCGCCAAGCGCGCTGGAATCACAGACATACTGATGTGTAAAGACAACAAGAAGGATATCGACGAAATACCAGAAGTCTATCTCAAAGGCATTGCATTCCACTACGTGGAGAATGTGCAAGACGTATGGAACTTCGCCTTGACTGACGAGATTGTAAAGAACCCGATACCCTTCACCATCGACGAAGACAAGAAATGACGTTTGAACTGCAACATACCGACTCGGCAAGCGATGCACGAACAGGACTGATAACCACTGCTCACGGCCAGATTAAGACACCAATCTTCATGCCAGTTGGAACAGTGGGATCGGTGAAAGGCGTGCATTTTGACGAGTTACGCAATCAGGTGAAGGCACAAATCATTCTCGGCAACACCTATCATCTGTATCTTCGTCCCGGTCTGCAAGTGATTCAGGCCGCAGGAGGTCTGCATCAGTTCAACACATGGGACAGGCCCATACTCACGGACAGCGGCGGATTCCAAGTGTTTTCACTGACAGGCATTCGTAAACTCAAGGAAGAAGGATGCGAATTCAGGTCACATATCGACGGTTCAAAGCATTTCTTCACGCCTGAAAACGTGATGGACACCGAGCGGATTATCGGTGCAGACATCATGATGGCATTTGATGAGTGCCCGCCAGGACAAAGCGATTATGAATATGCCAAGAAAAGCCTACAACTGACACAACGTTGGCTCGACCGTTGTATAAAGAGATTCAAGGACACAGAGCCGCTCTATGGATATGAACAGAGTCTCTTCCCCATCGTGCAAGGTTGCACATACAAGGATTTGCGCAGCGATGCGGCCAAATTCATTGCCGACAAAGGAGCCGATGGAAATGCCATAGGCGGATTGGCAGTGGGAGAACCCACGGAGGTAATGTATGAAATGATTGAAGTGGTGAATGCCGTTCTGCCCAAAGACAAGCCAAGATACCTGATGGGAGTAGGCACGCCCCAGAACATTCTTGAGGCTATCGAGCGCGGCGTAGATATGTTCGACTGCGTAATGCCTACCCGCAACGGAAGAAACGCTATGCTCTTTACCTATCAGGGAACCATGAACATGCGCAACAAAAAATGGGAAATGGACTTTTCGCCGATAGATGCCGAGGGGTGCGGCATTGATAGAATCCACACAAAGGCATACCTTCATCATCTGTTCAAGGCACAGGAACTCCTCGCCATGCAGATTGCCAGCATCCACAACCTGGCCTTCTACCTCCGTTTAGTCACTGATGCGCGCCATCATATTGAGCAAGGCGACTTCGTGAAATGGAAGGCAAGCGTCATAGATCAATTAGGAAAAAGGATATAATGCGATACAACAAGATCAGAAAGCACCGCAAGTTGCTCAAGGCCGGACGATGGCTTAACCGTCGCTGCCATTGGGTAGTCAAAGCAGCAAAATGGATGAAAAGCCACCTTTCCTGGCTGAACCGAATCAATCCATTCCGTCTGCTGAAGAAACTTGATTGGTATATCATCCGCAAGTTCATTGGCACATATTTCTTTGCCATCACACTCATTATCAGCATCTCCATTGTTTTCGACGTGAACGAAAACCTGGCAAAGTTTACCCAGTATCATGCTCCGCTGCGGGCTGTGGTATTCGATTATTACGCAAATTTCGTCCCCTACTTTGCCAATCTGTTCAGTCCGTTGTTCGTTTTTATCGCGGTGATTTTCTTTACGTCAAAGTTGGCGGGCAATTCAGAAATCATCTCAATGCTCGCGGCCGGAGTAAGTTTCAAGCGCCTTATGCGCCCATATATGATCTCCGCAGCGTTCATTTCGATTCTCACTTTCTATCTCGGATCCTACGTTATTCCCAAAGGAAACATCGTCAGACAGAATTTCGAGTCGATGTATAAGAACAAGAAAAAGAACACATCGGCAGAGAATGTGCAGTTGCAGGTGGGAAAAGGAATTATTGCCTATATCCAGCACTACGACAATAACATGAAAAAAGGTTATGGTTTCTGCCTTGACAAGTTTGAAAACAAGAAATTGGTGAGCCACATGACGGCTCAAGAGATACAATACGACACCATCAGCGATTCAAAATACCACTGGAAAGCAACTCAATGGAGAATACGCGAGATGAGAGGATTAAGGGAGAAGATAACGAGCGGACCGCAACGTGACACCCTGATAACAATGGAACCCACAGACTTGGTATACTCCAAAGGGCAGCAGGAAACGTTCACAAGTCCCCAGTTGCGCGACTATATCAGCAAGCAAATCGACCGCGGATCAGGTAACGTCGTTCAGTATGAAGTGGAGTATCACAAGCGAATTGCCTCTTCATTTGCCTCTTTCATCCTGACCACCATCGGTGTTTCACTGTCATCGCGCAAGCGAAAAGGTGGAATGGGATTATACCTGGGCATCGGACTCGCGCTCAGTTTCGCCTATATCATGTTGCAAACCGTTAGTGCGACTTTCGCGATTAATGCCAACACCCCACCTATGTTGGCGGCATGGATACCCAATATCATCTTCACCGTTGTGGCATGGTTCTGCTACAAGAAGGCTCCCAATTAAACAAATACGCACTCAGATGACGCGGAGCAACGCAAACATTCATGCGCCGCGACATTATGTATGTGCAAAAACTCAATGCATAGAAAGCAAAATAATTAGTATGGATTTTTACGATTTAGACTTAAACGACAATACGCTGGATGCCCTGGATGACATGAATTTCACCACGTGCACACCAGTCCAAGAGAAATGTATACCAGAAATTCTGGCTGGAAAAGACGTGTTGGGCGTTGCCCAGACAGGCACGGGAAAGACTGCTGCCTATCTGCTTCCTATTCTCAGCATGCTTGACGATGGATGTTTTGATTTCGGAGAAGACAGAAAAGGACAGTTTCCCAATGATGCCATTAACTGCGTTATCATGAGTCCCACACGCGAACTTGCACAGCAAATCGACCAGGCCATGCAGGGTTTTTCCTATTATATGCCAGAGGTAAGCAGTGTTGCTGTATATGGAGGAAACGATGGAAACAGATACGACCAGGAGTTTAAAAGCATGAAAATGGGGGCCGATGTCATTATTGCCACCCCCGGAAGACTCAGGAGCCACATCAAGATGGGTAATGTGGACTTGAGCAGAGTATCGTTTTTCGTTCTCGACGAAGCCGACCGCATGCTCGACATGGGCTTCAGCGACGACATTCTGGCCATTGCCAAACTGCTGCCAGCCAATTGTCAGATTATTCTTTTCTCTGCTACCATGCCCGGAAAGATAGAAGAACTTGCCAGAACACTGATGAAAAGTCCCTCGATTGTGAAACTTGCCGTGAGCAAACCAGCCGAGAAAATCCGTCAGGCGGCATATGTTTGCCATGAAAACCAAAAACTCCGCATACTACATAGTCTTTTCAAAAACGACGAACTGGTGCGTGTCATCATCTTCTCAAGCAGTAAACTGAAAGTAAAAGAGATCAACCGCGAACTGCGGATGATGAAAATCAACTGCGACGAGATGCACTCTGACCTCTCACAGGCAGAGCGCGACGATGTGATGTACCGCTTCAAGAGCGGCCAGGTGGACGTGCTCGTAGCCACAGATATCGTTGCCAGAGGCATCGACATCGACGACATTGCCACCGTTATCAACTATGACGTGCCACGCGATGCTGAAGACTATGTTCACCGCATAGGTCGCACGGCACGAGCCGACCGTGACGGTAAAGCCATCACGCTTGTAAGGGGTTGGGAAATAAAGGACTTCATGATGATTGAGCGGTTTCTTGAGAAAACCGTTGAGAAGTTGCCGCTTCCAGACGGCATGACAGGACCGGAGTATAAAGCCATGAACAAAAAGGGAGGACGCGCTGTTTTCCACCAAAGAGGGAAAGGCAAGAACGACCATAAAGGCCTTTCCGGAAAATATAAAAAGAAAAATAACAACAGGCAAAAAGACCGCCGCGCACAATCGTCACAAAGCCATCAGCCGCAAGAGCAAATAGGCAGTCCCCAAGAATCGCAAACGAAGAAGCCGAAAAGACAAAAAAAGAATCCGAAAAGAGCATCAAACAAAGATGCTGGCAGCGAATAACCAGAAATCATAACACAAGGAAGTGGGCAGCAATGCTCACTTCCACAAAAACTAAACTACAATGCGCGTCTTATGGTAGTTCTCACGGAACTCACTGGGAGAACATCCTTTCTTTCGTTTAAAAATGCGATTGAAGTTACTTAAATTATTGAACCCACACCCAAAACTGATTTCAGAAATACTCCTGCTGGTGTCTACAAGCAACCGCGAAGCATAGCCCAGACGGATATCGATGATGTATTCGCTGAGGTTCCTACCCGTGTGCAACTTGAAAAAACGGCTGAACGCACTCGGACTCATACCCGCAATGTCGGCCAACTGAGCCAGCCTCATCTCATCCATGTAGTTCTTCGCAATGAAATTCTTCACTTTCAGGATGCGACGAGAGTCATCCTCTACGGCAACTTTGGCATAACTTGAAGATGCCAAGGTACGCGCCCCGTGGCATTTTGATAGTTCATAGAGAATGGTAACAAATTGCGTGAGCGTGTAGAAACTGTCTTTGATGGTGCTCAGTGTATCAATCTCCTTATACACTTTCATAATTGCACTCAAAGGGAAAGCAAGTCCTTTGCGTGCCTCGCTGAACATCCTGCGCATGGAGATAAACGGATTGCGCTCAAAAATGCTGCTCTCTATAATACTCGCATCAAACTGGACGGTCACCTCGCGTATGTCATCGCTCTTGCACGTATGCTGTTCCCACACATGCTCAAGATCTGGACTGGTTATCAACACAAGATCGTATTCGCCGATAACCTCGCTGCTGTCACCCACAATGCGGCGCACACCAGCAGCATGCTCCACAAAATTGAGTTCGAAAACCTCATGATTGTGAATCGGATAGGTGAACTCTTTCTTATGGCGATCTGCAATGTAGAGCACATCCTTGCCCATCAAAGGCGTAATCTCGTGTATAACCCTTCGCTCCTCCATTATATCTTCAACTCCTTCAGTATATCTGAAATGCGCTGCAATGTGGTTAATCGCGTGGGAACCAGCGGTAAACGCAGCACGTTCTCAATAAATCCCATCTGATGAAGCACTGCTTTCACGCCGGCAGGATTGCCATCGACGAACAACAGGCTGAATAAATCGGTGAAACGATGATGTATTTTTCGCGCTCCTTCAAATTCTCCACGGAACTCAAGGCGCAACATCTTGGAGAATTCGCGTGGCAATGCGTTGCCTATCACAGATATTACACCCACGGCTCCACATGCCACCATCGGGAATGTAAGTGCATCATCGCCACTAATGACGTCAAAGCCCTTCGGTTTGTTCTTGATGATTTCATCAATCTGCTCCAAACTGCCGCTTGCTTCTTTGATAGCAACGATATTCTCACAGTCACGAGCGAGCCTCACCGTTGTTTCCGGTTTGAGATTAATGCCAGTTCTGCCTGGCACATTATACAGCACGACGGGCAGTTTTGTTGCAGCGGCAATCGCTTTAAAGTGCTGATAGAGTCCTTCTTGTGAAGGCTTATTATAATAAGGGCATACGCTCAGCACGCCATCGATGCCTTTGAAATCGCCCGTCTGCAGTTCCTCCACCACGGCAGCCGTATTATTGCCACCACATCCCATCAATATAGGAAGCCGACCTCCCACGATACTCACCACAAGATCTTTGATTTTCTGCTTCTCGTCAGCCGTTAACGTTGGTGTCTCACCAGTTGTGGCAAGAATACAAAGGAAGTCAGCACCGTTATCAATCTGATATTCCAACAATCTTTTCAATGCTGTATAATCAACAGCCCCATCTGAAGTAAAAGGTGTAACAAGGGCAATGCCCAGACCTTTGAAAATATTATAAGCCATAAAGTAGAGTATTCCAATATTTTGCAAAGATACACAAAAATCCAATAATAACAAAATAAAATTGTCTTTTTTGCGCTATTATTCTGTCAATTATTCTGCAAATGGGGCACACTTGCTGTCTAAACGTGCAGAGAAACGATGGAACCGCATCGTCTGTTTTTTTTGTTCACATCCTACATTAAGATAAGTGACCACGCACCAAGCCCCATGCTTTTGATATACAAGACCTATGCTTTCTAAATGTAAAAAAAAGTAGTTTTTCTTTTACAACAGATGCATTTCCCTGTTGAAAAGCGACTCTATCGCGAACCAATATACAGGAAAACCATACCAAGCAGCACCAATGCCAAGTCTACAGCCTTGCTTTTCAGGTTCTTTTCATGGAAGAAGAGGGCTCCAAAAAGGAAAGAAACCACTACGCTGCCACGTCGAATCATTGACACGATGCTGATCATGGCACCGGGAATGCTCAATGCATAGAAATAAACGAAATCGGCGGTACTCAGAAATATGCTGACAAACACGATGCTCCAATGCCATCGGAAAGGTGCCGACTGATGACGGCGTGGCCACCAGACAAGCATAAGCACCGCGCCCATCATGACACACTGATAAAGCGTATACCAACTCTGAACCATCATTCGGTCGAGTCCCACCCCGCCATTTCCCTCTGGAGCCATAAGATATTTATCGTAAAGGCCGCTGAGAGCACCAAGCAAGGCACTGAGAACGATGAAATAAATCCAGTGATCATGCTTGAAATCAATGCCTTCTTTCTTTCCGCTCTTGCTGAGCATGAAGAAACTGAGCACTGCAAGCAACACGCCAATCCACTGATAAACATTCAGTCGCTCACCGAAAAAGAACAGTGCACCCAGCAAAACCATCACCGGGCGCGTGGCATTGATAGGTCCCGCGATGGTGAGTGGCAGGTGTTTAATACCATAATACCCGAAAACCCAACTCGACAGCACGAGAACCGACTTCAAAAGTATATACTTGTGACACTCCCATCCTCCCGAACCCACATGGAAAATACTGTCTGCCGGCATGACATCCATACCCGACAAGAAAATCAGCGGCAGGAAGATAAGAGACGAAAAGAGCGTGTTCAAGAACAAAACGGGAATCACGGCATTGCCGTTCAATGCTTCTTTCTTGAAAGAATCATAGCAACCCAGCAGAGAGGCAGAGAGAAAGGCTAACAGCAACCACATTGTAAAACAAGCACTTTACAGATTATCATACCCCACATGCTCCAAAAAGAGAGCATGACCGGGCATGCTCTCGCCGGCTTCTGTGCGCTGTTTACCTTCAATCACGCGGCAGAACTCACTTTCCGACATTCTTCCGCGCCCCACTTCCACCAACGTTCCCACCACGGCACGTACCATATTGCGTAGAAAACGGTTGGCAGTAATCCGGAAATACCAGGAATCGTCATCCATCTGCACCCATTTTGCCTCGGTAACCTTGCAAAGCGTGGTCTTCACATCTGCATGGCTCTTGCAAAATGCGCCGAAATCGTCATACTCCAACAGCCGGGATGCGGCTTCGTTCATGCGACGGAAGTCAAGCGGATAATGCAGTTCGCAGGAATAATGGCGCAGAAAGGGATCCTTTCGAGTATGTATATAATAATGATAGGTACGCGATGTAGCACTGAAACGTGCGTGCATTTCACCGTCAACCGGCACTACCCTGCTCACAGAAATATCGCGAGGCAGAATCTTATTAAGCCGATAAGCCAGTTGAACACCATCCAACGCGTGCTCCACATCGAAATGAGCCACCATCATCCGCGCATGCACACCGGCATCAGTGCGCCCTGCTCCTGTAACAGAGATGTCTTCACGCAGCAAAGTGGACAATGCCCACTGCAGTTTCTGCTGCACGGAATCGCCGTTGGGTTGTATCTGCCATCCGTGGTAAGCAGTGCCGTCGTAACTGATATATATAAAATAACGTGTCATGATTTGGCTGCAAAATTACGGAAAAACGAGGGCAGAACAAAATAAAACGGTTTATTTTTTATGCCGAGATAGACCATATGCGCGACTTTGGTCAAAAAAACTACGAAAAATGCTCATCGTTCACCATCACAAAGCGGCGAATCATTGCATAAAGTGCAAAGATAATGACATAAATCATCAACACTTGCACCACGGAAAGAGAGATTGGACTGATGGTTGCACCAGGAAACCGGGAGATACAACCAAGCACAAGCCTTACAAATCCCGACATGCCAGTGACAATGGCTGCCGTCAAATGGGCCAAAACACCCCCCCAACCCGTCAGAATCATCACAATCGACGTGTAAATAATGACCACAGCCGACGGAACCACGACGAAACTGGACAATACGGAGTAACACGGAACAAAGCCGAAATAATATGCCACCAGCGGAAGGGTACCAATCTGAGCGGCTATACTCAATGCAGCCATCTGCCAGAGTGTACGAATTAGCGACAAGCGTATGGATGGAAGAAGGGCGTTGACATAACGATAAAACAGCAAAATGGAAAGAACAGAAGCAAATGACAACTGAAAACCCACATCATAGATATCCATGGGGCGGACGAATAGCATGACGATGGCTGCAAAAGCCAAGACATTGACTGACATTTTGTCCCTGTGTTGCAGACTGAACAATGAGTATATCGACAACATGGTTGCTGAACGAACAACAGAAGATGACATTCCCACCATCATGGTATAAGCCCAGACTGCCAAAAGGACCAATATCTCATGTAAAAAGCGAAATCTGCGACCTCCCCGATAGAGCATCGACAGCAAGCCGTATACAATGCTCAGATGGAGACCCGACAAAGCAAGGATGTGGGATGCCCCCGACTGCGAGAACAAATCTTTCGTTTCTTGGGACAGATGCGAGCGGTCGCCAAGCGTCATTGCCGCAATCACGGCAAACTGCTGCTCTCCTATGCCATATTCTCGATATCTTTCAAGCAGACGATGGCGAAATGCGAGGGCTGAAATCTGGGTTCTTGTCACCACCGACAGTTGTTTCAGACTCACGGATTTCCTTCTCCAACTGTCAGAATAGACGAAAACAGTGGCATGAAAACCGTGACGCAACAGGTATCTGCGATAATCGAAAGTGGAAAAACCAGCATTAGAAGGTGCTTTCAGCGTGGCATAGACACTGATGCCTTCACCAGGAATCAGCGAAAGACTGTTGCCGTCTTTCCATATAGAGGCCTTTACCTTGAGTGGTTTTGCGAGATTGGTAATCAGCAAATCGCATGTTACAACCTTGTTTTTCTCCACAGGCTCGCTCATTACCACAGCCTCAAAAGGAATCTCTTGCTGTGGAAGGTCAACCGACACACGGTCTTTATCGTTTTGCAGCAAATATCCTCCAAGAAAGAAGAACGTGACAAGCAGGCAAACCGACTGAACCGCAGCACTCTTTCGTGCCAGGAACGAACACAGCAGCGAGCAGGCCGACAACGAAAGCCACCACGGAAGAGGCAAATATGCACAGTCGGCCACGACAATGCCAGCCATCAGGAACACGGCTAACCTTGCCAATGGAATCAATTGCGCCCACCCGTCTGTCTTCATGGTTTAAAAGAAAATGAACGAAAAAATGTGGTTTTTCAGGTTAACACATAAGAATAAATAAGGTGCAACCAAAGTTACACCTTATTTATATATAGCAAGAGAGTTATTTTTTCTCCTCTGCCTTCTTTTCCTTAGCAGCGGCTGCTGGTTTGTAAGCCTTGTTCAGACCGGTGATTACGTCGTTGGTAATGTCGTAAACCTTATCGGCATAAAGGATGTTGTCGCCAGCCTTGGAAAGAATCAGGGCATATTTCTTGTCCTTGTTATACTTGGCCAGGAAATGCTGGAGACTGTCGCGAAGAGCCTCGTTGAACTTATCTGTCTCTGCCTGGAACTCATTGCCTAAGCGCTGCTGCAATGCCTGAAGGTCGGCCTGCTGCTTCTGCAGTCCAGCGTTCACGGCTTCAGCCTGCTGCTGTGTGTACTTGTTGTTCTGAATATCCTGCTGGAATTTCACGGCTGCTGCCTGCAGGCTCTGCCCTTTCTGATTGATGGTGTTCTGAATATTCTGGCTCTTCTTCTGAAGAATCTGCGAATACTCCTTGCAGAACTGATATTGCGACATGATTGAGTCTACCTCAACATAGGCAATTTTCATCTCTGATGCTTTCTCTTCAGCAGTTTGGGATTTCTCATCCATCTGCGGTGCTTGGTTGTTACAAGCGGTCAGGGCAAATGCTGCCATAACCATTACTAATGTTTTTTTCATTTTCTGTTTGTTTATTATTGATTTATTATGATTCGGCCTTCTAAGATGCCTTCCCCTTTCTGCGGGCTTCTCGGTCCTGATCGAGCACGCAATGGATTCCACGCTCACGCATTGGCTTGCTGTCGTGGATATGCATTGATGAAAACTCCCCATTTCTTCGCACAATCACTTTTATCAGTAATAAAACGACTGCGATAGCAATTATTAACACGCTTATGATGAGAGTTTCTATCATTTTTTTGTAATTTTGCTGCAAAGTTAATGATTTATTATGACATTCACTCAAAAAAATCCATTAATAATGAATAAAAGTGACTTAAAACCTGCTTGCGTATTTGAACAATTCGCAAAGATTAACGAGATTCCACGCCCTTCGAAGCGCGAGGAAAAGATGATTGAGTATCTGAAACAATTTGGCGAAAGCCATGGTTTGGAAACTGTTGTGGACGAAACGGGCAACGTCATTATCCGCAAAGGTGCCACCCCAGGATTCGAAAAACGTGAAACGGTGATCCTGCAAAGCCACATGGACATGGTTTGCGAAAAACTTGTTGACATCGATTTCGACTTTGACAAAGATGCCATCCAGACTTATGTAGACGGAGAATGGCTCACTGCCAAGGGCACCACATTAGGTGCCGACGACGGAATCGGCTGCGCCATCGAACTTGCCATACTGGATTCTAACGACATTGAGCATGGTCCCATTGAGTGCGTGTTCACTCGCGACGAGGAAACAGGACTTACTGGTGCCGAAGGTATGAAGTCTGGTTTCATGACAGGTAACATGTTGATTAATCTGGACTCTGAAGACGAGGGACAGATCTTCGTTTCATGTGCAGGCGGACGCAATACTACCGCAACATTTCACTATCAGCCGGAGAACGTTCCTGCCGGATTGTTCTTCCTGAAAGCCTCACTGAAAGGACTGGTAGGCGGTCATTCGGGCGACGACATCAATAAAAAGCGCGCCAATGCTATCAAAATACTGGCCCGGTTCCTATATAAAGTACAAGAAGCTTACGGTCTGCGGTTGGCTTGCTTCAATGGAGGTAAACTGCATAATGCCATTCCGCGCGACGGAGTCATCGTTTTTGGAGTTCCAACCGATAAGAAAGAGGACGTGAGAGCACTCTGGAACGTGTTCACCGCCGAAGTGGAAGAGGAATATCATGTAACAGAAAAGTCGATGCAGTTCAACATGGAGAGCGCAGAAGAAGACAAAGTGCTGCCTCTTGAAGTAAGCACCAGACTTATTCAGGCCTTACAGGCAGTAGACAATGGTGTATTTGCCATGTGTCAGGATGAAGCATTGGCATGGATGGTAGAGACTTCCAACAATGTGGCAAGCGTAGAAACGATGGCCGACAAGGTTTTGATTGTGGCTTCTCAGCGAAGTAATGTAATGAGCGCGCTCGATAATCAGGCTGCAACCATTAAGGCAGTGTTCCAATTGGCTGGTGCTGAAGTGGTTCAAGGCGATGGCTATCCTGCATGGAAGATGAATCCAGACAGCAAACTGACTGCCCTCGTCGTTGAGACATACAAGAAACTCTTTGGCAAAGAACCCAAGGTGCTAGGCATTCACGCTGGTTTGGAGTGCGGTTTGTTCTCAGAAAAGTACCCGAATATGGACATGGTGTCATTCGGCCCCACCCTGCGCGGTGTCCATTCTCCTGATGAACGTCTTCATATTCCCACTGTTCAGATGGTATGGGATCATCTGCTGGAGATATTGAAGAACATTCCCGCAAAGGCATGAACCCATAAGTGACTCACAACCATGACTCAGATAAAAAAATATCTTGTGTGGATTTTCGCTATTACGTTGTTGGCTTCCTGTAGCCAGCAACGTAAGGCGGAGCGCATTGTTGAGAGGTTTCTCGACGAGAATTTAGTCAACAGCGACTATCGTGTTGGCTTCGGCAACATGGGAACTACCAATCGCATCGACGATGCCCAACTCACGCGAATGTGGAAACATACTCGCGACAACGACAAACTATTCAAGCCGAACCCCACATACGGAGCATACAAAGACCTGAAAGAACTTCATTTCCTGAAGACAACCATCATTCAGGGCAAAGATACGTTCATCCGCACCATCTATCTCCATCCGGAACACCGGAAAGACGGTGTCATGGCTGTTAAAGAGAACTGAAGTAAAGAAAAATGAAATTGCCCCTGTCTCGTATCGCTACGTGACAGGGGCTTAACCTTAAAAAACCAACCTATCGAATAGTAAATAGTTTATGATGCAAGCATGTGTGCCATGTATCGGCGGATTTCCTTGCGTGCTGAACCCAGTCGGTTCTCTACACTCTTGTAATTGATATTCAATGACTTGGAAATCTCCGACACTTGCATGCCTTCAAACATATTCATTTTAAATACAACACGCTGGGGATTACTCAGACGCGCGATGCCACGTTCAAGTATTTCTGTTATCTCCACAGCACTGTAAACAGAGGACACATCCAAGTCGTCGGTCCTCCCGAAGCAGGTAAGGAAGTGCTCATATTCTTCCACAGAGCGACGATGACGCCAATAATCATAGATTAAATTGCGCGCAATCGTGTATACGAGGCTTGGCAAAGTGATTGGAGTGATCATCTTATCAGAACGCAAAAGCCTCAGAAAGACATTCTGAACCACATCTTCTGCGTCATCCGCATATTGCAGATGCTTGCTGACGAATCCAAGAATCTCCTCATAGTGCTGCTGATAGTAATCAGCAATAATAACAGACTTTTCTTTTTGCTCTTTCATGATGATGCCAAACGCATTTTTATATCAATGCAAAGATAATGAATTTTTCTTTTTATCTCATGATAATTCTACAAAAAAAACGCAAATGAGACAAATTAATAACTTTTTGAAAACATTTGATATGGGTTTTTACCTTTGGCATGGATTTTGTATAATGAATAGATGAAAAAATAAAACATCAATATACATATGCAAAAAGGTAACATCGGGGTTACAACAGAGAACATTTTCCCCGTCATCA